>CALRPU020000039.1:0-40162 GCA_943370175.1 Hydrogenophaga intermedia | reverse complement strand
AAGGTGCGGCCCTTGCAATACACGTCGGTGCTGCCGGTGTGGCGGTTGGCCCAGCGGTTGCCGATGCCCAGCACGAAGTCGCTGGCCAGCAGGGTGGCGTTGCCGTAGCGGTGGCTGGTCTGCAGGCCCACCATGCCGGCCATCAGCGGGTGGTCGTCGGGGATGCTGCCCCAGCCCATCAGCGTGGGGATCACCGGCACGCCGGTCAGCTCGGCGAACTCGACCAGCAGCTCGGCCGCGTCCGCGTTGATGACGCCGCCGCCGGCCACGATCAACGGCTTCTCGGCGGCCTGCAGCATGTCCAGCGCCTTCTCGATCTGCTTGCGGCTGGCCGCGGGTTGGTAGACCGGCAGCGGCTCGTAGGTGTCGATGTCGAACTCGATCTCGGCCATCTGCACGTCGAACGGCAGGTCGATCAGCACCGGGCCCGGGCGGCCACTGCGCATCAGGTGGAAGGCTTGTTGAAAGGCGCGCGGCACCTGGGCCGGCTCGCGCACGGTCACGCTCCATTTGGTGACGGGCTTGGCGATGCTCTCGATGTCCACCGCCTGAAAGTCTTCCTTGTGCAGCCGCGCCCGCGGCGCCTGGCCGGTGATGCACAGGATGGGAATGCTGTCGGCGCTGGCCGAGTACAGGCCGGTGATCATGTCGGTGCCGGCCGGCCCGCTGGTGCCGATGCACACGCCAATGTTGCCTGCGCGCGCCCGGGTGTAGCCCTCCGCCATGTGCGAGGCGCCCTCGACATGGCGCGCCAGCACATGGGCGATCGAGCCGCGCTCGCGCAGTGCCGCGTACAGCGGGTTGATGGCCGCGCCCGGCACGCCGAAGGCCTGGCTGACGCCTTCCTTCTCCATCACCAGCACCGCCGCCATCGCGGCTTTCATCTTGGCCATGTTCTCGTCTCCCGTTGGGTTGAATCCACTGGGGCGGATGGTCGCGGCGGGGCCGGTGGGCGAGAAGCCCAGTGGGCGGATATCTGCTATTCCTGCAGCGAATGCCGCGGGTTAACCAGGGTGCGCCCGGTTGACCCCCGACCGGGGCGGCGCTACGGTGGAGGCCCCTGTCACCCGCCGACGCCGATGGACACCTTCACGGGGCTGCGCCTGTTCATCCGCGTGGTCGAAACTGGCTCCTTCAGCAAGGCGAGCGCCGACCTGGGCATCACCCAGCCCACGGCCACCAAGCACGTGGCCGCGCTGGAGTCGCGGTTGGGCGCGCGGTTGTTCCACCGCAGCACGCGCGGGGTGACACCCACCGAGGTGGGCGGCGCCTACTACGACAAATGCAAGCGCATCGTCGCCGAGGTCGAGGAGGCGGACAGCCTGGCCTCGCTGATGCATGGCCGCATGGGCGGGCAGTTGCGCATCGGCTGCTCGGTGGCCTTCGGGCGCCGGGTGCTGGTGCCGCTGGTGCTGCGCTTCATGCGCGAGCACCCGGGCCTGAGCGTCGACCTGAGCTTTGACGACCGCTACGTCAACCTGGTCGAGCAAGGCATCGACGTGGCCATCCGCATGGGGCGCCTGGCCGACTCCAACCTCGGTGCGCGTTACCTGGGCCGCAATCCCTGGGTGATGGTGGCGGCGCCGGCCTACCTGGCGGCGCAGGGCATGCCGACGGGCGCGCCGGCCCTGGCGCAGCACCCGTGCCTGGTTTACAGCAGCGTGCAGGGCGACGACCGTTGGGTGTTCACGGGTCCCGACGGCACCACGATGGCGGTGCCGGTGACGGGGCCGCTGCGCTCGAACAACCTGTCGGCGGTGCTGGCCGCCTGCCGCGCTGGCATGGGCCTGGCCGTGCTGCCGGGCTATGTGGCGCGCGACTCGTTGGATGAGGGCGCGCTGGTCACGGTGCTGCCCGAACTCGCCATTCCGGCGCAGGACATGCACGCGGTGTTTCCATCGCCGCGGCTGCTTCCGGGAAAAGTTCAGGTTTTGATCGCTTGGCTGCAGCAGTCCCTGGCTGCTGACGACTGGTGGCGCCGGAAAGCCTGAGTTACAACCACGGGACGCTGAACGGAGCGCTGCACCATGCCCATCCCCGATCCCTGCGACCCCATCAGCGACCGCACGAGCGACCGCAAGAGCGACGCCGCCACGGCCCCGCCCGATGCCGAGGCGCCACCGCGCGAGGTCAGCCTGCACGAAGCGCTGGGCCTCGCCCAGCAGCTGCAACGCGAGGAGCGTTTTGCCGAGGCGGAGTCCCTGTACTTGCAGTTGCTGGAACGGCTGCCCGACGACGCCAACGTGCTGCACTTCTTCGGGGTGCTTCGTCATCAGCAGGGCCGCCAGGACGAGGCCCTGGCCCTGCTGGAGCTGGCCTTGCGTCAGCAGCCCGAGTCGGTCGGCATCTGGGTCAACCTCGCCAACGTGCTGATCGAGCACGGGCTGCACGACGACGCGGTGCAGGCGCTGCGCAACGCGATCACGCTGGACCCGTCGTCGGTGATGGCGCACAACAACCTGGGCATCCTGCACACCCGGCGCGACGAGTTCGAGCAGGCCGAGGCCGCGCTGCTGCGCGCGGTCGCGCTCGGGCCCCAGCTGAGCTATGTGCACTACAACCTGGCGCGGGTCTACTTTCGCACCAAGCGCTATGAAGCCTGCGCCCGCCACAACATGCATGCCATTGGCTTGCATGCGCAAAATGCCCAGGCGTACAAGCTGCTGAGCCGCTCCCTGGTGATGATGGGCCGCCCCGATGACGCGGCGGAGGTGCTGCACCGTTGGGCCCAGCGCGAGCCGGACAGCCCCGAGCCGACCCATTACCTCGCGGCCCTGGGCGTGACCGCGGTGCCCGAACGCGCGTCCGACAACTACGTGCAAACGGTGTTCGACCGCTTTGCCGAGTCCTTCGACGTCCAATTGGAGAAGCTCGGCTACCAGGGCCCGCAGATCGTCTGCGCCGAGTTCGAGCGCCTCGCGCCGCGCCTGCGGCCGCAACCCACCGTGCTCGATGCGGGTTGCGGCACTGGCTTGTGCGGGCCGCTGCTCAAGCCGCTGGCAGGCCGACTGGAAGGCGTCGACCTGTCGGCTGGCATGCTGCGCCGTGCGCAGACGCGGGGCGACTATGCCGCGCTGCACCAGGCCGAGCTGACGGCCTTCCTGCAGGACCACCCCGAGCATTTCGATGCCGTGGTGAGTGCCGACGTCCTCATCTACTTCGGTCACCTTTCGCCCGTCATGGCCGCGGTTCACCGCAGCTTGCGTCCCGGTGGCCTCCTGGTGGCCAGCCTTGAGTGTCTGGAAGAAGGCGAGCAGCCCGTCATGCTGCAGGTCCACGGCCGCTACAGCCATGCCTCGTCCCATGTGTGCGAGGTTCTGCGCGCTCACGGCCTGTCGCTCATTCGCCTGGAAGCCCAGGTGCTGCGGCACGAGCTCTTGATGCCGGTGCGCGGCCTGGTGTTCAGCGCCCGCAAGGAGTCGTGAGGCAAGCGATGGTGCCGACCGACGACGCTCAGCCGATGACCCTGGCGCATGCGCTTCAACTGGCCCAGCATCTGCAGCGCAACGACCGCCTGGACGACGCCGAGCAGGTTTACCGTCAGGTGCTGGCGCAGTGCCCGGGCGAGCCGAATGCACTGCACTACCTGGGGGTTCTGCGCCACCAGCAGGGCCGCCAGCAAGAGGCGCTGGCCTTGCTGCAACTGGCGATCGAGCGCGAGCCCGAGGCCGTGGCGCCCTGGATCAACCTCGCCAACGTGCTGATCGAATGCGGCCTGCTCGACGACGCGGTCAAGGCATTGGGCAATGCGGCGCTGCTCGACGACACGTCGGTCCTGGCGCAGAACAACCTGGGCATCCTCCACCTGCGGCGGCGCGAATGGGAGCAGGCGGAGCAGGTGTTCAAGCGTGCGCTGGCTCAGCGGCCCGACGTGGCCTACCTGCACTGCAACCTCGCTGCGCTGTACTTTCAGACCGACCGGCTGCCCGAGTGCGTGGCCCACAGCCTGCAGTCCCACGGCCTGGACCGCAACGCCGTGCAGACGCGGATGATGATCACGCGCGTGCTGTTGCGCCAAGGCGAGCACGCTCGCGCCGTCGAGAACCTGCGCGAGTGGGCGACCGAGGCGCCCGACAACGCCGAGGCGCGCCACTACCTGGCTGCACTCGGCGGCCTGCCGACCCCGTCGCGCGCGCCGGACGACTACGTGTCCCAGCACTTCGACCGCATCGCGGACGCCTTCGACCAGCACCTGGACAAGCTTGGCTACGACGGTCCTCGGCAGGTTGCCGCCGCGCTGGCGGCGTTGCCGCGTGGCCTGCCCGCGGACGCCGTGGTGATCGACGCGGGCTGCGGCACCGGCCTGTGCATGCCGGTGCTGCGCCCGCTGGCAGCGCGGTTGGAAGGCGTTGACCTGTCTGCCGGCATGCTGCGCCATGCCCGTGCGCGCGGTGGCTACGACGCCTTGCACTGCGCCGAGCTCACCGCCTTCCTGCACCAGCGGCCCGCCAGCTGCGACCTGGTGGTCTGCCTGGACGTGCTGATCTACTTCGGCGCGCTGCAGCCGGTGTTCGCGGCCTGCCACCGGGCCTTGCGCGGCAACGGGGTGTTGATCGGGGGCGTCGAGCAATTGGCCGACGAGACGGGTGAGTTCACGCTGGCCTTGTCCGGCCGGTACGCCCATTCCAGCCGCGGCCTGCGCGATCAATTGGCGGCGGCCGGCTTTGCCCTGCTCAGCCTGAGCCCGGTGGTCATCCGTCTGGAGCTGAATGAGCCGGTTCACGGGTGGTTTTTCGTGGCGGAGCGCGCGCCCTGAGCAGGGCCGGCTGGTGTTTCTTGCTGAGAGTGTTTCGGGCGGCCCATTGACCCCGCGTTTGGCGGCCGCACGCCGTTGACAGGGGGGTGGTGCGCCGCGGACCATGGCTTCCGGTTACTCCCGACCGCAACCCAAGGAAGCCCCATGAAAGACATGACCGCTCAAGAAATCGCCCTCGTCCACGGTGGACTGACCCTCGACTTCGGCAAGCTCTACAACACCGCCGTGAGCATCGTGAGCTCGCTGCCCAAGTACGTGAACCTGCTGAAGGCCGGTCTGGATTTCATCGGCAACGTGCGCATCATCTTCGGCAAGTGATCGATGGGCGAGGCGCGCGCCGTCCCGGTGCGCCGCCTCGCCCGGAACCCCGCGCGCCACCATGCACGAGCCGACCGCTCAGCCCGTCGTTTCCCGGCCGACGGCCTTGTTCCGCAGCGAGGCCGTCGGCCACGCCACGGTGAAGACCCACGGCACGATCCTGCTGGCCCGGCCGCATTCCTTTGCGGTGCTGACCGGCCTGGCGGGCGCCGTCGTGCTGGGCATCCTGGCCTTCGTGCTGTGCTTCAGTTACCAGCGCAAGGTGCAGGTCGCCGGCGTGCTGCTGCCCGAGTTCGGTCTGGTGCGTGTGGTGGCCTTGCAGGCCGGCACGGTGGTGGAGCGGCGCGTCAACGAAGGCCAGGCCGTCAAGGCCGGCGACGCCTTGTTCGTGCTCGCCAACGAGCGCGTGTCGGCCACCCGCGGCGATGCCGACCAGTCCGCCTCCACCGAGCTCGAATCGCGCCGCAGCAGCCTGCTCGACGAGCGCGAGCAGGTGCGCCAGCAGTCGGCCGACCGGCTGGCCGCCACCACCCGCCGCACCACCGAGCTGGCCCAGGAGCTGACCCGGGTCGACGCCCAGATGGCCTTGCAGCGGCGGCGCGTGAAGCTCGCCGCCGAGTCGCTGGCGCGCTACACGCAGTTGCAGCGCGAAAATTTTGTGGCCGCTGCCCAGGTGCAGGACCGCCAGGGCGACCTGATCGACCAGCAGCAAAAGCTCGCCGAGATGGTCCGCCTGAAGGCGGCCGCCGCCCGCGAGCTGGACGCCGCGCAGGCCGAATTGAACGAGCGCAAGGTGCAGGCGCTGCGCGACCAGGCTGCGGCCTCGCGCAGCATCGCCGCGGTGGATCAGGACCTGAGCGACAGCGAGGCGCGCCGCCGGTTGGTGGTGCGGGCCCAGCAGGACGGCGTGGTCACCGGCATCACCGTGGACCCGGGCCAGTCGGTGCCGGTGGGTGCCGCCATGGCCACCTTGCTGCCGCGCGGCGCCCGGCTGCAGGCCGAGCTGTACGCGCCGTCGCGGGCCGCCGGCTTTTTGCAGAAGGACATGCCGGTGTTGATCCGCTACCCGGCCTACCCGTACCAGAAGTTCGGCCAGCACGGCGGCCGGCTGCAGAACGTGTCGATCTCCGCCATGCGCGCCGACGAGCTGCCCCTGCCCGGCGCCGCGCTGCAGGCCGTCAACGCGGCCGAGCCGCTGTACCGGCTGCGCGTCAGCCTGGACCAGCAGGCCATCCTCGCCCGCGGGCAGCGCCACGACCTGAAATCCGGCATGTTGGTCGAAGCCAGCATCCTGCTGGACAAACGCCCGCTGTACGAGTGGCTGCTCGACCCCGTCACCTCGGTCACGGGCCGCCTGTGACCAGCGCGCCCGACACCCACTTCTGGCCCGACCGCCGGCTGCCGGTGCTGCTGCAGACCGAGGCCGCCGAATGCGGCCTGGCCTGCCTGGCCATGGTCGGCGCGTTCTGGGGCCACCGCATCGACATGGCCGGCATGCGGCGGCGATTCGCCGTGTCCTTGAAGGGGGCGACGCTGAAGGGCCTGATCGGCATGGGCGAGGCGCTGGGCCTGAGCACGCGGCCGGTCAAGCTGGGCTTGGAGCACCTGGGCGAGCTGAAGCTGCCGTGCATCGTGCACTGGGACATGAACCACTTCGTGGTGCTGCGCGAGCTCACGCGTGGCGGCGCCGTGGTCCACGACCCGGCGGTGGGCGAGCGCCACCTGTCGCTGGCCGATTTCTCCTTGCACTTCACCGGCGTGGCGCTGGAGTTGTCGCCCGGCGCCAGCTTCGCCCGCATCACCGAGGCCCGCGAATTCAAGCTGCTGCAGCTGATGGGCCGCGTGGTCGGCCTCAAGCGCAGCTTGGGCCAGTTGTTCGTGCTGGCACTCGCGCTGCAGGTGTGCGCCTTGATGCTGCCGTTCTACATGCAGTGGGTGATCGACGACGCTTTGCTGGCGGCGGACCGCGACCTGCTGACGGTGCTGGGTGTGGGCTTCCTCGGCTTGGTGGTGGTGCAGTCCTTGATCGGGCTGGCGCGCTCCTGGGTGGCCGCGGTGCTGTCGGTGAACCTGAACTTCCAGTGGCTGGGCAACGCCTTCGGTCACCTCATCCGCCTGCCCCTGCCCTATTTCGAGAAGCGGCACCTGGGCGACATCGTGTCGCGTTTCGGGTCGATCCAGACCATCCAGCACACCCTGACCTCGCAATTTGTCGAAGGCGTTATCGACGGCGTGCTGGTGCTCGGCACGCTGGTGGTGATGCTGGTGTACAGCGTGCAGCTGACCATGGTGGTCCTGGCCACGGTTGTTCTGTACTCCGGACTGCGCCTGGTCATCTACCGCGCGCTGCGGCACGCCACGGCCGAGCAGATCATCCACGTGGCCAAGCAGCAGACCCATTTTCTGGAATCGGTGCGCGGCATCCAGAGCGTGCGCCTGTTTGGCCGCGGCGACGAGCGCCGCATCGGCTGGATGAACGTGCTGGCCGACCAGTTCAACGCCGAGCTGCGCATCGCCCGCTGGTCGATGTCGCACCAGACGGCGCACGCCCTGCTGTTTGGCGTCGAGCGCGTACTGGTGATCTGGCTGGCCGCGCTGGCGGTGCTCGACGCCCGCTTCACGGCCGGCATGCTGTTCGCGTTCATCGGCTTCAAGGACCAGTTCAGCGACCGCGTGGCCTCGCTGATCGACAAGGTCTTCGAGTTCCGCATGCTGGGCCTGCATGGCGAGCGCGTGGCCGACATCGTGATGGCCGAGCCGGAGGTGGACACGGCCGCGGTGGAATCGGACCCGTCGACCATCGTGCCAAGCATCGAGCTGCGTGGGGTGTCTTACCGCTACGCCGATGGCGAGCCGCTGGTGCTCGACCGGGTCGACCTGACGATCCCCGCGGGCCAGTGCGTGGCCATCACCGGACCGTCGGGCTGCGGCAAGACCACGCTGGTCAAGTTGATGCTCGGTCTGGCCCAGCCCACCGAGGGCGAGGTGCTGATCGGCGGCGTGCCGCTGCGCAAGCTGGGCCTTGCCAACTTGCGTCGGATCACCGGCACGGTGATGCAGGACGACCACCTGTTCTCCGGCTCGATCGCCGACAACATCTGCTTCTTCGATCCCGCGCCCAACCAGGACGACATCGAGGCCTCGGCCCGCGCCGCCGCCATCCACGACGAGATCGCCGACATGCCGATGGGCTACAACTCGCTGGTGGGCGACATCGGCAGCGGTTTGTCCGGCGGCCAGAAGCAGCGGGTGCTGCTGGCACGTGCCCTGTACCGCCGCCCGCGGCTGATGGTGCTGGACGAAGCCACCAGCCACCTCGACATCTGGAACGAACAGCGCGTCAACGGCGCGCTGATGAAGCTGGACCCGACCCGCGTGATCGTGGCGCACCGACCCGAGACCATCGGCATGGCCGAGCGGGTGGTGCGGCTGCAGGGAGGTCGGCTGGTCAGCGACGCCGCTCAGAAGGTGCTGCCCACCGCCACGTTGATGAACACCGGCTGAGCCCGCACGGTGGCGCTGCGCGCGAGGCCCAGCGTGGTCAGCGAGGCGATGTCGTAGGTGGTGATGCTGGTCAGCTGGGTCTTCAGGCGCATGGTGGACACGCTGGCCGAGATGAACAGCGCGTCATTCACCCAGTAGTTGACGCCGGCCTGCGCGGCCAGCGCCACCGAATCGCTTTGCGTCACCAACGTGGCGCCCAGGTTCAGCGCGTCGTTGACGGGCGTCGACTTCACCTTGTACTTGGTGTAGTTCAGGCCCAGGCCGACGTAAGGACGCCAGCGCGCGTCGGGCGCGCCGAAGTGGCGGTTCAGGTAGACGGTGGGCGCGATGAAGGTGAGCCGGGCGGCGGTCTGGCCATTCAAGGCCTGGGTCGGCGGGCCGAGCTGCGGGTTGCGCACCACGGCCTGCACGTCCGCGGTGGGGGGCACGCCCAGGGCGGCCTCGACGGCCCAGCGGTCGTTGAGCCGTCGCGCGATGTTCAACGTCAGCACGTTGAAGGGGCGCACCTTGAGGCTCAGCCCGGGTGGGGCGCCCGACCCCACGACGTCCGTGGCCCGGGAGTTCGGCTGCACGCGCGACACGCCCAGCTTGTAAGTCATGTCGTCGGCGTGGGCCGGCGGGTGCAGGCACGCCAGCGTGGCGAGGCCCAGGGCGAGGGGGTGGTTCATGGCGCTCAAGTCGAGTGGCGGGTGAAACCCAGTTCACCCGAACCCCGACCGGCCGTCGCCCGAAAAATTGGCGTCTTGTGCCCCGCGTTACCAATGGCGCAAGATCCGCCAAGCCGGCCGTGGCCGGGGCCCCTTCAGGGCGTGCCGACGATGGCGCCCGCGCGAAACACCATCCACGCGAACCCCGCGACCTCGCGGCCCACGGCGTCGCAGGCGCGCAGCGCGCTGGGGTCGGCGTCCACGCCCGGCCCGCCGAACGGGCGCGTGGACGACATCAGCGCCGCGCCATAGGGCGTGGGCCAACCGCGCAGGGTGTGCACCACCGAGCGCAGCGAGGTCAGCGTCGTGCCCATCGCCTGGGGCCCGTCGGCGCACACGATGCAGCCCACCGCGCGTTGGTCCAGGTAGGGGCGGCTGTCCTCGCGCAGGTCTTCGATGAAGTCGATGGCGTTCTTCACCAGACCAGAGATGCCGCCGTGGTACGAAGGGGTCGAGAGGATCACCCCGTGGGCGCGGCGCACGGCGGCCACCATGGCCATGGCCTGGGGGCTGCGCTCGGGACGGCTCGGGTCGTAGGGCTCGAGCGGCAGGTCGCCGGCGCCGAAGGCTTGTACCTCGCAGCCCAGCGATTGCGCGTGGTCCAGCGCGGCCCGCATGGCGCGCTCGGACGTCGACAGGGGTCGGGTGGTGCCACCGATGCCCACGATGAAGGGCCGATCGATGCTCATGGGAACGCTTTCTGGTTGGGGTGGGCGGGTCGTGTGGCGACCGGCGGGTCGGCCTGACCCGAGGGGAAATCCCGATCACGAAGTGTAAAAGCTTGCGCCTGGCCCTGTCGGCGCACGGCCTTTGGCTGCGGGCGAACCGTCGGCGCGGCGCGTGCTCGCCTTGGACGCGGCGCCTGAAACCGTGGCCATCGCCCCGCGCCCCTCAGGCCTCCAGCCCCGGCGTGGTGCGCAGCACCTCGTCCACCGTCGTCAGCCCTTCGGCCACCTTCATCACCCCGGCCAGCCGCAGCGGGCGCATGCCGTCGGCCACGGCCTGCTTGCGCAGGGCGGAGAAGTTGGGTTCGGGGTGGATGGTGGCGCGGGCGGCGTCGTTGATGGTCAGCAGCTCGTACAGGCCGGCCCGGCCGCGGTAGCCGGTCATGCGGCATTCCAGGCAGCCCACCGGCTTGTAGGGGCGCACGCCGCCGTTCAGGGTCCATGGGGCGATGACGGCGTTGAGGCTGTCGCGGCTGGTGGCGTCGTCGGGCTGCTTGCAGGCCGGGCACAGGGTGCGCACCAGGCGCTGCGCCAGCACGCCGATCACGGTGGCGCTGATCATGTAGGGCGGCACGCCCAGGTCGAGCAGGCGGGTGATGGCCTGTGCGCTGTCGTTGGTGTGCAGGGTGCTGAACACCAGGTGGCCGGTCAGCGCGGCCTGGATCGCCATCTCGGCGGTGGCCAGGTCGCGGATCTCGCCGACCATGATGATGTCCGGGTCCTGGCGCATCAGCGCGCGCAGGCCGTCGGCAAAGCCGAGGTCGATGGCCGGGTTGACCTGGGTCTGGTTGAAGGCCGGCTGGATCATCTCGATCGGGTCTTCGACGGTGCACACGTTGACCTCGTCGGTGGCCAGGCGGCGCAGCGTGGCGTACAGCGTGGTGGTCTTGCCCGAACCAGTCGGCCCGGTCACCAGGATGATGCCGTGCGGCTGCGACACCAGGCCTTCCCAGCGCTTGCCGTCGTGGCTGCCGAAGCCGAGTGCTTCCAGGGGCTTGACGGTGGTGTCGGGGTCGAAGATGCGCATCACCAGCTTTTCGCCAAAGGCGGTGGGCAGGGTGGACAGCCGCATTTCCACTTCGTCGCCGCTGGGGTTGCGGGTCTTGATGCGGCCGTCCAGCGGGCGGCGCTTTTCGATCACGTCCATGCGCCCCAGCAGCTTGATGCGCGCGATCATCGCGTTCATCACGCCCGGCGGCAGCTGGTAGACCGTGTGCATCACGCCGTCGATGCGAAAGCGGATGGCGCTCATGTCGCGCCGCGGCTCCAGGTGGATGTCGCTGGCGCGCTGGTCGAAGGCGTACTGCCACAGCCAGTCCACCACCTGCACCACGCCCTGGTCGTCGGCGTCGAGCTGCTTGGTGGTGCGGCCCAGTTCCACCAGCTGCTCGAAGCTGGCCGCGGCCGTGTTCTCGCCACTTTTGGCGGCGGCGCGCACCGAGCGCGACAGCGTGTAGAACTCGGTGGTGTACTTCTGCAGGTCCTGCGGGCTGGCCACCACCAGGCGCAGCGCCTTGTGGGTGTGGGCCTCGATCTCGCTGACCCAGTCGGTGTCGTAGGGCTCGCAGGTGGCCACCGTCACGTCGCGCAGGCCGACCTGGATGGGCAGCGCGCGGCGCCGTTCGGCGTAGCTGATGGACATCACTTCGGCCACGCGGCCGACGTCGACCTTGAGCGGGTCGATGCGCAGATAGGGCAGGCCGCTGCGCCGGGCCAGCCATTCGGTCAGGGCCTCGATGTCAAGCGGCTTGCCGGCGGCCGGCGGCTGGTGGCGGGTCAGGCCGGCGTTGGCCAGGCGCACCAGCGGGTGCTGCGCGCTGTCGCCGGCAGCGAACCGCTTGGCAGTGGCCATGGCCTCGTCGGCGCTGATCAGCTCGTCGGCGCGCAGCCATTTCAGCAGCAGGCGCCAGTCGAGGCGGCCCTGGTGGTCGCGCCCACGTGCCGCCGCCGCGCGCGCGGCCGGGGACACATGGTCGCCCAGGCCGGGCTTGGGCGCCGCGCCCTGCGGGGTGGGGGCCGGGGCGGGGACGTCGGTGGGGGCGGTGGGCTTCATCGGCGCGGGCGGGCTCGTGCGGTGCCGCCATCATCGGGCAGATCGGCCCCGTCCGGCGCGGGCGGATCGTCGGTGGTGCCGGTGACGGTGACAGGCAGGGCGCGCCACATCCGCAACCACTTGCGCGCGGGCAGGCCAAAGCGTTGCTGCACCACGGCCGCGCGCTCGCTCAGCGCCTCGCGCGGTGGCCAGGCGGGCAGCTTGGCGGCCAGCACCACGGTGTTGCCTTCGCGCGTGGGCTGCAGGCTCATCACCAGGTGGCCGGCGAAGGCGCCCACGATGCGGCGCAGGCTGCGCTCGAAGCTCAGGTCGCGGCCGAAGAGGTTGACCGACATCACCCCGCCCGGCGCCAGCAGGCGCGCGCAGTCGGCGTAGAAGGCGCTGCTGTCCAGCACCGGGCTGGCGGCCTCGTGGTCGTAGAGGTCGACCCACAGCAGGTCGGCGCTGCCCGCGTGTCGGGGGTCGGCGGCGTAGGCGGCGGCGTCGGTCTCGATGACGTTCAGGCGGGCGTCGTCGGCGGGCAGCTTGAACCACAGGCGGCAGGCTTCGATGACGGTCGGGTTGATTTCCACCGCAGTGGTGTCGGCGCCGAGCTCGCCATGGCAAAAGCGGGTCAGCGTGGCCGCCCCCAGGCCGAACTGCACGGTGCGCACGCCGTGCCAGGCGTCAGGGGTGTCAAGGGCGGCCTCGGGCCGCATCAACAGCGAGGCCAGCATGCGCTGCACATAGTCCAGCTCGATGGCGCGGGGCTTGCGCAGCCGCATCGCGCCTTGCACCCAGGGGGTGCCCAGGTGCAGGTAGCGCACGCCGTCGTATTCGCTGAGGGTGGCGGGCGCCAGTTGGGGGGCACGGCGGCGGGTGGGTGGGCTCATGGCGTCAGGGTGGGTTGGCGGTCGCCAGCCAGGGCGACAAGGCCTCGCGCCAGGCGGCCAGCTTGGCCTGTGGCGACCGGGCGGCATGGGCCGGGCTGGTCGACGGCAGGCGAAGCACGGGCAGCCCCAGCGCCTCGGTGTGGCGGCGGTGGCGGGCCGATTCGCCACCATTGTGGGCGATGGCGCGCAGCCCGGGCGCGCGCTGCCGCAGGCTGGCGAGGTCGTTCAGCTCGCCCGCGCGGATCGCGCTGTCCAGGCTGCCTTCGCGCTCGCAGGCGGCGTAGACGTCCCACAGCCCCAGGCCGCCGGCCACGAGCGCCTGCAGGCGCGGTTCATAGGGCATCGCCGGCAGGTCGACGCCGATCAGCGCCCCGGCGATGGCCCAGAACTGGTTGCGCGGGTGGGCGTAGTACTGGCCGGCCTGCAACGAGGCCACGCCGGGAAAGCTGCCCAGCACGACCACCCGGGTGGCCGGGCCCAGCACCGGGGGCAGGCCGGACAGGCGGGGTGCGCTCACCGCGCCGGGCCTGGTTGGTGGCCGCGGTCGATGGGCGACAGGGGGCCGATGGGCCCGCTCAGGTCGGCCAGCGCGGCGAGGCCCGGCAGGGCGCTGCGGGCGTTGCCTTGTGTCAGCGCGGCCAGGGCCGCCGGGGTGGTGCCGCGCAGCGCGGCCAGCTCGGCGGCGATGCGCGGCAGGTGCGCGGGCTCGTTGCGCGCGGCGCGCGGGTCGGCGCCAGCGGCGCGCTGCGCGGCGGTCTGGTAAAGCCAGTGCGGCGGGATGTCGGGCGCGTCGGTTTCGACCACCAGCGCCTCGTCCGGCAAATCGCGTGCGAGCCGGCGGATCTGCAGCGCGCGGTCGAAGGTCAGCGTGCCGCCAAAGCCCAGCTTGAAGCCCAGGCCGACGAAGGCCGCCGCCTGTTGCGGGCTGCCGTTGAACGCGTGGGCGATGCCGCCGCGCACCGGCGTGCGCCGCAGCTGCGCCAGCAAGGCGTCGGCCGACCGCCGCACGTGCAGCAGCACCGGCAGGTCGTGGCGCCGCGCCAGGGCCACCTGGGCGGCGTAGAAATGCTGCTGGCGTTCGCGGGACAACCCGGGCACAAAGTGGTCCAGGCCGATCTCGCCCACCGCCACCAGCCGCGGGTCCGCGCGGTGGCGACCCAGTTCGGCGTCCAGCCAGGCCAGGTCGTCGGCGCCGGCGCGGTCGACATACAGCGGGTGGATGCCCAGCGCGTAGGCCAGGCCCGCCTGATGGGCCAGCGCCCGCACGGTGTCGAAATGGCGGCGTTCGACCGCCGGCAGCACGATCTGCGTGACGCCAGCCCGGCGGGCGCGCTCCACCACGGCCGGGCGGTCGGGGTCGAATTCGGGGGCGTCGAGGTGGCAATGGGTGTCGGTCCACATGGCGCGATGATGCCTTCGCCAGCGGTCGCGCGGGCCCCGCTTTCGCTACTGCGCGGCGGCCCGCCGGCGCCGCAAAGGCCGACCTGATGACGCGCCCGCCCGGGCGTGCTACCGTGCCATCCACAGTGGGGTTGGCGTGGCGGCATGCCCACCTGCGCTGCGGGAGAAGTACCCATGCACCAGTCTCTGCCGCTCGCCGGCCACACGCTGTGAAAAAGGTCCCGCTCTACAGCCGTTCGCCTCAGGCCGCGGCCGCGGTGGCGCCGGGGGCCTCGGCTGGCGCGCCCGAACCCGCCGACGGTCGCCCGCCTGCCACGGCGGGTCGTCGGCCAGCTGCATCTGCACCCAGCGCGGCCGCCCGGGTGGTCGACCGAGCCCGGTCGTCACGCGACCACGGGCCCGGGCACGACGGGCTCGAAGCCACCGCGCCAGCCCCGGGCGGTGCCCGCGCCCGTGGCATCACCGGGCTGATTCGCCGCCACGAACGCTGGTGGTGGGCGTCGGCGATGCTGGCGGTGTTGCTGCTGGTGTGGTTCACGCGCGCCCCGGTGGGCGGGCCGCCGGCCTTGTCGGCCCGGCAGATCGACGCGTTGGTGCGCCAGTCGCTGGAAGACAAGCCTTTGCCCGCCCAGGCCGCGCGCGCATACGACGCCATCCGCGGCTCGGTGGTGCGTGTGGTCGGCCTGATGACCGAGGGCGACGAGGGCGACGACGCTGAGCCGTCCCCGGGCGCTGCCGGCGGCACCCCGCGCGCCGGCGGCAAGGCGGAGGCTGGTGCCGGCGCGGGTGCCGACAAAGGCGCCGACAAGCCCGGCGGCCGCAGCGTCGAGCGCGGCGTGGGCACGGGCGTGGTCATCGTCAACAACGGCACCATCCTGACCAACTTGCACGTGGTGCAGGGCGCGCGGCGCATCAAGGTGACCTTCGCCGACGGCTCGGTCAGCGACGCGCGCGTGGTCAATGTGCAGCCCGAAAACGACCTGGCCGTGCTGCGCGCCCGGTCCATCCCCGACGACCTGGAGGCCGCCACCATGCGCTCCACCGCCGACCTGCAACCGGGCGAGGAGGTCATGGCGGTGGGCTTTCCCTTCGGCATCGGCCCGTCGGTGTCGGTGGGCGTCGTGTCGGGCCTGAAGCGCGAGTTCGTGTCGCCCGACGGCCAGCAAAAGCTGACCAACCTGATCCAGTTCGACGCCGCAGCCAACCCGGGCAACTCCGGCGGGCCCTTGGTCACCAACGACGGCGCGGTGGTGGGCATCGTCACCGCCATCCTGAACCCGTCGCGGCAGCGCACCTTCATCGGCATCGGCTTTGCGGTGCCCATCGAGAACGCCGCCACCGGCGCCGGCATGCCGCCGTTCTGAGTCCGCTGTTCCCCGCCGCACGACCCTCACCGCACGACCCTCACCGCACGACCCCAAGGCCCGCCGCATGAGCACCCCCGACGCCAGCCCCACCGCCGCCACGACCCTGATGGAAGAGGTCCTGTACGAAGTCAAGCGCGTGGTCGTCGGGCAGGACCACTTTCTTGAGCGCGTGATGATCGCGATGCTGGCCGGTGGCCACCTGCTCGTCGAGGGCGTGCCCGGCCTGGCCAAGACCCTCACCATCAAGACGCTGGCGCAGACGCTGCGCGGCAGCTTCAAGCGCATCCAGTTCACACCCGACCTGGTGCCGGCCGACCTGATCGGCACCCGCATCTTTCACCCCAAGACCGGCGAGTTCGCGACCTCGCTGGGCCCGGTGTTTGCCAACCTGCTGCTGGCCGATGAAATCAACCGCGCCCCGGCCAAGGTGCAAAGCGCGCTGCTGGAGGTGATGCAGGAACGACAGGTCACCATCGCCGGCGACACGCACGCGGTGCCCTCGCCCTTCCTCGTGATGGCCACCCAAAACCCCATCGAGACCGAAGGCACCTACCCGCTGCCCGAGGCGCAGGTCGACCGCTTCATGATGAAGGTGCTGGTCGATTACCCGAGCGAAGAAGAGGAATTCGTCATCGCCCAGCGCGTGACCGGCCCGGCCACCGCGGTGGCCGCCGTGGCCAGCATGGGCCAGCTCAGCGAGCTGCAGCAGGAGTGCCGCAAGGTCTACGTCGACCCCTCGCTGATGCAATACGCCGTGAAGCTGGTCAGCGCCACCCGCCGTCCCACCCAATACGACCTGCCCGACCTCGCGCCCTTGATCACCTACGGCGCCAGCCCGCGCGCCACCATCGGCCTGATCGAAGGCGCCCGCGCCTTGGCCTTCATGCGCGGGCGCAGCTACGCGCTGCCCGAAGACATGAGCGTGCTGATCCCCGACGTGCTGCGCCACCGCTTGGTGCTCAGCTACGACGCGCTGGCCGAGGGCCTGGACGCCGACGCCCTGATCCAGCGCATCGTCAAGAAGATCCCCGTGCCCGACAAGCCGCTGTCGGCTGGTTGAACCCGCGCCATGGCCGTCATCACCCCCCCCACGGCGACCGCGGCCAGCACGGCGGACGAGGCCGGCACCAGCGAGGCGCTGCTCAAGCGCCTCGAATGGACGGTGCTGCGCCGCCTGGACGGCCAGCTGCAGGGCAGCCACCGCACACTGTGGCGCGGCGGTGGTCTGGACCTGGCCGACCTGCGCGAATACCAGCACCACGACGACGTGCGCCACATCGACTGGAACGTCACCGCCCGCCTTCAAGTGCCGCACGTGCGCCAGTTCACCGAGGACCGCGAGCTCAGCGCGTGGTTCCTGGTCGACCTGAGCGGCAGCGTGGATTTCGGGTCGGACCGGCAGACCAAGCGGCGCGTCGCCCGGGCGTTCGTGGGCGTGCTGGCGCGTTTGCTGACCCGCCACGGCAACCGCGTCGGCGCGCTGTTGTACGGCACCGAGGTGCATGCCGTGCTGCCCGCGCGCGGTGGGCGACTTCAGGTGCTGCAGTTGCTGCAGCTGATGGACAAGCCCGCGCCGGCCCGCGGCCCGGGCGCGGGTGGGGCGGCGTCTGCGCCGCCGGCGGCCACCGTCACCCGGCTCGACACCTTGCTGCGCGGTGCGCAGCAGGCCATCCAGCGCCGCAGCAGCCTGTTCGTCGTGTCGGACTTCATCAGTGAACCTGGCTGGGAGCAGTCGCTGGGCCGCCTCGCCCTGCGCCACGAAGTGACCGCCGTGCGCCTGTACGACCCGCTGGAAATGGCCTTGCCCGACCTGGGCCTGGTGACCCTGACCGACGCGGAAACCGGTGAACAACTGGTGGTGGACACCGCCGACCGTGGCTTTCGCGCCCGCTACACCGCGGCGGCCGAACGGCGCGAGCAGCAACTGCGCGAGGCGCTCGCCCGCGCCGGGGTTGACACCCTGGAGCTGTCCACCGACGACGACTTGCTCGACGCCATCCTTCGTTTTGCCGACCTGCGCCGCCAGCGGGCCCGCCTGAGCGCGGGCGGCGGCGTGCCCCAGCACCTGCGCCGCGCGGCCTCATGACCCGCCATTGACCATGCCGTCCAACGCCTTGCCCATCAGCTTCTTGTGGCCCGTGATGTTGTGGGGCCTGCTGGCCCTGCCACTGCTGGTGGGCGCCTACGTTTGGCTGCTGCGCCGCCGCAAGCGCGCCTCCGTGCGCTTTGCCAGCCTGGGCCTGATCAAGGAGGCCATGGGCCGCAACCTGGCCTGGCGGCGCCACGTGCCGCCGGCGCTGATGTTGGTGGCCTTGGCGCTGCTGATCGTGGCCGGCGCCCGGCCCACCGCCGTCATCAGCCTGCCGCTGCAGCAGGAAACCATCGTGCTGGCAATGGACGTCAGCGGCAGCATGCGGGCCACCGACGTGCAGCCCAATCGCCTGGTGGCGTCTCAGGAGGCGGCCAAGGCCTTTGTGGCCCAGTTGCCGCGCAACGTCCGGCTCAGCGTGGTCAGCTTTGCGGGCACCGCGGCGGTGGTGCAAGCGCCCACGCTCAGCCGCGAGGACGTCATCGCCGCCATCGACCGCTTCCAATTGCAGCGCGGCACGGCCATCGGCAGCGGCATCGTGCTGTCGCTGGCCACGCTGTTCCCTGACGCCGGCATCGACCTCAGCCAGATCACTGGCCAGCGCGCCATGCCGCCCGACCCCAAGGACGTCAAGCCAAAGCAGGACCTGCCGCCGGTGCAGCCGGGGTCTTACCGTTCGGCCGCGATCATTCTGCTGACCGACGGCCAGCGCACCACCGGCCCCGACCCGATCGAAGCGGCCAAGATGGCGGCCGACCGCGGCATCAAGGTCTACACCGTGGGCATTGGCACCAAGGAGGGCGAGACCATCGGTTTCGAGGGCTGGAGCATGCGCGTCAAGCTGGACGAAGACACCTTGAAGGCCATTGCCAACACCACCCGGGCCGACTACTACTACGCCGGCACCGCCGACGACCTGAAAAAGGTCTACCAGGGCCTGGGCACCCGCATGGCGGTCGAGAAGAAGGAGACCGAGGTCAGCGGGCTTTTTGCCCTCTTGGGCGCGCTGGTCGTGGCGATGGCGGCCGCGATGTCGGTGTGGTGGTTTGGCCGCGTCAGTTGATCACGGCGGGGACCGATGAGCGAAAGCCAATCGCTTGGCCGTCCGTCGAACCGTGACTCGCCCGACCTGGCCGCCAACGACGACCGTGGTGGCCGTGTGAGCGCGCCGAGCCCCGGCGACGCTTTTGATTGCGCCGCGCTGATCTTGGACAGCGTGCCGGCCTTGCTGGCCTATTGGGATGCCGGCCTGCGCTGCCGGTTTGCCAACCGGGCGTACGAGCGCTGGTTTGGCCGCGGCGGCGGCGAGTTGGTCGGCATGGCGATGCAGGACGTGTGGCCCGCCAGCCTGTTCGCGCTGAATGAACCCCATGTGCGCGCGGCCCTGGCCGGCGAGGTGCAGACCTTTGAACGCCTGGCGCCGCGGGCGCACGGGGTGCCTTGCCATGTTCACGCCACCTACTTGCCGGACGTCGCCGACGGGGTGGTGCGCGGCTTCATGGTCCAGGCGGTCGAGACCACGCCGATGAAGCAGGCTGAGACCGCGCTGCGCGACGCCCAGCAGCTGGGCCGCATCGGCAGCTGGGAGTGGGACGCCCTGAACGACCGCACGACCTGGTCGGCCGAGATGTACCGGATCCTCGGCCTTGAGCCCGCCTCGGTACCGCCCCCGTTCGCCGACCGCGCCAGGTATTACCTGCCGGACAGTTTCCAGACCCTGCAGGCGGCCGTGGCGCGCGCCCAGTCGCACGCCGAGCCGTATCAGCTGGAGCTGCAGTACCTGCGGCCCGACGGGTCGGTCGGTTGGCTGGAAGCGCGCGGGGCCGCGGTGCGCGACGCCGCCGGGGTGGTGGTCCGGCTGTACGGCACCGCCCAGGAAATCACCGATCGCAAACTGCTGAACGAAGCCCGCCTGCAGCGCGATGTCGCCGAGGCCACCGACCGCGAGAAAACCTTGCTGCTGTCCCGTGCGAGCCATGAACTTCGCACGCCGATGAACGGCGTGCTCGGCTATGCCCAGCTGTTGCAACGGGACCCTGCGCTGGACTTGCGCCAGCGCCGCTGGGTGGACCAGATCGCCGACAGCGGCCGCCAAATGCTCGGCCTGGTCGAGAAGCTGCTGCAACTGTCTGGCGCCGTGCATGACGTGGCGACGCTTCGTTGCGTCGAGTGCGATCTGGGTGTCGCCGTGCACGCGGCGCTGGCCGACCAGCGCGGCGACGCTCAGCAGGCGGGCGTCAGCACCGCCGTGCTCCTGCCCCAGGGCCTGCCGCTGCGCGTGATGGGCGACCCGGACGGGCTGGTGCAGGTGTTCGTGCACCTGCTGTCGAACGCGATCAAGTACAGCGCGCCGGGCACGTCGGTGTCCTTGTTTGCCTCGCATTTGGGCGAGCACGTCGTGCTGACGGTGGAAGACCACGGGATCGGCATGACCTCGCAGCAGATGGCGCGCTTGTTCATGCCTTTCGAGCGGCTGGGCGCCGAGAACTCCGCAATTCAGGGCGCCGGCATGGGCCTGGCGCTGGCCAAGGACCTGGTCGAGCGCATGGGCGGCAAGCTGCATGTGCACAGCGAGCCTGGGGTCGGCTCGGCGTTTTCGGTGTCGCTGAAGGCCTGCGGTGGGCCGTCCGCTGCATGAGCGCGGGTGGCCGATGAGCGGATGGTGCTCCCGCTGCGTGGTTGCCGCGGTGACTGCCAAGGTGATGGCTGCGGTGGGGGTCGCGGTGGGGGTTGCGGTGGTGGTCCAGACGGCGCCCACGGTGGCGGTCGCCGCACCGCCCCATGCCATGCCGTTGCGCGGCGAGGCATTGCACCGCGCGCTGCACGGCCTGTGGTGCAACTCGGACGACGGCGGTCAAAGCTGCTGGGCCTGGGACGAATTCCTGCCCGATGGCCGCCTGCGCGCCTGCGGGTTGGCCGCAGGCGACCCGCGGCCATTTTTTGGTGAGGCCGTGGTCCGCGTGGACGGGCAGCGCCTGTGTTACGAGGTCACCGCCGCCAGCAGCAACTTCTGGCTGCCGGTGGGCGGACGCTATTGCACGGACATCATCGACATCGGCCCGAACGGCCACCGTTACCGCGACCTCGACACGGGCGCCGAATTCACCTTGCTCAGGCGGGCTGCCACGGCGGCGACCTCCGGCACGACCGTTGGCTCAGACACCGCGCCGCACTGCCCGACGTTGCCGGACGGCACGCGGCCTTGAGCCGCGCGCAGCGCAGGCGCTCAGGGCGCCGGCGCACCCGCCTGCCGGTAGGGATCGGCCCGCGCAAAGGCGTCCAGCGCGTCGCACTGCGCGGCGATGCGGTCCACCGTGGGCACGCCGGGCACCGTGAGCTTGAACACGCGCATCACGGCGGTGATGCTGGCCAGGCAGACGTCGGCCATCGTCGGCGTGTCACCGTGGCAGAACCGCCCGGTCAGCGGGTCCGCCGACAGGCGCGCCTCCAGCGCGCTCAGGCCGGTGGTGAACCACTGCACCTGCCAGGCGCGCCAGCGCGCATCATCGAATCCTTCCTGGCCGACGAGGTAGCGCTTGATGCGGGGCGTGACCAACGGGTGGGTGTCGGTGGCCAGCATGCCAGCGATCGACCGAACCCGAGCGCGGCCCAGCAGGTCCGCGGGCAACAACGGCGGCGACGGCTGCAACTCGTCCAGGTATTCCAGGATGGCCAGCGACTGGGTCAGCGGCGCCGACCCGTCCACCCGCAGCGCCGGGATGGCGGCAAGCGGGTTGATGGCAAGGAACTCGGCGCTGCGGTGCTCGCCCGCGTCGACATTGATGATGCGCTCGGTGGCGCTCAACCCCTTCAGGTTCAGCGCAACGCGCACCCGGTAGGTGGCCGAGGTGCGCCAGAAGGCGAAAAGCTCAAGGTGGGGCGGGGTGACCATCGGGTTGTCCATCGGGTGCTTCACGCAGGACGCGTCTGGCGATTGTCGGGCCTCAGGCTGGCTTCGGGTACAGCACCATCTGCGTGCAGCGGAACAGCGCCAGCGTCTTGCCGCTGGCGCGGTCGCTGACCGTGGCGTCCCAGACCTGCGTGGTTCGCCCGCCGTGCACCAGCGTGGCCACGCAGTCGATCACGCCCTCGCGGACCGTGCCGAGGTGGTTGGATTTCAGCTCGATCGTGGTGAAGCCGGTGGCGCCGGGCGGCAGGGCCGCAAAGCAGCCGTAGCCGGCGCTGGTGTCCGCCAGCGTCACGATGGAGCCGGCGTGCAGGAAGCCGTTGGGCGCCATCAGAAACGGCTGCACCGCCAGCTCCGAGCGCACCTCGCGCGGGTCCACGTGGGTGACCACGATGCCCAGGTGACCGGGCAGGCGGCCTTGGCCGATGTGTTGGTAATGCGCAAGGTCGTTCATCGTGAAGCGGGGGCGGTCGATGCGCCCGGAGTGGTGGGAAGGGACGCGGCCTCGTCGAACCAGTCCAGGGCCTGGTCCCACAGCGCCCGCGCGCGCGGGCGGAAGTAGCCCATGTGGCCGATCGGCCCCAAGCCGGCCTGCGCCGGGTCGATGGTGACGGCGCGCACCTCGGCATGGCGGTAGCCGGCCATGAACGCGTCGCGCGAGGCCGGCGGCGCCCAGCGGTCGTCGGTGGCGTTGGCCGCCACGATGGGCGTGCGCACCCGGGCGAACTCGGCGTCGATGCCGGCCTGCGCCGGGTCGTCGAAGAAGTAGCGGGGATGCCGGCACCAGTGCCGCCACTGCCGGTACACGTTCAGTGGCAGGTCTTCGCCCATGCCCAGCAGGCTCCAGGGCAGGTAGCCCTTCCAACGCGTGAGCAGCGGGCCGATCACCCGCCACATGGCCAGCACGCGCAGGCGCTCCAGCAGTGGCATCCAGCCGTGCCAGCCGGCGCCCGTGGCAAAGGTGTAGAAGCGCGCCACCCGCTGCGGCTCGGGCAGCAGGCCGAAGGCATGGCCACCGAAGGAATGGCCCACCATCATCAGCGGCACCCCGGGTGCGCTCATGGCGTCCACGGCGGCGGCCAGGTCGAGCCTGGCCCAGTCCAGGTAGTTCATCTCGAAGCCGCGCAGCGTCGGCGGGCGTGAGCGGCCGATGCCACGGTAGTCCAGCGTCAGCGTGGTGTAGCCGCGTTGGGCCGCGTGCTCGGCGAAGCGGCGGTAGAAGCCTTGCGGCACACCGGTGGCACCCGCCACCACCAGATGCGCGCGCGGCTGCCCGCGGGCCGCAAAACGGTGGGCGGCCAGGCGGTAGCCGTCGGCCGCCTGCAGTACCAGGGGTTCGCCCGCCCACGCGCCGGCGGTCGGGTGCGCGGCCAAGGACGACGGCGTGGCAGCAGGGTCGTGCATGGTCGGCTCCTCAGGGCGCAGTGTTGGCTCGGGTGGCACAGGCGTCGGCACAGGCGTCGGCATTGACGTCGACGCGGGTCGGGGTCGGGGTCGGAATTTCATGGCGCAGCCAGTCCAGCAGCGGCCCGACGGCGTCGGCCATCGGCTGCGCGCTGCCCGCCACGCGGGCCTGCATCAGGGCGCCTTCGAAGGCCGCCACGAACAGCGTGGCCAGCGCGGCGGCGCGCTCGGCCGCCACGCCCGCGCCCTGCAGTGCGCTGGCCAGTTCGCGGCGAATGGCGGTGAAGCCGTCGTTCAGCGCGGCGCGCAGGGCCACGTCGCCGGCGGTGGATTCGAGGGCCACCGTCGCCAAGGGGCAACCGCGTTCAAACTGGCTGGACGCCAGCGTGGCCTGAGCCGCTGCCCACCACTCGCCCAAGCTGCCCACCAAGTCAGGCCGGCCGAGGGCGTTGGCCGACAGGGCGCGGATCAGGCGCGCGACCGTGGTCTTGATGGCCTCAACAGCGAGTTCGGTCTTGCCGCCGGGGAAGTGGTGGTAGAGCACCCCCTTGGGCGCCCCCGACACGCTCAGCAGTTCATTCAAGCCCACGCCGTGCAGGCCCCGGCGTTGCAGGGCATCGGCCATGGCATGAATCAGGCGACCTCGCGTGCCGGGCGCCGAACCCGGCGCGGTGGAATCGGGCGACGCTGCGGAGGATGCCAGGGCACCCACGGTGTCATGAGGCGAGGACGACGTGGCCATCCCTGAATTCTGTAGACTGGTTGGTCCAGCGTCAAGCGCAAATAAAGCACGATGTTTCGATTTGTTTATTTCAAAAACTGCAATGGTGAATTGCAGACTGTCGGGTTTTTATGATCAGGGTTTCCCCGTACAGTTCACCCCATCGATGAGCCAAACGACAAACCGGCGACTCACCGAGGCGGACACGACGCAAGGCAACTGAGCCCGCTGCGCCTGCCCGGACCGACAAACCAACCATTGTTTAGAAGGAAATCATCATGACCACCAAGACCCTGATCGCTGCCGCCGCCCTCGCCTTCATCGGCACCGGCGCCTTCGCTCAAGAAGCGACCCAATTCGACATCCCGGCCTCGCAGACGACCCGCGCCGCCGTGAAGGCCGAGCTGGCCCAAGCCCGTCAGAACGGCGTTTTGGTCGCCGGCGAGGCTTACGGCACGACCACCCCGGCGGCCGTGCGCACCGGCGAAAGCCAAGCCGTTGCCAGCCTGCAGCGCGTCGACGTGAAGCGTGACCTGGTCCGCGCCCAGGCTGATGGCAGCTACCTCGTGGCCGGCGAGGCCTACGGCACGGTGCAACCGGGCCAGAGCCTGCGCACCCGTGCCGAAGTGCGCGCCGAAGCGATGGCCGCCGCCCGCACCCGCAACGCCAACGACCTGTACGGCAACTGATGCCCCGGCAGCCATGGGCTGCCTCACGTCAAGGCGACCGGCCCGTTTGCACTGTTTGCACCTTTTGCGTCTCAACGGCCGCCCTGACCACGCTGCGACATTCCAAGCCGCCTTCGGGCGGCTTTTTTGCGTCTGGGCGGCGTCGGTGTCACCATCGTGCCCCGCCACCCACCGGAGCGCCGATGCCTGCCGACCTGCCCTTGACCGCCAGCGCGCTGGCCGACGACATCGACGCCGCCGCCCGCGCCATCGAGCCTCGGGTGATCGCCTGGCGCCGCGACCTGCACGCCCACCCCGAACTGGGCAACCGCGAATTTCGCACCGCCGCGTTGGTGGCCGAGCACCTGCGCGCGCTGGGCTTCGACGAGGTGCGCACCGGTGTGGCCCACACCGGCGTGGTCGGTGTGCTGAAGGGCGGCCTGCCCGGCCCGGCCGTGGCCTTGCGGGCCGACATGGACGGCCTGCCGGTGGCCGAGGAGGTCGACCTGCCGTTCGCGTCAAGGGTGACCGCGCCCTGGAACGGCGAGACGGTGGGCGTGATGCACGCCTGCGGCCACGATGCCCACGTTGCCATCCTGATGGGCGTGGCCGAGCTGCTGGCCGGCCTGCGCACGCGCTTGCCCGGCACGGTCAGCTTCATCTTCCAGCCCGCCGAGGAACTGCCGCCCGAGGGCGAAGAGGGCGGCGCGGCGCTGATGATTCAAGAGGGGGCACTGCAGTCGCCGACGCCCGCGGCCATCTTCGGTCTGCACGTGACCTCGCGCCTGCCGGTGGGCGTGATCGGCGTGCGCGCCGGCGCCACCATGGCCAGCGCCGACCGGCTGAAGATCACCGTGCACGGCCGCCAGACCCACGGCGCAATGCCCTGGCTGGGCGTCGACCCCATCGTCACCGCGGCTCAGGTGGTGCTGGGCCTGCAGACCGTGGTCAGCCGCCAGGTGGACCTGACGCAGGAGCCGGCGGTCGTGAGCATCGGCGCCATCAGGGGCGGCCTGCGCGAGAACATCATTCCCGACAGCGTCGAGATGCGCGGCACCATTCGCAGCTTCGACGAGGCAATGCGCGACGACATCCACGAGCGTGTCACCACGCTCGCCGACGCCATCGCCCGCGGCTCGCGCGCGAGTTGCACCGTGTGCATCCGCAAGGACTACCCGGTGACCGTCAACGACCCGGCGCTGACCGCCGCCGTGGTGCCCACGCTGCGCCGCGTGGTCGGCCCGGGCTTGATCACGGACCTGCCCAAAGTGATGGGGTCAGAGGATTTTTCGTTTTTCCAGCGCGTCGTGCCCGGCGTGTTCTTTTTCGTCGGCGTGACCTCGCTGGACCAGGACCCGGCGCGGGTGGCGCCCAACCACTCGCCGCGTTTTGTCGTCGACGAGGCCGGCCTGCTGCCCGGCCTGCGCGCGCTGGCGCACCTGGCCTGCGACTTCCTCGCGTCGCGGGCCGCGGCCGCGACTCAAGGCGCGGCTGGGAGCACGGTGCCGGCGCAGTCGCCGAAGCCGATGCGCGCGGCGCCAGGTCGCTCGGCGTGAGCGCGCAGGATCAGCGTGTCCCCATCATGCAAGAAGCGGCGCGTTTCACCGTTGGGCAGCGTGAGCGGCTGCTTGCCGCCGCGGGTCAGCTCCAGCAGTGAGCCTTCCTGGCCGGCCTCGGGGCCCGACAAGGTGCCCGAGCCCAGCAGGTCGCCCGGGTTCAGGTTGCAACCGTTGACGGTGTGGTGCGTGACCAGTTGCGCGGCGGTCCAGTAGGCGGCGTCCACGCTGCGCGCGCGGCTCAGCCGCACCGGCGGTTGCTGGGCGTCGCGCATCGCAGCGGTTTGCAGCCACGACTCCAGCGCGAGGTCGATGGCGCCGTGTGCGCGGTTGGCCGCGCTGTCCAGGTAGGGCAAGGGCGCCGGGTCGCCGGCCGGGCGGGTGAAGGGCGCGCGAAACGGCGCCAGCGCCTCCATCGTGACGATCCACGGCGACACCGTGGTGGCGAAGCTTTTGGCCAGGAAGGGGCCGAGCGGCTGGTACTCCCAGGCCTGCAGGTCGCGCGCCGACCAGTCGTTGAGCAGGCACACGCCGAACAGGCGGTCCTCGGCCTCGGCGATGCCCACCGGCTCGCCCAGCGGGTTGCCCGGGCCGATGAAGAAGCCCAGCTCCAGCTCCAGGTCCAGCCGCTGGCTGGGGCCGACCTGCGGCTCGGGCGCGTCGCCCTTGGTCTGGCCACGCGGGCGCCGCACCGGCGTGCCGCCGACGACGATCGACGAGGCCCGCCCGTGGTAGCCGATGGGCACCCATTTGTAGTTCGGCAGCAGCGGGTGGTCCGGCCGGAACAGCGTGCCCACCGTCGTGGCGTGGTGGATGCCGGTGTAGAAATCGGTGTAGTCGCCGATGCGGCACGGCAACGTCAGCTCGATGGCCGCGGCCGGCACCAGCGCGCGGCGCAGGTGCGGCGCCATCGCGCTGCCCGCGCTCAAGGCCTGCGACAGCGCCTGGCGCAGGCAACGCCAGGCCGGCCGCCCGGCGGCCATCAGCGCGTTCAGGTCGCCGTCGGCCAGCGGCATCAGCAGCGTCGCCACATCGCTCGGCCAGGGCGCCGAGGCCGCCACCTGCAGGTCCAGCACCTCGTCGCCGATGGCCACGCCGATGCGCCAGTCCTCGGCCGGCCGGCCCTCGGCGGCGCGCCGCCGAAATCGCCCATACGGCAGGTTCTGCACCGGAAAATCGGTGTCGGCGCGGTTCGCCGAGTCGACCCAGCTGCGCATCGCGGGGTCGTGGGTGGCGTCGGTCAAGGTCATGGCGAGGGTCTCGGTCAGGGCGGGGTCACGGCGCGGTGAATCGGTCGGCCAGGCCGCCCCAGCATGCTGCATAGCCCGTGTCCAGCGCCCCGCCGCCCATCGCAAACGCGGTGGGGTGGAAGCGCCAGCGGCTCTCGAACATGAACGCCAGGGTGTGGTCGAGCTTGTGCGGGGCGAGTGTGCTGGTCGATGCCTTGTCGAAGGCCTCGGTGTCCGGTCCGTGCGGCACCATGCAGTTGTGCAGGCTCATGCCCCCGGGCTTGAAGCCTTCCGGCTTTGCATCGTACTGGCCGTGCACCAGGCCCATGAATTCGCTCATCAGGTTGCGGTGATACCAGGGCGGGCGGAAGGTGTCCTCGGCCACCATCCAGCGCGGCGGAAAGATCACGAAGTCGCAGTTGGCGGTGCCCGGCGTGTCGCTGGGGCTGGTCAGCACGGTGAAGATCGACGGGTCGGGGTGGTCGAAGCTGATCGAGCCGATGGTCATGAAGTGCGCGGTGTCGTATTTCAGCGGCGCCAGCGTGCCGTGCCAGGCAACCACGTTGAAGGGCGAACTCGCCGCGTCGGCACGCCACAGCTGGCCGCCGTACTTCTTGACGATCTCGTGGGCGGTGGGTGGGCCGTTGTCGAAGGCCGCCACCGGCGCCAGGAAATCGCGCGGGTTCGCCAGGCCGTTGCTGCCGATTGGCCCCAGTTCGGGCAGGCGGAAGGGCGCGCCGTAGTTTTCGCAGACGTAGCCGCGCGCGGGCCCGTCGACGTCGACCTTGAAGGCGATGCCGCGGGGCAGCAGCGCGATCTCGCCGGGCGCCACGTCCAGGCGACCGAGTTCGGTGGTGAGGTGAAGGCGGCCTTGTTGCGGCACCAGCAGCATCTCGCCGTCGGCATTGACGAAGGCGCGTTGCCCCATCGACCGGTTGGCGAGGTACAGGTGCGCGGCGAGGCCGGTGTGGGCGTCGGCGTCGCCGTTGACGACGATGCTGCGCAGGCCATCAACGAAGTCCAGCGGCGCGTCGGGGATCGGCACCGGGTGCCAGCGCATCGGGTTCGGCGGGGCGGCCACGCCGTCCTTCGCGCCGGTCTTCAGCCACGGTTGCGCCAGCGGCGTGTAGCCGCCCACCACCACCGACGGCTGGCGCCGGTACAGCCAGCTGCGCAGGTTGGTGTGGCGCGGCGCGGTGAAGGCGCTGCCCGACACCAGCTCGGCGTACAAGCCGTGAGCGACGCGCTGCGGGCTGTTGCGTCCCGCCGGCAGCGCACCGGGCACGGCCTCGGTGGCGAACGCGTTGCCGAAGCCGCTTTGATGGCGCAGGGCGGGGTGGTTCATGGCGTGGGTCCGGTTGAGTGGGGCGCCCGCGCGGCGGCCAGCGCCTCGCGCAGCACCGGCAAGGCACCAATGTGGTTGGCCAGCAGCAGCACCAGGCGGGCGTTCATCGCGTGGCTTTGTTCGGTGCTCAAGCCCTGGTGGGCCTCGATCAGTGCCTCGTAGAAATCGTCGGGTGCATCGAGGTTCGGGGTGGTGATCAGCGTCATGTGGGCTCCGCGTGGTGCGACGCCAGGCCCCGGCCAAGGGCCCGGGCGATGGCCGCGTTGACCTGTGCGGCCGTCGGTGCGCGCCAGCGGGCGCACAGGTGCTGGTCCGGCCGCAGCAGCACGGCGCTGCCGGGTCGCAGGTCGTAGCGTTGGGCGACCAGGCCCTGATGGTCAATGAGCGCGACGCCGTGGCCTGCCGCGCTCGGCGCGACACAACGCACCCGCAGCGCCGCGGCTGGGCCTTCGCCCCGACGGTTCAGTGCCGCCAGCAGTTCTTCGTTGCCCGGCCCCGGCGCCAGCAGCAGGCAGAAGCCCGCGCCGAGCTGGCGCAGCAGCCAGTCGCGCCGACCGTCGGGCAGGGTCACCGGCGCATCGGTCGCGGGCGACCCCGGCTTCAGCGCGCCGCCGAAGGCGTCCTGATCGGGCGTGTTCAGCGGCGAGTCGACCAGGTGGCTGGGCGTGCTCAAGCGGCCGCTGTTGACGAGCGTGCGCGCGAACGCGTGCGGCTTGGACAGCTGCAGCACCGCGTCGCGAAACAGGCGGCTGACCTCGCTCTTGGGCGTGATGAAGTCGGTGGCCCGCGTGGAATGGCGGATGTTCTCGTCGGCCGCGAATTCCCGCTCGCTGGCGTACGTGTCCAGCAGCGCGTCGGGTGCATCGCCCCGCAGCACGGCGGCCAGTTTCCAGCCGAGGTTGTCCGCGTCCTGCACGCCGGAGTTGGCCCCCCGCGCGCCGAACGGCGACACACCGTGCGCCGAGTCGCCTGCAAACAGCACGCGGCCGTGCCGGAAGCGCGCCATGCGCAAGCAGGCGAAGGTGTAGACGCTGGCCCATTCGAGCGTGAAGGCAATGTCGCGGCCCAGCGCCTGGCGCATCATGGCCTGGACCCGGGGGGCGATGCGCTCGGGCTTCTTTTCTTCGTCCGGGTCCGCGTCCCAGCCGAGCTGGAAGTCGATGCGCCACACGCCGTCCGGCTGCTTGTGCAGCAGCACGCTCTGGTTGGGGTGGAAGGGCGGGTCGAACCAGAACCAGCGCTCGGTCGGAAAGTCGGCGTCCATGCGGACGTCGGCGATCAGGAAGCGGTCGCGGAAGACGCGGCCCTGGCTTTCCTGGCCCAGCAGGGCCCGCAGCGGCGAGCGCGAGCCATCGCAAGCGACCACGTGATCGGCGCGCAGGTGGTAACGCCCCTCGGGCGTGTCGATGGCCAGCAGCACGCCGTCCGCCTGGGGCACCACGTCTGCCACGGTGTTTTTCCACCGCAGGTCGATCAACGGCAACTCGGCGGCACGCACGCTCAGGTGGGCCTCGGCGTAGTACTGCTGCAGGTTGATGAAGGCCGGGCGAGCGTGGCCGGACTCGGGCAGCAGGTTGAACTGGTAGAGCTGGTCGCTGCCGAAAAACACCTTGCCGACCTGCCACTCGATGCCGCGGGCGCACACCGGGTCGGCCACGCCCAGACGGTCCCAGACCTCCAGGGTGCGCTTGGCAAAGCAGATCGCGCGCGAGCCGGTCGACAGCCGGCTGTCGTTGTCCAGCAGCACCACGCGCTGGCCGCGCTGCGCCAGGTCGATGGCCAGGCTCAAGCCCACCGGACCGGCGCCAACCACCACCACGGGGTGGCGGGTGGGTGTGGGCGCGTCCTGGTCGGGCGAGCGGCGGTAGGGAAAATCGACCGCCTGGATCGTGGCCGCGTCGCTGTCGTGGGTCAGGGGCCACGCCGGGCGGGCGGGATCGGTGGCGGTGGCGGTGGCGCTTGGCAACATGGCTTCGCCTTTGGTGTCAGCCTTCCAGAGAGCGCCACATCTCGATGTCGCGCTCCGCCGTCCACACGCGCGGGTCGGCGTGCTGGGTGGCCTCGTCGTAAGCGCGGGTGACGTCGAAGGGCATGCAGTGGTCGAAGATCACCCAGTGGCCGTATTTGCGGCGCAGGGCCTCGTGCGTGGCTCGGTAGACGGTCTTCAGGTCCTGGCCCTGCGCGGCGCCGGCTGCCACCTGGGCGTACAAGTCACTGACGAAGCTGCGGGTGGACGCCAGGCCCTCGGCCACGCGGTCTTCGCCGATCAGGGCGGGGCCGCGGCCCGGCACCAGCGCCCGGGGCTTCAGCGCCGCGATGTTGTCCAGCGTGCGCGGCCAGTCCTTGAAGTAGGCGTCGCCGGCGTACGGCGTGGCGTCGAACTCGACCAGGTCTCCCGAAAGCAGCGTGCGCTCCTGCGGCAGCCACACCACGGTGTCGCCCTTGGTGTGGCCGCGGCCGAGCTGCAGCAGCTGGACTTCCAGCGTGCCCAGCCACAGCGTCATCTTGCCGCTGAAGGTCATCGTGGGCCAGGTCAGGCCGGCGGGCACGGTTTCGACGTTTCGAAACAGCCGCGGGAAACGGCCGATTTCGCTGGCCTTGTCGGCTTCGCCGCGTTCCACGATCAGGTCGTGGGTGTCCTGGCTCGCCAGGATCTGCTGCGGCTGGTAGGCGCTCGCGCCCAGCACGCGCACCGCGTGGTAGTGGGTCAGGACCACGTACTTGATGGGCTTGTCGGTGACCTCGCGGATGCGGCGGATCACGTCGGCGGCCATGGCCGGGGTGGCCTGGGTGTCGGCCACCAGCACCGCGTCGTCGCCGATCACGATGCCGGTGTTCGGGTCGCCCTCGGCGGTGTAGGCCCAGGCGTGCTCGGACAGTTGGCTGAAGGTGACCTTCTTTTCTTCCAGGTCGGCCTGGGAGGCGAATGTCTTGTCGGTGCTCATGGGGACTCCGGGCGATGGGGGGCGGGCGATGGGCCGCACCGCGCGGGGGCAGCGGGCACAATTCGCGCAGAACAAATCAATTTGCGGCCATTGGATGCGCCTCGATTGTAGGAAGTCGATTTGCCCTTTGCAAATCGATTTGCTAAGTACAAATACGAGGCCCTTCGCCACCGCACCCGAGCCGCCATGCGCCACCCCGACGCCGACCCCGAAGACAAATCCCAGCGCGCCGTGCAATCCATTGAAGTGGGCGGTCGCCTGCTGTTGGCGTTGGCGGCGAGCCCGGGCCCGATGGGCTTGAAGGACCTCGCCGCCGCCGCCGACCTGCCCGCCAGCCGGGCGCACCCCTACCTGGTGAGTTTCGGCAAGCTGCAGCTCATCGAGCAGGACACCGCCACCGGCCACTACGCCCTGGGCCCGTCCGCGCTGCAGCTGGGCCTGGCCTGCCTGCGGCAGCTGGACCCGCTGCGCGCCGCTCAACCGGTCGCCGACGCCCTGGCCCAGCGCAGTGGCCACGCGGTGGCACTGGCGGTGTGGGGCAACTTCGGGCCCACCATCGTGCGCATGATCGACGCCCGCCAGCCATTGCACGTCAGCATGCGGGCCGGCACGGTGATGTCCATCCTGGGCACCGCCACCGGCCGGGCGTTCGCGGCCGTGCTGCCGCGTGTGCGGGTGGACGAGGCCCTGGCCCGCGATGGCGGCGGGGCGCTGGGCAGCGGCACCGGGGACCTGCCTGGTGCCGCCGGTGCGCCTGTCCCCGCCAGCCGCGAGGCCACCACCGCCACCACCGCCCGCCCGTCGTCACCGGCCGACCTGGCGCTGGACGACATTGCCGGCGAATGGCGAGCCCATCGGGTGCTGCGGGCTGCCGGCCGGCCCTTGCCCGGCGTCAACGCCTTCAGCGCCCCGGCCTTCAACCACGAGGGCGAGGCGGTGATCGTCATCACCGTGCTCGATCACCAGGACCGCTTGTCCTCGAACTGGGATTCGCCCGCGGCGCGGGCGGTCCAGGCCGCGGCGGCAGAGGTCAGCGCCCGCTTGGGCGGGGCGGCCTCATGACGCACGGCCGTGCCGTGGCCACGATGGTGGCCGCAGCGTTGATGTGGAGCCTGGGCGGCGTGGTCAGCCGCCACTTTCAGACCAGCGAGGGCTTCGAAGTCACGTTCTGGCGCAGCGTGTTTGCCAGCCTCACCGTGCTGGCCTGGATCGCGCTTCGCCGCACGCCGCAGCCCTTCGCCGTGCTGCTGGGCGGTGGGGCCGCGGTGTGGGGCAGTGGCCTGATGTGGGCGGTGATGTTCATCTGCTTCATGGTGTCGCTGTCGCTGACGCGGGTGGCCAATGTGCTGATCATGCAAAGCCTGGCGCCCATCTTCACGGCGCTCCTGGCCTGGCTGGTGCTGCGCCGTCCGCTTGGCTGGCGCACCTGGTTGTCGGTGCTGGTGGCGGCCTGCGGCATCGCCTCGATCTACGTGGTCGACGTGTCGGGCCTGGCCGGCACCCAGCTGCTGGGCGTGCTGGTGGCGCTCGGCATCCCGGTGGCCGCGGCCATCAACTGGGTCATCGTGCAGCAAACGGGCGGGCGGCAGCTTGACCTCAGCAGCGGGGTGTTGGTGGGCGGGCTGCTGTCGGCGACCATCGCCTTGCCGCTGGCCTGGCCGCTGGGTGTGTCCTGGCACGACCTGGGCTTGCTGGCGCTGTTGGGCGTGGTGCAGCTGGGCATCCCTTGCGTCATGGCAGTGGCAGCAGCCCGGCACCTGTCGGCGCCGGAACTGTCGTTGCTGGCGCTGCTCGAAGTGGTCTTCGGCATCGTGCTGGCCTGGGCCTTTGGTGGCGAGCGGCCGGGTCTGGCCACCGTGCTCGGGGGCGGGGCGGTGCTGGCCGCACTGGTGTTCAACGAACTGTCCAGGCCTGCCGCGGGCGCCCCAGCGAAGCCAACTTCGTAAAAACCGAAGTATTTGTCAGCCATTGACTTGTTTTTCAAGAGGGTCAACGGCCTGAGCATCCGACATCCGCTTTTCAATGTCCCCTTTCAATTTCCAAGGAACCCCATGGACCTCCCGTTGAGCTTCCTTCAGACCGAGTTTCTCGGCACAGCCACCTGGATCTGGCTGATGTTTGTCGGCATCGTCGCCGCCTTGCTGGCCTTTGACCTGGGCGTTCTGCACAAGGACGACCAGGAAATCGGCGTGCGCGAAAGCCTGCTGCTCTCGGCCGGCTACATCAGCGTGGCGCTGCTGTTCGGTGGCTGGGTGTGGTGGTACCTGGGCGCGCAAAGCGGCATGGACTACTACACCGGCTTCATGATCGAGAAGTCGCTGTCCATGGACAACGTCTTCGTGATCGCCTTGATCTTCGGCTTCTTCGCGATCCCGCGTCAGTACCAGCACCGGGTGCTGTTCTGGGGCATCCTGGGCGTGATCGTGCTGCGCGCCATCATGATTGGGCTGGGCGCCACGCTGGTGACCCAGTTCAGCTGGATCCTGTACCTGTTCGGTGCCTTCCTGGTGATCACCGGCGTCAAGATGTGGATGGTGGCCGACCACGAGCCGGACATCGCCAACAACCCGATCCTGAAGTTCCTGCGCCGCCACATCCGCGTGACGGACGGCCTGCGCGGCAACGCCTTCCTGGTCAACGAACCCGATCCGGCGACCGGCAAGGTGGTGCGCTTTGCCACCCCGCTGCTGCTGGCGCTGATCCTGGTGGAGTTGGTCGACCTGGTGTTTGCCGTGGACTCGGTGCCCGCGATCTTCTCGATCACCACCGACCCGTTCATCGTCTACACCAGCAACATCTTCGCCATCCTGGGCCTGCGGGCGCTGTACTTCGCGCTGGCCGCGATGATCCACCGCTTCAAGTACCTGAAGTACGCCCTGGCCCTGGTGCTGGTGTTCATCGGGGGCAAGATCTTCCTGGTGGGCTTCATCGGCAAGGTGCCGGCGGTGATCTCGCTGACCGTGACCTTCGGCCTGATCGCCGGTGGCGTGCTGGTCTCGCTGTGGAAAACGCGCAACCTGCCGGCCGACACGGGCACGGCCCTGCCGGCCCCGCCGACGGCCGCCCCGCGCTGAGCGCACTGGCCTGACCGCACGCAAGGCGCATCGTCATGGACCTGATCTGGTGGATGGTTGCCGGCCTGGCGGTGCTGCTGGGCGTGGCGGGGATGGTGCTTCCGCTGTTGCCGGGCACCCCGTTGCTGTTCGGTGGCCTGTGGCTGGCGGCCTGGCTGGACGGCTACAGCAAGGTCAGCGTCATGACGGTGGTGGTGCTGGCCGTGATGGCCCTGGTGGCCTGGGCGGTGGACTACGTGGCCGCCGCGGTCGGCGTCAAGCGGGCCGGCGCCAGCGGGCTGGCCATGGCCGGCGCCGGGGCCGGCGCGGTGCTCGGCCTGTTCGCCGGCCTGCCCGGGGTGATCCTGGGCCCGATCGCCGGCGCGATGGCCGGCGAGTGGTACGCCCGCCGCGACACCGCGCAGGCGGCCCGCGCGGGCGCCGCGGCAGGCCTCGGCTTTGTCATCGCCATGGCGGCCAAGCTGGGCATCGCGGTGGCGATGATCGGCCTGTTCGCCACCGCCTATTTCGTGGGTTGATCGATGACCCGGCGCACGGTGCTCGTCCCAGTCCTGCTGCTGGTCGCCGCGGTGGCGTCGATGTTGGCCGGTGCGTGGTGGGTGTGCCCTGCCGGGGCCTGCCAAGTGACCGACTTCGACCGCACGGTGCTGACCGCGGCCCACGCCGCGCGCTCGCCGGGTGCCGACCTGTTTTTCGAAGCCATCACCTGGTTCGGCTCGCTGGCCACCTTGTTGCCGCTGTCGCTCGCCTGGCTGGTGTGGCGCCGCCCGGCCTTGGGTGGCCGCACGGCCGCGTTCGTGCTGATGGCCGTGGTCGGCGCGGCGCTGCTGGCGCACGGCGTGAAGCTGGGTTTTGACCGCCCGCGCCCCGACTTGTTTGCCAACTGGATCGGCACACCGCCCGACGCCAGCTTTCCGAGCGCACACACGCTGCAGGCGCTGTCGTTCGTGTTGGCGGTGCTGCTGCAGCCGGGCTTGAGCTGGTCGCCGAGGGTCTGGCCGTGGGCGGTGTTGACCGCGGTGGTGTGGGTGCTGGCGGTGGCCGCGTCGCGCCTGTACCTGCAGGTGCATTACCCGAGCGACGTGGTGTTCGGTGCCATCGCGGCGCTGCTGTGGGTGATGGCGCTGCGCGCTTGGCCGGGCTGGACGGCGTGGCCTCTGGCGTCATCGCCCCCTTCACCGCCTTCGGCCCCTTTGGACGCGGCGGCCGCCCCACGCGCTGAGCGCTGACGCAGGGCAGTGAACGGCCCCCAGCCCTGCCCAACCCTCGGTCCTTGGCCCTCACCTCCCACCGGCTCGACGAAGCGCCTGCGCCCCAGGGTAGAGCGCCGGCGTCAGCGCGAACTTGCGGGTGTGCCGGCCCCAGGGCGTGCCCTGCCTCAGGCAATTGATCAGGCCAGCACGGTCTTCGACCCAAAGCCCACCCACCAGACCCACGCCGCGCGCGAACAGCGGGTCGGGCAGGCAGGCGGCGCCCGGGCCGATCATCGCGATGCGGCTGGCGTGGCGGGCATGGGCCAGCACCTCGTCGAGCGTGTCGTTGAGCAGCACGGTGCTGGTGCTGAGCACCTTGTTGCAGTCGGCCAGGGCCGCCGGGTCGAGCGTGCAGCGAAAGGCCGGGAAGTCGCCCACCAGCGCGTCGCGCCGTTCGATGACGGTCAGCCGCGCGCCGCAGGCGGTCACCCGCTTCACCAGCGGCGGGAACAGGCCGACCATGCCGACGTGGTCGCCCGGCTGCGGGTCCAGCTCGCCGATGGAATCGGCGGCGTCGGGGGGCGCGAAGCCGGCGCGGTCGAACAGGTGCCGGGTCAGCGCATTGACCGCGGCAAAGGCCAGGGTTCGTTCAACGCCAGGCTGGTCGATCCAGCGCCGCGCCAGCGCCAGCGGGTCGGCGCCGACCACGCTCGTCGGGCGGTCGCCACTGGCCAGCGCGGCCAGGGTGTCGTTCAGCAGCACGCAGGCCAGGCCCAGGCTGCCGTCCTCGAGTTCCAGCGCGGTGAATTCCCCACTCCGGGTCTGGGTCCAGGGCACAGGCGGCAAGTGCAGCGCCCGCACGCGGGGCAGGCTCATGCCGGCACAGGCGCGGGCCAGGGTGTCCAGCAGGTCGGTGGTGAAAGGTGGGCGCAGTGGCAGGGTCATGAACACGCTGAACGGGTCCAGCCGGTAGTCGGCAAACGGCTCGCAGACGGTGAAGCCGAAGGCCTCGTACAGCCGGTGCGCCGCGCCGAAGCGGTCGGCCGGTCCGGTTTCCAGGTTCAGGCGGCGCCAGCCACTGGCGCGTGCCACGTTGAGCAGATGGGTCAGCACCGCGGTGCCGACGCCGCGCCCGCGGTGGCTGTCGGCCGTGCGCATCGACTTGATCTCGCCCTCGCCGCCGCCCAGGTCCTTCAAGGCACCACAGCCGGCCAGCTGGTCGCCGTCCCAGGCGGTGTAGAAGCGGATCTCGGGGCGGCGCAGCCGGTCGAGGTCGAGCGCGTGCACGCTTTCCGGCGGCGACAGCGTGTGCATGTGCCGCAGGTGCGCTTCCAGCAGGGCGCGGACCTCGGGGCCGCGCAGGTCGTCCAGTCGAATGATCATGGCGTGGGTTGGGGTGGCTTGGCCGCGTTCAGGAAGGCCTCATGGTCGCGCAGGAACTCGGCCGGCAGCTCGAAATAGGGCAGGGCGCCTGTCGGGTACACGGTGAGCCGCCACTGCGGCCGGGCCAGCAAGCGGGGCATCCCGCGGTAGTCGGTGAAGTCGCCGCGCACGCCGTGGCTGACCCACACGGGCACCGTCAGCCGCTCGTACACGTGGCCGATGTCGGCGCTGAACAGTTGGGCGGACAAAAAGGCCAGGGGCGCGTGGACGGCGCCGGGCTCGCGTGTGGTCAGCACGTCTTGACGCCACAGCGCCTCGTCGATCTGCTTCGAGCCCCAGGTGCGCTGCAGAAAGTAACGGATCACGCCGGGCCGCGTCAGGCCGCGGAACAGCGCGCCACCGAGCATGCGGTCGAGTCCGCGCACCAGGCGCAACGCCCACGGCGGGCCGACCACGCTGCCCGGTGCACCGCCGCGCCAGCCGGTGCCGCTGACGCCCGTCGGGCTGACGAGGGCCAGGCTGCGAAACGAGGCCGGCAACTCGGCCGCGGCGCGCGCCAGGAATTCGCAGCCCAGCGACGCCGCCAACGCGTCCACCGGCCCTGGCCCGCACTCCGCCTGAATGGCGGCCACCGCGGCGTGCACGGCGTCGGTCATCAAGCGCGGCGTGTAGGCGCGGTCGCTGCGCTCGGCGTGGCCGAAGCCGGGGAGGTCGATCGAATACACGCGCCGGCGGCGGGCGTGTGCCTCGTGCAGCGGCCGCACCTCGGCCGCCGAGCCCGCGGCGTTGATGCTGTGCACCAGCAGCAGCGGGGGGCCATCGCCCGCCACCCACAGGACGAGCCGGCCGGCAGGGGTCGCCAGGTCCAGCCGCTGTCCGGCCACGGGCGGCGGCAAGCCGTTGGCAGCGGCCGAGGATGGCAAGGGCGTGGGCGGTGGGGTCACGGTGGAAGGCGGTGGGAGCGTCGACGGGGCGTCGAGCACCGAGTGTGCCAGTGCGCCCGCGATCCACTCGGACTTCGCCGCAGCGCAACAATACTGGGGACGGCCTGAAAGAAGACCGCCCGCGGCCACGACCCACGGCCCACACCGTGCCCCCACCCTTGCCAAGATCGGATCCGCCATGACCTTGATGCCTCGTCGACACCTTCTTCGCAGCTTGGCCGCTCTGTCCACGCTGGCCGCGGTGGGCGCACCGGCTTGGGGCCAGGCCGCCAACGCGCCACTGAAGATGGGCGTGGGCCTGTTTCAGCCCGACCGCGAGCGCAACGACGCCACTTACCGGCCGCTGGCCCAGTACCTGGCCGAGCGCCTGGGCCGCCCGGTCGAGCTGCGCACCGTCGACACCTGGGAGGGCCTGGCCAAGTCGCTGGCCAACGGCGAAACCGACCTGGCGCTGATGGGTCCCTGGGGCTATGTGCTGGCCAACCACGCGGCCGGTGCGCAAGTGGTGTCGACCATCCTGTACGAAGGCAAGCCCGAGTACTTCGCCATCATGGTCACCCACCCCGATTCGGGCATCAAGTCCGTGGCCGACCTGAAGGGCAAGACCTTTGCCTTTGGCGACAAGGGCTCGACCTCGGGCTACCTGATCCCGTTGCACTACTTCCAGCAGCAGGGCATCGACCCGGAGAAGTACTTTTCGAAGGTGCTCTACACCAAGCACCAGGCCATCGAGACCCAGGTTGCCGCCGGCCAGCTCGATGCGGGCGCCGACTACAACCGCAACCGCGACGCCATGATCCAGCAAGGCCTGCTGAAGGCGGAGCGCTCGAAGATCATCTGGACCTCGCCGCCCTTGCCCAACGACGCCTTTGCGGTCAGCAAGGCGCTGGCGGGGGACAAGGCGTTCGTCGCCCGGCTGCGCGCGGCACTGGCCGACGTGGGCCCGCAGCTGAAGTCTCGCCCGACGCTGCTGCCGGCCAACTACACCGGCTTCGTCGACAAGGACAACGCCTACTACCAGCCGATCCGTGACGCCGGCCTGGCCACGGGCAAGCTGCTGCCGGTGCAGTGACCCCGGCCACCGCCGCGCTGCCCGCGTCCCCCGACTCGACCGGTGTCGGTGTGCCCGGGCGCCTGCGCTTTCTGGCGCTGGCCGTGGCGTATGCGGCGCTGGTGGCGCTGTGCCTGGGCAGCCTGCTGGCCGCGGGCGAGCTGTCGATGGGGCGCAACCCCTGGCCCAACCTCGTGAAGTCGGTCGGCGAGTTTGCCCACCCCAGCTTCCTTGACGCCTGGTTTGGCAACCCACGCCTGGAATTCAAGGCCGACGACGGCCGCGTGCTGCGCGTCGAGGACCGCCGCGCCACCGAACGCAGCTTCCTGATCGCCTTGGCCGAGGCCACCTGGACCACGCTGCGCATCGCCACCCTGGGCTCGCTGCTGGCCGCCGTGTTGGCGCTGCCCTTCGGCGTGCTCGCCGCCCGCAACTTGCGCGCGCCCTGGGCCTTGGCGGCGGTGTCGCGCGGGGTGCTCAACACCACGCGGGCCATCCACACCCTGGTGTTCGGGCTGGTGCTGGTGGGCATCGTCGGGCTTGGCCCCACGGCTGGCATCCTCGCCATCGCTTTGCATTCGATGGGCACCTACGGCAAGCTCTACGCCGAGGCGATCGAGACCCTGGACATGGGCGCGGTCGAGGCCGTGCAGGCGGTGGGCGCCGGGCCGACCCAGGTGTTCTTCACCGCGGTGTGGCCGGCGGTGCTGCCACAGTTCGTCAGCAGCCACCTCTACATTTGGGAATACAACATCCGCGACTCCACGATCCTGGGCCTGATTGGGGCTGGCGGCTTGGGGCTGCTGATTTCCGAGGCGACGGCGCTGTTCCAGTGGAGCCGCCTGGCCACCATCTTGTTGGTCGTCATCGCGATGGTGGTGGTGTTCGACGCGCTGAGCCGGCGCATCCGTCAGGCCTTGCTGTGAACCCATCTGCCGGCGCCACCACCA
>CALRPU020000038.1:0-40873 GCA_943370175.1 Hydrogenophaga intermedia | reverse complement strand
CCCTGGGCTACGACCACGACCTGTCCAAGCGCACCGACGTCTACGCCCTGGCCATGAGCGACCGCACCCGCACCCGCACGCTGCCCGCGCCGCCGAGCGTGGTGTCGGCCAGCGGCACCAGCCTGGCGGTGGGCATCCGACACCGCTTCTGACCCTTTGACCCTGTCCACCGCCGCCGCGGCCCCTTGCCATGACCCTTGACGACACCCACGACCCGGCGCTGCGCAGCTGGCTGCGATCGGCCAACGACGGCCTGACCGACTTCCCGGTGCAGAACCTGCCGCACGGTGTGTTCCGCCGCCTGGGCACGCGCGAGGCCTGGCGGGGCGGCGTGGCCATCGGCGACCAGGTGCTGGACCTGGCCGCGGTGGGCGAGCGCGGGCTGTGGTCCGCCGCGGCGCAAGCGGCGGGCCAGGCCGCGGCCGCCGAGCACTTGAACGGCCTGATGGCGATGGGCCGGCCCGCGTGGCGCGCGCTGCGGGCCGACCTGTCGCGGCTGCTGCGCGAGGACGGCGTGCCGCCCGCCGTCGAAGCCGCCCTGCGCGACTGCCTGGTGCCGCAGTCGAGCGCCGACATGGCACTGCCCGCGCGCGTCGGGAACTACACCGACTTCTTCACCAGCATCGACCACATGCTGAACATGGGCCGGCTGTTCCAGCCCGACCGGCCGATGCTGCCGCAGTTCCTGCACCTGCCCATCGCGTACCACGGGCGCGCCTCGACGGTGGAAGTCAGTGGCACGGTGTTCGAGCGCCCGCTGGGCCAGCACCGCCTGCCGGGCGCGGACGCGCCGGTGTTCGCGCCCACGCGCCGGCTGGACCATGAACTGGAAATCGGCGCCTGGGTGGGGCCGGGCAATGCGCGCGGCGAGCCCATTGCCATCGACGAGGCCGAGGACCACCTGTTCGGCATCTGCCTGCTCAACGACTGGTCCGCGCGCGACGTGCAGGGCTGGGAAGCGGTGCCGCTGGGGCCGTTCGCGGCCAAGAACTTCCTGACCAGCGTGTCGCCGTGGATCGTCACGATGGAGGCGCTGGCGCCCTTCCGCTGCCCGGTGGGGCGGCCGGCGGACACCCCCACGCTGCCCTACCTGACGCCCGGCCCCCACGCCACGCCCGGCGGCTTCGACCTGTGCATCGAAGCCGCGCTGGGCACGCCGCGCCTGGCGCCGCAGCGCATCAGCCTGTCCAGCACGCGGCACTGCGCCTGGAGCTTCGCGCAGATGCTGACCCACCACACCGCCAACGGCTGCGCCCTGCAACCCGGCGACCTGCTGGGCAGCGGCACCCAAAGCGGCCCCGGCCCCGGCCAGCAAGGCTGCCTGATGGAGCTGACCGTGGGCGGCCGCGACCCGCTGGTGCTGCCCAACGGCGAGCAACGCACCCAACTCGAAGACGGCGACACCCTGGTGCTGCGCGCCTGGGCCGAGCGCCCGGGCGCGGTGCGCATCGGCCTGGGCGAATGCCGGGGGACGGTGCGGCCGGCGCGGGTTCGCGGAACGCCCTGACCCCCGCCCGGCGCGGCCCAGCGTCCCTGGCGCCGATGCGCGCGGGCCGGCCGGGCTGGGTTGGCCTCACGCCGCCCGCAAGGCCTGCCGCGCCGCGGCCAGCACCGCGCGGCTCAGGCCGTCGACCACGCCGGTGGCGGCGCGGGCGTGGTGCCAGTGCAGGGGCACGTCCAGCGGGGTGTCGGGCACCAGTTCGACCAGGGTGCCGTCCTGCAGGTGCTGCGCCACCAGGGCCAGGGGTTGCAGGCCCCAGCCCATGCCCGCCAGCGCGGCGGTGACGAAGGCCTGGGCCGAGGGCAGCGTGTGCCGCGGCAGCGGCACCGGTCGGTGGCACTGGCGGCGCACCCAGCGGTCCTGCAGGTCGTCCTTGGCACTGAACACCAGGCTGGGCGCCAGCGCCAGGCTGGCGGTGCCCACGCCGTCGGCGAAGTGGCGCCGCACGAAGGCCGGGCTGGCCGCGGCCACGTAGCGCATGGCCCCCAGTGGCCAGGCGTTGCAGCCGGCCGTCGGGCGGTGGGACGCGCTCACCGCGGCCAGCACCGCGCCGCTGCGCAGCCAGGCGCCGGTGTGGTCCTGGTCGTCGACCGTCACTTCCAGCAGCACCGGGGCTTCGGCGGCGTAGCGGGCCAACGCGGGCGCCAGCCAGGTGGCCAGGCTGTCGGCGTTGACGGCGATGGGCAGCAGCGCGCGCGCTGCGCCGGCAGGCGCCAACGCGGGCAGCGTGGCGTGCAGTTCCTGCTCCAGCAGGCGCACGTGGTCCACGTGCTGGCACAGGCGGCGGCCGGTGTCGGTGGGCCGGCAGGGCTGCGCGCGCACGACCAGGGCACAGCCCACCCGTTCTTCCAGCAGGCGAATGCGCTGCGACACCGCGGACGGCGTCACGTGCAGCGCCTGCGCCGCGCGCTCGAAGCTGCCTTCGCGCACCACGGCGGCCAGCGCGCAGAGGGCGGCGTAGTCGAGCATCGGTTCAGTTTTCCTTCATCGGATTAAGCGAAGTGAGTTTGGCTTCACCGGCGACGGCTGGCAAGCTGGCGCCGCGACGGACGAACACCGAGGGACGGGATGACCGGCATGGGAGGCATGGGGAGCATGGTTGGAATGGACGGGCTGGACGGGCTGCCCGGCGGGGCGGGGCCGGCGCTGCTGCAGGGCTTGGCGCTGGGCCTGGGCTTGATCGTGGCGATCGGGGCGCAGAACGCCTTCGTGCTGCGCCAGGGGCTGCGGCGCGAACACGTGGGCGGCATCGTGCTGTTCTGCGCCGTGGCCGACGCGCTGCTGATCGCCGCCGGCGTGCTGGGCATGGCGCAGGCGCTGGGCGACCGGCCGCGCCTGGCGCAGGGCCTGGCGCTGGCGGGGGCGGTGTTTCTGGCGGCCTACGGGGTGCGTGCGCTGCGGCGCGCCCGCCACACGAACCGGCTGACGGCGGCCGGCGGCGGCGAGGCCCTGACGCTGGGCGCCGCGCTGGCGCAGGCGGCCGGATTCACCTTGCTGAACCCCCACGTCTACCTGGACACGGTGCTGCTGGTGGGCAGCATCGGCGCTCAGCAGCCGGCGGCGCTGCAGCCCTGGTTCATCGCCGGGGCCAGCTGCGCCAGCCTGGGCTGGTTCGTGCTGCTGGGCTTCGGCGCGCGCTGGCTCGCGCCCTGGTTCGCGCGGCCGCGCGCCTGGCAGGTGCTGGACGGGCTGATCGGCGTGACCATGTTGGTGCTGTCGGCCATGCTGGTGCGGCTGGCCTGGCGCGGGGGGGCTTGAGACGGGCGAACCCGCGCGGCGCGGCGCTGTGCGGTGCGGTGCGGTACAGCGGGGCGGGTGCGGCGCGCGAAGACGCGCCGTTCAACCGACGCCGCCCTGCACCGCGCGCATGAAGTCCGCCAGCCGGGCCGGGTCGAGGTGGCCGTCGCGGCGCACGCCGGAACACAGGTCCAGGCCGAAGGGTTCGACGGCGGCCACCGCCTCGCGCACGTTGCCGGCGTGCAGGCCGCCCGCCAGGAACACCGGCACCGGCGCGGCGTCGCGGATGCGGCGGCTCAACCGCCAGTCGTGCACGCGGCCGGTGCCGCCCAGTTCCTTCACCTGCAGCGTGGGGTTGCCGGAATCCAGCAACAAGGCATCGACGAGCCCGGCCACCGTCAGGGCCTCGTCCACCGAGGCCTCGTCCCGCACGTGAATCACCTGCACCAGCGTGACCTGCGGCAGCGCACGGCGCAGGCGCCGCAGTTCCTCGGGCGCCACGGCGTCCACCAGTTGCAGCGTGGTCGTGCGGCACACCGCGTGTTGCGCCACGATGGCATCGGCCTCGCAGCGGGCGGTCAACAAGAAGGTGGCGATGGGCGGCGGCACGGCGGCGGCGATGTCCGCGATCAAGGCGTCGTCGATCACGCCCGGGCCGCTGGGCATGTGCGACACCAGCCCCAGCGCCGAGGCCCCCAGCCGCACGGCGCAGCGGGCCTCCTCGACGCTGGCGATGCAGCAGACCTTGACCCGCGGCACCGCCGCGCCCCAGCCCGCGTCCGGGCCGTCGCCGCTCATGGCGCGCTCCGCAGCGCGGCGCGCACCTCGGCGGTGGTGGCCACGCGCCCGCCGGCGGCTTCGATCTGGCGCCGGGCGCGCGCGGTCAGCGCCGCGTTGGTGGCGCCGCAGCCCAGCGGCGCGTCTTCCAGGCCCACGCGCACATGGCCGCCCTGGGCCACGGCCGGCGCGATCAGGGGCTCGATGTCCACGCCCAGGCCCGCCACCATCCAGGGCGCGCCGGGCGCCTCTTCGGCCAGCAGCCGCAGGTGGGCCTGCAGCGCCCAAGGCTCAGGCGGGAAGCCGAAGGTGAAGCCCTGGGAAAACATCAGGCGGTAGATCGGCTGCGGAACCCCGGGGCAGGCGCGGTGCAAGGCCGCCCCCAGGCGCAGGAAGCCCGGCTCGTAGATGGCGTAGGACGGGTGGAAGCCATGCCGCTGCGCCAGCGCCAGGCCGTGACGCACATGGGACTCGGGGTTGGCGTAGATGAAGCCCTCGCGGCCGGCCGCCAGGTCGTCCCGGTGGGCGATGTGGACCGAGCCCGGGTCGACCACCGCCCACTCGATCAAGCCGGCGGCCGCCAGTTGCTCGACGGCGGCGAAACGCTGCGCGGCGCTCAGCGGGGACGGCGTGTCCATGCTGCCGGCGAAGGGCAGCGTGGGGTAGCAGACGACGTCGGCGCGCGCACGGATGCGCTCGATCACCGGCGCGTACAGCGCGAAGTCGTCGCACTGGCGGCCGGTGGCGGGGTCGTAGGCGTGGAAGTGCAGCACCGCGGCGCCAGCGTCCACGCAGCGCAGCGCGTCCTCGACGATCTCGTCGGCGAGCACCGGGATGCCGGGCTGGCGGCTGCGCGACCAGGGGCCGTTCAGGGCCACTTCAAGCCAGGTGGGGGTGGTCATGCGGGGTCCTTTGCAGAAGGGGGACGACGGGGCGGGCCTGCGGCGGCGGGTGCCGGCTCATTCGCTCACGCCGATGTCGATGCGGCCGAAGGCGCCGTAGTCGGCCACGACGCGGTCGCCGGGCTGCACCGCCAGCGGGACCATGCAGGTGCCGCAGGACGCCCAGTCGCCGGCGCGCAAGCCCGGGCCCAGCACGCGCAGTTCGTTGGCCAGCCAGGTCAGGGCGCGCAGCGGGTCGCCCAGCAAGGCGCGGCCTTCGCCGTCGCGGGCGGTGCGCAAGCGCCCGTCGGCGCCGGTCACGCGCGCCTGCACCGCGTGGGCGGCCAGGTCGGCCGTGCGCCAGGCCGGCGGCGCCGCGGGCCCGAAGGCGAAGCGGCCGCAACAGGCGTCGTCGGCGATCAACTGGGCCTGGCCGGCGCGGGTGAAGTCGGCGTAGCGCGAATCGGGCAGCTCGAAAGCCGGGTGCAGCGTGGCCACGGCGGCGCGCACCTCGTCCTCGTCATAGGGCTGTTCGCGCGGTGGCAGCGCGCTGCCCAGGCGAAAGGCGAACTCGGGCTCGACCACACGCATGCGGTTGCCGGAAAGCGTCAGGGTGCTGCCCATCGGGTGGACAAAGGCGTCGAGGATGCGCCCGGCCAGCGGGCCGTCGGCGCGGATGTGCGCCTGCCCGGCGGCGCTGGTGGCGGCGATCTTCCAACCCACCACCGCGGCGCCGGCCACCGCGGGCAGGGCCGCCTGGATGGCGTGGCCCGCGCGCAGGTCCTGCGGGCGCAGCGGCGGCGGCAGCGCGTCCACCACGGTGCCGGCCTGGCGGCAGGCCCACAGCAGCTGGGCGGCCTGGGTGGCGGGGTCGGTGGCGGGGTCGGTGGGGTCGATGAGGTCGGGCATGGGATCGGGCCGGGGATCGATCAAGGACATGGGCATGGGCATGGGCATGGACATGGGCAAGGACCCGGGCCGGGCCAGCGTCGGGTGGGGCCGGATCGGCTCCGCCTCCCAGGGCAGGCCGACCGGCATCCTGCGACTCATGGGTCGGTCATCCAGGTCGTCACCAGCTTGCGCACGATGGGCAAGGCCGGCGGCTCGGCGCGGCGGGCCAGGGTGACGATGCCGAAGCGCGCGGTGGCGGCCATGGCGGGCTTCAGCGCCAACTCCACCAGGTCCGGTGCCGCCGCGCGGATGGCGATCAGCACGGCGTCGCTGTGCCGCGTGACATCGACCAGGCTGGGCAGCTCCTCGCAGCGCAGCGTCACGCACTCGGCGGGGTGGGCGGCGGGGCCGTAGCGTTCCACCATCGTGCGCGCCACTTCGTCGCTCAAGGGCGTCGACGCGATGGGGAACTGCCGCAGCGCGTCAAAGCGCAGCGCGCCCTTCCAGCGGGTCAAAGGGTGGCCGGGCCGCACCATGAAGGCCCCGCGCATTTCCACCAGCGTGGCCACGCGCAGGTCGGGCGCCGGCACCAGCGAGCGGGCGTCCACCACCAGGGCGTCCAGCTCGCGCTCGCGCAGGCGGCGGGTCAGCACGTCGGTGTGGCCGCGGGCGATGTCGATGTGCACCGTGGGGTGCGCGGTGGCCATGGTCTTGAGCAGCGGCGTCATCAGCATCGCACCGGGCCCCGAGCCCAGGCCCAGGCGCACCGTGCCCGAGCGGCCTTCGCGCATCGCCTGCCCGCTGCGCGCCAGCTCGTCGGCGTCGAACACCAGCTGGCGGGCGCGCTGCAGCGCCTCGGCGCCAAAGGGCGTCAGCACGCTGCGCCGGCCCACGCGGTCGAAGAGCGGCTGGCCCAGCTCCTCTTCCAGCGCGCGGATGCTGCGGCTGAGCGCCGGCTGGGTCAGGAACAACGCCTCGGCCGAGCGGGTGAACGATCCGCTCTGCGCCAGCGAGATCAGGTGCCGAAGCTGAACGAGGGTCATCGGGAAAGCCCACCCAAAGCATGCATTCGACTCATCATAAATCCACCAACAATGCATTGGACGCTGGTCTTGCGGATGCCTACATTGGCCTCACCCCACCCACCCCACTCAACGCCCCGCGCCGGCCTCGGCGCGCTTGCCGAAGGATTCGCCATGTTGAAGATCCCGCGTTCATTGACCCGCACGGCCGGCCTGTGGCTGGCCGCCAGCGCGCTGCTGGCGCAGGCGCCGGCCCACGCGCAAAACGCGGCGCCGGCCTGGCCCACCAAGCCGGTGAACCTGATGGTGCCGTACCCGGCTGGCGGCCCGTCCGACGCCATCGCGCGCATCTTCTTCAACCCGCTGGCCAAGGAGCTGGGCCAGCAGGTGCTGGTGGAGAACCTGGGTGGCGTCAGCGGCGCGCTGGCCGCGCAGAAGGTGCTGGCCGCGCCCAGCGACGGGCAGTTCATTTTTCAGGGCTCGCCCAACGAGGTGATCCTGTCGCCGCTGGCCAATGCCGCGGTCAAGCTGAAAACCGAGGACTTCCGCCTGGTGCACCCGGTGGCCGACGCGGTGATGGTCGTCGTCACCCGCAAAGACCTGCCGGTCAGCTCGGTGGACGAGCTGATCGCCCTGGCCCGCAAGTCGGCCGACAAGCCGCTGACCTATGGCAGCGTGGGGATGGGCTCGCTGTACCACCTGATCCTCGAGAACGTGCAGGCGCAAACGGGCGTCAAGCTGGCGCACGTGCCGTACAAGGGCAACGCGCCGCTGCTCCAGGACATCGGCGGCGGGCAGGTGGACTTCGCGGTGCTGGTGTACAGCGCGGGCATGGGCGCGCTGGCCGAGCAGGGCCGGCTCAAGGTGATCGGCCAGCTGGGCGCGCAGCGGTCCGAGCTGCTCAAGGGCGTGCCCACCGCCAGCGAGAGCCAGTCGCTGAAGAACTTCTCGTACAAGATCTGGACGGGCTTCATGGTGCCCAAGGCCACGCCGGAAGACGTGGTCGTGCGCCTGCACGCGGCCATCGGCAAGACCTTGCAGGACCCGGCGGTGCGCAGCCAGCTGGCCGCGCAGACGCAGGTGGCCGCCGCGCCGATGACGCTGGCCGAGTCGGCCCGGTTCTTCGAAGCCGAGACCGCCCGCTACCGCGCCATCGCGCGGCAGATCAACCTGCAGCCACAGTGAGCCGGCGATGACCTACCTCTTGGACGCGCTGCAGGCGCGGGCCGGCGAGTTCATCAGCCTGCGGCGCGACCTCCACCGCCACCCCGAGCTGGCCTTCGCCGAGCACCGCACCGCGGCGCTGGTGGCCGACAAGCTGGCCACCTGGGGCTACGAGGTGCAGTGTGGCGTGGGCGGCACCGGCGTGGTGGGCACGCTGGTGCGCGGCCAGGGCCGCCAACGCCTGGGCCTGCGCGCCGACATGGACGCCCTGCCCATCGACGAAGCCAGCGGCACGGCCTGGGCCAGCGTCCACCCCGGCGTGATGCACGCCTGCGGGCACGACGGCCACACCGCGATGCTGCTGGCCGCGGCCCGCCACCTGGCCGAGCACGGCCGCTTCGACGGCACGCTCCACCTGATCTTTCAGCCGGCCGAAGAAGGCGGCGGCGGCGCGCTGCGCATGATCGAGGACGGGCTGTTCGCGCGCTGGCCCTGCGACGCGGTGTTCGCCATGCACAACATGCCCGGCGTCGAGCAAGGCCACTTCGTGCTGCGCGACGGGCCGGCCATGGCCTCGTCGGACTACGCCACCGTGACGCTGACCGGCGTGGGCGGGCACGGCGCGATGCCGCACCGCGCCACCGACCCCATCGTGGCCGCGGCCAGCCTGGTGATGGCGCTGCAGACCATCGTCTCGCGCAACATCGACCCGCTGCAGGCCGCGGTGGTGACCGTGGGCGCGCTGCACAGCGGCCGCGCCAACAACGTGATTCCCGAGACGGCCACGCTGGAACTCAGCGTGCGCGCCCTGGACCGCGACGTGCGCGCCACGCTGGAGCGCCGCATCCGCGCGCTGGTGGCCGCGCAGGCCGAGAGCTTCGGCGTGGTCGCGCACCTGGCCTGGCGCCCCGGCTACGCGGTGCTGGTCAACACGCCGCAGGAAACCGCACTGGCCCGCCGCGTGGCCTGCGACCTGGTGGGCGAGGCGCGGGTGACGCCGCACGGCCCGCCGCTGACCGGCAGCGAAGATTTCGCCTTCATGCTGGAGCGCGTGCCGGGCAGTTACGTGCTGATTGGCAACGGCACCGCGGCCGGCCCCGGCGAAGGCGGCTGCATGGTGCACCACCCCGCCTACGACTTCAACGACCGCAACATCGGCCCCGGCAGCGCCTTCTGGGTGGCCTTGGCCGAACGCTTTTTCGACCCCACGGGGCCGGAGGGTTCCAGCCCGACCCCGTAGAATCCCGACCATTGCAGGAGAGTGCTCTGGCCCAGGCCGGGGCCACCGAAGGCGCAATCTCCCATGAACGCTCAGGTCCCGTACTGCACACCACCATCGCCGTCTGGAGAGCCGTCACGCCCGTGACGCACCGAAGGAGCAAAACCCGGGTCGCGGCCCGCGGTTGAATCTCTCAGGTACCAAGGACAGGGGGAGCGGCACCGCGCCAGGCCCAGGCCCAGCGCGGCCCGTGTTCGTTTGCCCCTTTGTCTGGATCCCCATGAAAGTCATCGTCCTTGGCGCCGGCCTGCTCGGCGTCACTTCCGCCTATTTCCTTCGCCAGCAAGGCCACGAGGTCACCGTCATCGACCGGCAGGCCACGCCCGCCGCCGAAACCAGCTTCGCCAACGGCGGGCAGATTTCCGTCAGCCACGCCGAGCCCTGGGCCAACCCCAGCGCGCCCTTGAAGGTGCTGCAGTGGCTGGGCCAGGAAGACGCGCCGCTGCTGTTCCGCATCCGCGCCGACCTGCGGCAGTGGCTGTGGGGCCTGCAGTTCCTGCGCGAATGCACGCCCGCGCGCACCCGCCACAACATCGCGCAGATCGTGCGCCTGGGCACCTACAGCCGCGACACGCTGCAGGCGCTGCGCCGCGACATCGGCATCGACTACGACCAGCGCACCCAGGGCATCCTTCACTTCTACACGAACCAGAAGGAGTTCGACAGCGCAGAGGCCCCGGCCGCGCAGATGCGCGAACTGGGCTGCGACCGCCGCGTCATCTCGGCCGACGAGGCGGTGGCGCTGGAACCCGCGCTGCGCCACATCCGCCCGCAACTGGCCGGCGCCACTTACACCGCCGAGGACGAGTCCGGCGACGCCAACCGCTTTGCGCGCGAACTGGTGGCGCGCTGCCAGGCCGACGGCGTGAACTTCCTGATGAGCCACACCGTGACCGCGCTGCGCGAGGCCGGCGGGCGCATCGACCACGTGGAGGCGACCGACGCCGAAGGCCGCTTCCAGCGCGTGCGCGGCGACGCCTACGTGCTGGCCATGGGCAGCCTGAGCCCGCTGATCGCCGCGCCGCTGGGCATTCGCCTGCCGATCTACCCGGCCAAGGGCTACTCGGTGACCATGCCGGTCAAGGACGCGTCGATGGCGCACCAGGTGTCGCTGACCGACGACGAATACAAGCTGGTGTTCTCGCGCCTGGGCAACCGCCTGCGCATCGCCGGCACCGCCGAGCTGAACGGCTACGACCGCGACCTGAACCGCGTGCGCTGCGAGGCCATCGTCAAGCGCACCGAGGCCCTGTTCCCCGGCGCGGGCGACACCGAGCAGGCCCAGTTCTGGACCGGCCTGCGCCCGGCCACCCCGTCCAACGTGCCGATCATCGGCGCCTCGAAGCTGCCCAACCTGTACCTGAACACCGGCCACGGCACGCTGGGCTGGACCCACGCCTGCGGCTCGGGCAAGAGCATCGCGCGCATCGTCAGCGGCCTGGCCCCGGAGGTGGATTTCGCCTTCACCGGCCTGGCGCCGCGCGCACGGCTGGTCACCGCGGCCCAGCGGCCGGCCCACACCGGTTGAAGCCCGGCACCGCGCCATCGAGCCCACCGCGGCGATCACCCCGGGGCGCTTGCGACGCGGGAACGGCCGTGTGGGCGGCGGGATGACGAATGGTCTGGAGGCGCCCCCTGCCGCGGCGCGATCACCCGACGGTGACGCTCGACGGCGACCGACATCCCCGGGGGCCTCAGGGGCCCCGCGGGCTCAACGCAGCGGCGGCGCGTCCCACGGTGCGCAGGCGCACCGACCGCGCGGCTTGCGCCGGGCACCCTCGCGCGCATGCGCCACGTCCCTCGCCCGCTGAGGCCCCTGCCCCACCCCGACCCGGGGCCCTGACCCCCGATGGCCCTGGCCGGTGCGGTCTTCGCGATGCTGATGGCGGTGGTGCTCAGCGGTTGGCTGGCGCGCGCCACGCGGGTGCCGGTGCCGCTGGTGCAGATCGCGCTGGGCGCGGCCATCTTCTACTCGGACCTCGCCTCGGTGGACCTGGACCCGGCGGTGTTCTTCCTCGTGCTGCTGCCGCCGCTGTTGTTCCTGGACGGCTGGCGGCTGCCCAAGGACGACCTGCTGCGCGACGCGCCCACCATCGTCACGCTGGCCTTGGGGCTGGTGGTGTTCACCGTGCTGGGCCTGGGCTGGTTCCTGCACGCGCTGGTGCCGGCGCTGCCGCTGCCGGTGGCCTTCGCGCTGGCGGCGGTGGTGTCGCCCACCGACCCGATCGCGGTGTCGGCCATCGCGGCGCGCACGCCGATGCCGCTGCGGATGCGGCGCATCCTCGAAGGCGAGTCGCTGTTCAACGACGCCTCCGGCCTGGTGTGCATGCGCTTCGCGCTGACGGCGGCGCTGACCGGCGCGTTCTCCCTGGGCAGCGCGCTGCTGGAATTCGCCTGGGTGGCCGCCGGCGGGCTGGCGGTGGGCGTGGCGGTGACCACCGTGCTGACGCGGGCGCTGTCGTGGTCGAGCGGCCCGGCCAGCGACGGCGGTGGCGCGCAGATCCTCAGCACCCTGCTGATCCCGTCGGCGGTGTACTTGCTGGCCGAGTCGCTGCATTGCTCCGGCATCCTGGCCGCGGTGGCGGCCGGCATCACGATGGGGCTGGCGCCCCACGCGCAGTGGCAAGCCGTCACGCGCATCCGCCGCACCGCGGTGTGGGACACCATGCAGTTCGCCGCCAACGGCATCGTCTTCGTGCTGCTGGGCGAGCAGTTGCCCGCCATCGTCGAGCGCGCGCCCCGCACCGTGCTGCTGACCGGCCACACCAGCCCGTGGTGGCTGCTGGCCTGCGTGGTGATGACGGTGCTGGTGCTGGCGGCACTGCGCTGGGCCTGGGTCTGGGCCACGCTGCGGCTGGCGTTCGCGCGGCGCGGGCCGGGCCACGCGGCGCGGCGCGGCCACGACCACCGGCTGGTGCTGGCGATGTCGGTGGCCGGCGTGCGCGGTGCCATCACCCTGGCCGGCGTGCTGACGCTGCCGCTGGCGCTGCCGGACGGCCGGCCGTTTCCAGGCCGCGACCTGGCGGTGAGCCTGGCCGCGGGGGTGATCGTGGTGTCGCTGCTGCTGGCGGCGCTGGTGCTGCCGCGCGTCCTGCGCGGCCTGGACCCCGACCTGGACCTGGACCGGCCCGACGACAACGCCGCCTCGCTTGCGCCCGATGACGCCGTGCACCAGGCGCGCCGCAACGCCGCCCAGGCGGCCCTGCACAGCGTGCGCGCCCGCGCCGCCGCGCTGCCCGCCGACGCCCCGCACCGCGCGCTGCACCAGCAAACGGCCGCGCGCATCGCCGCGCGCTACGAGGAACGCCTGGCGCGCAGCGCCGCCGACGCCGCGCGCGACGACGACGCTCCCCTGGACGACATCGAGCGCGAACTGAACCTGACCGCACTGCGCGCCGAGCGGGAGTCGCTGGTGGCCAGCGCCCGCGCGCTGGGCGTCACCGACTTGCAGCGCCGGCGGCTGGTGCGCGAGGTCGACCTGCAGGAAGCGCGCTACAGCCCGTGAGGGCACCGCCGGTCCGACGGCCCGGCGACCCACCACCCCAAGGCCGCATCACCCGAAGGCCCGATCACCCCGCCATCGCCAGGTCGATGACCACCCGCGAGGGCACCTCGCCGCGGCCCAGGCGGTCCAGCACGGTGTTGATGGCGGACAGCGGCTGGCGCTCGATGTCCGCCTTCACGCGCCCGCCCGCGGCAAAGGCCAACGCCTCGGCCAGGTCGCGCCGGTTGCCCACGAACGAGCCGCGGATGGTGATGCACTGGGCGACCACGTCGAACAAGGGCGTGGGGAACTCGCCCGGCGGGATGCCCACCAGCACGCAGGTGCCGTGCTTGCGCGTCATGCCCACGCCTTGGCGAAAGGCCGGCAGCGAGGGCGCGGTGATCAGCACGCCGTGGCCCCCGCCGCCGGTGATGCGGCGCACCTCGGCCACCGGGTCGCCGCGGCCCGCGTTGACCACCGCCTGCGCGCCCAGGCGCTGCGCGTGGGCCAGCTTGGCGTCGTCGATGTCGACCGCGCACACCTGCAAGCCCATGGCCTGGGCGTACTGCACGCCCAGGTGGCCCAGGCCGCCGATGCCGGAAATCACCGCCCACTCGCCCGGCCGCGCCTGCGTCTCCTTCAGGCCCTTGTAGGCGGTGACGCCCGCGCAGATCAACGGGGCGGCGTCCACCGCGGTCAAACCGGCCGGGATGTGGGCCACGTAGTTCGGGTCGGCCAGGATGTAACCGGCAAAGCCGCCGTTGCGGGTGTAGCCCCCGAACTGCGCCTCGCCGCACACTGGCTCGCGCGCGCTCAGGCAGAACTCGCAGTGGCCGCAGGCCGAGTACAGCCAGGGCACGCCCACGCGGTCGCCTTCGCGCACCGCGGTGACGCCCGCGCCCAGCGCCGTGACGATGCCGATGCCCTCGTGGCCGGGCGTGAACGGCAGCGCGGGCTTCAGCGGCCAGTCGCCGCGCGCGGCGTGCAGGTCGGTGTGGCACACGCCGCAGGCCTCGGTCTTCACCAGCACCTGGCCCGGCCCGGGCACCGGCACGGGCAACTCGCGCAGCACCAGCGGCTGGCCAAAGTGGTCAACCTGGGCGGCCGGCATGGAAGGGGTCTTGGACTTGTTCATGGTCATGGGCCTCAGGCCGGGGCCGCCAGGGCGCCGCTGCGAACCAGCTTGTCGTTGACGAAGGCGTGAAGGCCCGGGCGGCCCAGCTCGCGGCCGTAGCCGGAGTGCTTGACGCCACCGAAGGGCAGGTCGGGGTCGGCCCAATCGAGGTTGTTGATGAACATCATCCCGGTGTCGACGGCACTGGCCACGCGGCGCCCGCGCGCCTCGTCGCGGGTCCACACCGAGCCGCCCAGGCCGAAATCGCTGTCGTTGGCCAGGCGGATGGCCGCCGCCTCATCGTCCACGCGGTAGATGCAGGCCACCGGACCGAAGAACTCTTCGCGGTAGGCGGGGTTGGCGGGGTCGATGTCGACCAGCACCGTGGGCTGCATGAACGCGCCCGGGCGATCGATGCGCTGACCGCCCAGGCGCAGGCGGGCGCCGGCCTTCACCGCGGCGTCGACCTGGGCGAGCAGCTGCTGCAGCGCGGCTTCGCTGCTCAGCGGGCCCAGGGTCGTGGCCGCGCTCATCGGGTCGCCGGGCTGCAAGGCGGCCAGCGCCGCGCTGAAGCGGTCCACAAAGCGGTCGGCCACACCCGCCTGCACGATGAAGCGCTTGGCCGCGCAGCAGGTTTGGCCGGCGTTGTACATGCGGCCCCACACGGCCCAGGGCAGGGTGTGGTCGAGGTCGGCGTCGTCCAGCACGATGAAGGCGTCGCTGCCGCCAAGCTCCATCGAGGACTTCTTCAGGTTCTGGCCAGCGCGCGCGGCGATCTGCCGGCCCGCGCCCACCCCGCCGGTCAGTGCCACACCGCGGATGCGCGGGTCGTCGATGACGCGGTCGGAATGCGCGTGCGTGATGAACAGGTTGGTGTAGGCGCCCATCGGCGCCCCGGCGTCGCGCAGCAGCGCCTCGAAGGCCAGTGCGCACTGCGGCACGTTGGCCGCGTGCTTGACCACCACCACGTTGCCGGCCATCAGCTGCGAGCCGGCCACCCGGGCCAACTGGTAGTAGGGAAAGTTCCAGGGCTCGACGCAGTACAGCGCGCCCAGGGGCGTGTGTTCCAGGTGCGCTGCACCGACGCGCGGGTGCAGCCGGGTGGGCGCCAGCGCGACTTCGGCGTGCTGGGCGAAGTAGGCCAGGATGTCGGCGCTGAAGCGCACTTCGGCGCGGGCCTCGTCCAGCCGCTTGCCCATCTCCAGCGTGGCCAGGCGGGCCAGGTCGTCGACCCGCGCGTTCATCAGCACGGCCGCTTGCTTGAGCACCACCGCGCGCTCGGCGAACGACGCCCGCCGCCACTGCTGAAAGCAGGCCTGGGCCTGGGCCAGCGCCTGGTCCAGCTGCGGGGCGGACAGGTGCTCGAAGCTGGCAAGCACCTTGCCGTCACAGGGGTTCACGCTTTGGTAGGCCATGGGCATTGCCTTTCAGGCTGGATTGCAAAAGCCGAAGGCTGCGCGCGGACCGGGCTGGGGGTCTGTGCGTCGGCGAACCCTGGCGCATGGCCGACCGGCAAAGGCCGCCAAGGCGCAAGAAGCCGATTGAATTGCGCAATCCCGACCTTGCCAGGGGCGAACCGCACCGCCCGGGGCGGCCGCGGGGCGCCACGAGGCTCAACTTGGCCGGGCGGCCTCCGACAACTCCTGAGGGGGGCGTGTCCCTTCTGAGCCCGCAGAAGCAAGCCGCCGCACACTGGACCAACTAGGAATTCACAGCATGTTCAAGAACCTGACCGTGGCCAAGCGCCTGGCGATCGGCTTCGGCACCACCGTGGCCTTGGGCGCCGGCATCACGCTGTCCGCAGCGATGACGATGAACCAGCTGAGCACCAACATCGACGAGCTGGCGACCGACCGCATGGTCAAGGTCGAGAAGTTCAACGACGTCAAGGACAGCCTCCAGAACATTGCCCGCTATGCGCGCAATGTGGCGCTGACCGACGACGCGGCGGCGATCGCCGAGGAACGCAAGAAGATCGCCGAAGCGCGTGAGCTGAACGGCAAGCTGCTCAGCGAAATCGCCCCCCTGGTCACCCTGCCCAAGGGCCGCGAGCTGCTGAAGACCATCCAGGACACCCAGCTTCGGTACAACGCCGCGATGGACCGCGCCGTCGAACTGGCCCTCAAGGGCGACCGCAGCGCCGCGGCCGCCGCGTTCTTCGGCGACGTGCGCACGCTGCAGACCACGCTGTTCGAGGCAGTCGACAAGTCCCGCGACCTGCAGCAGGACCTGGCCCAGGAACTGGCCGCGGCCAGCACCGCGCGCGCCAAGGCCGGCGTGACGCTGATGGGCGGCCTGGCGCTGCTGATGGCCGCCATCGGCGTGGCGGTGGGCTGGATGCTGACGCGCAACCTGCGCCAGTCCCTGGGCGCCGAGCCGGGCGAGCTGAGCGCCGCCGTGGCCCGCGTGGCCGACGGCGACCTGAGCGCCCCGCTTCATGCCGCGCCGGGCGACACCACCAGCGTGCTCGCCAATGTGGCCCGCATGCAGACCAACCTGTCCAACATCGTGGCCCATGTGCGGTCGAACGCTGAGAGCGTCGCAACGGCCAGCGCCCAGATCGCGCAGGGCAACCTCGACCTGAGCCAGCGCACCGAGGAGCAGGCCAGCGCGCTCGAGCAGACCGCTGCCACCATGGAAGAGCTGGGCACCACCGTGCGCCACAACGCCGACAGCGCACGCCAGGCCAACCAACTCGCCCAGGGCGCGTCCGCCGTGGCCGCGCAGGGCGGCGAGGTGGTCGGCCAGGTGGTCACCACCATGCAGGGCATCAGCGACAGCAGCCGCAAGATCGGCGACATCATCGGCGTGATCGACGGCATCGCCTTCCAGACCAACATCCTGGCCCTGAACGCCGCGGTGGAGGCGGCCCGCGCCGGCGAGCAAGGCCGCGGCTTTGCCGTGGTGGCCAGCGAGGTGCGCACGCTCGCGCAGCGCAGCGCCGAGGCCGCGAAGGAGATCAAGGTGCTGATCGGACGCAGCGTCGAGCAGGTCGAGCAGGGCACCGTGCAGGTGGACCAGGCCGGCAAGACCATGGGCGAGATCGTGGGTTCGATCCAGCGGGTCAGCGACATCGTGGCCGAGATCACCGCCGCCAGCACCGAGCAAAGCTCGGGCATCCAGCAGGTCGGCGACGCCGTCAGCCAGATGGACCAGGTGACGCAGCAGAACGCCGCGCTGGTGGAAGAAAGTGCTGCCGCCGCAGACAGCCTGAAGGGCCAGGCGCAGCAGCTGGTGCATGCCGTGGCGGTGTTCAAGCTGAGCGCGACCCTGGCCGCGCCGGGGGCTGGCATCGGCGCGGCGGGCACGGGCGCCCAAGGCCTGGCGGCGGCTGAGCGCGCGTTGGCGCACCCGGCGACTCACCGAGTGACTCACTCGGCGGCTCACACGGCAGCACACTCGGCGCCTCACCGCGCGGCGCCCAGGCTGAGCCACCACGCAGCGGCCTTGGCCCACCCCGCGGCGTCGCCCGCGGGCACGGCGGTGGCCGGCACCGACCGGCGTGGCCCCGACCGCGCCACCAACGTGGTCCGCCCGGCCTTCAAGCCCCAGGCCGCCGCGACCCGGCCCCCCGCGTCGACGGCCACCGCCGCCGTCACCCCCGCCCCGATGGCCGCCATCGCCCCCACCGCCAGCGCGGCCAAGACAGGCACGGACGACTGGGAAACCTTCTGAACGCCGGCAGGCCAGCGGGCCTGACCCGGGCACCCACCAGGCGTGCGGGGTGAGAGGTGCGGGGTGCGGGTGCGAAGGCGAGCACGCCGACCCTGTGTTTCACCTGTCATGACCGCCCGCGCCGGCGCAACGCCCGCTTGCGGCACGGGACGCAAGCTTCGTTCGGTGGCCACATCCGTGGCCGGCAAGGACGAAGCGCATGAGGCGAGACGACGTCGTGCCCCCAGACGGCCTGGGGGCGAGCAGACGGCATGAGCCGATGGTGTCGGTGGTGATGCCGGCCTACAACGAGGCCGCCAACCTGCCGGCCACCCTCGGCTTGGTGCGCGCCGCCCTGCGGCGGCTGAGCGAACACTGGGAGATCCTGGTGGTCGACGACGGCAGCGTGGACGCCACGCCCGCGCTGATGCAGGCGCCGTCCGACGGCGTGCGCTGCCTGCGCCTGTCGCGCAACTTCGGCAAGGAAGCGGCACTGACCGCCGGCCTGGCCCGCGCCCGCGGCGAGGTGGTGGTGCTGATGGACGCCGACGGCCAGCACCCGGTGGACCTGCTGCCGGCCATGCTGCAGGCCTGGCGCGACGGCGCGGACAGCGTCTGCGCCGTGCGCGAGGACCGCGCCGACGAGTCCTGGCTGAAGCGGGCGGGCACGCGCTGCTTCTACCGCCTGGTGAACGCCGGTGCGCCGGTGCGCATTCCCGAGAACGCGGGCGACTACCGGCTGATGGACCGCTGCGTGGTCGACGCGCTGAACGCGCTGCCCGAACGCACCCGTTTCATGAAGGGCCTGTGCGCCTGGGTGGGCTTCGCCACCGTGACGCTGCCCTACACCCCGCTGCCGCGCGCGCAAGGCCGCAGCCGCTTTTCCACGCGGCGGCTGGCGCGGCTGGCCCTGACCGGCATCACCGGCTTCACCACCTTGCCGCTGCGGCTGTGGAGCGCCGCGGGCGGTGGCATCGCTCTGCTGGCGCTGGCCTACGGCGTGTGGATCGTGGTGGAACACCTGGTGCAAGGCCACCCGGTGCCCGGCTGGCCGACGCTGGTGGCCGGGATGATGTTTTTCAGCGGCGTGCAGTTGCTGTCGATCGGCGTGCTGGGCGAGTACGTGGGCCGCATCTTCGACGAGGTCAAGCAGCGCCCCGTGTACCTGGTGAGCCACGACACCGGCGTGCCCCGGGCCGCCACCCTGGCCCTGCTGGGCGCGGCGCACGACGCGCCGTCCGCATGAGCGGCGTGAACGCCGGCTCGGTCCGTCTGGCCGTGTGCGCCGACGACCACGGCCAGAACCCGGCGGTGTCGCAGGCCATCGACCGCCTGGCGCGTCGGCAGCGGCTGACCGCCGCCAGCCTGCTGACCACCACCGCCCACGCCGCCGAAGCCGCCCGGCAAAGCCGCGACTGGCCGGCCGGCGTGCAGCGTGGCCTGCACTGGAACCTGACCGAAGGCGAGCCGCTGAGCGCCGGCCTGCGCCGCCACTGGCCCGTGCTGCCGTCGCTGCCGCGGCTGATCGCCCTGGCGCACGCGGGCGCGCTGCCGATGCCCGCCATCGCCGGCGAACTGCTGACGCAACTGGCGCGCTTCGTGCGCCACGCCGGGGCGGCGCCCCAGCACATCGACGGCCACCAGCATGTGCACCACCTGCCCGGCCTGCGCCGGCTGGTGCTGGACCTGGCCAGCGCGCAAGGCCTGGCGGTGCGCAACACCGGCCGCGTGCTGGGGCCGGGCTTCGCGTTGAAGCGGCGGTTGATCGAAGCCACCGGCGGGCGCGCGCTGCAACACGCGCTGCAGGCGCGCGGGCTGGCGCACCAGCGCGTGCTGCTGGGCGTGCACGACTTCGCCGACGCCCCGGGCGGGTGCCGGGCGCGCGTGCAGGGCTGGCTGGCCACGGTGGCGCAGCTGGCCCGCGACGAGCCCGGGGCCAGCGCCCTGCTGTTCTGCCACCCCGGCGACGCCAGCAACGATGCGCAGGACCCCATTGCCGCCGCCCGCCCCCACGAGGCCGCCTACCTGGGCAGCAGCGCCTTCACCGACGACCTGCAGGCCTGGGGCGTGGTGCTGGACTTCGGCCCCGACGCCTCGCCGCGCCCGCGCGGCGCCGAGTCGACCGCCCGAACGCCCAGCACCGGTTGACCGCGTGGCCCACCACCCACACCACGCCCGTGGCCAAGGCCTGCGCCGCCAAATGGTGCCAGCCCGCGGCCGTGGCCACCACCACCAGGCCCACGCCCAGCACCGCCAGGCCCGCGGCCGTCGCCTGGAAGCGCCACCAAGCCGGCCACAGGGCGGGCAATGCGCCGGGCGCGGGCGCGAACGTGAAGCGCCGGTGGCCCACGAAGGCCACCTGCGCACCCACCACCGCGCCCGCGGCGCTGGCCCAGCCCGCGGCCCACGCCGCCCCTTCGACCAGGCCCGCCAGCACCAGCCAATGCGCCAACGTGGCGGCGGCGCCCACCACGGTGTAACGGACGAAGGAGCGCGGCACGGCGGGGCGGCGGGCGGGGCGGTGGGACGGCTGGACAGCGAGACGGCGAGACAGCGGGCGTGACGGCGACACGTGGCAACGTCGGACCGCGGCGCGCTCAGGGGCACGCGCCCAGGCGCGCCGAGCCCGCCCCCGCGCCGGCGGCCCCGCCATCCAGGCGCCACAAGGCGCCGCGCCGCCCCTGGGCGATGCGCTGGGCGTCGGCCAGGCCGTCGGGCAGCGGGGTGCCCTGGGGCAGCGCCAGCCACAGGCGACCACCGCCGCAACGCAGCCGCCCGGCGTCGGCGCGCGGCCACAGCAGCGCGTGGGCGCGGGCGGGGTCGAAGCGGCCGGCGTCGCGCAGTTCCTTGCGCCAGTTGTCTTCGCGGTCGATGCGCTCGGCGGCCCAGTCGTCCATCACCGTGGGCGGCTGCGTCAGCCGGGCCTGCAGCGGCAGGTCGAAGAAGGGGTCGCCCACCAGCGCCAGCCGGTCGCCGGATTGCCAGCCCGCGGCCAGCGCCGCGCCCAGGTCGGCGTGGTCGGCCGGGCCCGTCCACGCGATGGCCGCCACCGCCAGCGCACAGGCCGCCGCGCCCGCTGCGGCCAGCGCGCGCACCCGCCGGCCCGGCCATTCGCCCACGGCCGCGGCCAGCCACCAGGCCAGCGGCGGCAGGGCCGGCAGCACATAGCCCACCAGCTTCGACCTGGGCAGCGAAAAGAAGCCCACCACCACCACCAGCCACCACGCGGCCAGCAAGGCGTCGCCGCCCGGCCGGCCGGCGCGGGCCAGGCGGCGCCCGGCGGCCACCAGCCACAGGCTGGACGGCAGGGTCAGCAGCGGCAGCACCACCGCGAAGAACCATGCCGGGTGCTGGTTGTTGAACGCCACCTGGGTGTAGCGCCGGAAGTGCTGCTCGACGATGAAATAGTCGATAAAGCCCGGGTGCGCCGCCTGCATGGCCACGAACCAGGGCGCGGCCAGCGCCAGGAACACCGCCACGCCGGCCGGGTGCAGCAGCCGCAGGACCTCGCGCCCGCGGCGCTGCGCCAGCAGCCAGGGCAGCAGCACCAGGGCGGGAATGACCACGCCGATCAGGCCCTTGGCCAGCACCGCAAAGGCCGCTGCCGCCCACGCCGCCACCACCCATGCAAGCGCCCCCCTTGGGGCAGCCCCAGCGCCGGTGCCCGGCGGCGCCACCGCGCGGCGCGCGGCCACGATGGCCAGCGCGATCAGCCCGGCCACCAGCATGTCGTGGTTGGCGAACTGCCCGCCCAGCAGAAAGAAGGGCGTGGTGGCCAGCAGCGCCAGCGCCACGCCGGGGCGGCGGCCCTGCACGGTGGCGGCGCCCTGGCCGGTGCACCACAGCCAGGTGGCCAGGCCCATCAGCCACGCGCCCAGCAGCGGCGCCGCGCGCGCGGCCAGCGCGTGCGGGCCGGCCACGCCCATCGCGGCGGCGGTCACCCAGTACATCAGCGGCGGCTTGTGGAAATAGGGCAGGCCGTTCAGCGTGGGCGTGAGCCAGTCGCCGCCGGTCAGCATGGCCCAGGCCACGCCCACGTAGCGCCCCTCGTCGGGCAGCATCAACGGGCGCAGCCCGGCGGTGGCCAGCAGCCACAACGCCAGCCCCGCCAGCGGCACGGCACCGCGCGGCAGGCGCTGCCAGCGGGCGCGCGCGGGCGGCGGCCCGGCCGCGGCCACGGCCGTCATGGCGCCGCGCCCACCGAAAGCGGCCAGGGCAGCGCGCTGAGCAGCAGGCAGGCCACCGCCAGCGCCATCGCGCCGGTGGCCAGCCAGCCCACGCGGCGCAGGCGCGGGCCAATGACGTGCTCGCCCATCACGCTGCGGCGGCTGGCCAGCAGCATCATCACCGCCATGATCGGCACCGAGATCACGCCGTTCATCACCGCCGACCAGAACAGCTCCTTCACCGGGTCCATCGCGGTGAAGCACAGCGCCACGCCGCCCAGCGTGGCCGCGGCCACCACGGCGTAGAAGCCGCGGCCCTCGCCGCGCGACAAGCGCAGGTCCAGCGAGCCGTGCCAGCCGGCGCTCTCCGCCACCGCATAAGCCGCCGAGCCGGCCAGCACCGGCACCGCCAGCAAGCCGGTGCCCACGATGCCCAGGGCGAACAGCAAGAAGGCGTGGTCGCCCGCCAGGGGCCGCAGCGCCTGCGCGGCCTGGGCCGAGGTCTCGATGTCGGTCACGCCCGCCGCGTGCAGCGTGACGGCGGTGGTCAGCATGATGAAGAAGGCGATCAGGTTGGAGAAGCCCATGCCCATCTGGGTGTCCCACTGGATGCGCCGGAGGTGCCCGCGCACCTCGGCCGGGCCCAGCGCCACCCGGCCGGCTTGCTGGCGGTCTTCCACCTCCTGGCTGGCCTGCCAGAAGAACAGGTAGGGGCTGATGGTGGTGCCCAGCACGGCCACCAGCGTCAGCAGGGTGTCACGGTCGAAACGCAAATGCGGGTGGAGCGTGGCGCGCAGCACGGCGCCCCAGTCCAGGTTCAGCGTGAAGAGCACGGCCACGTAGGCCAGCAGCGCCAGCGTGAGCCACTTCAGCCAGCGCACGGTGGCGCGGTAGGGCAGGAAGACCTGCATCGCCACGCTGATCAGGCCGAAGGTCAGCGCGTGCACATGCGCCGAACCGCCGACCACCAGGCGCAAGGCCTCGGCCATGGCCGCGATGTCGGCGGCGATGTTCAGCGTGTTGGCCGCCACCAGCAGCCCCACCACCGCCAGCAGCACCCGCCGCGGGAAGGCCTGCTTGATGTTGGCGGCCAGGCCCTGCCCGGTGACGCAGCCGATGCGGGCGCTGACGATCTGGATGGCCACCATCAGCGGCAGCGTCAGCACCACGCTCCACAGCATCGAACAGCCGTACTGCGCCCCGGCCTGCGAATAGGTGGCGATGCCGCTCGGGTCGTCGTCGGCGGCGCCGGTGATCAAGCCCGGGCCCAGGCGGCCCGCGCCTTGGCGCAGGCGCAGCCACGGGCCGCGAAGCAGGGCGGTGCTCATGGGCGTCTCCGGTGGGGGGCGGTTTCATGGTCGGGTCGGGCGGGACCATGGCGCGGAAGGCGGGGCCGGGGCGGTCACACCGCCTGCGGCTGCACCGCGCCGGCGGCGCTGCGCCGCCGCCATTGCCGCACCGAGGCCACCACCTGCCACACGAAGAAGGCCGCGATCACCGTCACCAGGGTGGCGCTGATCGGCCGCGAGACGAACACCGAGAAGCTGCCGCGGCTGATCAGCATCGCGCGGCGGAAGTTCTCTTCCAGCATCGGGCCGAGGATGAAGCCCAGCATCAGCGGCGCGGCCTCCAGCCCCAGGCGCAAGAAGGTGTAGCCCATCAAGCCGAAGGCGGCGGTGACGTAGAGGTCGTCGAGGTTGTTGTTGACGCTGAAGGTGCCGATGCAGCAGAAGAACAGGATCGACGGGAACAGCGCCGCATAGGGAATCTTGAAGACCGACAGCCAGTACTTGACCATCGGCACGTTCAGGACCAGCAGGAAGCAGTTGCCGATCCACATGCTGGCCACCAGGCCCCAGAACAGGTCCGGGTGCTGGGCAATCATGTTCGGCCCCGGCTGGATGCCCTTGACCACGAAGGCGGCCATCATCAGCGCCATCACCGCGTTCTCGGGAATGCCGATGCTCATCAGCGGGATGAAGCTGGTGCGGGCGGCGGCTTCGTCCGCGGCGGCCTGGCCGGCCACGCCTTCGATGGCGCCCTGGCCGATTTCGCTGCGGTGCTTGCTGAACTTCTTCTCGGCGGCGTAGGCGCCGAACTGCGCCAGCGTGGGGCCGCCGCCGGGCAGCAGGCCCAGCACCGAGCCGATGGCGCTGCCGCGCAGCGCGCTGGGCAGGATGCGCTTGAATTCGGGCCAGGTCGGGATCAGGTCGATCTTGCCGTTGAAGGGCGTGAAGTGGTTGCGGTCGTCCAGGTTCTTGATGATCTCGGCGATGCCGAAGCAGCCCAGGGCCACGCTGATCAAGCCCACGCCGTCGGACAGGAAGACCTGGTCCATCGTGAAGCGCTGGCTGCCGCTGGTGACGTCGGTGCCGATCTGCCCCAGCAGCACGCCCACCATCGCCATGGCCAGGCCGTTGAGCACGCTGCCGCCGGTGGTGACGTGGCTGACGCACACGAAGCCCAGCATCATCAGCGCGCAGTAGTCGGCCGGGCCGAACAGGAAGGCCACTTCGGCCAGCGGCGTCGACAGCGTGGACAGCACCACGATGGCCACGCTGCCGCCGATGAAGCTGGACACGCCGGCGGTGAACAGCGCCAGGCCGGTCTTGCCGTTCAGCGTCATCTGGTAGCCGTCGATGCAGGCCACGATGCTGCTGGCGTGAGGGATCTTCATCGTGATGGCGCTGACGCTGTCGCCGTACTGCGCGCCGTAGTAGATGCCGGCCAGCATGATCAGCGCGCCGCCGGTGGGAATGGAATAGGTCAGCGGCAGCAGCAGGCTGATGGTGGACAGCGGCCCGAGCCCGGGCAGCAAGCCCACCAGCGTGCCCACCATGCAGCCGATGGCGCAGTACATCAGGTTGTTCAGCGTCAGCGCGTGCCCGAAGCCGAAGGCGAGGTTGTGCAGGATGTCCATCACAGCAGCGGCAGGTTCAGGCCCAGCAGGGCGTGGAAGGCGTACGCAATGCCGATCAGCACCACGCTGATCTTCAGGTTGCGGGCGACGGAATAGGTCTCGCCCGCCAGCGCGGACACGAACACCAAGTAGACGATGGCCAGCGTCACGTTGACGTGCTGCGCGATGAGCAGGAAGCCCAGCAGGCTGGCCAGCACGATGGCGGTGTTCTTCAGGTTGAAGCGCATGGGCTGCGGCGCCTCGAAGCGCGACTGCACGAGCATGACCAGGCCGATGAGGCCGACGATGCCGCTGATCATCAGCGGGAACAGGCCCGCCCCCGCACGGGCCAGCGTGCCCAACGGGTAGGTGGCCGACTGCACACCAAAGAACGAGGCAATGCCGATGAGGGCCATGCCCCGCATCACTTTCTGATTCACCATGGGTGTCCCCTCCTCCAACGTGGTGGCGCAGTGTGGTCAGCCCACTGCACCGGCGCGTTGCAGCCCAGGTTTCAGATGAAACCTGGCGGGGCTTGTCAGCCGGGTGGGTGGCGATGTAAGGCGGTGGGGGCGGCGGAGGCGACAGGGTCGGCGGGAGCGACAAGGTCGGCGCCGCCGCCGCCGCCGCCGTGCAGGGCACGGTGCAGTGCCCGGGCCAGGTCGGCGCGGGCCAGCGGCTTGGGCACCACCACCGCGATGCCGGCCGCGGCGGCGCGCTGTTCGAACTGCGGGCCGCCCCAGCCGCTGGCCAGCACCACCGGCAACTGCGGGCGCAGCCCGTGCACCGCGGCGGCCAGCGCGGTGCCACTGCGGCCGGGCATCACCTCGTCGGTCAACAGCAGCGCGAAGCGGTCGGGCTCGGCCTGGAAGCGGGCCCAGGCCTCGTCGGGGTTGCGGGTGCCGAAGGGCTCGTAGCCCAGGCCGGCCAGCAGTTCCTCGGCCAGGGCCACCAGCGCCGGTTCGTCGTCCACCACCAGCACCGCCTCGCCCTCGCCCAGCGGCAGCGCGCCGGCGCCGGGGGCCACGGCGTCGCTGGCGGGCAGCGCCGGGGGCAGGGCGTCGTCGCTGCAGGGCAGATAGAGGTCGAAGCGCGCGCCCTGGCCGGGCACGCTGTGCACGTCGATGGCGCCGCCCAAGTCGGTGACCACGCCGTGCACCACCGCCAGGCCCAGGCCGGTGCCGCGCGGCGTGGCGGCGGGCGCCGCGCCAGCGGTGGGCGCGCCCGGCGGGGGTGGCGCCGCTGGCGCGCCGGTGCGGGTGGTGAAGAAGGGCTCGAACAGGTGCGGCAGCGCTTGCGCGTCGATGCCCTTGCCTTCGTCCTGCACGCTCAGGCGCGCGTGGCGGCCGGCGCGCAGCCGGCCTTCGAACCACTGGGTGTCGGTGGGCAGCGTGCACTCGGCCAGGCGCACGCTCAGCCGCCCACCGTGGGGCATGGCCTGCAGGCCGTTGGTGCACAGGTTCATCACCGCCTCGAACACCGCGGTGGTGTCGCCACGAATCACCAGCTCGGGCGCCGACAGCGCGGCGTCCAGCACGATGCCCGGCGCCAGCGAGGCCTGCAGCATCTGCAGCACCTCCTCGACCACCGGCTGCAGCCGCATGGGCAGCCGTTCGCGCGGGGCGCCGCGGCTGAAGGCCAGGATGCGTTCCACCAGCGCGCGGCCGCGCTGGCCGGCCTGCAGCACGTGGTCCAGGCGGCGCGCCTGGTCGGGGTCGTGGGCGGCGGCGTCGCGGGCCAGTTCGCCGTGGCCCAGCACCGACGCCAGGATGTTGTTGAAGTCGTGCGCCACGCCACCGGCCAGGGTGCCCAGGGCTTCCAGGCGCCGCGCGCGCGCGAGCTGGTCTTCCAGCCGGGCGCGCTCCTCGCGGGCGCGCACGTCGTCGCTGACGTCGGTGGCGGTGCCGCTGAACAGCACCGAGTGCTCGCCCTGCAGCGCCAGCCCGCGGGCGCGCACGTGGCGCCAGCCGCCGTCCGGCCGGCGCACGCGGAACACGTGGTCGAAGCTGCCGGTGTGGCCCTGCTGGTGCGCCAGCAAGGCGGCCTGCAGCGCGTCGACGTCCTCGGGGTGCAGGGTGGGGTGCAGGTGCAGGGCACGGGCCGCGGGGGCGTCGCGGGCCAGGCCCAGCAGCGCCTTCATGCGCGGCGACAGGTGGGTCTGCTGGGTCGAGGGGTCCCACTCCCAGGCGCCTTCCTGTGCGGCCTGGAAGGCGCGCAGCGCGCGCGCCTGCTCGGCCGCCAGCTGGGCCTGGGCGTCGCGGCGCCAGGCTTGCTCACGCGCGCTGCGCAGCATCAGCAGCACGGTGACCGCCATCGCGAAGGCGGCCAGCGCGCCGGCCAGCACCGCCTGGTTGGTCCAGGCGTCCAGCGCCTCGGCGCGGTCGCGCGAGACCACCAGCAGCAGCCGGCTGCGCGCCAGCGGCCGGGCGGCGGCCAGGCGCACCGTGCCGTCGGGCAGGGCCACGGCGCGCGCGGTGCCCAGCGCCGCGTCGCGCCACAGGCTGGCGGCCAACGCGTCGGGGGCGCGGCCGCGGGTGTTGTCGCCAGGGCCGTCGGCGATCAAGGCCAGGTCGCTGCGGTAGATCGCCAGGTGGGTGTCGGGCGACGGCGCCAGCAGCGGGAAGTCGCGGTCCAGGAACTCGGGGTCAGCGTCCAGCAGCAGCACGCCCTGGAAGCGGCCGGCAGCGTCGCGCCAGTCGGTGGCCACGCCAATGGCCTGGCGCGCCGCGGCACCGCTGCCCACCGGGTAGGGCAGGCTCAGGTGCAGGCTGCCGGCGGGCGCGTCGCGGGCGGCGCGGAAGAAGTCGCGGCCGGCCAGCGCGGTGTCGTCGCGCGGCTTGGGCTGCGAGCGGGCGACGACGTGGCCGGTGGCGTCGGTCACGCTGAGCGCCCGAAAGCGCGGCAGGCTGGCAAGGCGCGCGCGCAGCAGGGCGTCGGCCTCGGCGCTGCCGGGCTGCAGCAGCCCGCGCGCGAGTTCCTCGCGGGTGGCGCGCAGCGCGGCGTCGGCGGTGTCCAGCGTGGCGTCGGCCTGCGCGGCCATGGCGCCGGCCAGCGAGGCGACGTGGCGCAGCTCGGCGTCCAGCGTCTGGCGGCGCAGCGCCCACAGGCCCAGCGCCACCGCCGCCACCACCAGCAGTTCGGCCACCAGCACCAGGCGCAAGGACCGGGTGCGCAGCACCGTCGACCACGGCGTGGCGGGCCGCGCGGCGGGGCCGGGCGCGGCCCCCGCCGGGCCGGGCGGACCCGCTACAGTGAGGTCGTCTCGGTTCACCCTGCCAGTCTGTCATGCCCGCCGCCGAACCCGCCCCGCCGATGGCCTTGCCGCACGTTCTGGTGGTGGACGACGACCCGTCCCTGCGCGACCTGCTGGGCGACTACCTGGGCGCCAACGACCTGCGCGTGAGCACCGTGCCCGACGGCGCCGGCATGGCGGCCGCCTTCGACCGCGAGGCCATCGACCTGGTGGTGCTGGACCTGCGCCTGCCCGGCGAGGACGGCCTGCAACTGGCCCGCCGGCTGCGCGAACGCACCAGCGTGCCCATCGTGCTGCTGACCGGCAAGGCCGAGGAGGCCGACCGCGTGATGGGGCTGGAACTGGGCGCCGACGACTACGTCACCAAGCCCTTCAGCCCGCGCGAGCTGCTGGCGCGCATCCGCTCGGTGCTGCGGCGTTCGCAGCTGACGGCGCGCGCCGCGCTGGACGCCAGCGGCCCCGAAGACCGCCGCCGCGCCTTCCGCTTCGCCGGCTGGGAACTGAACCTGCGCACGCGCCGCCTGCAGGCGCCGGACGGCCGCAAGGTCGAGCTCAGCAACCAGGAGTTCAATTTCCTCGTGGCCTTCTGCAGCGCGCCGCAGCGGGTGCTCAGCCGCGACCAGTTGCTGACCCTGTCCCGGCTGAACAACGCCGAAGTCTTCGACCGCACGGTGGACGTGCAGGTGCTGCGCCTGCGCCGCAAGATCGAGGACGACCCCTTCCACCCGCGGCTCATCGTCACCGAACGCGGCGCGGGCTACCGCTTCGACACGCCGGTGGAGACGCTGGTCTGAGGGCCGTGGCGGCCGGGCCCGACACGCACCAGCCACCCATAATCCGTGCGCGGCCGTCATCCAAGTTCACCGCAGGTTGTTTCTCGCGAAGCCGCCTGCACCGTGGGGCACCCCCACGGTCCACGCTCGGTGGGGTCACCCCGGGGCATGAGCCCCGTGGCGATCCTCGCCAGCCCGCTCATGCATCACCGGCAGGTTGGTTGACGCGCCGCACCCCCGCATGGCCCACCTGAAGCGCCTCACCGCCCTGGCCCTGGCGCGCGCCCTGCTGGCGGGCGACCGCAACGCGCCCGGCCTGGCCGCGCGCCTGCGCGCCTGCCTGGGCGCGGACGCCCCGTGGTGCCGGCCCCTGGCCGAGCGCTGCGCGCGCCTGCCCGGCGAAGCCTGGCGGCGGCACACGGTGTCGAGCCTGGGCCGCTGGATCGAAGCCGACGCGGGCTACCGCGCGGCCTGGCAGGCGGACGGCCCCGGCCCGCGGCCCACCGTGCGGCGCCACCTGCTGCGCGAACGCCGCGGCATGAACCCGCGCCCGCTGGGGCTGCACCACTGCACCGTGCCGAACTGGCCGCACGGCGGCGCGCTGGCGCAGTGGCTGGGCTTGTCCACCGGCGGCCTGTGGCGGCTGACCCGGCCCGCCGCCTGGCAGCGCCGCTGGCCGCTGGGCCAGCAGCACTACCGCCACCGGCTGCTGGCCAAGCGCCGCGGCGGCTGGCGCCTGCTGGAAGAACCGCACCCCTACCTGAAGCACCTGCAGCGCCGCCTGCTGGACGACCTGCTGAGCCGCGTGCCGCCGCACGAGGCGGCCTGCGGCTTCCACCCCGGCACGTCGGTGGTGGACCACGCCCGCGCCCACGCCGGCCAGGCGGTGGTGCTGAGCTTCGACCTGCGCGACTTCTTCGGCAGCGTGGCCGCGTCGCGGGTGCACGCGCTGTTCGCCACGCTGGGCTACCCCGCCGACGTGGCGGCCGAGCTGACCGCGCTGTGCACCACCGCCACGCCCGAGGCCGTGGCCGCCCGGCTGCACCAGGCCGGCCAGGTGGACTGGCCGCAACGCCAGCGCCTGCGCGACGCCCACCTGCCGCAGGGCGCGCCCACCTCCGCCGCGCTGGCCAACCTGTGCGCCTTCGGCCTGGACCTGCGGCTGGAAGGCCTGGCCCACGTCCTGGGCGCGCGCTACACCCGCTACGCCGACGACCTGGTGCTGTCCGGCGGCCCGGCGCTGCGCCACCAGCGCGCGCGCATCGAGGCCTGGGTGGGCCGCCTGGCGCTGGCGGAAGGCTTCACGCTGAACCACCGCAAGACGCGCTGCCAGGGCCGCGGCCGGCGCCAGACGGTGTGCAGCATCGTCGTCAACGACCGCCCCAACCTGCCCCGCGACGCGTTCGACCGCCTGAAGGCCGTGCTGCACCAGTGCGTGCGGCACGGCCCCGCCGGCCAGAACCGCGACGGCCACCCGCGCTGGCGCGAGCACCTGCACGGCCGCGTGGCCTGGGCCGCGCAACTCAACCCCGACAAGGCCCGGCGCTTGCAACGGCTGCTGGCGCAGATCGACTGGTCGCGTTGAGGCGGCCCGCGGTCGGCCCTGACTTCGGGTTCCATCCTTTGAGTTCCACCGCCCAGGCCCACCGCCCGTGCAGAACGCCCATGCCAAACGCCCATGCCCATCGCCCAGGCCCCCTGCCCTCACCGCGGCGCGCGCTCGTCTTGGCGCTTGGCCGGCCCCGTTCAACGCCTTGGCCGAGGCCTCTTCGATGAACCCTTCCATGAAACCCTCCATGGCACCGTCCATGGCCCTTTCCATGGCCCCTTCCATGCCTCATTCCATGGCTCATTCCGTGGCTCATTCCGTCGCCGCTGCCATGACCCACTGCATCGCCCCTCCCACGGTCCCTGACCGCAGCCCGGCGCAGGGGCGCCGCACCCTTGCCTTGGCGCGCCGGGCCGCCGGGCAGGCGCTGGTTGCCACGCTGCTTGCCACGTTGCTTGCCACGCTGGCCTCCGGGCAGGCCGCGGCCCAGGCCACGGGCCCGGCCACCCCGCAACCGCTGGCCGCGGCCGCGGGCGCGGCCCCGGCCCGGCCCGCCACCGCGCCGCCCCCCGACGACGACTGCGTGCTGCACTACGAAGTGACCCCGCGCTACGACACCACGCCCCGCGCGCTGGAGGTGACGCTGCGCTTCCCCGCCCAGGCGCGCACGCGCAGCATGCTGCGCTGGATCGCGGAATGGGCGGGCGTCACCGACTTCGCGGCCGCCGTGCGCGGGCTGCGCGGCGGGGCCGATGGCGTGCGCGTGGCCCTGGCCGACCTGCCCAACCGCTGGTCGGTGGACCATCCGGCCGGGGGCGAGGTGGTGGTGCACTACGCCATCCCGGCGGCGCTGCCCGACCCGGACGCGGCCCAGCCGCAGGACGACTTCCAGATGTACCGGGCCCAGGTCGGGGCGCAGTGGTTCCAGGCCTTCGGCTACGCGCTGCTGCCCACGGTGGAAACCTGGGACGACCGTGCGCGCGTGGCCCAGTGCCTCACCCTGCACCAGCCCGAACACACGCAGGCGCTGGCCTTCGGCAGCCTCGGCCACGGGACCGGCACGGTGCGCTGGCGCGTGGTGGACTCACCGCAGGCGCTGCGCCACGCCTTCTATGGCGGCGGGCCCGGTTGGCGGGTGGGCCTGCACCCGGTGGCCGGCGGCCTGGTGGGCGTGGCGGTGCGCGGCACCCACCCTGTCACCGACGCCGACTTCAGCGACGCCGCGCTGGCGCTGATCGGCGCGCACCGCCGCTTCTGGGGCGACGCCCGGGCGGACGACCAATGGCTGGTGCTGACCCCCAACCACACCCGCGGCAACATGGGCGGCACGCTGGTGAACCGGGTGGCGGTGATGAACGTGCACCCGGGCTTCCAGCCGCGCGAGGGCGGCATGGACTTCCTGGTGGCCCACGAGAACCTGCACCAGTGGATTCCGCGGCGCTTCGGGCGGCGCAGCGGGCCGACGGCCGAAGACCCGGGCCGCACCGATTACTGGTTCAGCGAAGGCTTCACCGACTACTACACCCACCGCCTGCTGCTGCAAAGCGGCCAGTGGAGCCTGGACCGCTACGCCAGCGAACTGACGCGCGTGCTGCGGCGGCATTGGCTGTCGCCCGCGCGCGAGGCGCCGTCGGCCAGCCTGCTGCCGCGCTTCTTCAGCGACCGCGACGCCGGCCAGCAGTTCTACAGCCGCGGCGAGCTGCTGGCCATGCGCTGGGACCGCGCCCTGCGCGAAGCGGGCCACCCCGGGCTGGACGCCGCGCTGCGCCAGGCGCTGCTGCCGGCCGACCGCCTGGCCCCCGAGGACGCCCCCCTGGCGGCCAGCACGCCCAGCGGCGTCGACCGCGTGCTGGCGGCGCTGGCGCCGGTGCTGGGCGACCTGCCGCGCCGCGACCTGGAAGCGCACATCGGCCGCGGCCGCCCCCTGCCGCTGGACGAAGGCCTGGCCGGCCCCTGCTTCCAGCTGCGCTGGCGCGACGAGGCGCGCTGGGTCTCGGGCTTCGACCTGCAGGCGTCCCTCCAGGCCCGTGCGGCCACCGGCGTGGTGCCCGGCGGCCCGGCCCACGCGGCGGGCCTGCGCAACGGCATCCCCTTGCTGGGCTGGTCGGTGTACAGCGGCGACGTGACGCGGCCCATCGAGCTGACCCTGCCGGCCTTGCCGACCCCCGACGCGGCCACGCCCGCGCTGCGCCTGAACTTCCGCCCGGTCGACGGCAGCGTCGATCGCCTGCCGCGGCTGAGCGTGGCCCCGGGCGCCGCCGAGCGCCCGGACTGCGTGGCCTGGCAGCGCCGCGCCGGCCCGCCGACCTGAGCGCGCCCACCGCGGGTTTGTCGCCATGGCGCCGCGGGTCGGCGCTGCCGAAACCCCGGGGTGCGCCCGCGCGGCCCGCTCAAGTCGCCACGGCGGCGTCCGATAGCCCATTGATCCAAATCAATGCGGGTGAAGCACGCCATGAACATTTCCCTCAAGTCTCGTCTGTACCTGGGATACGCCGCCGTGGTCGCCATCTTCATGCTGGTCATCGCGACCACGGCCTGGAAGGCGGAGCAGGTGCAGGCCACCACCGTGGCCATGAAGCGCGAGGCCGAGCTGGCCAACCTCGCCAACCAATGGCTGGCCGATGTGCGGCAGAACTCGGCGCGCTCGCTGGCGGTGTCACACACCCCGGGGCGCGAGCTGTTCGACTTTTTCAAGGACGCGATGGCGCAGACCTCGCGCGGCACCACCGAAACGCAGAAGGCCTTTCTGGCCCTGGTGGTCGACCCCGCTGCGAGAGCGCGCGCCGAGCAGGTGGGCGAGGTGCGCAAGGCCTGGCTGGCCGCGCGCGACGAAATCAATCAACTGAAGGACGCGGGCAAGGACGCCGAGGCGCGTGCGCTGGTGCTGTCGCGCTTCGTGCCGGTGACCGAGCAGTACCTGGCGGCGGGCCGGAAGCTCGTCGACGGTCAGCAAGAGGAAGTGCATCGCCTGGAGTTGGCGGTGGCCGAGAGCTTCGCTTCGCTGTACCGCTGGATTGGCGCGCTGGCCCTGGCCGGCGTGCTGTGCGCGGCCGGTGTGTCCTGGAACTTCGGCCGCCGGCTGACGACCGCCCTGGGCGATGCCAGCGCCGCCGCCCAGCGCATCGGCGCCGGCAACCTGGCCGAGCCGGTGCAGGTGGTGCGCCGCGATGAGATCGGCGCGCTGATGGCGGCGCTGGAACAAGCGCGCAGCTCGCTGGTCAAGGTGGTCAGCGAGGTGCGTTCGGGCGTGGATTCGGTGGGCGTGGCCAGCGACGAAATCGCCCGCGGCAACGCCGACCTGAGCGGCCGCACCGAGAACACCGCGTCCAGCCTGCAGCAAACGGCCAGCTCGATGGAGCAGATCACCGGCGCGGTGGTGCAGTCGGCCGACTCGGCGCGCGAGGCCAGCCAACTGGCCGCCACCGCGGCCGAGATCGCCCAGCGCGGCGGCAGCGTGGTGGGCGAGGTGGTGCACACCATGGGCGCCATCCAGGCGTCCAGCCGGCAGATCGCCGACATCATCGGCACCATCGACGGCATCGCCTTCCAGACCAACATCCTGGCGCTGAACGCCGCGGTGGAAGCCGCGCGGGCCGGCGAGCAGGGCCGCGGCTTCGCGGTGGTGGCCAGCGAAGTGCGGGCCCTGGCCCAACGCAGCGCGCAAGCCGCGCGCGAAATCAAGGCGCTGATCGGCGCCAGCGTCGAGCAGGTGGAAGCCGGCTCGCGCCAAGTGGAAGGCGCCGGCGCGGCGATGAAAGACCTGGTCAGCGGCGTGCAGCGCGTGGCCCAGATCATTGCGGAGATCAGCCACGCCGCGGGCGAGCAAAGCACCGGCATTGGCGAGGTGAACGGCGCCATCGCCCAGCTCGACGAGATGACCCAGCGCAACGCGGCGCTGGTCGAGGAATCGGCCGCCGCCGCGCAAAGCCTGAAGGACCAGGCGGCGCGGCTGTCTCAAGTGGTGGGCACGTTCCGGCTGGAGCGGGCGCACTGACAGAGGCAAGAGGCGGGCCCGGGGCGGTGGCCTGGTCGCCGCGGTCGGCGGCGCCCCAGCCGATGCCTGGTCAGCGGGCGGTGGGCGCGACCCGCCTGCGCAGGCGGCGTGCGTTCAGCAGCCACCCGGCGCGCACACCACGCTCGCACCGCCCGCAGGCGGCCTGCCTCAGGGCGCCGGCAGGATCACGCGGTCGATCACGTGGACCACGCCGTTGGTGGCCGCCGCGTCCGTCTGGATGATTTTGGCCGTGCGGCCGCGCGCGTCGGTGATGACCAGATCGCTGCCGACGGCATCGACCCGGAAGGTGCCCCCCGACAGCGGGCGCACCGGCTGGCCCAGCGGCACCGCCGACTTGGGCACGTTGGCGCCGACCACGTGGTAAGTGAGGACCGCCGTCAGCAGCGGCTTGTTGGCCAGCAGCTGCGCCTTGGTCACGCCAAGCTCGGTCAGCAGCGCGGCAAAGGCGTCGTTGGTGGGCGCGAACAGCGTGAACGGCCCCGGACCGGACAAGGCGGTGGCCAGGTCGGCCGCCACCACCGCTTCCGTCAGGATGGTGAAGCGGGCGTCCGCCTGCACGGTCTGCACGACGTTGCCGGTGTCGTCACCGCCGCCACAGGCCGCAAGGAACGACAGGGTGGACACGGCGGCGAGTCTCTTGAACCAGTGGAACATGGGGCTTCTCCGGTCGGATGGTGGTGTTGGGGTGAGCGTCCATAGGACGAACGACCTATTGGGTCACGCCGAATACTAAACGGTCACTTTTGAGAACGCCAAGTTCACCATGCGAACTGCTGGGTTTTGCAAGGACGAGCGCAACGGCCCCGCACAGCGCAGCACGAACGCGGATGGCGCTGATGGCCGATGGCTGTTCACGCCACGCCATGAGCGGCGGTCGGCAGCGCAGACGCTGCAGCGCAGGCCGAAGGCACGCAGCGACCCGGCGCCCGCCATGTGCCGGCGAGCAGCGCGGCAGGAACGCGGTGTTCGACCTCAGTTCATCTCGGTGCTGAGGTGCAAATCGCGGGGGTCGACCTGGCCCTGCTGGCACGACAGCGGCACGGCGACGCCGTGGGCAGCCAAAGCGTCGGCGGCGGCGAGAACCAGTGCAGCACCGCGCGCGGCACGCCCACCGGCCGGGGCGGCCGCATCTGGCCTTGGGGCGCCTCGAAGCGTTCGACGGGGTTCATGAGCCCATCCCCAGCCGGGCCAGGCGCGTGGTCAGCGGCTGGTAGGCCGAGCCGATCAGGCGCACCAGCAGGTCGAGGAACTTCGCGTCCGCGCCCACCAGCACGCGGCGCTCGTTGCGTTCCACGGCGCGCACGATCTGCCGGGCAGCGCTCTCGGCGCTGGTCAGGTCCAGCAGCTTGTCGAAGCGCGCCACCAACTCGGCCACGCTGCGCTGCGGCGCCTCACCGGCCCGGCTCAGGCCCAGGTCGTCGTAGATGCGCGCGCTGCGGGCAATGTTGGTGCGGATGCCCCCCGGGTGCACGCAGGTGGCGCTGACGCCGCAGCGGGCGATGTCCAGTTCCTGGCGCAGCGCCTCGGTGTAGCCGCGCACCGCGAACTTGCTGGCGTTGTAGGTGCCCTGGCTGGGCAGCGACATCAGGCCGAACAGGCTGGAAATGTTGACCACGTGGCCTTCCCCGGCGCGCTGCAGGTGCGGCAAAAAGGCCTGCGTGCCCCACACCACGCCCCAGAAGTTGATGCCCATGATCCACTCGAAGTCCGCCGGCTTGACGGTGGCCGCGGGCGCCCCCAGCGCCACCCCGGCGTTGTTGATGATCAGGTTGACGCGCCCGTGCTCGGCCACCACGGCCTCGGCCCAGGCGTCCATCGCCTCGCGGCGGGCCACGTCCACGTTGTGGGTGGTCACGGTCACGCCCAGCGCCGCGGCGCCCCGCGCGGTTTCGGCCAGGCCGTCGGCGTTGACGTCGCTGAGGGCCAGGTGGCAGCCCTTGCGCGCCAGCTCGTGCGCCAAGCTGCGCCCCATGCCCGAGGCGGCGCCGGTGATGGCCGCGACTTTGCCTATCAGGTGCTTCATGGCTTGGTCCGCGGGAAGAGTTGGCGGTAGCGGTTCAGGTCGAAGCGGCGCGTGGCCTGCCGGTAGCGCACCGTCGAGCCGGGCCACAGCACGGTGCTCTTGCCGCTGCGGTTGAGGTACCAGCTCATGCAGCCCGACTCCCACACCGTGCGCTTCAGGCGCTGCTGCAGGCGGCTCACGAAGTCGCGCTGCACCTCGGAGCGCACGTCCACCGCGGCCACGCCGTGCGCGCGCATCTGGCGGATGGCGGCCATCACGTAGTGCACCTGCGACTCGATCATGAAGATCATCGAGCTGTGCCCGAGGCCGGTGTTCGGGCCCATCAGCATGAACAGGTTCGGAAAGCCGGCGATGTTGATGCCCAGGTAGGCCTCCGGCCCGCCGGCCGAGGCCCAGGCGTCGGCCAGGTCGACGCCGTTCAGGCCGGTGTAGGCGCCGCGGGGCACCGGGTCCTGCACCTTGAAGCCGGTGGCCCAGAGGATGACGTCGGCCGGGCGGTGCACGCCGTCGCGGGTGACCACGCCATCGGCCTCGATGCGCGCAATGCCCTGGGTGACGATGCGCACCTCGTCACGGGCCAGCGCGCGGTAGTAGTCGTTGGACATCAGGATGCGCTTGCAGCCGGCGCTGAAGTTTGGCGTCACCGCGGCGCGCTTGGCCGGGTCGGGCACCTGCCGCGCGATGTGCCGGCGGCCCAGGGCCTCGACCAGCTTCATCGCCCGTGGCGCCGCCACGAAGCCCAGCACCCGCGACTCCAGCAGCCAGTAGGTCCACCAGCGCTGGGCCTTTTGGAACAGTGGCACGTGCCGCGCCAGCGCCTTGCCCCAGGCCGAGCGGTGCCCGTCGGGCTTGGGCAGCACCCAGGGCGCGGTGCGCTGGTAGTAGTCGAGCTGCGCCACCTCGCCCACGATGCGCGGCACGAACTGGATGGCGCTGGCGCCGCTGCCGATGACGGCCACGCGCTTGCCCTTCAAGGACACGTCGTGCCGCCACTGCGCCGAATGGAAGGACGGGCCCTGGAAGCGGTCCGCGCCGGGCACGTCGGGACACTCGGGATTGCACAGCGCCCCGGCCGCCGACACGATCACCTGGCTGGTGAACTGGCGTCCGTCCTCGGTCGTCACGCGCCAGGTGGCCGAGGCCTCGTCGAAGCGCGAGGCCACCACATTCGCCCCGAAGCGCACGTGCGCCCGAACGCCGTGCTTGTCCGCGCAGTGCTTCAGGTAAGCCCAGATTTCGCCCTGGGGCGCGAACTGGCGCGACCAGTCGGGATTGGGCTCGAACGAAAAGCAATACAGGTGAGACTGCACGTCGCAGGCACAGCCCGGGTATTGGTTGTCGCGCCAGGTGCCGCCCAGTTCGCTGGCGCGCTCGAGGATGACGAAGTCGTGGATGCCCTCGCGCTTCAGCGCCACGGCCATGCCAATGCCGGAGAAGCCCGAGCCGATGATGAGAACTTGACTGTGATCGGGCATCTGCGGCGCCTCGTAAACTTGCGGTTGCATCAGACCACGCTGATCTGAACATGCAATGATTCAAAAGTCTATTTGACAATGCCAGTTTCCAAAACACGGATCAGCCCGAAGGCAGCCCCCATTCCGGTGGGGCGACGCTACGGTGGTGTTGATCAGGACGAACGCCTGCAGCACCGGCGCGAGCGATTGATCGCCGCCGCCATGGAGGTCTTTGGCGAACAAGGCTTCCACCAGTCCACCGTGCGCGACATCTGCCACGCCGCGCAGCTGACCTCGCGCTACTTCTATGAGTCCTTCGACAGCATGGAGGCCCTGTTCAAGACGGTGTACCAACAGGTCAGCGACCAGCTGATGCAGCGGACCGTGGCGGCCCTGGCGCGCAGCGAGCCCACGCCCAGCAAGCTGGCCGAGGCGGCGCTGCGCACCTTCTTCACCTTCATCCAGGAAGACCCTCGCCGCGCCCGCGTGACCTTGATCGACGCCTTGAACGTCAGCAACGAGATGACGCTGCTGTCGACCAAGGTGAACCGCGACTTCGCGCAGATGACGGCCACCTTCATGACCCACTTCCTGCCCAACCTGAGCGGCATGGGTCTGGACGCGACGACGCTGGCCGAAGGGCTGGTGGGCGCCAGCAACCGCATCGGCACCGAGTGGGTGGCCCACCGCTGCAAGGCACCGCTGGACAATGTGCTGGTCAACGCGCTGGCGCTGTTCAATGGCTGCTTCGCGTACATCGAGCTGCACGGCAAGAAGCCTGGCGCGAGGTGACGCCTGCCGTGCCCTGAGCCCGGTGGCAGGCCGAGCGCCGCAGCGCGCCAAGGGCGTCAGGCGGCCAGTGCCGGCACCGACGCAGCGGGCGCGCCCCCGCCCACCGGCATGGCCGGCCGGGCCTCGCGGCCCGTGTCGCGGAACTGCGGGTGTTGGGCATGCCACGCGCGCACCTCGGCGCTGTTGTCCTCTTCCCATGGGTGGAAGTTGGGCTTGAAAAAGCGCAGCACGCTGGGCACGAGCCGCGTGAGCACGCCGCGCCACCCGAACAGGTAACCGAGGCCCGACAGCGTGTCGCGGGTGAACAGCTTGCCGTCGTTCTTCAGCAGCACCGCGGTGTTGAACAGCGCCATGCCGAGGATCAGCGCCCAGGCCATCGGCATCAGCAGCACGCGGCGCAGGTAGCCACCGCCGGCCGCCTGGTAGATCTCGTAGCAAGTGGCCTTGTGCTCCGACTCCTCGACCGCGTGCCATTGCCACAGCACGAACACATGGGGGTCCGCGCCCTGGCTCATCTGCCGGTTGGTCAGCACCTGGGCGGCAAGACCGGCGGTGAAGTGCTCCAACGCCACCGTCACGGCCAGCATGCTGATCGGGCTGTGGCGGCGGCGGGCGTGGTCCAGCAGCCGGCGGTAGCGCCGCTCGCAGCCCACCACATCGATGCCCTTGGCCGCGTTCATGCGGTCGAACTTGAGGTGCTGGAAGGTGTGGTGGCCTTCCTGCTTGCAGAACTCCACCATCTCCTCGTGCAACGCGGGATGCTGGATGTGCGCCTTCAGCGCCCGCGCGGAGTCGATGAAGAAGCGCTCGCCCGCGTCGAACGAGGTCGACAGCTGGGTCCAGAACAAGCTCTTGAACGGGCTGCCGTCCAGCCAGTAGCGGTCGAAGCCTGCCGTCTCGAACGGAAACCGCATGCGCCGAACTTCCACCCTGATGCCTTCGGGCCGGACGAATCCTTGACTGTGGGTGCTCATGATGTGCCTTTCGACGGCCGACCCGGGGTTGCGGTCCGGGTCGAGCAGTGGGGGATGCGAACCGTCCAAATCATACAACCCGTGATGTCACATCAGAGGTAAAAGCAACTGCTGGGCGCCAAAGCGCAAGATTGCACGAGTGCCCGTGCGTGCCCACGCCCGCGCCCACCCCGCGGTGCTGCGCTTTGCGGCCGAATCACAGCTTGTGCGTGGACAGCAGGATGCTGGTCTCGGTGTGGGCGATGCCCTTGAACAGGCGGATGGCGCCGAGCACGCGGTCGAAGGCTTCGAGGGACTCGGCCTGCAGCTCGGCCACGATGTCCCAGCGGCCGTTGGTGGTGTAGATGGCCGACACACTGGGGTGGCCACGCAGCGACTGGAGCACGGCGTGGCTGGCGTTGCCTTCCACCGCGATGCTCATCAGCGCGCGGATGCGGTGCGACTCGGCCTGCGGCTTCAGGCGCACGGTGTAGCCCACGATGACGCCGTCGCGCTGCAGCCGCGCCATGCGGTTCTGCACCGTGCCGCGCGCCACCTTCAAGGCCGCGGCCAGCGCGGCCACGGTGGCCCGGCCATCGGCGCGCAGCAGCGCGATCAGCTCGCGGTCGGTGTCGTCCAGTGGGGTCATGGGTCGGTCACTTTGCTCAATCGGCCTGGTGATTTGCTCAGCTTAGCTCGCTTTTTGATCAGGCTGGAGGCTTCCGGCTGGCGCGCGCCCGGCCGAGACTGACGCCTGCCGACGCCGGCCCGCGCCCGTCGGCACCCCGCAAGAAAGACCGCACCCCATGACCCGATTCATCGACCTTCCCACGCTGTCCCGCCTGGTTCAGCACCACGGCGCGGCGCGCTTCATCACCGAGCTGGCCGACGCCATCGAGGCCGACTTCCTGCGCTGGGAGGACTTCGACAAGTCCGCCCGCGTGGCCAGCCACTCCCCGCTCGGCGTGATCGAGCTGATGCCCGTGGCCGATGCCCGGCACTACGCCTTCAAGTACGTCAACGGCCACCCGGGCAACCCGGCGCGCGGCCTGCCCACGGTGATGGCCTTCGGCGTGCTGGCCGAGGTGGCCACCGGCCGCCCGCTGCTGCTGTGCGAGCTGACGCTGACCACCGCGCTGCGCACCGCCGCCACCTCGGCCATGGCCGCGCGCGCGCTGGCGCGGCCCGGCAGCCGCCGCATGGCCTTGATCGGCAACGGCGCGCAAAGCGAGTTCCAGGCCTTGGCCTTCCACGCGCTGCTGGGCATCACCGAGCTCAGCGTGTACGACGTGGACCCGGCCGCCACCGACAAGCTGGTGCACCACCTGGCCCACTGGCCCGCCTTGCGGGTGCACCGCGCCGGCAGCGTGGCCGAGGCGGTGGCCGGCGCCGACATCGTCACCACCGTCACCGCCGACAAAACCCGCGCCACCATCGTGACCCCCGAGATGATCGCGCCCGGCATGCACATCAACGCCGTGGGCGGCGACTG
>CALRPU020000037.1:0-44452 GCA_943370175.1 Hydrogenophaga intermedia | reverse complement strand
GCCTCCAGGTGAAGTGCGGCCTGCTGGCGCACCGAGTTCGCCTTCAGCGGCAGCACGATGCCGAACTCCGAAAGGAGGCCGCGGATGCGGTTGATGGTGGCCGTGCGCGCCTCGATGAACCCCTGGCGGGCGCGGTGCACCATCAGCTGCTGTTGCTGCTCCTCCGACTTGATGGGCACGAACAGCATGCGCGGGCGGGTCACGGCCTCGCAGATGGCCTCGGCATCGGCGGCGTCGTTCTTGCCGCGCCGGCCGGTGCGCCGGTACGGGGTGACGAACTTGGGCGCGATCAGCCGCACGGTGTGGCCGAACTTGGCGAACTGACGGGCCCAGTGATGCGCGCCCGAGCAGGCTTCCATGGCGATGACGCAGGGCTCGAGCGAGGCGATCAGCGCCAGCAGCTTGGCGCGCGGCACGGCAGGGCGCAACAGCACGGCCTTGCCATCCTCATTGCGTCCATGCACGGCAAACACGTTCTTGGCGAGATCGATGCCGACGGTCAGAATGGTCACGGGCCTTCCCCTTTCCGAAAGCGTTGATGAGATTCGCAACCCCATCGTGGCATTTCAGTGGTTCCCGCTTAAATGCTGCGGGACTCGGACGAGACGGGGATGTCCCTTTCATTCGTTAGGCCGCACAAATGCACCGCTTCCTCGTCCTCGCCGGCACTGAAGTCATCGGCTCCACGCGCCTTGAGGCTGGCGATCCTCCGATGGGAGTCGCCTTTGGAGCATTTATCCCCAATGAACGGTACGCAGCCTTCTGTCAGGCCACTCCACTACTCGAAACCGGAGTCAGGGAGGTTCAGCTTCAGGCACCTGATGGAAGCGTCATTCCAAGCGTAGGCTCGTATGTTCGGGACTTCTCCGCCGAACTTGGCGAAGAAGGAATGGAAGTAGAGGCACTGGGTATTCCGTACCCCCTCTACGAATCCTTGTTTCCAGAGCATGTCCGAGTCTATGAGAACCAGTTCAAGTAGCCACACCGCTGGCAATTCAATGGAAATCGCTCATCGCGCCCGCCGAGTGCGGCCTAACCCCTCGCTCGAGCGGAGCGCCAACGGCGCGCCGCGTGTGACCTGCCCCCATCCGCCGTGCCAGAGCAGGGCCTTCATGCTCGTGGGCGAGCGGGGCAGATCATGATTGGTTAGGCCTCACTCGAGATATCATGTCATATGCGATTCTGCCAAAGCGGCTTCTCATCTTCATGGCTTGCCTTGCAGGTTCGGGTGCTGCACCGTTCTTTGGAATCTTTGCACTCAAGGACGCTACTCGACTTGGACTAGGCCTGATCGTCCTTAGCTTATGGCTTCTCGCTCTCTTGGCTCTTTTGGCGGCTGTCGTAGCATGGGCTCTCAATATCAAGCTTGGAAGGTCGGCAGCAATTTCTGCCTGTACAGTTGGAGTTATCGCACTCCTCAGCTATCCACTCGTTGCGGCGCTGGCCGGGCAGGGGCGGTCGATTAGTGAGTTCACTGGGTCGCTCGCCTTTGGTGCATTAGTTGCATTGCCTTCCGTGGCCCTTGCAATACACGTGGCATCGTTCCATGCACGAGAAGACTGAAATGGTTCGGCCTAGCCATTCGTTCAACCGGAAGCAATGGGGCATGCCGACGTCTGGGCCTCCCGTTCATTTTTGCCCAAGCGCCAAAGTTCCCCGCTGCGCCGGTTAACTCGCACGTCAGGGAAGTTCTGCAAAGACCTCACACAAGTCCGCTTGCGCGAGCCCGTTGCGGCGGCGACCATTTGAGCCACGAAGCAATCTGAACTGGGCCTGAACCTGACGACCAAGCGGACCCGCAAACGCGAGTTCCTGGCGCAGATGGAACGTGTGGTGCCGTGGGCCGCGCTGGTGCAGGTCGAGCCGCCTCATTCGGCCGAAGGCAAGACGGGCCACCCACGCGCGCTGGTGGATAGCTTCACCGTGGCGTCTCGCGCCGTGAGATCGGCAGCGGACGCGGTGAAGGGCTTTGCCACATTTCAGTTGATCCGCGCCGTGATCCACCCCATGGCCAAGACCGAGGACGGGCTGACGGAGGTGGAGGAACGGGTGCAGCGGGAACTTGCCCGTGGCGCAGGCGCCAGCGCCGTGGTCGTTTGGGTGGGTGCGCCGTTGAGCGATGACGCGGCGGTGCAAATGCTGCGGCAAAAATGGGCTTCCGTCCTGCATGGCGGTGAACCCGTTCGCGGTTGACGGCACCTTGAATGGCGTTGCAGGCCCGCCATTGGCCTGCGCTGAAGCGCAGCGTCACGATGGGGCGCCCATGGCGTTGTCGTCGCAGATGCGCGTCTGCGCGCATCGGCCTCCCCCTGGCGGTGGAAGACGCATCGCCATGCGGCCATGAAGATCGCCCGGTGTGCGTGCCAAGCCCGCCGCGCGACACGTACCGCCTGCCTGTCGGACGGTCGTGGCTGGCAACACCCATCGCGCGCATCAACACCAGCCAACGAGCATCCAGGAGCCCGGTCATGGACGTTTACGACAAGTACAAGAACTTGAAGCAGGCAGAGAAGGACTTTTTGTGGACGCACCCCATTGCGGCGGCCGACTTCAATGCAAATGCCAAGACGGCGATGGCCGAGGCGAAGAAGCGGTTCTCCGCGGGCTCCTTGCACAATGGCTCTGGCGATGCCTTCCGACACTGCCTGTGGTCCGCCATGAACGCCCGAGACCAGGGCATGGACTTGGCCAAGGCATTCGGTGATGCGCATGAAAGCTTTGATGGCAATCCACCCAAGGAGAAGGCCATGGACCTGCACAACAACGGCGTTGGCTACGACCTGGGCAGCCAGGCCAGCGGTGCGTCAGACCGACATCTGTCGGTCCTGTGTGTTCAGGCCTGGGCGGCTGGAAAGCTGATTCAGATGAACATCTTCCACGGCGGGGACCTGATCTATTCCAACGCCGTCGAGAACTTCATGTACGGTGGCGGCACGTGAGCCACGCCACGGTTCAGCACGCCGTGAAGGCGGTGGTCGCACTGGTGCTCGGCCTGCTGGCCGCCTGCACGCCCGATCATCGGCAAGCGACCACGTTCACCCAGAACCTGGAAGCCTTGGCCCGGGCGGCGAAGGTGGGCGATGCCCTGAGCATGGCATCGGTCAACCCCGCCCCTTGGGACCGGGTGTTCCTCTTCCCGCCCTACACGCCTGCGGAGTCCATTGATGCCGCCTTGGGCACCCGGGCGCCCGCCAGCGTCACCCGCTTGCGAATCAGCGAACGAGATGACGTGACGCTGTGGGTGTTCATGAACGGCAGCGACGTGCAACTGGCCGCGGTGATCGCCCGCGGTGCCATGGACTGGTCGGCGCCCAAGCCGCCCTTGCGGCCGATCGCCCGAGACCTGGCGCGCTTCGTCAAGCAAGACGCCGACGGCCATTGGGCACTGGCGAACCCCAGCGTCGCAGCGCGCTGACACCGCCGCCGTGTCGGGCGGCCAGGGGCCGGAGGGCATTGATGCCATCCCGTTCGAGTTTGGCGAGAGCCAGCGCAACCGCTGGGGTCTGGCTGAACATGCTTCAGATGCCATCGCTGGCCCCACGGACGAAGCAAGGCAGCCAAGCCTTGTGATTGCAGACGCATCGGTCGCGTTGGCGCTGACGCAACAACGTCGGCAACACCACGTTGATTCGCGCTTCCGGGGCCGCATCGCTTCTTGCCAAACTTGCAACCCTTCCCATCCGCCGCTGGCTTCGGGCGCGGCGGCGCGGCGCCCTGCCATTTGGTCAATCGGTAGGACGGAATCATTTCGCCGTCGATGCCGCCACTTCAAACTCAAGGTTCAGGGCCGACCGGCTCATTCACTTTTACCCGTCAAACAACACCATTTCATGAAGACGCTTGCACTGGCCGCCGCCGCCCTCGTTCTTGCGGGTTGCGCCACCGTTTCCCCGCCCGTTCCGACCGACTACAAAGGGCCCGTCGTTCCGCTGGCGGACACCGTGGCCCGAGAAGACGGCAGCAAGGCGCGGTTCTTCGCTTTGCTTGAGATTGATGGCCGCAACGTGACGAACGCGCTGCGGGAAACCAGACTGGCCAGCCACGGCCAAGGCTTCGCCCTCAACGCCCGCAGCACCACGCGGAATGTTCCGGTGCGGCCGATGAAGGTCAAGCTGGTGGGCACGCATCAAACCGCAGCGCCCATCCACGAAATGGCAAGCCGGATGGCGGGAACCTTCTTCAGCGTGGAAGGCGTCGTCGGCTTCAAGCCGGTGCAAGGCAAGAAGTACGAAGTCACCGGCGAACTGAAGAAGGATCGCTCGTGCGTCTGGATCGCAGACGCCGACACCCGGGCCGAGGTGACGGAGAAGGTTTGCGGCAAGTGATGCGGGAAGTCATGCCGAGGGTGTGAGGCAACCCTTGAGTCGAATGCGCCAGCGCCAGCCGCTCGCGCGGCGGTGACCCACTCACGGCGATCAGCCACCCCCACCCAACCAACGCGGAGCGTTCATGCGGCTGTTGACCCTGGTACTGGTGAGCGTGTTGCTGGCTTCGGCGCCGGCGCGGGCGGAGGTGCGGTCTTACCTGGAGCGGCAACGCATTCAGGCGCCCATCGAGCGGCTGACGGTGGAAGGGCGGTTTGGTGAACCGCGTCATGACCTTGCCCGCCACCGCCGAAGGCCGCTCGATGTATGCGCGCATGGCGTGGTTTGCCGAACAGGTTGGCGCCCCCAAAGTGATGGACCAACCCGCCATCGACTGGACGCTCATGAGCCAGTCGTTCGACGACGTGTTGCGCGCCCATCCCGACGACTGGAACGCGCAGCAGTTTGTGCTGATGGCCTGCAGCAAGCCCGACCTGGCCGCCGTCCAGCGCATGGCCGCGTTCGTCAAGGAGGCACCGTCCGAAGCCCTGCTGAGGCGCAACCTGCCCATGTTCCAGCAGTGCCTCGACCTGGCCCAGGGCCAGGGTGGGCCCCTGCTGGTGATGGACCCGGCGACCGGGCGGCTGCGGGAAGTGCGTTAGGGAAGTGCGTTAGAAAGCGCGGTGTCGGGCGGTGAGAATGCCCTGGGCCACGCACGTCATGCCAAAGCGCACCAAACCCTACCTGCTGCACGCCAGCTTCCGGCCGGACGTGGCGATCGACCACGACACCTACCCCTTCAACATACCGGCAGTGCGCGAGCTGAGCCACATCAGCTTTCACCCGAACGTCACCTTCTTCGTCGGCGAAAACGGTTCGGGAAAGTCCACCGTTCTGGAAGCCCTGGCCATGTCGCTGGGGTTTGGCGCAGAAGGCGGAACGAAGAATGTCCGCTTCACCACGACGAATTCGGTTTCACCGCTGCACAAAAGCCTGCGCCTGGCCCGCGGCGTGCCGAAGCCGCGCGACGGCTACTTCTTGCGGGCCGAGAGCTTCTTCAATGTGGCAAGCCACATGGACGAAACAGACTACCTCGCGGGCTACGGCGGCCTTTCGTTGCACCGGCAGTCCCACGGCGAGTCCTTCATGGCGGTGCTGCTGCACAAGCTGCGGGGCGACGGCATCTACTTGCTGGACGAACCGGAAGCCGCCCTGTCGCCCAACCGCCAACTGGCGGCGCTCAGCGCCATTCACCGCCTGGTCGAGGACTCGTCGCAACTGGTCATTGCAACGCACTCGCCCATCCTGCTGGCTTACCCCCACGCCAAGATCGTGCTGTTCGACGGGTCGGGCGTGTGCGAGGTGGCCTACGAGGACACGGAACATTTCTGCGTCACGCAGGACTTCCTGAACCACCACCCCAAGCGCCTGGCCCAGCTTCTCGACGACGACGCCGACCTTGCGCCGGGCCGCGACGTGGCGGATTGATTGAGAGCGAGGGTGCGGGTGGACCCGGCAAGCAGGGTACGAACCGCGGCAGATCAACGGATCGTCCCCTTGAATGGCACCACCAGCATGACAACGAAACTTGCAGGCCCATCGCGAGCCTCTTTGGCGATGGCATTGAACTCACTTTTCTTCGGTGTGCCGCCATGAGCATGACCCATCGGGTCCTCGGCTGCGCGCTGCTGGCCATTCACGTGGCGCTGAACGCTGCGCCGCCGGCGCCAGACCCCGCGCAAACCCTGGAGCCGCTTCGCCACCTGCTGCGGTCTTCCGGCTTGACCATTCCCAAAGCGTCCAGTTGTTTCGGTGACTACGGCCAGCGCGGCGAGCCACGCATTCGGGACTTGCTGTCCAGTCGCCTCGCTTACTTGAACAACGGACAAAACACGATCACTGGCGCGTGCAACGCGACTCACTGCGCGCTGGAGATTCGTCACGCTGCTGGCGAAGACGTCGCGTCGGCCACGGTGGCGTTCAACGTGAGGAACGGGCTTGTCAACCGGCGAAGCCTTCGTTGTGTGCTGACGCCTTGACACCTGAACCCAATCGCCTGCGCCAGCCATGCGCGGTGCACTCCAACTGGGCGCGAGCTTGATGACCACCCCACCCCTCATCCGCCGCTGGCACCCGGGCGAAGCGCCCGCCTTGTTCGAGGTCTACTTCAGCGCCATTCACTTGGTGGCCAGCCGACACTACACGCCCGAACAGGTTCAGGCCTGGGCGCCGCCCGACGTGGACCCCGCGCTGTGGGCGAAGCGCATGCAGGGCATCAACCCTTTCGTGGCCGAATGGAACGGCACGGTGGTCGCTTACGGGGACCTCCAGCCCAGCGGCCTCATCGACCACTTCTTCGTGTCCGGCCGGCACGGCCGCCTGGGCGTGGGAACCTGCCTGATGAACCACCTGCTGCAAGAAGCGCGGGCCGCCGGCTTGCAGGAACTGACCTCGGACGTGAGCCGGGCCGCCCAAGGCTTCTACGCCCGGTTCGGCTTCACCATCGTGGAACAGCAGCAACCCATGGTGCGCGGGGTGGTGGTGCCGAATGCCCGCATGCGCTTGCGGCTGGGGTGACCGCGGTGGCGCGGTGAGGTGGCCGCCAGGGCACCGACCGACGCGGCGCTGACGGCCATCACCCCCAGGGCTGCCCACGGAGCTGCCCACGGAGCCGCCCACGGGCCCGACAGCATTCAGGCAATCGTTCACACCTGGCGGCGTTTCGCGCGGGGGCGCGAAGCGCGGTGATGGGATTTGAAGCGCCGGGTCGTTATGGCAAGGGCAGGGCATCCACCGCCCTGAGCCTTTCACGGACACGCCATGACACGCCACCTGACCGCCCTGCTCCTGATCTGCGCCGCCTGCCAGGCCACCGCCCAAACCGCCCCTGGCCGTGCTGCGGCCAACGCCCCCGTCGCCCTCAAGTCGTACTCGGCGTTCGATTTCATCCCCGGCGAAAAAGTCCTGGCCGAGGACGACTTCGGGCAAGACGCGGTGGGCGAATTCCCCGCGCGGTGGAACACCAACGCCGGCGGCGAGGTGGTGCGCATCCAGGGCCGCAGCGGGCAGTGGCTGAAGTTTCCCCACCGCGGGTTGGTCTACCCGGAGTTCGTCAAGGAACTGCCAGAGCAGTTCACGCTGGAGTTCGACATGCTGATCAGCGACGACCTGTCGGACAACCTGTCCGGGCTGCGCGTGCACTTTCCCGTGTTGAAGGACCGCACGACCACCTTCGACGCCGACTTTGGGGGCACCACGCAAGTGGGCTTCGACCTGCACCCGGTGCCGCGCGGCACGGACAGCGTGAGCCACGCCTGGGCCTTTGGCCGCGAGGGCGAGAAGCTGCTGGAAAACACGCTGCCCCTGGCGTGGAAGGTCGGTGCGGTCAACCGGGTGTCGATCTGGCGCCAGAAGAACCGGGTGCGCCTTTACCTGAACCAGACCAAGGTCTGGGACCTCCCGCGCGCCTTCGAGACGGGCTTGAGCTACTCGCTGCTGTTCTCCAACCAGCTGTTCGCGGGCGCCACCTTCATGTCCGCGATGCGCATCGCCGTGGGCGCGCCCGACACGCGGCAGAAGCTGCTGACCGAAGGTCGGCTGGTGACCCGCGGCATCTTGTTCGACGTCAATGCGGACGTGGTGCGGCCGGAGTCGTACGGCGTGCTGAAGGACATCGCGGCGGTGCTGACCGAGAACCCGGCGGTCAACGTGCTGATCGTCGGCCACACGGACAGCGACGGCGACGACGCCCGCAACCTGGACCTGTCGCGCCGCCGGGCCGACGCGGTGCGCAATGCCTTGAGCAGCGAGTTCGGCGTGGCGCCGGCGCGCATGACCACCGAGGGCAAGGGCGAGTCCCAGCCGTCCGAGCCCAACACGAGCCCGCAAGGCAAGGCCAACAACCGCCGCGTCGAGTTTGTGAAGCGCTGACCCGCCCAACACCGAAAGTGCCCACCGCCATGACCCAACCCCATCGCCTTGCCATGACCTTGCTGTGCGCCGCCCTGTGGGGCTGCAACCAGGCCGACCGACCCGCGGGGTCGGCCACGCCCGACGCCACCGTGGCCACGTCGGCGACCACCACCGGCACGTCGGCGGCGCCAGCCACCGCAACGCCAACCCCCGAGCCCGGTGCAGCCTACCCCTGCCCGAGCCTGCCGGCCACCTGGGTCGATGCCGCCATCGACCCGGCCAGCGGGCTGAAGGTGGGCTTCCGCGTGCCGGCCGGCTTTGTGCCGATGCCGCCGTCGGCCACCAGCACGGGCAATGTCCTGTCGAGCCAGGGCTTTCAGCTGCCGTTCGAGCACACCGGGGTGAACCGCTACCGCGAGCGCCTGTGGGCTGTGGTGGTCGAGCATGGTCCGGCGCTGCCGCGGACCAAGGCCCCACCGGTGCCGGCCCAGACCGTGCCGTACGCGATGGGCAGCGGCGCCGACGACGACGCCTCCCTTGAGGTGATCACTCAAGGCAAGGCCTTCCAGGCCGGCGAGGTGACGATCAACGGCCAGACGACACGCATCCTGCGCGACCCGGGCCGAGAGACGGTGCGCTTTCGGGTGCGCCTGAGCGACGGCGAGGGCGCCGCCGCCCTGGTGCGCGACCTGATGGTCAGCGTGAGCATCGCCCGGGTCAACCCGGTCACGGTGACCGACCCCACCGCCGAAGCCTGCGTGGCCGCGTTCGACCGCCTCGGGCTGGCCGTGGCGCAAAGCCTGAAGGCGCTTTGAGCGCCGCCCCGGTTGACAACCCCCAACCCACCTTGAGGACCCCCCATGACCCGCACCACCTCCACCGCCACCGCCGCTGTGGCGGCCCTGACCCTGTGCCTGATCAGCGTCGCGCTGGCCCCGCCCGCCACCGCGATGCAGAACATCAAGTGCATCAAGAACGAGGTCGGGGCGCTGGCCAGCCGATGGGCGCAGCAGGCGGGCGAGGCGCGCGCCGGGCTGAGCGGCGACGCGGCGCGCGCCAGCACGCGGCCGCCGCTGGACGCGCTGGTGCGCGACGGGCGCCAGCTGGCCACGGCCTGCGCCACCTGCGGTGCCCGGCGAGAAGCCGAACGCGTGCGCGCCCTGACCGACCAGTTGCAACAGGCACGGGCCGCGTTCAACGGCAAGGGCGGTGACGAGGCCACCCGCGCGCTGGGCGACACGCTGGCGCAGATTGAAGGCCTGCGCGCCGAGTTCGGGCTGTGAGTGGCCGGGCGATCCCGCGCGCGCCGACCAGCGACCGCGCGCTGGACGCCCTGAAGGGGCTGGCGCTTGTCCTGATGCTGGCCGACCACGCGGGCAAGGCGTGGCAGCCGCTGGCGGCCTGGCCCTGGCACCTCGCGGGTCGGCCGGCTTTGCTGCTGTTCGCGGTGGTCATGGCCCACCGCCTGGCCGCGGACCCTGGCCGGGCGGCCCGCCAGCTGCCCCGGCTGCTGGCCTGGGGCGTGGTGGCGCAGCCGGCCTTCGTGGCGTTGGGCCATGACGTGCTGAATGTCCTGTTCACCCACGCGGCGGGGTGCCTGGTGGTGGGGCTGCTGGTCGCGGGCGCGGCGAAGGGGCCGGCGCCGCCCGCCGGCGCCGCGGCCAAGGCCTGGGCCTGGGCCCACCTGCACGCGCTGGCGGCGCTGCTGGTGGCGGCGGGCGCAGGCAGCGTCGTGGAGTACGGCCTGGCCGGCGTGCTGCTGGTGCCGGTGGGCGTGCTGTGGCGGCGCCACGTCGGCCGCGGCATGGTGCCGGCCCTGGCCCTGCTGTGCGTGGCGGCCAACGCGCCCGCTGCACCGGCCCTGCTGCTGCAAATGGCCGCGGTGTTGGCCGGGTCGGCCGCGCTGGCCATGGCCGTGCTGCACCGGGTTCACGGCGCGGGCGGGCGGCCGCTGCGCGGCTTCCCGGCCGTGTACGCCGGGCACCTGAGCGCCCTCGCCCTGCTCGCGCCAGCGGGCCCGGCCGATGGCCTGGCCGCCCTGGCCGCGGTCGTCGTTGGCACGGAAATCCGCTAGATTCACAGCATTGGCGACCGCGGCCTCCGTTGCGGTGCGGGCCCGCCTTGGCCACCGTCGAGCGATCTCCATGCAGCACCCTCACGCGCCCTGGTCGGACATCGAACACTGGTTGGACCGCGCCTTGGCGCAGCCCGACGCCGAACGCGACGACTGGTTGACCCGCCAGGCCATCGACCCGGCGGTGCGCGCCGAGGTGGTGGACCTGCTGGCCGCCGAGCGCGCCAGCCGCGACATGCTCAGCGGCGAGGCTGCACCCAGCCTGGCGCCAGACGAGCAGGTGGGGGTGTGGCGGGTGCAGGCGCTGATCGGCCGGGGCGGCTCCGGCGAGGTCTACCGGGTGGTGCGCAACGACGGCAGCTTTGAACAGCTGGCGGCCTTGAAGCTGCTGCGCACCGCCGACGACCCCGAAGAGCGCCACCGATTTGCCGCCGAGCGCCGCCTGCTGGCGCGGCTGCAGGACCCGGCGATCGCACGGTTGATCGACGGTGGTGCGCACCGCGGCCGGCTGTACGCGGTGCTGGAGTTGGTGGAAGGTCGCCCCATCGACCAGCACGCGCAGGGTCTGCCGCTGCGCGAGCGCGTGGCCCTGTTCGAAAAGGCCGTGGCCGCGGTCGCCAGCGCCCACGCGCAGCTGGTGGTGCACCGCGACCTGAAGCCGGGCAATGTGTTTGTCAACGCGCAAGGCGAGGTGCGGTTGCTGGACTTCGGCATCGCCAAATTGGGCGAACCCGGCGACGACGCCGTGGCCCGCCAGGCCACACTGGCGCTGCGCCTGACGCCGGCCTACTGCGCGCCCGAACAGCTGCAGGCCCAGCCCGTGGGCCCGGCCGCCGACGTGTTCGCGCTGGGCGTGATGCTGTATCAGCTGCTGAGCGGCGCGCTGCCGTGGTCGCTGCAAGGCAGCGGCGTGCAGCAGGCGGTGCAGCGCCTGCAGGGCGCCCAGGGCCTGCGCCCCCCCAGCCAGCAAGCGAGCGCGGCCCAGGCCGCAGGGCTGCGCGGCGACCTGGACGCCATCGTGATGCGCTGCCTGCGCCCGCTGCCCGCCGAGCGCTACAGCACCGCCGAAGCGCTGCGTGACGACCTGCAGCGCTGGCGCGAGGGCCGCCCCGTCGCCGCACGTGGCGAGGCCCCGGCCTACGTCCTGGGCCGGCTGGTGCGCCGCCACCGGGCGGCGGTGGCCGGTGCGTCGGCCGCTCTGGTCAGCCTGGTGCTGGGCCTGGTGGCCGTGGGCTGGCAGGCCCGCGAGACCGCCCGCGAACGCGACATCGCCCGCGAGGAAGCCGCCTCCAACAAGGCCGTGCGCGACTACCTGCTGACGATGTTCCGGGTGGCTGGCGAGCAGGGCACGCCGTCCGGCGAACTGAGTGCCAAGGCCTTGTTGAACCAGTCGGCCGAACGCCTCAGCCGCCAACTCGACACCCAACCGGTCGCGTCCGCCGAAACGCTGCTGGCGCTGGCCCAGCTCTACTTTCAGCTCAATGACTACGTGGGTGCGGCGCCGCTGTTCGAGCGCTTGCTGGCCAAAGCCGAGGTGCTGCCGCCGGCCACGGTCGCCCAGGCGCGAATGGACCTGGCGCAGTGCCTGTGGCGCTCCGGGCAAGTCGAGCGGGCGGGCAGCTTGTTGGCCGAAGCGCAGGCCTGGTGGCGTCGCGACGAAGCCCGGTTTCGCAACCGTCTGCTGGAAAGTCGCCTGGTGGAAGCCCAGATTGCCCGCGCCCGCGGCCAGGGCGACGAGGCGGTGCGCATCCTGGCCGAGAGCCTGCCTCAGCGCGTGGCGCTGTCGGGCGAGGTCCATGTGGAAACCGGCATCCTGCTGAACAACCTGGCCACCGCGCGCTACCACGCGGGCCAGCTCAAGGCAGCGCGGCAGGACTTCGAGCGGGCCTGGGCGATCTGGCAAGGGCTGCAGGCCGGCGCCACGGGCGACGGCCTGAACACCCTGAACAACTGGGCGGCATTGGAATTGCGCGAAGGCCGCGCGGCCGAGGCCGAGCGCTTGTTCCGCGAGGCGCTGGCGCTGCGCCAGGCGCACCTGCCACCCTCGGCCGCCTTGGCCGCGCTGCAGAACAACCTGGGCAAGATGGTGCTGCGCCGTGGCGCCGCTGCGCAAGCGCTGCCGCTGCTGCGCGAGGCGGTGACGCTGGGCGAGAAATACGCCGGCCCGGCGAGCCAGCACACGCTTTCGGCCATGGCCGGTGTGGCCGAGGCCGAAACCGCGCTGGGTCGCTTTGACGACGCGCAGCGCACCCTGGACGCGCTGCAAACGCGTGCCGACCAGCAATGGGGGCCGGACCACCTGCTGACCGGCATGGGCCATCTGGCGCAAGCCCGTTGGCACGCCGCTCAGAAGGACTGGGCCCAGGCCCGCAGCCGCATCGCCCGTGCCGAATCGATCTGGGACCGGCTGGGGCCGCCCGCCGCGCCCTACCTGGCGCAGGCCAAGAGCCTGCGTGCGGGTTGGGAGAAGGCGGCGCAGTGAGGCGGTGACGCGCTGCCGCCTCAGCCGCCCGCGGACTGGGTGCTGAGTTCGCGGTGCAACCAGGCCCGGGCCTTGGCCCAGTCGCGCTGGACCGTGGCCACCGACACGCCCAGCGCCTCGGCGGTTTCCGATTCGTTGTAGCCGGCAAAGTAGCGGCACTCCACCGTCTGGCTCAGGCGCGGGCTGAGCAGGTGCAGGCGCTGCAGGGCCTCGTCGATCTGGGCGACGCGCTCATCCGTGTCGGCGCTCGCGACGTCCTCGGCGGCTTCCAGCGGCAAGTGCGCGGCGCCGGCGCCACGGCGCTGGGCCAGGCGGGCACGCACATCGTCGACCAGCACCTGGCGCATCGCCATCGCCGCGGCGCGCATGAAATGCTGGCGGTCATTCCACGAGGACACCGCGCGCAGCTTCAGATAGACCTCGTGGATCAGGGCGGTGGTCTGCAGCGTTTCAGAGGCCTGAGACTGATGGCGCACCCGGCGCGCCAGCCGGCGCAGGTCCGCGTAGAACAGCGGCACCAGCTGGGCCGCGGTTTGTTGCAGGCGCTCGGGGTCGATGTCGGCGGGGCGGGGCGACGGGTCGGTCATGGCTTGCGGCAAGGGGCGAAGGGCGGGGCACCAATGACGGCTGTGGCTGGATGCTAGCCGGGAAGGTGCGGGCGTCGTTGGGCGCGCGCAGGGACGCCGCCGGCGCGTGAGGGGATTTGGCGGCCGCTTGCGTTCAAGCACTCAGGCAGGTGCCAACGCCCCGCCACCGTCGACCCACCACCCGGAGCCCCACGACCATGCAACGACGCACCCTGTTGATCGCCTCGGCCAGCCTGGCGGCCGGCGCCACCACCACCCGCCTGAGCTTCGCGGCGGGCGGTTCGCTGGTGCTGGAGCTGACCCGGCCGCAAGCCCTGAAGGGCCAGTCCGGCGAGTCCTTGCGCCGCGGCCTGTTGAGCGCGCTGAGCCTGCGCAGCGAAGGGGGCGCGATGCCCCTGCAGCTGCTGGCCGTGCGCCTGGCGCGCGGCCAGCTGGTCGACGTGCACGTGTCCGACACCTTCGAGCACGCCGGCAAAGGCCGGTCGGCGGCGCTCGGGCGGGCCTTGCCATCCGACGCGCACTTCCCAGGGGACATGTTCTTTCCGGGCGACATGTTTTTCCCGGGCGACATGTTCTTTCCGGGGAACATGTTCCGCGCCTCGGGCAAGCCGCACGACGCCGCAAACGCTGGCGAGCTGCTGCTGGGGCAGGCGCGCCGGGCCATGGGCCCGGAGGCGAACGGCTTGTTCTTCGTGGCGACCGCGGCCGTCCCGGGCACCGTCAGCCAGGGCGTGGGCCTGGGGCTGAGCGGCCGATGAACCCCATCATGGCCACGAGCGCCCCAGCGCAGGCCGACGTGGCGGTGCTCGGCCACGGCGTGGCCGGCATGCTGTGCGCGCTGGCCCTGGCCGACGCCGGCGCGACGCCGTTGCTGCTGGACACGGCGGGCGGGCGGCCGCTGCCCGCCGTCACACCCGTGCACCGCTTGCCCGAGTCGCTGTGGCACGCCCCGCCGCCCTGGTTGGCCGGCCTGGCCGACGCGCTGAAGGCGGTGGGCGCGGTCGCTGGTGTGCGCCATGTCGTGGCAGCGCACGGAACGCACCGGCAGTCGCTGGACCTCTTGCCCGACAAGGCCCAACTGGAATGCGCGCTGCGGCGCCTGGTGCAGCAACAGCCGGCGATCCTGCAGGGCGCTGCGGGGCGAGCCGGCGGCATGCAGCGCATGGGCCACGCACGGGCAACCGGGGAATGGCGCGCGACCGAGTGCGGCGACGCCCCACCCTGGCGAGCAAGCGCCTTGGTCGACGCCAGCGGTGCCCGCCGGGCCAGCCTGCCCTGCCTGGCCGCGGCCGGCGCTGCCCTGCCAGACAGCGAGGTGTGCTGCGGCCGGCAGACCTACCACTCGCTGGCGCTGCAGCTCAACGCGGCGCCGCCGCGCCAGCAATGGCTGATCGACGATGGCCCGGGGCAAGCCTGGCTGGTCGACGTCACCGCGGGCGGGCGGCTGACGATCACGCGGCGGGTCGAAGAGACCACGCCGACCGACGGCCTGGTCGCCGCACTGAGCCGCGCGCTGGCGCGTCGGTCCATCACCCGGCTGGGCGCCTGGCTGCAGACCGCCCAACCGCTCGGCCCACCCTGCACCCACCGCGCGCCGCCCGCGCGGCGCCTGCTGCTGACCCACCCGCCTGCAGGCTGGCTCGCCGTGGGCGACGCCCTGGTGCAGACGCCACCATGGCAAGGCAATGGCGTTGCCCAGGCACGGCAGCACGCCGAGCAGCTGGGGGCGGCCTGGGCGATGTCACCGGCGTCGGCGTCGGCAGCGACCCGGCTGGCCGCTGCCGCCCCGGCACTGGACCGCATTGCCGCGCGGCAGCTGCAGGCCGCGGCGCTGGCCACCTGGGCCGAGTCAACTTGCGACGCCGCCGCTTGAGCGCGCCATCCCCCTGCCCCACCCTGGTTCATCTGGTCTGCCTTGGAGCCCACCATGAAACTGCAACGTCACTGGCTGATCCTGTCCCTGTCTCCCCTGCTTGGCGCGGCCCTGGCGGCCTCGGCGCAGACCCCGATCCAACTCAAACCCGGCTTGTGGGAACACGGCATTCAAGTGGACCCGTCGACGGGCAAGGCGGGGGCGGCCATGGCGCAGATGCAGGAGGCACTGGCCAGTTTGCCGCCCGCTCAACGCCGCGCCATGGAAGACATGCTGGCGCGGCAGGGCGTGGGCATGGGCGCCCAGGGCACCACGGTCAAGGTGTGCCTGACGCCGGAAGACGTCGCGCGCGACCACCCGCCACAGGAGCCCGGTTGCACGCAAACCAGCCGGCGCAGTGGCAACACCTGGCAGGTGTCGTTCCAGTGCAAGGGCCCGCCGCCCAGCAGCGGAGACGGCCAGCTCGTGCTCCAGAGCCCCCAGGCCTACACCGGCAAGTTCACGGTCCGCACCACCGAACAAGGCCAGGGCGAACGGCTGCAGATGACCCAGCGCGGCCGATGGATCTCGGCCGATTGCGGTGGCGTGCGGCCCGCCGGCGCGCCCCGCTGAACCTGGGGCGAGGCCTCAGTCGCCGCGGGCCAGCGGCGCCGCGCAGTGCACCCGCCCGCGCCCCGCGTGCTTGGCGGCGTACAAGGCCGCGTCGGCGCGTGCCAGCAGGGCGGCCACCGTGGTGGTGGTGCCGTGCGAGTCGGCCACGCCGGCCGAAAAGCTGCACTGCAGGCTGCGGCCCCGGGCGTCCACGAACAGGCGTTGGCTGAAGCGGCTGAGCAGGCCACGAACGTGATGGGCCGCTTCCTGGGCGGTGGTGGCCGGCATCAGCAGCACAAACTCTTCGCCGCCCAGGCGGCACAGCAGGTCGTTGGGCCGCACGATGGGCTGGGCCATCTCGGCAAAGCCCTGCAGCACGCGGTCGCCGGTTTCATGGCCATGGCGGTCGTTGACGCCCTTGAAATGGTCCAGGTCGATGATGGCCAGCGCCACGGTGTCGTCGCGCCGCGTGTGGCGCGACAGCAGCGCGGCGCCGGCGTCCATCAGGTGCCGCCGGTTGTACAGGCCGGTCAGCGGGTCTTCGTTGGCCTGCGCCTGCAGCAGCCATTGCAGGCGCTGGGTTTCGGCGATCTGGGCCTGCAGCGAGAGGTTCAGCGCCTCCATGCGGGCGGCGGTCTGGCGGGCGGCATCGCGCTCCCACTCGGCCTGGGCCAGCCGGTGGGTGATCTTCAGGCTGAGCTGCCGCGACCGGGTGGCGCGGCCCAGCAGCGTTTCGTGCATCGCGAAGGCCTCGTGCAGCAGCTGGCAGGCCAGCGCGTGGTCGCCGGTGCGCTGCGCGGCCTGGGCGGCCACCCGCCACAGGTTCATGCGGTCCACCGGCAGCGTGGACTCGCCTTGCTGCGCCACGGCGTCGCGCCGCGCCAGGCACAAGGCCAGCGCCTGCGCGGGCTGGTCGCGCGCCAGCAGCACGCGCGCATCCAGCCAGGCGCGCAGGGTGGCCATTTCGTTGGTCAGGTGATCGACGGGCGGTGGGGTGTGCAGGCGGGCCGCGGCCTCGTCGATCAGGCCGTTGTCGAGCAGCGCTTGGGCGATCTCCTCGTCGCGTTGCAGCCAGGGCGGGTCGTCGGGGCGGATGGTGTCGATCAGGAACTCGCGCGCCACGGCCAGCGCGCGCTCGGCCTGGCCCATCAGGCACAGGCACTGCACCAGGTTGCCGGCGGCAAAGATCACCTGGTGATGCGAGCCCAGGCGCTGCGCGCCGGCCACGCATTCCTCCAGCAACACGACGGCGTCTTCGAGGTTGTAGAGGTCGGCCTGGTAGGAGCCGAGGTTGTTCAGCGCATTGACCACCAGGGCGTCGGCGCCGGTGTGGCGGGCCAGGCTCAGGGCTTGGTAGAAGTGGTCGAGGGCGTCCATGTCGGCGCCGCGCATCGACAAGACGATGCCCAGGCTGCCCGCACACAGGTAGGCATCGGCCTGCGGCCGCTGCGCGGCGCGGGCGTGCAGCGCGCTCAGAGCGGCCTCGGCGTCGTCAAGCCGGCCGTCGCGGCGGCAGCGCAGCGCATGCACCTGTTCGAGCAGGTCCACCGCCCGCTGGCAGCCCGCGCTGCCGTCCAGCAGGGCGCGTGCCGCGGCGCTGCGGCGCGCGGCCTCGGCGTCGCCGCCGGCCCGCAAAGCCACCAGCGCACACGCGGCGTGCGCCAGCGCCTGCTCGCCGGGCGGCAAGCCCGGCCGGGCCAGCACCGCGTCGGCGGCGGCCACGGCGGCGGCGCCGTCGGACATCACCAGCGCCAGCAAGCGATCGCACCAGTCGCGGTCGGCTGGGGGCTCGGTGGTCACGGCGGGTGGCGGGATGGGGGGCGGGGCGGGCTCGGCCATGGGCGCTCGGTGGGGCATCGGTCCGTGGATGTCGGTATCGCAGTGAACGACTTGAGTGGCCAGACCGCCATCGGGGCCGGGCCGGATGCCGAGGCGGGCGGCAGCCGCCCGCATGACGCGATGGTGGCGCCGAAACGATGACCATCGCTGACGATGTCACGTCTTTCTGATGCTTGAATGCGCCGTTTCTGCGCTTTTTGCCCACCCGACATCACTTCAACGCAAACCCAGCATCAGACCCGGTCGTCCCCACCTTGGCGGGCGAAGGCCGCGGCGAGGAAGTCGACGACCCCCCGCACCCGCGGCGACGCGTGGTGGGCCCGTGGGCAGAGGGCGCAGATGTCGGCGTCTGCCGTGTTGAACGGGGGCAGCACCTGCACGAGGCGGCCGGCCTGCCGTTGGCGCTCGACGTCCCACTCGGCGCGCATCAGGATGCCGTGGCCTTCCAGCGCCCAGGCCAAGGCGCCAAGCCCGAATGGCGCTGTGGGCCCCACGGCAACGGCACGGCACAGCACCTGATCGGCACCACGCCGGACCAGATCGCCCGGCAGATCAAGGACGAAACAGAGACGTTCGCCAAGCGCGTCAAACAAGCCCAGGTGGTGATCGACCCAGGAGAGGTTCCCCCGGTCAATCGCCGGGCCCGCGCCATCCCGGGCTCACAAGGCCATGCCTTGGGCGCCCTCAGCGCGCCGCCGGGTCCCACAGCAAGGCGAGGGCCAACGCGGCCTGCAGGGCGGCCTCGCGGACGGGCTCGGTCGGCGCTTGCAGCCACAGGCGCGGCAGGGTGTCGTTCAGGTCAACCGCCGCCACGGCCACGCCTTGATGGCGAAGCACATAGCCCACCGGCGCCGCCACCGGCAGCGCGGCCCCTTGCAGGCGGTGCAGGGACTGCAGGTCCAGCACGACCGCGTCGGCGATGAACTGCCCACGCCGTTCCTCGCGCGTGCCGGCGGCGGCGTCCACGGCCGTCAGCGCCAGCCGGCGCGCCAAGGGCTGGCCGTCGCGGCTGAAGCCGCAGGCGTAGGACGCGCGCTTCAGCGGCAACTGCAGCACGCCCAGCGTGGCGGTGTTGGCGATCAGCTTGCAGTCGGCGCGCAGGCCGTCTTCGGCCAGGGTGAAGCTGACCAGGGCACGGTCCTGGGCCAGGCGCTCGAACAGCTCGAGCCGGCTGGCCTGACGTTCGAAGCGGCCTTCCAGCGCGCCCCAGCGGAAGTCACCGCGGGGCAGGCCGATGGGCGCCTCCATGGTCACCGGGGCGACCGCGGCCAGGGTGTCGGGCAGTTCAATGCGGGCGGCGGGCAGGCCGGCGCAGGCGCTCAAGCCGAGGGCGGTGGCCAGGGTCGCCAGGCCGGCCCAGGCGGCCAGCGGGGGGTGGGGGTGAGAGGTCATGGGGTCGTCACTTTCGTTCCATCGTCATTCGTAGATCAACGCGGTGGGCACCAAATCGCCGTCGCTGGTTTCGCCGCCGGCCACCAGCACGCGCCCGCTGGGCAGGCGCGTCACGGTGTGCCAGGCCCGCGGGCTGTCCAGCGCGGCGAGGGCCTGGCCACCGGCCGCCGGGTCGTAACGCTCGGCCGTGGCGCTGTGCCGACCGGCCGCGCTCACGCCACCCCACAGCAGCACGTCGCCCGAGGGCAGCAACACGGTGCCCGCCCCGCTGCGCGGCTCGCGCAGGGCGGGCAGCGTCGCGAAGCTGCCCGAGGCGGGGTCGAAGCGCAGCACGCTGGCCAGCGGCACGGGCTGGCCGCTGGCGTCCAGGGATTCGCCGCCCAGGACCATCACCCGCCCTTGCGGGTCGACGTGGGCGCCATGGTGGGCGCGCGGCGCGAACGTGGCGGCCAGAGGCGTGAAGCGTTCCGTGCGCGGGTCGAAGACCTCGGCAGCGCGGGCCTCGCCCGGGTTGCCATGGCCGCCCAGCACCAGCACCCGGCCATCGGGCAACAACGACATGGTGTGCGCCGCCCGGCCGGCGCTCATGCGCTGCACGACCGGCCGGAAACGCCCGGTCGAGGGCTCCCACAGCTCGGCGGTGTCGCTGATGGGCTGGCCCTGGGGGTCGCGGCCGTGCAGACCGCCGCTGACCAGCACCCGGCCATCGGCCAAAGCCAGCGCGGCGTGAAAGACCCGCGGCGCGCTGAGCGACCCCGTGGCGGTGACCGCGCCGCTGAGCTCGTCGATCAGCTCGGTCGACCGGCCATCGCCATGGTCCATGAAGCCGCCGGTCAGCATCACCCGCCCGCTGCTCAGGCGCAGCGCGCGGTGGTGGCTGCGGCCACCGGCCAGCGTGCCCGCGCGGCTGAAGCGCCCGGACACGGGGTCGAAGCGGTCCACCGCCGCCGACAAGCCGACGTCACCGCGCACGCCGCCCGTCAACAACACCGTGCCGTTGGACGCGCTGACGCTGGCGTGCTGCGAGGCCACGAAGCCCGTGAAGGCGTGGCCGTAGCGGTTGCGAAAGCGCACGGCCACCTGCAGGCTGCGGCTGACCGCCGGCCGACCCGGCAGTTCGACGACCAGCCGGAACGAGGTGTCGGTGTCCAGCGCGGCGGACTCGATGCCCACACCGCTGACCACCGCCCCGAGGCCGGGCTCTATGCGGGCGTTGCCCTGAAAGGTGGCGGTGAGGCGCACGCGCTCGCCCACGAAGGCCCACGCGCGGTCGGCGGTGAACGACTGAATCTGCGGGCCCGAGTCGCCGTCGACGGACCCACCGCCGCAGGCGGCCAGGGTGAAGGCCGACGCGCCTGCCAGCAGCAGTTGACGCCGGGCCAAGGGATTGGAGGGGTGTGTCATGGGGCGATTCCGTTGAGAACAGCCGCAAGTCTGGAAAATAGGGCGTGACCGCGGCGTGACGGCCCGGCGCGGGTCAGCGTGACCAGTGACCACCGACCGATGACCACCGGCTGCGGCGCCCCGGCCCGGCGCCAGGCTCGCCCAACCCCCATGCCCAGACTGCGACTCCACGGACCGCCCCTGATCGACGGCGACGGCCACGACGCCGGCGCCATCGCCCTGTCCGCCCGCGAAGCGGCCTTGTTGGCTTGGCTGCACCTGGAAGGGCCGACCCCCCGCGCGCGCCTCGCCGGGCTGCTGTGGCCCGCCGGCACCGACGCCCAGGCCCGTGCCAACCTGCGGCAGCTGCTGGTGCGGCTGCGGCGCAACGCGGGCCCGCTGGTGGTGGACCAAAAGGGCCTGCTCGCGTTGGCGCCCGGCCTGGGCGTGGCGGCGAACGCCGGCGAGCCGCTGCTGGCCGGCATGGACTTCGACGACCTGCCGGCGCTGGCGCAGTGGCTGGACGCCCGGCGCAGCGACCAGGCGCGCCTGCACCAGCGCGACACGCTGCAGCAAGGCCAGGCCAGCCTCGACCGTGGCGACCTGGACGCCGCCCTGGCCGCGGCAGACGCCCTGCTGGCCGCCGAGCCCGAGGGCGAAGCCGGGTGGCAGCTGCGCATGCAGGCGCTCTACCAGCGCGGCGACCGGGCCGGGGCGATCGCGGCCTGGGACGCCTGCAAGGACACGCTGCGGCAAAGCTTTGGCGTGGCCCCATCGGCGGCCACCAACGCGCTGGGCCGCTTGATCCTCCGCGGCGACGACGCCGCCGCCCTGCCGCCGACGCGGTCGCCAGCCCTGCCCACCAGCCTGCGGCGCCCGCCGCAGCTCGTGGGCCGCGACGGCCTGCTGGCCGACCTGGCCCGCGTGCTGGACTTGGGCCGCAGCGCGGTCGTGGCCGGTGCCGGGGGCATGGGCAAATCGCGGGTGTTGCAGCAGGCGGCAGACCGCATGGCGCCCGCGCTGCGGGTGCAGGCGCGCCCCGGCGACGCGGTGCTGGCCGGCGGCCTGCTGACGCGGCTGCTGCGCACCGCCCTGACCCAATGCCAGCCGGTGCTGGACGCGGCCACGCTGCGCGACCTGGCGCGCCTGCTGCCGGGCGATGCGGGCGTGGCGGCGGCGGGCGCGGAGGCGCCCGGCGAGTCGGTGCGCTCCGCGCTGGAACACCGGCGCGGGCTGGCGGCGGTCTGGCGCGCGCTGTCGGCCTGCCAGGCCCGCGGGCTGCGGCTCATCGTCGTCGACGACCTGCACTGGGCCGACGACGCCAGCCTGGCGGTGCTGCAGTTCGTCGTCGGGCAGTGGCTGGCGCAGGCCGACGACGACCTGGCCACCGGCAAGGTGCAGGTGCTGATGAGCGCCCGCCCCGAGGCCTTGTCGCCCGCGGCCCAGGCGCTGGTGCGCACCGTGGTCGAACACGCCAGTGGTCACGGCTTTGACCTGGCCCCGCTGTCCGCGGCGCACGTGCAGGACCTGCTGGCGGGCCTGCCGCTGCCGGAGGCGGCGGTGACTGGCTGGGGCGAGGACGGCCACCGCGCCTTGGCCGGCGCCTTGCACGCCGCGGTGGGCGGCAACCCGGCCTTCGTGCTGGAGGCGCTGCGCAACCTGTTCATCGACGGCCTGGCCCCGTGGCGGCCGGGGCAGCCCTTGCCCGTGCCGGCGACCCTGCGCGACTCCGTGCGCCGGCGGGTGCAGGCGCTGCCCGAGGACGCGCTGCAGCTGGCGCAACTCGCCGCGGTGGCGCAAAGCGATTTCGACCCGGGCCTGGCGGCGACGGCCTTCGGCCGCTCGCCGCTGGCCATGGCGCCGCTGTTTGCGGCCTTGGAATCGGCCCAGGTGTTCCACGGCAACGAGTTCAGCCACGACCTCGTGGCCGAGGCCGTGCATGGCCTGCTGCCCAAGGCGCTGCTGGTGCCCTTGCACCGGCTGGTGGCCGACCACCTGAGCCAGCGCCAGGGGACCGAGGCGCGGGTCGCGCACCATTTGACGGCCGCCGGCGACCCGGCCGCTGCCGCGCCGTGGCACGTCAAGGCCGGGCAGGCGGCGCGCAGCCACTGGCAACTGGCCGAGGCGGCCGCGGCCTTCGAGGCAGCGGCCCGCGGGCTGGCGGGCGCGGCGGCGTCGGCCGGCGCGCGCGAGCAGGCCTTGGACGCCTGGTGCGACGCGCTGCGCTGCTGGGTCGAGCTGCGCCGCTTCGACGCCACCGCGGCGGCCCTCGCAGAGGCCGCGGCCCTGCCCCGCACCGTCGACGAGGTGGCCCGCCTGCGCGCGCGCGCGGTCCATCACCTCTTCAACAGCCGGCAGATGGGCGCGGCGCTGCGCACCGCCGCCGAGCTGGTGGACGAACTGGACGCCAGCCTGAACCGCCTGAGCGCCGATGAACTGGTCTACGCGCTGCGCGCCGTCTGCTACGCCGTGCAAGGCGGGCTGCCGGCCGCGCGCGTGCTGGCGCTGTGCGAGCGGCTGCGCCCGGTGGTCGAGCCGGCGGGCGGCGATGCGCTGGTCGGCTTCGCGCTCGCCCGGGCGGCCACCCTGCTGTGGGACGCGCAGCCGCAGGCCGCGCTGGCGGAACTGGAGGCGGTCTGGCCCACGCTGGACGAGGACAGCGACCCCTTCCTGCGCCGCTCGGTGGTCAACCAGCTGATGCGCGTGCACCAGGCGCTGGGCGACTCGGCCCGCGCCATCGCCTGGGGAACGACCTTGCTGGGCTGGCTGCAGGACCACGTCGACGACGCCAGCGTCGAGGCCGACGTGCTGAACCTGGTCGCGATGATGCAAGTGGCGCAAGGCCAGGTGGCCCAGGGCATGGCCCACATCGACCGCTTGTCGCAGCGGTTGCAGGCCGTGGGCGAACCGATGCGGGAGGTGTACGCCATGACCGCTGCGCTGTCGTGCCTGGCCGTGGGGCGGCACGACGAGGCCCAGGCCTGGCTCGACCACCACACCCAGCCGCTGGGCCGGCCTGGCTATGCGATGTACGACCTCATCCACGCCTTGGCGCGGGCCCGGCTGGCCGTGGCGCGGGGCCAGCCGCCCGGGGATTGGATCGAGCGCCTGGGCGCTGTGGCGCCACTGCCCTCGGGCGGCGTGCTGCACCGGCGCGTGGCCCTGGCGAGCCTGCAAGCGCAGCCGCTGCAAGCGCTGCGGGCGCTGCAGGCCGAACTGCGCCAGCGCGGCCAACTGGGCCTGCTGCGCAGCGTCGAGATCGCCGCCGCCCGGGCGGCGCTGGCCGAGGGCGAACACGCGGCGGCGGCCGACCACGCGCGCGCCGCGCTGCGCCTGGCCGCCCACGTCAACGCCTGGAGCGACGAGCCCGCCACGCTGTGGCTGACCGCGAACGAGGTGCTGAGCGCCTGCGGTGCCCACGACGAGGCCCGCCGCGCGCTGGCCGATGGCGTGGCCTGGGTCGAACAGGGCAGCGCGCAATGGCAGGAGCCGGTGCACCAACGGGCCTGGCGCGAGGGCAACCCGCTGCACCGGGCGCTGCTGAGGGCGGCTGAGGGCGGCTGAGGGCGGCTGAGGGCGACTAAGTGCTGCGGCAGGGGTGGCCGGGCTTGCTGACGCCCCGGCTTGCGCTTCCGCCTGAGGGTGACCGAGGCTGCGCCTTGCGGGTGGCCCGGGCCGCGGCGCCCGCCGTGTTCCCCTGCTCGCCCACCCGGAGGTCCGCCGCATGAAGCGCTTGGCCACGCCGCTGCTGGCGTGGCCGATCCCGGTGCTTGCGTTGGTCGTTGCATCGACCGCCGCGTCAGCCCCTGGATGAGTGCCAAATTCGCCGCCCGGGCGCACGCCCGCTTCGGTGCCCAGCGCAGCGTGTGGCTGCGCGCCGAGGCGGGCGGCGACCACGGCATCGGCACCGCCGAGGGCGCGCGCGTGGCAGAGTTCGCAGACATTGACGCCTACGCCCGGGACCGCAGCCGCTGAAGGGCCCGCGCCATCCCCCTTTGTTCCCCTGGAGACCTTGGATGTTCAAGACCCCGTTCCTGCACCGCGCCGCCGCCGCCTTGGTGGGCCTCGGCCTGGCGCTGGGCGCCGCCGCGGCCAGCGCGCAGACCGCCAGCGACAAGCCCATCCGCTTGATCGTGCCCTACCCGCCAGGCGGCCCGTTGGACGTCGCCGCGCGGGCCGTGGCCGAGGCCGCGCGGCCGGGCCTGGGCACGGTGATCGTCGACAACCGGTCCGGCGCGGGCGGCAACATCGGCGCGGATGCGGTGGCCAAGGCCGCGCCCGACGGCCACACCGTGCTGTTGGGCGCGGTGGCGACGCAGTCCATCAACCCGGTGCTGTACCCGCAGATGCCCTACGACGCGCAAAAGGACTTCGCGCCGCTGACCCTGATCGCCAACGTGCCCAACGTGCTGGTGCTCAACAACGAGTTCGCGGCGCGCCACCGCATCCAAAGCGTCGCCGACCTGATCGCGCACCTCAAGCAGAACCCGGGCAAGACACAGTTCGCGTCCGGCGGCAACGGCAGCGCCGGCCACCTGGCCGGCGAGCTGTTCAAGATGAGCACCGGCAGCTTCTCGCTGCACATCCCCTACCGGGGCGCCGGGCCCGCGCAGCTGGCGCTGCTCAGCGGCGAGGTGCAGTTCATGTTCGACAACCTCGCCTCCGCCGCGCCACGCATCCGCGAAGGCAAGGTCAAGGCGCTGGGCGTGACCACGCTGAAGCCCGCCGCGCTGATGCCCGACATCCCGCCGCTCAGCAGCACCGGCGTGCGCGGACTGGAGCGCTTTGACATCAGCACCTGGTTCGGTCTTTTCGCGCCCGCCGCCACGCCCAAGCCGGTGCTGGACCGGCTGAGCGCGCAGTTCACCGCCGCGATCAAGTCCAAGGCGGTGGCCGACACGCTGTTGCGGCTGGCCGCCGAACCCAGCCCCAGCACGCCGGACGAACTGGCCGCCTTGGTGCGCAGCGACACCGCAAAGTACGCGGCCATCGTCAAGTTTTCCGGGGCCAAGGTCGACTAGGGTCACACCACGACACCGGCCATCCCTGAACCCGCGGGCCTGCGACCATGGCCCCCGGTCCTTCCGGCCGCGCAGCATCGGCGGGTGCCGCATGGCCGGGTGATGGCGTGGGAGAAGGGGTGAGCCCAGGCGAAGGGCGTGCATGATGAGCGCCCTTGCAGATGACGACGACGGAGAACACGGAATGACGCGCCGATGGACCTTGATGCTTGCCGCCCTGGTGATGGCCCTCCCGACCTGGGTCTGGGCTGCGGATGCGTCCGCCAACACCAGCCGCCCTGTGACGCCGACGCCCAGCGACGCGGCCGGCAGCCTCACCCGGGCTCAAGTGCGGTGCGAGCTCGACGCTGCGCGCCAGAACGGGACGCTGCGCTCCACCCAGCGCCGCCAGGCCTCGCTTTACGCCGTGCCGCCCGCGCCGCAATGCGACGCGCTGGCGGTCGCGGCGCCCAACGCGCGCCGGGCGGCCACGACCCCTTCACCGTGACACCTTGATGCGGCACGGCCTCCCCCATCGGCGCCGCCGTGGGCGCTGGCCAAACGCGTTCCAACCCGGTGAACGTCAACGGGCGGCGCGAACCTTGCAAATGCCGCCCATGAAACTGCTTGTCCGCATCGCCGTGGCCGGCCTCGCCCTGTTTTGCAGCATGGCCCAGGCTCAGACCCCGCCCGAGCTCACCGCCACCCAGGCCCAGCGCGACCTTCGCCTCTTGCAGCGGGCGCTGACCGACCTGCATCCTGGTCTTTACCGGTATGCAACCCCCGAGCAAATCGAGGCCGAATTCAGCGCCGCACAGGCCGCTGTCGCCGAGGGCACCAGCCGGGCCAACCTGTACCTGCTGGCGAACCGCATCGCGGCGGCCGTGCGGTGCGGCCACACCTGGGTCAACGGCGCCAACCAAAGCCCGGTGATCAAGGACCTGGTTGCGCGCAGCACCCTGCCGCTGGTGCTGCGCTGGGTCGAGGGCCGCATCCTGGTGCAGGCCAGCGCGTGGCCGGAGGTTCCCGCCGGCAGCGAGATCACCGCCATCGACGGCCAGACCCCCGCGCAGATCGCATCGGCCTTGATGCCCTACCTGCGCGCCGACGGCAGCAGCGACGGCAAGCGGCTGGCCCAACTGGACGACGACGACAACGGCGGCGCGATGCAGCGCCTGTTTGCGGTGCGCTTTCCGCCCGGCGCGGCCGGCTGGCAGGTTCGCCTGGCCGATGGCCGTGAACGAACGGTGCCACCACTCGGCGCCGCCGCGCGGGCGGCAGCGTTGCAAGCCGCCGGCTGGCGTCCACCGTCGCGGGACTGGACCCTGCAGGTCCAGGACGACGTGGCGGTGATGCGCCTGCCGACCTTTGCGTTCTGGGGCGGCACGTTCGACGGACCAGCCTGGCTGAGCCGCAGCTTCGCCGCGCTGGCCGACCAAGGCATCCGGCGCCTGGTCATCGACTTGCGCCTCAACGAAGGAGGCAACGACGCGCTCGGCCTGGCCTTGATGTCGCACCTCATCAAGGCGCCGTTCTCGCAGCCGGGGGGCCGCCGCGAGTCGGCCTACGAGCGCGTTCCCTACGCACTGGCGCGGCACCTCGACACCTGGGACTTCGGCTTCTTCGACCGCACCGGCCAGGTCAGCCGGGGGCCGGGCCGCAATTGGCTGATGGCGCCGAGCCCGGACCGGGTCGTCCAGCCCGCCGCCGCGCCGTTCATCGGTCAGGTCGTGGCCCTGATCGGCCCGCAGAACAGTTCCGCCGGCCACGTGCTGGCGCGCGACCTGCAACGCGCGGGCGCCGCCACGCTGATCGGCCAGCCCACCGGCGGCAACCTGCGCGGGCTCAACAGCGGTCAACTGGCCTGGATCACCTTGCCCGCTTCGGGGGTCGCGGTGGACATCCCCCTGGTCGCGCACTTTGCGCCGGGCGCACCACCCGACGCCGGCGTGACGCCGGACGTTCTGGCGGTCCCGACCTTCGCCGACGGCCAGGCCGGGCGCGACCCGGCGATGGCCGCCGCTCTGCGCTGGCTCCGCCGCTGACGGGCACACCGGACCTGGCTCAGCGCTTTGATGCACCTCGAACGCCCACGGCGAGGGGCCACCCGAGCGGCCCCGACCCCGGCGCGCTGAACCCGCACGCGCCATGGGCCGCCGCCTCCCCCTGCCCGACGCGCTGCGCGCGCTGGCCATGACCTCGGTGTTGACGGTCAACGCCCTGGGCTACCTGGCGGCGCCCTGGGGGCCGATGCTGGGCGTGCTCACCAGCGACGACCCGGTGTCCACCGTCGTGGTTCAAGGGGTGGTCGGCACGCTGCTGCAGGGCAAGGGCTACCCGATGATGGCCTTCTTGTTCGGCATGGGGCTGTGGCTGGCGCTGCGCGGCAAGCCCTTCGTCGACGCGCGCGCCCTTGGGCTGGCCCGGCAACAGCGCTTGCTTCGGCTCGGTGTGGCGCACGGCAGCCTGGTGTATTTCGGCGACATCCTGACGCTGTACGCCCTGGTGGGCCGCGGCCTGTTCGGGCCCTGCCGGGAGCGCTGGCCGCTGCTGCGGCGGCGGATCCGTCGCGCGGTGGTCTGGGCGCTGCTGGCCACGCTGCTGCCGCTGCTGCTGATGCCCGTGTTCGGCCTCGGCACGCCGGCCCAAGGTGGGTCGCAGGCGCCGCTGTCGGAGGCGACGGGCTGGCTCAACTTCTGGCGCATCAACGCCGGCGCCTATGCCACCGTTCTGGCGTTCAGCTTGCTGCTGGCCTGGCCCGTGGTGCGCCTGTGCATGCTGTGCGGCATCGCGGCGGCGCGGCTGCGGCTGCTGAGCCACCGGCGATGGCGTGCGGCGCTGTGGCGCTGGACCCGCCGGCTGGCCGCGCCGCTGCTGGTGCTGAACGCGGGCGCCGCCTGGACCGTCGTGCGCCTGCCTCCCGAGGCGCCGCTGGCGTCATGGACCGCGCTGCTGGGGGGCTTGGTCCACCTGCCACTGGCGGCGGTCTACCTGATGGCGCTGGCCCTGGCGGCCCGCGGCGGGCACGCCGCATGGTGCCGCTGGCTTGCGCCGCTGGGCGCCCGCACGCTGACGCTCTACGTCGGTCACGGCGTGTTGTGCGCGGTGCTGTTTTCCGGCGCCGGCCTCGGCTGGCGGCCGAGTGCGACGGCGATGCTCGCATGGTGCGTGGTGCTGTGGTGCCTGGCGCTGATCGCGGCGCGGGCCAGCGCCGAGCGCCGCTGGCCGCTGGAGCGTTGGTTGGCTCGGCGCTGAGGCCGCGCGCTCACTTCGCGCGCACCGTCACCTCGATGGCCGCGCGGTCGGCCAGCCGTTCGCGGAAGAAGGCTTGCACCTGCTCCGCGCTGACGGCCTCCAGCGCCGCGGGCTCGCCCAGCAGCTCGGCCTTCATCGCCGGGTTGGCCGCGAGGCGCACCAGCCAGGCGAGCCAGAAGCCGTTGTTCTCCGGCGCCTTGCGGCGCGACTCGACGATGGGCTGCTTCGCGCGTTGCAGCTCGTCGGCGGTGACCGGCTGGTCGGCCAGCGTGCGCAGTTGCTGTTGGAGCAGTTGGCGGAAGGTGTCGAACTTGTCGGCCGGGGTTTCGATCTGGGCGGTGAAGTAGCCCTGGCCGGGCAGGTCCAGCGACATCGCCGCCGACGCCCGCGGCGAGTAGGTGATGCCCAACTGCTCGCGCACGGTGGCGACCAGGCGCGCCTCCACCACCGCGGCGGCGACCTGCGCCACCGGGCGCAAGCTGGGGGCCTCGCGGCCGTCCGGCAAAGCCCAGACCAGGCCGATCACCGCCTGGTCGGCGCGCCCGCCGTGGGTGTCGGACTGCACGGTGCCGGGGGCCGGCAGCGTGACCTTGATGGGCGATGCTTTGGCGCGCGGGCGCTCGGGGCCCGCGCCGAAGCTGGCTTGCACGGCCGCGATGGCCGCGTCCACGCTGGTGTCGCCGACGACGAACACCTCCGGTGCGCCGGCCAGCGGCGCGCGCAGCACAGCGGGGAAGTCCTCGGCCCGCGTGGCGGCGATGTCCGCGGCGCTGGGAATCGACGCCAGCTGCGGGACGCCGCCGGTCACGACGCGACCGAAGCTGCGCGAGAAGACCGACCCGGCCTGCGCCTCGATCTGCCCACTGACCATCGGGCCCGCCGCCGTCACCTTCTCGCCCAGCTCGGGGCGAAAGCCCGGGTCGCGCGCGAAAGCCGTGAGCACCTGGAGTTGCGCGCCCAGGTCGGCCGGCCGCGTGGTGCCCGCCAAGGTGAAAGCCTGCGGCGACACCTGCACGTTGACGCTGAGCAGCTTGCCGCTGGCCTGCAGCCACTGCTGGAAGGCCGCCAGCGACAGCTGGCCGGTGCCGCCCAGCGGAAAGCTGTCCAGCACCCACAGCGCGTGCGCGCGTTCGGCCGGCACGCCGCTGCGGCCCGGGGCAAAGCGGGCGTGGACCGCGATGCGGTCCTTTTCCTGCGCGGTGGGCTTGACCACCAGGCGCGTGCCGTTGGCGAAGGCCACCGTGGTCGCGCCGAGCTCGGCGTCGGTGGTGCGCGACACCACGGCGCTGGGGGCGCCGAAGTCGGTGTAGGGCCAGGTCACCGCCACCCGCGCCTGCGCCGCGCCCAGCGGGCGGTCGAGCGCCTGGGCCAGCTGCTGTGCCAGCGCCTCGGTGCCCACCGGGTCCGCCTTGGCCGCGCGAAACACCACGGGGCCCGGGACGCCGAAGAGGCGGCGGATCTGGGCGGTGAGCGCCTCAGGGCTCAGTGTGTCAAGGATGGGTTCCACCTGCGCCAGGTTCTGGGACGGGTGGGTGAAGACGCTGCCCTGGTGCACCGCACTGACCAGCCCGTCGGCCAGCTGCGCGCTGGGCCGGGTGCTCGCCTGGGCGACCGCCGCCTGAAACCGGCTGCGCAGCCCGGGCACCAGGCGCTGCAGGTCGGCGGCCTGCACGCCGTCGCGCTGCAGGCGGCGCAGTTCTTCCACCGCGGCGGCCAGGGCGGTGGTCCATTGCGCGGCCGGCGCCACCACTTGCAACTGGGCCAGCTGGGCCAGCCGGGCGACGGAGAACTGCAGCCCCGCGTTGGCGCTGACGAAGGGGCTGCCGGCCTGCAGGCTGCGGTCGGCCAGGCGCTGGTTCAACACGCCCACCGCGAACACGGCCAGCAGCTGGTCGCGTTCGACGTCCAGCGTGGGCACGCGCAGGTCGGCGGGCGTGACCCAGCTCAGGGTCAACCGTTCGGCCGCGCCGTCGGCGATGAACTCCACCGCGGGCTGGGCGGGCTGGGCGCGGCCGAGGTCGATCGCGTCGGGCGCACCGGCGGGCTTCCAGTCGGCAAAGCGCTCGCGGATCTGACGTTCCACCGCGTCGACGTCGACCGGGCCCACCACCACCACCGCCGCGTTGTCGGGCCGGTAGTGGGCCTGGTAGTAGCGGCGCAAGCGCTCGGGCGTGGCGGCCTGGATCGTCGACACCTGACCAATCGGCCAGCGCTTGACGAAGCGGGTGCCGGCGAGCAGGTTGCTCAGCTCGGCCTTGGCCGCGCGAAAGGGCACCACGTCGCGGGCGCGCTCTTCGGACAGGATCACACCCTTTTCCAGGTCGACCTTTTGTGCGTCGAGCGTCAGGTGCTCGCCGATTTCGCGGAAGAGCGTGAAGCCGGTGTCCAGCGCCTCGGCGTCGGCGCGCGGAAAGTTGAACTGGTAGACGGTCTGGTCGTGTGCGGTGAAGGCGTTGGTGTCGGGCCCCAGGCGCAGGCCCAGGCGCTCGGTGCGCTGCACCAGCTCGCCATCGGTCAGGTTGCGGCTGCCGCGAAAGGCCATGTGCTCCAGGAAGTGCGCCAGGCCTTGTTCCTCGTCGCGCTCGGCCATCGCGCCCGAGCCGATGTACAGGCGCAGCGCCACCCCGTCCTTGGGCGTCTCGTTGCGCAGCACCGCGTAGCGCAGGCCATTGGGCAGGCGGCCAAACCGCACCGCGGGGTCGGGGGCCCGGCCGGCCAGCTCGTGGGCCCAGGCGCCCGGTGCGGCCGCGGCTGCGGCTGTGGCTGTGGCTGTGGCTGTGGCTGTGGCTGTGGCCAGGGCATCGGCTTCGGCGCGCGCCACCGCGGCGACGGGCACCATGGCGGCACCAAGGAACGCACCCAGCAGCGCGACGGTGGCGCGATGATGAACACGGCGGGGCCCAGTGGGGCGGCGGTACCAAAGGCAAGTCATCAAGGCATTCTCCTGGGTCGCGGCACGGACCGCCACCCGGCGTGGCGCAAGGGTCCCATGACCACCGCGCGCGCCGGCGCAAGCCTCGCGGCGGTCGCCCACCCGCGATTGAAGTCGACGACCCGGGCCGCCACCGGGAAAACCTCCTCAAGGCGGGGGATCTGGCGGACCCGCAGTCGCCGATGACCCGCGGATCAGCGGTGCCATGGCTGGCGCTGCGGCGAGGAGACCGGCCCTGCCGACCGGCCCGGTCACGCGGTGGGCGTCGGCCGGGGACTGGCGCGGCCTCGGTCCCGACTCATCCGCCCGTCGGTATCATGAATCTTTGTTTTACATTTTTCTGACAGTTTTCTCATGAACAAAGTAATTCGTGCCCTCTGGTTGGCCGGTACCGCCGCGGCCGCCACGCTGATGACCCCGGTGGCCGCCGTCGCCGGCGACGCCGACTTCACCCTCGTCAATCGCACCGGCTACGCCATTGCCGAGGTGTACCTGGCGCCGGCCAACCAGAAGACCTGGGGCCGCGACCGCCTGGGGCGCAACGTGTTGGACAACGGCCGCTCGAAGCTGCTGACGTTCTCCGACTCGGCCAACTGCATGCAGGACATCCAGATCGTGTTCGAAGACGACGGGTCCAGCGTGGTCTGGGAAGACTTCGACCTGTGCTCGCTGCACAAGATCACCCTGCGCTACAACCGCAAGACCAAAGAGGTCAGCGCCGACGTGGAGTGAGTTCCGGCGCTGGGCCCGCGGCCGCGGGCAGGCGCAGCGCCCAGATGCGCCACGCCTGTTGTGTGGGCGACGGCGGTGGCCTCCCGCGCGGGACCGGTGCTCAGCGCATCCAGGCACGGGTGAGGATCAAGACGACGCGCGGGTCCTGCCAGGCGACGCCTGGTCGGCCGCCAACCGCCGCAGTTGCGCCGGCGCGTAGCCGAGCAGCCGCAGCCGCTGCGTCAACGCATCGGCGCGTGCGCCCTGCCCGAGCCGTGTGAACAGCAAGGCCTGCAGCATTTGCAGGTCGTGGGCGGTCGGTGTCATGCCGGCCTCGGCCTGGTCGGCCGCGGCCTGCCACACCCGCCGGGCCTGCTCGGCCTGGCCACGCTCCGCCAGCAAGTCGCCCAGCGCAAGCGCGACATCCATCGCCCGCGCGAGCTGTGCCGCCGACAGGGCCCGGCCGTTTTGCGGGTGGCGGCTGGCCTGGGTCAGGTAGGCGCGCAGCCGCGCCGGATCCAGGCCCTCTGGCTGCCGCCAGGCCGCCGCGTCGGCCAACCACCGCCCCTGCAGTTCGACATGAATCCGCGCCGCGTCCGGCGCCATGGTCCGCAGCCGATTCAGCAGGTCACCGGCTTGCCGCCATTGCGCCAGCGCCGCCTTCTGGTCCCCGGTGACATAAAGCAACTCGGACAGCAGCAGCCGAACATCGGCGAGCGTGGTGAGCTTTTCCACGTTGGTCGGGTCGCCGGCCGCGGCCTCCGCGGCCAGGTCCAAGGCCTGGCGGGCCGGCGCCAGGCCTTGGTCGGGACGGTCTTGCGCGGCGTGCACCATCGCGATGCGCCGCACGCCGCGCGACAACGCGGTCACCCAGTGCCGGTTCTTGGCCTGCTCGGGTGCGAGCTGCGGTGCGTCGAGCAGCGCCTCACACACCGCGATGGCCTCGTCGTAGCGCAGCATCTCGTGCAAGGTGCGTCCGATCCACGTGCGCAGCATGGCCACCTGGCTCCAGACCTCGGTGCGGTGCGCGGCCAGCTTCACGGCCTCGGCCTCGGTCTCGCGGAAGGCCGTCAATGCAGCGTCGAGGTGCCCTTGGGACAAGGCGGTCGTCGCCACGGACTCGTGGGTCAACAGCCAGGCCCGGCGCCATTCGTCGTCGTCGGGGGCCAGGGTGCGGGCCCGCTGCACCAGGTCATCGGCCTCGGCATAGTCGGCCGCCGCGGCAGCGAGGCCGAACTTCTGCTCCTTCGCGTAGGCCAGCCAATAGCGGCTCAAGCCATGCAGCCCGAGGCTGTGGGCCTCGTTCGGTGCCAGCGCGATCAGGCGTGAGGTGCCCTGTGACGCCAGCGTGGCAGCGCTCAGCGCCTCGTCGTCGCGACCAGCGTTGATCGCCATTTCGGCGACCAGGTACAAGGCCCGGGCGCGCCGCCCCTGGGACGCAGGGTCCAAGGCATCGGGTGACTGGCTCGCGTAATGCGCCAACACCTGGCGGCCGACGCTGTCGAGCACGTCCATCCGGTCCAGCGGCTCCAGCTTCAGCCTCAGGTCACTGAGCATGAACTCGATCAGGCGCTCCGATTGGGCGCGTTGCTGCCGTGCTTCATGCGCCTGCACCAGCGCGGCCACACCCCCCACGCCGACGGCCAGCAGCACCGTCGTGCCGGCTGCCACGGGCCAGACGTTGCGCCGAAGGAACTTGCGCGCCCGGTAGACCATGTCGTCGGGGCGCGCCATGAGCGGTTCGTGGGCCAGCAGGCGCCGCAGGTCCTCGGCCATCTCGGCAGCGTCCCGGTAGCGCTCCTGGGGCGCCTTCTTGAGCGCCTTGCCGAGCAGCGTGGCGAGGTCCGGCAGGTCCACGTGGCGATCGCCCGCGAGAAGCCGGCGGGCGGGCCACGCGCGCGTCAGTGCCGGCAACACACGGGCTTCGTTGTCCAGCACGGCGCGCATGCCGGCCATGCCGCCAGTCACCACCCCGGGGGTCGGATGCTCTCCGGTCAGCAGTTCGAACATCAGCACGCCGAGGGCGTAGGCGTCGGTGGCGGTGGAGACGTCCTCGTTGCGCACCTGCTCGGGCGCGGCGTAGCGCAAGGTGTAGGCATTGCCCGCCAGCTCGGTGAGTTGGGCGTCGGCGGGGTCCGCTTGCGCACCATCGGCGCCCAGGAGTTTGGCCACGCCGAAGTCCAGCAGCTTCACCTGCCCGTCGGGCGTCACGAGGATGTTCGAGGGCTTCAGGTCGCGGTGCAGCACAAGCCGGCCGTGCGCGTGGGCCACGGCCGCCAGCACCGCCTGGAAGAGCCGCAAACTTGCCGGCAGGTTCAACCCCGCCATGTGCGCGTCGAGCGGCAAGCCGTTGACCCGCTCCATGACGAGGTAGGGCTGCCCCTGCACCACCCCGGCGTCCAGGAGCCTGGCAATGTGAGGGTGGTCCAGCCGCGCCAGTGCCTGCCCCTCCCGGCGAAAGCGCAAGGCCTCGCCGCGCCCCAGGCGGTGCACCGCCAGGAACTTGATCGCCACCTCGGCCTGGTAGTGGTCGTCCGTGCGGCGCGCCAACCAGACCTGGCCCATGCCGCCCTGCCCCAAGACCTGCAGCAGGGTGTAGGCACCCACGACCAGACCGGCGGTCTGCGCCCCAGCGACCCGCGCCCCCGGCGACACGGCCATGAACTCATCGCTGTCCAGGTCGTCGATGCGTCGGAGCAGTGATTCGAGTTGCGCGGCCAGCGCGGGGTCGCTGCGGGCCAGGTCGGCGAGGTGCGCTGGCCGCTCGCTGGCGGGCAGGTCGAGCACGCGGCTGAGCGGGTCCTGGAGCGCCGCCCACCGCTCGGGCGTCATCGGCGGCCCCAGGTGGCTCACGTCAGGGCCGGGCGCTGACGGGTCGAATGCGAGGGTGCCCATGAAACCAAGGACTGGATCTTTTGCGCTCAATGAAACGGGTTCCACAGCGTCCAGAACCGTCGCCGAAGCATAAACGCGCGCGGCGCGTCCGGCGAGCGCAACCAAAGGACGCACCACGCATGCGCCAGCACGCCGTCGCGGTGGACGCCATGGCCCATGAAGTAGAACCTGCGTGGATCGGCGACGAAAATCGCCAGGCGTGCTGCGAACGCACGTCCGACGACCCCCGCCGTCGCCGCTCAAGCTGCTGCGACCGGGCTTCGACGGGCCGGGTTCCGCGCGTGTCCACCCCAAGCCACCACCACAGGGAGTCCGCCATGGCCATCATCAACGCCACCGACCCGCGCACCATCGCCGAGCTGCAATCCTGGAACGCCAGCAACCCCGCCAACGCGCCGTTCGTGAAGATCGGCCAATTGCTGCTGGCCGTCGACCAGACCGGGGCCGAGGCGTGGCAACCGCTGGTCAACAAGCTCAAGCAGGCGCACGGGGCCAAGAAGTTCGCCATCTACTCCGGCCGCCACGGCGCACTGGAGGGATGCTTTCAAGACAGCGGCCAAGTGCCCACCACCGCCCCCGACATCGCCTTCTTCGACGACGACACCCGCGAAGCGGCGCGCTTTGCGCCCCTGGCGGGCGTGAGCATCGACGTCGTCGACACCGCCCGGCTGCCCAAGGCGCTGTACAGGCAACGGGTCATCACCGACATCACCAGCGGTCATTGGGTGATCGTGGCCTGGTGTCATTCCATCGCGTCCATGACCACGATTCCCAACAACGTGCGTCCCGACTATTCGCGCGGCAGCGTGCTGTGGGTGTCCGCCCAGAACACCACGCGCCGGCGCGTCAGCGACATCGTCAAGGAAGACTACAGCTGGGTGCCCGGGGCGGCGTGATCGGTGGACCGGTGTCGACAGGGCCATGGCCGAGGCCGCATTCCTGGCCTTGACCTTGGCGCTGGCAGCATGGCACGCCACCGACCGCGCGGGGCCACCGACAACCACCCGCGTCACCGCGGCAACTTGACCACCAACGCCACACCCCCATGAAGCCACTGCTGCGCCACGTCTTGATCGGCCTGGCTGGCCTGTTCACCCTGGTGGCGCTGGCGGCCGCCGTGTTGGCCTGGCTTCTGTACACCCCCGAACCCGCGCCGCCGCTGCTGTCCGGCACGCTTGGCAAGGCCAGCATGGACGTGGCCGGCGTCCCGCGCAGCTACCGAACCTATGTGCCCAAAGGCCTGCCCCGTGGGGCGCCCCTGGTGCTGGTGCTGCACGGGTCGGGCGAGGGCCCACAGGCCATTCGCCGGAGCACCGGTCATGGCTTCGAGCGCCTGGCCGATCAGCATGGCTTTGCCGTGGTCTACCCCAAGTCCTTTGCTTTTGACTGGAACGACTGCAGCACGGTGGGCGACACCGCCGTGAACGGCATGCGCGCCGACGACGCCCGCTTCCTGGGGGCGCTGGTGGACCACCTGGTTGCCGAGCTCGGGGTCGACCCGAAGCGCGTGTTCGCCGCGGGCGTGTCGAACGGTGGCTCGATGGCCCTGCGCCTGGCGCTCGAGCACCCCGGGCGCTACCGCGCGGTGGCCGCCGCGCTGGCCAACCTGCCGGCGCCACAGAACTTCCAATGCCAACCGGTCGGACCGACCCCCTCGACCATGATCCTGAATGGCACCGAGGACCCGCTGGTGCCGTACGCCGGCGGCGAGATCAACCTGCTGGGGCTGTTCTACCAGGGCGGGCAGGTCATCTCGTCGATCGCCTCGGCCCAGTCCCTGGCGGACCGCAACGGCATCGCCGGCCCCCCCCAGGTCAGCGTGACACCAACGCGCCAAGGCGCACCGGTCGAACACGCGCGCTGGCAAACCGCGGACGGTCGGACCGAGGTGGAACTGGTGACGCTGCACGGTGCCGGCCACGGCCTGCCGCAACCCTGGGCACGCCGGCCCCGCCTGCTGGGGCCGTCCCCCATGGAGCCCAACGGACCGGCCCTGATCTGGGCGTTCTTTGAGCGGCAGGCCAGGTGAGTGGCCCGCCCATTGGCGGCGGGTTGCGGCCAGCGGGCCGCTGAAGCCCGGCCCCGAGGCGGTGGAAAGCCCCAGTGCGGGTGCCCGTCCTCAGGGCCGCGAGGGCAGCCCAGCGGGCTGACGTCATGCGCGCTCCAGGATCACCGCGATGCCCTGCCCCACACCAATGCACATGGTGCACAGCGCATGCCGCCCGCCGGTGCGGTGCAGTTGGTTGACGGCGGTGGTGGCCAACCGGGCACCGGACGCCCCCAGCGGGTGCCCCAACGCGATGGCGCCACCGTTCTGGTTCACCCGGGCATCGTCATCGGCCAGCCCGAGGTCGCGCAGCACCGCGATGCCCTGGGCGGCGAAGGCCTCGTTGAGCTCGATCACGTCCATTTGCCCCAAGCTCAGTCCGGCCAGCGCCAGCACCTTGCGCGTGGCCGGGGCCGGGCCCATGCCCATGATGCGCGGCGGCACGCCGGCCGTGGCCATGGCCACCACGCGCGCACGCGGCGTCAGCCCATGGCGCGCGGCCGTGGCCTCGTCCGCCAGCAGCAGCGCGCAGGCGCCGTCGTTCACGCCACTGGCGTTGCCGGCCGTCACCGTGCCGTCGGGCCGGACCACGCCCTTGAGCCTGGCGAGGGCCTCGAGCGTGGTCTCGCGCGGGTGCTCGTCGCGGCTCACCCGCAGCGGCTCGCCTTTTTTCTGCGGCACGTTGACCGGAACGATCTCGGCATCGAAGACGCCCGCCTTCTGCGCCGCCAAGGCCTTGAGCTGCGAGGCCAAGGCCATGCGGTCCTGGGCTTCGCGCTCGATCCGGTGGGCCGTCGCCACGTTCTCGGCCGTCTCGGGCATCGAATCCACGCCGTGCTGCGCCTTCATCAGCGGGTTCACGAAGCGCCAGCCGATGGTGGTGTCGTGCAGGGCATGGCCGCGCGAGAAGGCCGCTTCGGCCTTCGGCATCACGAAGGGCGCGCGGCTCATGCTTTCCACGCCACCGGCGATCATCAGGCCCGCCTCGCCGCTCTTGATGGCGCGTGCCGCGCTGCCCAGCGCGTCCAGGCCGGAGCCGCACAGGCGGTTGACGGTGGCGCCGGGCACCTGGAGCGGCAACCCGGCGAGCAAGGCGCTCATGCGCGCCACATTGCGGTTGTCTTCACCGGCCTGGTTGGCGCAGCCGTAGATGACGTCGGTGACGGCCTGCCAGTCGACACCCGGGTTGCGCGCCATCAGCGCGGCCAGCGGCACGGCCCCGAGGTCGTCGGCGCGCACGCCGGACAGGGCACCGCCGTAGCGGCCGAAAGGGGTGCGAACGGCGTCGCAGATGTAGGCGTGTGGCGTCACGGCAGCAAGCTCAGGTGGGCAGTTGGGGGCGGGTGGTCAAAGCCCAGATGCGCGCCAGCAAGGCGCGCGCTTCCTCGTCGCCGATCACGGGGCCGGCCAGCTCGATCAGCTTGCCTTCCAGGTCGGCATCGGACAGGGGCAGTTCAGGGTCGCCCTTGCGGTCGGGTTGCAGGTGGCGGAGCACCCGGCCGTCGCGCAGCGTGACCGTCACCCGCGCCGCGCGGCGGCCCGGAAAGCCGGCATCGACCTCGGCGTCCAGCGCCTTGGCCATGCGCTGCATCAGCGATCTGGTCGCGGGGTCGTTCAGACGATCGGGCTCGAACGCCGACAGGCGCACGCTGCCGTGCACCAGCGCGCTGGCCACCAGGTAGTGCAGGCTGAAACGCGCCTCGTCGGCGGTCTGGGGATTCACGTGCGGCGCGATGTCCAAGGTGGGCTGGTAAACGCCCAGTTGCACGGACTGAATGTCGGCGTGCGTGAACCCGTGCGCCTGCTGCAGGGCCAGCGCGCCATCGATGGCCGCGAAGGCGTGGCCGCAGCCGACGTGGTTCTTGAAGGTCAGGCGGGTGATGTGCCAGTCGCGCCCCAGCGTGGCGCCGATGTGCGACCAGTCCGGACCATCGCTCATGGCCTGGCCCAGGCCGGACTCGCCCTCCAGCACGTCCAGCGAGCTGCGCATGCCCCGCGCCGCCAGCTGCGCGGCCAGCACCCCGGCCTCCGCTGCACGGCCGGCGTGCAGGGGCTTGGCCATGCTCTCGGAGCGGAAGGCCTGCTGCAGCCCGGCCGTGAAGGTGGCGGCCAGCGCCAGCGCATGGGCCAAGGCGTCTTCGTCCAGGCGCAGCAGGCTGCCGGCCGCCGCCGCCGCACCGAAGCTGCCCATCGTCCCGGTGTTGTGCCAGCGCTTGTAATGCGGGCGCCCCATCACCACGCCGATGCGGGTGGAGACCTCGCAGCCCAGCACCACCGCGCGCAGGAAGTCCGTGCCCGTGGCGGACGATGCCTGCGCGACCGCCAGGGCGGCGGCGATCGTGGGGGCGCCCGGGTGGTACATCGCATCGCGGAAGCTGTCGTCCACCTCGGCCGCGTGGGCCGCCGTGCCGTTGATCAAGGCCGCGGCACGCGGCGTGGCCGCACGGCCCCGCGCCAGGCGGGCGGCACCGCGGTCCAGGTCATCGGCCAGCGTGGCTTCAAGCACCTGGACGGCCGGCATCGCCAGCCCCGGGTACAGCGCGGCATACCAGTCGACCACCGCGCGCTGGGCGTGATGGGTCACCTCGGGCGGCAGCGCCCGCGAAGCGAGCGCTTGGGAGAAGCGCGCGAACAAGCGAAGGACCGTCATGGCGATGCCTCAGGACGTGTGGCGCACGCCCGCCTCGACGCCCGTCGAGCCGCGGCCACCGGCAATGCCAGCGGGACCGCCCGGCACAACAAAGGTCGCCTCGCCGTCGTTGTCGATGCGCGAGTGCGTGGCGTACAGCACCGTGCGCTTGGACAGGCTGTGCACGTCGCCCAGCCCGGTCTGCCGGGCGTCGTTGGCATCGACCGCGGTGGCGCCCACCCGGCCCCGCATGTCCACGCGGCGCCAGGAGGCCTTGACCTCGACGCGCGCACCCACCGGCAGCACCGCGCCCAGCAGCAGGTGGGTCTGCTTCGCCTGGCCGTGGGTGAAGGACCGGTGGGCGGCCGGGAGGCGCACCCCGGCAAGCCGGGCCTGTCCGGCGATCACCGCGTCCTTGATCGGACCGGCAAGGCTCAGGTCGTTCTCGCTGCGCGTGTAGGCGGCAGACACGCCGAGGTCTGCGGCGGCCTCGCCCAGCCGCCAGCCCAGCACCTTGTGCTGGCCGTTCGCGGCGGCGCCGCCCTCGCCGAAGGCGACCAACCCGGCGGCGCCCACCTCGCTGAACGGGTCGTGGCGGCTCCAGATGGCGTCGCTCGGCACGTGGTGGCGGCCCAGGCGGAGCTCGCCGAGCGACTTGCTGACCAGGCTCAAGGTGGCACGCAGACCAAGCCGGCTCGTGGCATTGGCGCCGCTCACCAGCGAGGCGATCGACCCGCGCCCTTCATTGCGCACCGGGCGCGCGGCCGAGTCCACGATGCCGAACACCACCACGCTCGAGGTTTGCACCTGGGCCGCAGGCGCCACGGGCGTTGCGGCCAGGCAAGCCAGCCCGGTCGCACAACGTGAAGTCATTGCGGTGTTCATGGTGGTCTCCTTGGGTTGATGTCACTGCCCGGTCTGGTCGTTGGGGGTGGCCACGGGCGGTCGCCGCCAGCGGCTCCCGCCGCCGACGCGTTGCCGCGTGGCGTGGGCTTGCGCGGTGGCGTTCAGGCCAGCACCACGACCCCGTCGGCCGCGCGCACGCCTTGCCCCTGCGGCAGCACAAAGACCGGGTTGATCTCGGCTTCGACCAGGCGCTCGCCCAGTTGCGCGGCCATGCGCGAGAAGGCCACGATGGCATCCACCAGGGCGTCCACGTCGGCCAGGGGCCGGCCGCGAAAGCCGTCCAGCAACGGCCAGGTCTTCAGGTCCTTCGCCATGCTCAGGGCCTCGGCGCGGCTCAGGGTGCCCAGGCCGTGGGGACCGGACGGCAGCAGGCGCATCGTCGTGTCCTTGAACAACTCGGCGGTCACGCCACCCAGGCCCAACAGGATGGCCGTGCCCAGCGGGTCGCGGTGCATGCCCAGGATGAACTCGGTGCCGCCACCCACCATTTCCTGCACCAGGAAGCGTTGCGGACGCACCCCGGCCTTGGCTTCGACCTCGGCCGCCATCCGCGTCAGGCGCGGGCCCACGGTCTCGGCGTTCAGGCCCACGGCCACGCCGCCGACATCGCTTTTGTGGGTGATCTGCGCCGACAGGACCTTCAGCACCACGTGGCCGCCCAGCTGGCGGGCAGCGGCCTCGGCCTCGGCCGGCGTGCCGACGACGACCTCGTCCGCGCAGGGCACGCCGAAACGCGCGAACAAGCGCTTGGCCTGGGCTTCGTCCAGCGGGCCGGGCGCGAGGTCGTCGATGGCCACCGGCGGGTCGGCGGCCAACACCGCATCGGGTGCCAGGAAGCGGCTGACGTCGAGCATCGCGCTCAGGGCCGCGGTGCAGCTCTCGGCCGCGGCAAAAGCCGGCACGCCACGCTGCGTGAGCAAGGCACCCACCTCGGGGGCGTGCGGGCTGATGTAGGCCATCACCGGCTTGTCGGTCTGCGGCAGGCAGTCCTGGATCGCGCCGGCCATCAGCTCGGGCTGCGCCAGGCTCGAAGAGCCCACGATGATGGTCAGCGCGTCGTAGCGCGGGCTCGCCAGCAAGGCGGTGATGGCGCCGCGCAGCAGGTCAGGCCGCAGGCCGGCCAGCGTCACGTCGATGGGGTTGCGGTCGAGCACCGCTTCGCCGCCGGTCTGCAGCGCGCGCAGCGCCTCGGCCGTCGCCGCATCGGGCGCCGGGGTGTCGAAGCCGTGCAGGCCCAGGTCGTCGCTCACCAGCGTGCCGGCACCGCCGGTGGAGGTCAGGATGGCCACGCGGTTGCCACGCAGCTTTCGGCCGGTGGCCAGCGCGACGGGGATGTCCAGCAGGTCATTGAAGCACTGCGCGCGGATGACGCCGGTCTGGCGGAACAGGGCGTCGTACATGCGGTCGGCCCCGGCCATCGCGCCGGTGTGCGACACCGCGGCGGCCGCGCCGGCTTCCGAGCGGCCGATCTTGAAGGCGACGACCGGCTTACCGGCCTGTGCGGCCTTCAGCGCTGCGGCCCGGAACTTCCGCGGATTGCGCACCGTCTCGACGTAGAGCGCGATGACCTTGGTGGCCTCGTCGTCGGCCAGGTGGTCGATGAAGTCGGCCAGTTCGAGATCGACCTCGTTGCTGGTGGAGATCAGCTTGGACAGGCCGATGCCGCGCGCCGAAGCGCGCGACAGCAGCGAGCCGAGGATGCCGCCGCTTTGCGACACCAGGCCGATGCCGCCCACCGGGAAGTGGTCCATCTCCAGCGCGCCGGTGGCCGACAGCACGATCTTGTCGGTCAGGTTCACCAGGCCGATCGTGTTCGGGCCGAGGATGCGCATGGCCCCCGCGGCTTCAATCAGCTGGCGCTGGCGACGCGCGCCGTCTTCGCCGGTTTCGGTGTAGCCGCTGGCCAGCACGATGGCGGCAGCAGTGCCGCGGGCGGCGAGGTCGCGCACGGCCAGGTGGGCACGCTCGGCGCCCAGCAGCACGATGCCCACGTCGGGCACCACCGGCAACGAGGCGATGTCCGCAAAGCATGGCAGGTCGCCGATGCGGTCGGCCTTGGGATTCACCGGCAGGATCTGCCCGGCATAGCCGTGCTTCTGCAGGTAGGCCACCGGCCGGCCGGCGGTCTTGGCCGGGTCGGCGGAGGCGCCGATGATGGCGACGCTGCGCGGCTGCAGCAGTCGCGAGATGGCGTTGACGGGGGCGGGCACGGTCTTCACTCCTTGGCGGCGGGGGTCGACTTGGCCAGAAAGGCCACCACCGACTCGCGGTGCTCGGTGCTCGTGTAGCAGATGCCCTGCGCCTGGCTGCCCTGGGCGAACACGTCGTGCGAGGACAACTCGAAGCTCTGGTTCAGGATGGTCTTGGTCAGTGCCAGCGCGGTGGCCGAGCCCTTGCCCAGCTCGGCGGCCCAGGCCCGCGCGTCGGCCAGCAGCGTGTCGCCCGAGGTCTGGCGGTCGGCGATGCCCAGCTTCAGCGCCTCGTCGACGTCGACCTTGCGGCCGGTGAAGATCAGCTCCTTGGCCTTGGCCAACCCGACGCGGCGCGGCAAAAAGTACATGCCGCCCCCGTCCGGAATGATCCCGCGGTGGATGTAGCTCCAGGTGAAGCTGGCCCACTCGCTGGCGATGATGAAGTCGCAGGCGAGCGCCGTGTCCGCGCCCAGGCCGGATGCCGCACCGTTGACGGCGGCGATCACCGGCTTGGGCATGGTGTGCAGCAGGGCCTGGGTGTGGTGCACACGCTGCTGGCGGTGCCAGCCGTTGAAGCCCACCTCGCCGGCCGGTGCATTCATGCGCTTTTCCATGCCGCTGATGTCCCCGCCGGCGCAAAAGCCCTTGCCCGCGCCGGTCAGCACCAGGGCCTTGATGGCCTGGTCGGCGGCCACCAGCTCAAGGGCATGGATGAACTCGCTGCGCATCGCATCGCTCATCGCGTTGCGCTTGTCGGGGCGGTTCAGGGTGATCGTGGCGATCGCGGCATCGACGCTCAGGTCGATCAGGGTGAAGTTCATGGGGCGCTCCAAAGCGGTGATCCAGCGGGCGGCCAAGCGGGCGGCCAAGCGGGCGGCGTCAGTCGGACTTGATGTTGTTTTCCTTGACGATCTTTTTCCAGCGTGCCTCTTCGCCCTTGACGTAGCGGTCCAGCTCGGCTGGCTCGCTGGCAATGACGGCGAGGCCTTCCTGCTCGACCTTCTTCGAGAACTCGGGGTGGCGGGCGGCCTTCCTGGCGGCGGCATTCAGCTTTTGAATCACGTCCGCGGGCGTGCCGGTCGGTGCATACAGGCCGTACCAGCTTTCCACGGCATAGCCGGGCACGGTGGCGCCGATGGTGGGCACCCCCTTGAAGGCGGTCGACGGCTCGGCGGTGGTCACCGCCAGGGCGCGCAACTTGCCGCTGTCGACCATGTTGGAGACGGCCGCGGCCGTGCCGAAGATCATGTCCACCTGACCGCCGAGCAAGTCGGTGATGGCGGGCCCGGCACCGCGGTACGGCACATGCACCAGCTGCACCTTGGCCAGGTTCATGAACATCTCGCCCGCGAGGTGGGCCGAGGTGCCGTTGCCCTGGGAGGCAAAGGTGAGGCTGCCCGGCTTGGCCTTGGCCGCGGCGATGACGTCGGCCACCGTCTTGTGCGGGC
>CALRPU020000036.1:0-45675 GCA_943370175.1 Hydrogenophaga intermedia | reverse complement strand
CGACGCCCCCACCGGCTGAGCCTTCCAACCGGCCTTGGCCATAGCGCGGACCCGCGCCTCGGCGTCGTTACGCGCCATCCGGCACACCGTCATGAAGGCACCGAACGAGTACAGCAGGTCTTGGTCGAACGATGACCGTGGCACTTCGGTGTTCAACCACTTCACCCGGACGCTGTGCCGATAAGCCTGGTCGGCCTTGGCATCGAAGGCATACCCCTTCGTCACCTCGCCGAACGCAATGGCCGGCTTGTGCTTGTGCGGCATCACTACCCAGTCACCGGGCTGGATGTCGAAAACGAACGGCGCGATCTGGCTGGCCCAGTTGATCCGCGTCTTGGGCTTCTCGTCGGGGTACAGCTCGGCCAGCAGAGCCTTGACACCCTCGTAGTCTTTAGCCTGGTGAAGGTCTCGATCCTCGGTGCCCTCCCAGGTCAGATAGCAGGCCGAGTCAGCGAAGAAGCGCTGTTCGTGCTCACCGTACTTGCCGGCTCGGATCAACCAAAGGCCCATCTCTGCTCCTCCCTGTGCGCCAATCTACCGGTCCGCGCCACTTTCGGCCTTGCGAGCCGACTGACGGTCTTGGACTGCGCGAAGACCGCGCTCGAACAACGAATCGGCATCGGGGAACCGAATCAATTCGTTCTGTACTTCGTCGAGGTCTTCACGCGTGACGACAAGCACCCCAAGGTCGGCCGCAGGTCCGGCGTCGGCTTCGACTTGCCCCCGCGTCATCGCCGTGACGATGACTGGCAACACTCGCAGATGCTTCATGTTGGAGGCTGCCAGTGAATCGCGGACGTTGACCGTACGGGCGTTGAGCTTGGACAGCTTGCCCTCCGCGCGCAGTAGCCCCAGGGTGCACTCGACGACCAAGAAGTCCCCGCGCGGCGTTGTCGCGATGACATCAAAAGTTTCCCGGGTCTTGGGGTGCGTGCCGAACGAGGCGACGGAGAACCCCAGCGCCCATAGCAACCAGGCGATTGCCGCCTCGAAGTCGTCAGCCGCTTTGCCTCGTGGCGGAACTTCGGGGTGCAGATAGGCCTGCATCACTGCGTTTGACGGGTCGACCAGCGACAGGATCGCGGCGCGGGGATTCAGGAAACTCGCTGGATCGGCGCGCCACTGAACATGGTGGGACTCGCCGGCGTATGACGCGATGCACTGGACCACAGAGCCGGCAGGAACCTCGATGTTCCCCATACCGACCGCAACAAGGTCGCGACCGCTCCAAGCCAAATCGGCACCTCGAATCGCGCCACGCTGAACGACCCGGCCTTGATGGACGACACGAAAACCGAGTTTTGACTGCGCCCGGTCGAGAGAGGCCGCCATCCAAATGCCAACGCTCGCCCGGTTGCCGGTGACAGCAGACTCAGCAAACACTTGAATCGCAGTCCGCGCAACCACTTCGAGCAAGGCGCGATCGCCGCGCAAAGTTCCCAGGCCGTAGTCGATAGCCAGCTCCTGCACAGAGTCGTACGGGGCGTCTGCGGCCTTCAGCAGCCAATCCGACTCAGGTTGCGGTAGCAGCTCGGCAACGTGCCCGCCGCCGATAGAAAGCACTGCCAGGCGATTGCCTTCGCTGAGGCCTTCGGGATGGAGCAGTGTTGGTGGCGCGACGTAGATACCAACTTGTTCGGTGCTTGGCAGCTTGATGCACCCAACGGGAGCCACATCGAAGCCTTCTGCTGATGCGAGCGCACGCGCTACGCCCTTCAAGTCGGTCTCTTCCTGATTCAGCAGGACCTGATGAGCTTCAACGCGGCCGGCGCGAAATGCCGCCTTACAAGCAGTGTCGCCACCGACATCGAGAACGATCCGAGCAGAAACCAGTTCCAGGGCTTTGCCGGTGCGTACGCCGAGGACATGAAGCCGCGCCACTCTGTACGCTGCGCGCCACCCTGCGATGGCCTCGAAATAGGCACTGAGTTGGCTTTCGGAGTGCTCGTTCAACTCAACCTCCAAACGCCCGGGAAAGGAGTGCATCGAAGCTGGCCCTGACCTTTCCGGCAGCGTCGGCCTGCTGACTCAAGATCGACTCGACCGCCTGTACGCGGCGCTCGAATGCCTTCTGTAACGGCAGCGGCGGCAGAGGCACGGGGAATGCGCTCAACTGGGTCTTGTTGATGGACGCAATGCCCGTGGTCTTCTTGGCGACGCTCAGGAAGTAGGCCTTGCCATAGGCACTGCCGGCCAGCGTCCGCAGGTAGGCCGGCGACAGGCGAGCATGATCGCTGCGAACCTTGAACACATGGTTCTGATGCACGCAGGCTTCGATCTCGCCGGCCCACAAGGCGGCGCGGCCGAGCTTGTCGGGGTCGCCCCCTTCGGTCATCAAGAGGTCGCCAGGGCGGATCAGGAGCTTCTCGACCTCACTGCGCTTGATCTCGATCGTCTTCACCTCGGCGAGATCAAGGTAGCCGTCCTTGACGTTGGCCACGCGCATGTAAGGCAATTCGACGGCCTCGCTGGGCTCCAGCTTCCGGCCCTTGGCCACACCCGAGATCACTTCGGCCACGGCACTCAGGGGGTGTCGCGGCCAAGCTTGCGGATTCGTCGCCGGGTCGCTGAACATGTCGATGAAGATCGCCGGGATCAGCTCGGCCGCCTTCTGCTGGGCTTCGCGGCGAAGGCAGACGATGCCTTCGGCGCGGGCGAGCAGGTCGACGATGCGGCGCTGCTCGTCTAGCGGGGGAACTGGGATCAGCGCTTCCTCAAGAAACGAGGTTGGCACGCGCTGCTGCCCAGCGGTGCCCGTGAAGTTGCGCTTGGCTTCTCGCCGAAATGTCTCACGGCGCACGAAGTAGTAGATCCACTCCGGCAGCACAGACCCCCGCGACCTGAGCACATGGAACTCTGTCGAGCCAAACCCTCGGCCACCGGCGAGGCCCGCGGCAAGTGCCGCCTTGCCGTTCTCCATGCAGGGCGTGATCTTCGCGAAGAGCACGTCACCGTCGGAGAAGGACGTGTAGCCCTTCTTCACTTCGGCGTAGCGTCGAAGCGTGGCCGACTCAATGGTTCCCGAGATCTCGCTGACGGCAGCCATCGGAACGAAACTGACATCGCTGTCGTCCTCGAGACCGTGGTCTCTCGGCAGGCGCGGATTGATCTCGCAGATGTCGCCCAACTTGGCCAACTGCGCCGTCATGTTTCGCGTTCAGTCAGCGCTACGCGCAGCGCCTCGACCTCGGAGGCAATCTCCGCTTCGATCGAAGCCAACTCATCCAGCAGTTCGCGCGGATCCCGGTGTTCCACCTGGGCCTGGCTCATAGGCCGGTAGCGCCCCGCCGACAGGTTGAAGTCGTTTCCCCGCAGCGCTGCCGCATCGGCAAACCACCACTTCTCGCCCCATTCGGCCGCGGCATCGCGCACCGCCCACTTGTCCCACGCCGACTCGCGCAGCACGTAGGCCTGAACTAGCCCGGGCAGGTCGTCGGCCTGGATCGGCATGTCGTGGTTAGCGTCGAGCTTGTAGCCGTCGTCGTCGGCGTGCAGGAACTGCACGCGCTCAGTGTTGCCGCCCTTGCGGAAGAACAGCACCGAAGTCTTCACGCCGCTGTAAGGCTGGAATACACCACCCGGCAGGCTGAGCACCGCCTCGACGCGGTTGTTCTCGATCAGCTGCCGGCGCAGTTCCTTGTGCGCACCGGTGGACCCGAACAGCACGCCCTCGGGGACGATCACGCCGCAGCGCCCGCCCGGGCGCAGGCTGTCCATCATGTACTTCAGGAACAGCAGCTCGGTTGCGGTGGTGGTGCCGACCTTGACGTCCTCGACGATGCGGTCGCGGTCCACGCGGCCCGAAAACGGCGGGTTGGCCAGGATGACGTGGAAGCCCTCGGTTGGCAGGCCCAGCTCGGCCTTGCGCTCGGCGTCCTGCGTGGTTGTCAGCACGTTGCGCAACTGGATGCGCACGTCGGGCAGGCCGCGCAGCGTGAGGTTCATCGTGGCCAGCCGCACCATCTTCGGGTCCACGTCGTTGCCGAAGAAGGTGGCGCTGTTCAGCGCGCTGACCTGTGCCGCCGAGAGCTTGTCGCCCAGGCCGCGCCGCTGCGACTTGCCGTCCAGCTCGGCGGTGGTGATCGCGCTGGGCGACGAGTTGGCCAGGCGCATGTGGTTATAGGCCGCCACCAAGAAGCCCGCGGTGCCGGCGGCCGGGTCGTAGATGGTCTCGCCGACCTTGGGGTCGATCATCTCGACGATGGTGCGGATCACATGCCGCGGCGTGCGGAACTGGCCCAGCTCGCCGGCCTGCTTGATCTGCCGCAGCACATGCTCGAACAGGTCGCCCTTGGTATCAGCGTCAGCCTGGTCCAAGCGCAGGCCGTCAACCAGGTTGATCACCTGCGTCAGCACCGTGGGTTCGTCGATGGTGAGCCGCGCGCCGGCCATGAAGTTGGTCGCCCCGCCCTGCCCCAGCTCGGCGAAGAAGGCGAACACCTCGTCGCGGATGAAGCGCACCAGCGATTCTCCCGACAGGCCTTTGGCCCAGATCGACCAGCGGAAGCGGTCGCGGGGGATGGTGGCCGCGGTGCTCAGCACGCTGGCTCCGCCACCGCCTGCGTCCTGTGCAGCCAGGCCGGCGGCAGCGTTGAGCGGGTTCTTCAGCTCCCAAGTGCCATCGAACAGGCTCATGTACGGCTTCTTGAGGAAGCGCGCGCGGGCGCGGTTCTCGGCGTCGATACCCTCGACGAGGTAGAAAAAGAACAGGAACGACAGCTGCTCGGCATTGCTCACCGGGTCGGGGTAGCCGCCTCCGAAGAGGTAGTCGCGGATCTGGTCGATCGACCGACGCATGTCGGGGGTCAGGGGCATAGGGTCTGCGGTTCAGTTGGGCTGGGTCGAGGGGAAGGCGCGGGTCAGTGCGTCGCGGGCGGTGGGGCACTGTCGTGCCGGCCCCCACTCGCCGCCTCGTCGTCGGCAGGGCTCCCGAACATGTGTTCGTTGAGGCTGCCGATCACCTCGGCTAGCCGCTCCTGGCGACCGAAAACGCGCACCGCTTGCGCCAGGCCGCCGAGTTGCGAGAAGGGATGGAAGGCGAACTGATCGAGCGAGAACTCGGCGTCGGGCCCGGTGTAGTGGTCGGCATTCGCGCGGAACTGGTGGCCGATCATGCGCAGCCAGGACTCTTCACCCGCACCGAGGTCGGTGCGCTGCAACAGCCAGGCCTCGAAGCGCGCACCCAGCTCTGCGGCGCGCTGCTCCGATGCTTCGGGGAAGACCATGTTCCCGTTCTCGTCGACGGTCACCCACTCTCGGGTCGTGGGGTCGATGTGGTCGTCCACGTCCAGCGCCAACAGGCGGCGCGGCTCGTACTTCTTCCGCTTCACCGAATCGCGCATGACTCCGCCCACCGCGAAGTCGTCGTCATCGCCGTGATAGTCGGAGACACCGACGAAGTCGAACATCGTGAAGGTGGGCTTGTTGCGCGCCTTGCGCGTGCCGCGACCGCGCATCTGTTGGTACAGGATGGCCGATCGCGTGAAGCGAGCGAAGACGAGGCTGACCACCTCGGGGCAGTCGAAGCCGGTGTCGAGCATGTTCACCGACACCAGGATCTGCGGGAACGGCTCCTTCTTGAAGCGGCGGATCTTGCTCATGCCGTCGACCGTGTCGTCGGCGCCCTGGCCACTCACCACGTAGTCGGCAAAGCGCACGTCGGGCGACGGCTTGAGGTGCGCGAACTCCGCGTCGAATAGCCGCGCGAGGGTCTCGGCGTGCTTCTTGGTCACGGCGAAGACGATCGCCTTACCCAGCAGCGGCTTGCGCAGCACTCCCTTGGCGTCGATGTAGCCCTGGTCGAGCACCTGGCGGTACTCACGCACGATGGCGCGGTTGCGTTCGGGGATCGTGAAGCGGCGCTCCAGCGCGGACGGGTCGACGGTGATCGTTTCCTTGTCGCCGAACAGCTTCTCCAACTCGGCGCACGTCTCGGCATCCATGACCGACCAGTCGAGCTCGGCTTTCTTGACCTCGAAGCCACCCTCGGCGGCGGTCTTGACCGTCTGGGCCTTGTAGATCTGGTACGGGACCAGGTAGCCATCGCGGATGGCAGTCTTGAGCTTGTACGAGAACGTGGGGGCGTCGACCTCGAAGAAGCGCAGCGTGTCGCGCACGAAGGCCTTGTCCTCATCGTCGCCGCCGGCAGAATCTGGATCGGCCACGCACGGCGTCGCCGTCAGGCCGACCTGTACGCCGTCGAAGTGCCGCAGCACGCCGCTCCACTGGCCGTAGATGCTGCGGTGGCACTCGTCGCTGATGACCAGGTCGAAGTAGCCGCTTGAGTACTCGGCGTACAGGTTCACCATGCTCTGCAGCGTCGTGATGGTGATGCGCTTCTCGTCCTGGAAGCGCCGACCCGCGCGCAGCAAGTAGGCCGGGTAGTCCGGCAGGTGTTCGGCGAAGGCGTCTTCGGTCTGCTTGGCCAGCGGGATGCGGTCGACCAGGAATAGCACTCGAGTGATGGCGTTGGCCTCGAACAAGCGCTTGATGAACGCCGCGGCCGTGCGAGTCTTGCCCGTGCCGGTGGCCATCTCGACCAGCAGCTTGCGCCGGCCCATGCCGATCTCGCGGCACAGGGTGTCGATGCACTCGATCTGGTAGTCGCGTTCGACGATGCGGCGGTCGATGGCCACGCTCGCGGGGTCGCGGCGCACTGTCAACGTGGCGATGCGGCGCTCCAGATCGTCCTGCTTGAAGATCGTCTTCACGGGCCGCGGATAGGCCTCGCGCTGCCACTCCCAGAACAGCACCTCGTTGCCATTGCACAGGAAGACATAAGGCACCCGGAGCTGTTGTGCGTAGGCTTTTGCCTGCGCCGCGGCGTCGCCTGGGCTCAGCGAGTAGCGCTTGGCTTCGATCACGGCCAGCGAACGACCATGGCGGTCGCACAGCACATAGTCAGCGCGCGTGCCGTCGGGCAATTGGACCTCGAAACGGACGGCATTGGTGTCGAGCGTGTCCCAGCCCTGCGCTGCGAGCAGCGCGTCGATCTTGACCCGGGCAAAGGCTTCGTTCGTCATGGCATCGGACAGGCTAGCCCAACAACTGCGCTACCAAGCGCATCGGCACGAACAACCGGCTCGGCTGGGCCTGCAGGGTGACAAAGCCGTAGTGCCGATAAAAGGCGGCGGCGGCTTCATCCTTGGCATCGACGACCACCGCCATCGCGGCGATCTGGTCGGCATGGGTCAGGCTGCGGCGCAGGGCATCCAGAAGCAGATGCTCCCCGAGCCCCTGACCCTTGGTGGTTTGATCGACGGCCAGCCGGCCCAGTAGGGTGACGGGAAGCTGCGGATAGCGAGGCAGCTTGCGGGCCATTTCATCCGGCAGGTCGGTCAGCGTCAGCACCGAGGCCGACAGCGTGTAGTAGCCCAGGACGACGGTGTCGGGCAGCCGGACGGCGACGAACGGCGCCGCCACGTGCTTGTCCGCGTCTTGCCGAGCCTGCTGCTTGAGATAGCGATCGAGCGCTTCCGCGCCGCAGTGAAACGCAGCTCGGTCGTGCTGCCGGCCCAGGGGCTCTACAGTGATGCTGGGCAACGCCACCAGCTATGCGCCAGTGCGTTGGCGGTAGGCCTTGGCTGCGCGCCTGAGGCGCGCGTTCGGCTCCGGCGGATTCAGCAGGGCTTGCACGAAGGCCAGTTGCTCTTCGCGCGACAGGCGGATCGACTCGTGTTCGGCAATCACCCGGCGCGCGGCGTCCTGCGCGCTGGCGACGACAAACTCGCTGAGCGTGCGGCCGGAAAGCGCCGCCGCTTGTTGGAGCAGGCCTTTCTGCGCCGCGGACACACGGGCTTCGAGCCGGGCGTCGCGCGTGGTGTCGGGGGTGTCTTGGTTGGTCATGATCGGCTCCCTGCGTCGAATGTACGGCAAGTGTCCGTACGTGGCAAGCGACAGTGCGCCCATGGCGTATGCGAAATCAAGCGCTCGACGCTGCTTTTTGCATACGCAGCGGCCATGACGCCTTAAGCCTTCGCGCGGCGGGCCGGGTCAAGGGCGGGCGAAGCCCGGCGGCAGCGCACCCTTGACTCGGCCCGCCGGGCATCGACGCTTGACGGTCAGGCTGGCGGCTCCTGAGCGGCCAGCCCCCGAGCCCGTCCGGCGGCGAGGACACCCTTCCTTCAGACTGGCCTACCGTTCCATTTCTGGCCCCTTCCGCGTCGGAGTCGGCGTCGGCGTCACCCTCGGGCCTGGTGAACGCGTCATGCCCGGAAGCTCTCTCTGCGCGGCTGACCGCGCCATCCCGGCGCGGACCACCGGCATGTCACGCACGTAGCGCAGGATCGCGCCGCTGAGGTCGCGGTCGGTCGGCTCTGGCGAAGCCGCCAGCGCCTGCGCGATCCGAACCCAGGCCTCGCCAGCGCGTCGGTGGCTTGGCGACATACGGGGCGGCTTCTGCTTGTCGACGGCCGCCGAGCCCCTGCCCTGCATCCTTTCTTTCGACCACACCCTTTCATCGTGGTGCCGCGAACCTCGCACCGCCTGCGAAGACGCCTCGGCCTCGATTCCCAAAGCCCGCAGCCGCTCAGCGAAGGTTTCGCGCCAGCGGCGTAAGTCTTCCTTGCGCGGGTTCAGGCGCGAGCCGTCGCGCCCCTCTGCGCGCACGCTGATGTGCACATGCGGGTTGGCCTGGTGCGTGTGCTGGACCATCACATAGCGGTGGTTCGCCAGCTCTGCCTTCGCGAACTCGCGTGCCGCCTGCCGCAACGCAAGGGCATCGGTGCCGGCCGGCATGGACAGCATGATGTTGAAGGCCTCGCGTCGCTCGCTGACCTCCGGGATGCGCGTGCCACCCAATCGCCATTGATCGGCAATCGCGCGCAAGGCCTCCTTGCCCTCCCGCACGGCACCGCGGTCATCCTCGATGGGCAGTCGACCAGCCTTCGCGATGTAGCGCAGGTGCGCTGCGATGGCGCCCATGCCACGCCCGCCGCCGGTGACTTTGATCATCACTTGCGGCGCGCGGCGCGCGACCGTCGCGCGTATGCGCTGACGTAAGGCCTGAGCGCGCTGCCGAATCGCTGCCTCTGTCAGCACGGGCGTGCGAGACGCGGTCATACGACCACGCAGGTCGCCCTCCACGGCCAGCCGACCTGGATTTCGTGTGGCGGAGAATGTTGAGCGATCACTGGGCATCTGATCGGCCCAGCAGCCACTGCAAGATCTTGTGCTGGACCCTCGGCACGCGATGCCATGGGCTGTCCGTCTTGGCACTCCGATTTGGTCGCCAGAAAGCCCTCAAGTCCTCGCTTTGCAGGCCGAAGACCAACCTCAACATGATCCTGGTTGCGACGTCTACCACACGACGGGATCGTCGCTCCATTTACGGCAGGTATCAGCGAAAGAGGACATGCGATGTTGAGAAACTGGCGGGTCAAGCACCGATTTCTGGCGCTCATTCTTTCAACCTTGGCGGCGTTCGTCCTGTTGAGCGGGTACCTGTTGTCGAAACAGTCGGCCGCAACTCGAAGCGCGCAGAACCTCGTCGAACAGGACTACAGAGTTATGTCCTTGATTGGGCGCATCGAAGGACTGCTCACGCGCGTCGACATCAACATTCTTCGCATGATTGCCATCGGCAACCCCGATTCGATCGCTGCCTGGAAGGCAGAAAACACTGAGAGATTCACCACGGTCGATCGGTTGATCGACGAACTGCGCGAAGTCGCCGAGGAGCGACCCATGAAAGTGAACAGTGGTTGGCTGGTCAGCGCTCTGTGAATCAGCACTTCTCGGGCGCCAGCAGGCGGCGACTTCAGCGCACAGTCATCATGCCCAGCGTCCTCAACGAGAAGTTCGTTGCGGTCAATACCCTCATCGGCAACGTCAAGACCGCGTTGACCGGGACCTACCACGCCATCAAGTTCGCCAAGTACGCCTACCGCTACCTCGCTGAGGTGCAGTTCAGGTTCAACCGGCGCTACAACCTGCGCGCCATCCTCGGCGGCCTGCTCGACGCCCTCGTGCAAGCACAAAGGTGTCTAGAGCGCGGGATCAGGGTTGCTGAACTTCATCGCTAATCAGGAGAGGACATCATCGAAGTCGGGTCCATGCCTTCGGACCTCTACCTCACGCTTGTCGATCCGGACGGCCTGCCGGTCGGCTACAGCACCAACCCCGGCACGTCGAACGAGTTCTTCCTCTTGCAGGACCCCACGCCTGGCGCCTACTACCTGTGCACCCTCTCGCCCAACAACACGGCGCTCGGGGTCACGGTCAGCTTGCACCGCTGGATCTTCGCCCCAGGTGAAGCCACCCTGCCGCTGCGCGCAGCTGCACCCAGCATGGCCTATGTCGGTAACACCGCCTCGGTCTCAGCCGGCTGGAACGTCACGCCGGGCCAGCGTTACCTCGGCAGTATCAAGCTCGTCAATCCGTCGAGCCAGGCACTGGGACAGACCACGCTGCTGGTCGATACAAAGTAGGGCTCTGAGGGGGGCGAGCTATGCCCCCCTGTCGGCACCTGGCGGTTCACGCCCTCGGCAACCCCCCAAGGTCTGCCCTTGCTGCCTGTTCGCGGAAGTGGGCCGGCAACTGCCCCGACCAGCGCTTGAAGGCGCGCCGGAAGGCCCGCGCGTCGGAATAGCCCACCGCGGTGGCCACCTCGGCGATGCTCATGTCGGCATTGGCCAGCAGGTCGCGCGCCCGCTCGTAGCGGGTTTCGTCGCGCAGCGCCCGGTAGGTGGTGGCCTGCCGCTCCAGCCGCCGGCGCAGCGTGCGTTCGCTGACGTTGACCTGCGTGGCCACCTCGCGCTGCAGCGGCTGCTCTTCAATGGCAAAGCGCATGCGGTTGGCCACGCTTTCCACCAGGTCGTGGCGGCCAAGGGGGCGTTCCAGCAGTGTGTCGAGCTGCTGGCGCACGAGGCCGCAGGTCAGGCGGTCGTAGCCGGGCAAGCGGGCGCCGAGCCAATGCGCTTCCACCACCAGGCGGTTGCCACCGGCGTCAAAGCGCACCGGGCAGCGGAAGAAGCGTGAGTACACCTCTTCGTTGTCGGGGCGGGGCTGTGCGAGGTCGACCCGCAGCGGCTTGAAGGCCGGGCCCAGCAGGTGGCGCGACAAGGCCACGGCGCCGGCGAGCGAATCCTCGACGAGAAAGGCCTCGATCTGCAGGTCGAACTGCCGCGGCAGCAGTTCGAGGTGCACTTCACGCCCGCGTTCTTCCAGCAGGTGCGTGAGCATGGCCCCGGCCGCGCCTTGGTTGGCCACGCCGTAGACGATGGCCTCGCCGAAGGTCTCGCAGGTCAGCATGGCCAGGCCAGCCACACCCCAGGACACCGGCGTCTGCCGCGCACCGACCGCCAGGCCCAGGGCGGGTTCCTGCAGCAGGCGTTGCGCACGCATGATGAGCTCGCGCACCTGCTGGTGCGAGAGCAGCAGCGCGCGGTCCATCAGGTCTTGATAGGTGAAGCCCAGGCCGCGGCACAGGCGCTCGGGGGCGTGGCCGCGGTCTTCCACCAGCCCGAGCAGCGCACGGGCGGTGTTGGGCACGATGTTCGCGATGTGCCGCGAGGCGGGCGAGGTGTCGCTGTCGGGCGTGTCGAGATGGGCGTCCATGGTGTCAAGCTTGCACAGGGATCGCGCCGATATTGACCCAAGCGGTCCGGCCTGTCACCGCCTTGGCGCGCTGCTGGATGGTGGCAAATCGCTACTAAGTACCTGTCAGAAAACAGATAAGCATGGATTCTGGCGCTGAAGGCGCCCGGCTGATCGCTTGCAAGCCGGCCGATAGTGTCTTGAAGGTGGCCGAAAAAGCCCCCTGCGGCGGTGTTCTGTGACCCTAGCCTGCGGTCCCCTGATGACCGGAGACACCTGTGTCCGCTGTCCGCCCTGTCCCCCGGTTGTCCCGCCGCTGCCCCTGGGCGTTGTGCGCCGCCGCGCTGCTGCTCTCGGCCTGCTCCAGCCTGAAGCCCTGGCAGAACGCCCCGAGCGCCCAGCCCTCGCCGCCGCACCAGGTGATGCCCGGCCCGCAGCGTTCGATGATGGTGGGCCTCACGCTCTCGGGCGGGGGCACGCGGGCCGCGGCCTTCGGGCTGGGGGTGCTGCAGGAGCTCAAGGCCACCCCGCTGGACTGGGACGGCCGCAGCACCACGCTGCTGGACGAGGTGGCCTTGGTCAGCGGGGTGTCGGGCGGCAGCATCCTGGCCGCGCACTACGCGGCGTTCGGCGACGCGACGCTGCAGCGTTTTGAGCCCGAGTTCCTGCACCTCGACCTCACGGCCCGGCTCGTGGGCCGGCTCTTCGTGCCCAGCGAGATGCACCGCCTGGGCTCGCCCTGGTTCGGCCGCAGTCACCTGCTGGCCGAGCAACTCGACACCCTCTTCGGCAGCCGCACCCTGGGCGATGCCGCGGCGCGCCCGGGGGCGCCAGAGCTGCTGATCGGCGCCACCGACCTGCGCAACGGCTTTGCCTTCGAGTTCACGCAAGAGCAGCTCGCGGCGATGTGCACCGACTGGCGCCAGGTGCCGCTGTCCTTTGCCGTCGCCGCTTCGGCCGCCGTGCCGCTGCTGCTGAGCCCCATGACGCTGCACAACCACGCCGGCCGCTGCGGCCCGCCGCCGGCGCCTGCCGGCACGCCCTCTGCCGCCACGCCGGCTGCTGATTTCCGCGGCCAGCTGCGCGAGGCCGCGGCCGCCAGCTACAGCGACGCCGCGCGCCGGCCCTACATCCACCTGGTGGACGGCGGCCTGGCCGACAACCTGGGCCTGCGGGGCGTGCTCGACCGCCTGGCCGCCGGCGGCACGATGGCGCGGGCCTTCGCCGGCGCGCCGCCGGCCAGCGTGCGCCGCCTGGTGCTGGTGGTGGTGAACGCCGAACGCGACATCAGCGACCCCATCGAACACGACCCCGGCGTGCCCAGCACCGGCGCCGTGCTCGACGCCCTGCTCTTCGGCGCCGGCGCGCGCGACACGCAGATCACGCTGGCCATCCTGCGTGAAGACGCGCAGCGCTGGCGGCGCGAACTCGAAGCCGAGCGGGGCCGCCCCGGCAGCCCCTTCGCGGCCGATGCCGAACTGCACGTCATCACCGTGGGCCTGAACGACGTGCCCGACGCGGCGCTGCGCCGCCGCCTGCTGCGCCTGCCCACCACGCTGTCGCTGCCGCGCGAGGACGTGCAGGCCCTGCAGACCGCCGCGCGTGACGCGCTGCGCGCCTCGCCTGAGTTCCAGCGCCTCTTGCTTTCGCTGCGCCGCTGAGCTGTCCGGGTGCGTCCCAGAAGTGGCCTATTCGGTCTCCTGACGCAAGGCCCCTGCTCCTTAGAGTCCTGTCCCAGTGTCCCCTGTCCCCGGGTCTGTCCCCGGGGGCTCAGCCCCAGAAACCCCTGGAGAACCCAGTGAAAAACCCAAGTCTCCCTGCGCGCCGCCGCACCGCCTGGGCCGCAGCCCTGCTGGTGTCGCTGGGCACCCTGACAGCCTGCACCGAGGCCCCGAAGCCGCCAGTGGCCGAAACGGTCCGTCCGGCCTACGTCACGCCGGTGCGCGGAGGCGCCGCTGCCAGCCTGGAGTTCGTGGGCGAGGTGCGCGCCGCGCGCCGCGCCGAGCTGGCTTTTGCGGCCAGCGGCCGTGTGGCCGCCGTGATGGTGGACGTGGGTGACACCGTGCAGGCTGGCCAGGTGCTGGCGCGCCTGGACGAGCAGCCGCTGCGCGCCCAACTGGCCGCGGCGCAGGCCGATGTGGCGCGCGCCCAGGTGGCGGCGGCCGAGGTGCGCAGCCGCAACGAACGCGTGGCCGTGGCCCAGCGCGCCGGTGCCACCAGCGCTGGCGAAGCCGAGGCCCTGCGTGCCGAGCTCGGCGCCGCCGAGGCCGCGCTGCAGGCAGCGCAGGCGCAACGTGAACTGGCCGCGTGGACGCTGGCCCAGGCCGTGCTGCGCGCCCCGCAGGCCGGCGTGGTGGCGCAGCGCCTGCTGGAGCCCGGCCAGGCCACCGGCCCCGGCGCCCCCGTCATCACGCTGGACGGCGCGGGCCGCGAGCTGGTGGTGATGGTGCCCGGCAGCCTGGCGCTGAAGCCCGGCCAGGCCGCGGTGCTGCGCCAGGGCACGCAAGAGCTGCCCAGCCGCGTGCTGCGCAGCGCCGCCCGGCTGGAGGCCGGTGGTGTGCGCCGCGTGATGCTGAGCGTGCCCGAGACCGCCGCCGTGGGCGCCACCTGGACCATCGCGCTCATGCTGCCCGCCTCGGGCACCGCGCCGCTGCAGGTGCCCTTGCGCGCGGTGCTGCCCGGGCCCGATGCCAGCCAGGGCGAGGTGCTGCGCCTGGCTGCCGACGGCCGCACCACCGAGAAGGCGGTGGTGCGCCTGGGCGAGCTGCACGGCGAATGGGTGGACGTGCGCAGCGGCTTGGTCGCCAAGGACCGCGTCGTCGTCGGCGGCGCCGCGGGCATCCGCCCCGGCACCGTGGTGCAGCCGGTGGCCTACCCGGCCGGGGGGCAGTGATGAGCAGCCTCGCGATGAAGGCCCTCGCCCGGCCGCGCTTCACCTTCCTGGCCGTCATCGGCCTGGTGCTGGCCGGTCTGTGGCTGGCCCTGGACTTTCCTTCCACCGAAGAGCCGCCGGTCACCATCCGCACGGCCACGGTGCTGAGCTTCGTGCCCGGCGCCAGCGTCGAGCGTGTGGAAGCCCTGGTGGCGCGGCCCACCGAAGAGGCAGTGCTCGGCCTGCCCGAGGTCAAGCGCGTGAAGACCACAGCGCGCCCGGGTTTTGCGTTCACCTACGTCGAGCTCGACCCCACCGTGGGCCCCGAGCGCCTGCCCGATGTCTGGCAGCGCCTGCGCTCGCGCATGAACGACCTGCGCCCGTCCTTGCCCGAGGGCACGCTGGGCCCGCTGGTGGACGACGAGTTCGGCCGCGTGGCCGTGCTCACGCTGGGCCTGAACGGCCCGGGCTACACGGCCGGCGAGATCCGCACCCAGGCCCGCCGCCTGCGCGACGAACTGCTGAAGCTGCCCGGTGCCGAGCGTGTCTCGCTGCACGGCGTGCGCGACGAGCAGGTGCAGATCGTGCTGAACATGCCGGCCCTGGCCGCGCAGGGCCTGAGCCCCGCGGTGGTGGCGCAGGCGGTCTCGCGCCGCAACGTCATCGCCCCGGCCGGCTTCGTGGAGCTGGGCGGGCGCGAGCTGGCGCTGTCGGTCAGCGGCGATGCCGCGAGGCCTGAAGATCTGCGCAGCACGCCGGTGCCGCTGCCGCGCGGCGGCGTGGTGCCGCTGGGGCAGATCGCGCGCATCGAGCGCATCGCGCAAGACCCGCCGCTCACCGGCGCCTTCGTCAACGGCGAGGAGGCCGCAGTCATCGCCATCTCCATGGACCCGGGCCTGAACGTCATCAGCTTCGCCGAACGCCTGCGCGAACGCGTGGCCGCGCTGGAGCGGACGCTGCCCGCCGGCATGGTGCTGGTGCCCATCACCGACCAGGCGCAGATCGTCACCAAGCAGCTCACGCAGGTGGGGCAGGTCTTCATCGAAACCACCGTCATCGTGATGGCGGTGGTGGTGCTCTTCCTGGGCCTGCGCACCGGCCTCATCGTCGGCGCCATCGTGCCCACCACGGTGCTCGGCACGCTGGCGATCATGAAGCTGCTGGGCATCGACCTGCACATCATCTCCATTGGCGCCATCATCATCGCGTTGGGCCTGTTTGTGGACAACGCCATCGTCGTGGCCGAAGACATGGAGCGCCGCCTCGCGCTGGGCGAGCCGCGCGAGCAGGCCGCTGCCGAGGCCGGGCGCACGATGTTCGTGCCGCTGCTGGTGTCGTCGCTGGCCATCATCCTGACCTTCATGCCGCTGGTGCTCTCCAGCACCGAAACCGGCGAGTACCTGCGCAGCATGGGCATCGTGATGGCCATCGCGCTGCTGCTCTCGCTGCTGCTGGCCGTGAGCTTCACGCCGCTGCTGTGCCAGCGTTTTGCGCAGCACCATGCCGAGCTCAGCCGCACCGCGCAGGCGGTGGAGCGTCTCACCGGCTGGTACCGCGGCAAGGTGCGCTGGGTGCTGGGCCACAAGGCCCTGTACATCGGCACCATGGTGGCGCTGCTGGGCGTGGCCGGCTGGCTCTTCACGAAGGTGCCCTCCGAGCTGATGCCGGCCTCCGAGCGCCGCCAGCTGCAGATGGCCATCGAGCTCTCGCCCGATGCCAGCACCGGCCACACGCTGGCCACGGCCGGCGCCATCAGCCGCGCGCTGGCCGAGACCCAGGCCTTCCCCGAGATCGCGAGCCACGCCGTCTACATGGGCGACGGCGGCCCGCGCTTCATCCTGGCGCTGAACCCGCCCACCCCGGCCGCGCACCGCGCCTATGCCGTGCTGACGCTGGCGCCCGAGGCCACGCACGCCGCGGCTATCGAGCGCCTGCGCAGCGGCCTGGCGCAGCGCTTCCCCGACGTGCGCTTCGAACCCAAGCGCTTCTCGATGGGCTCTTCCGACAGCGGCACCGCGGTCTTCCGCCTGAGCAGCCGCGACGGCCATAGCCACCGCGCCGCGGCCGAAAAGCTGCAAGCCGCGCTGCAGGCCGAAGCCGGCATCGGTGACGTGAGCAGCGACGCTGAACGCCTCATCCTGCAGCTGGACGTGCAGGTCGATCAGGCGCGCGCCCAGGCCGCCGGCCTGAGCAGCGCAGACATCGCGCGCAGCCTGGAGCTGATGCTCACCGGCAGCACCGTGGCCCAGTACCGCGAGGGCGACACCGTGCTGCCCGTGGTGCTGCGGGGCGAAGGGGCCTTGCGCCACAGCGTGGCGCAGCTGTCGGCGCTGCCGGTGCTGAAGGGCGATGGCAGCGGCAGCGTGCCGCTGGGCCAGGTGGCCACGCTGGCGATGGCCTCGCAGCCCTCCGCCATCCAGCGCTACAACCAGGAGCGCGCCGTCACCGTCAGTGCCAAGCACCCGCAGCTGACGGCGCAGGCCCTGGCCGACCGGCTGCAGCCGCTGATCACCGAGATCACCGCGGGCGGCACCGTGCAGGTGGCGCTGGGCGGCGAGATCGAAGAGAACGCCAGCGCCAACGGCGCCATCGTGCAGCTGCTGCCGGCTTGCGTGGCGGCGATGTTCCTGCTCTTCGTGTGGCAGTTCGAGAGCGTGCGCAAGAGCCTCATCGTGCTGGCGAGCATCCCCTTCGTCAGCATCGGCGCGGCGCTGGCGCTCTACCTCAGCGGCACCACGCTCACCTTCGTGGGCACGCTGGGCCTGCTGGCGCTGGCCGGCATCATCGTCAACAACGCGGTGCTGCTGCTCGACGCCATCGAAGAAGCGCGCCGCGACGGGCTGCCCGCGCTGCAGGCCATCGAAGAGGCCGCGGCCAAGCGCCTGCGGCCCATCGTGATGACCAAGATGGTCTGCATCCTCGGCCTGGTGCCGCTGTGGCTCTTCGGCGGCGTGGTCTGGACGAGCCTGGCCGTCACGATGATGGGCGGCCTGGCCCTGGGCACGCTGATCACGCTCGGTCTCATCCCGGCGCTGTACGCCGCCTTCTACCGCGTGGCCGCGCCTGCGGCCGAGCCTGCGCCTGCAGCCACGCTGACCGCCTGAGGAACCCAACCATGCATCCCAACGCTACTCCGCGCGCCCTGGCGCCGCGCTCACTGGTCCTGGCCACCGCGCTGGCCCTCACGCTGCTGTTCGGCGGCTGTGCATCGGTGGTGGTGCCCCTGAGCGAAGTGCCCGCGGCCGCGCAGCGCCACGCTGCCGCTGGCGCACCGGTCACCGCTGCGCCACTGGCCACACCCGCCAGCGCCTGGTGGCAGGCGCTGCACGACCCGCAGCTCGACGCCCTGGTGGCCTGGGCCGAAGCCGGCAACCACGAGCTGCAGGCCGCGCTGGCCGCCGTGCAGGCCGCACGTGCGCTCACGCAGGCCGCGCAGCGCGACGCGCTGCCGCAGGGCCGGCTGGACGCGCAGGCCTCATCGCAGCGGCCTTCGCTCATCGAGGTGGACCCTTACAGCCAGGGCCTGCCGCGCCCGCCGGTGCAGAACGTCGCCACGCTGGGCCAGGGCCTGGCCTGGGAGATCGACCTCTTCGGCCGCGTGGGCACCGCCAGCGCCGTGGCCGAGCGCCGCGCCGATGGGGCCCGCGCCGACCTGCACGCCGCCACCGCGCTGCTGCAGGCCGAGGTGGTGCAGCACTACACGCAACTGCGCCTGCAGCAGCAGCGCCTGCAGGCCTTGGAGCTGCTCGCGCAAACACTGCAGCAGCGTGAAGGCCTGTTGCAGGCGCGTGTGCAGGCCGGCCTGGCCGACCGCCGCGAGGCCCTGGCCGCCAGCGGCGAGCGCGTGCAGCTCCAGGCCGAACGTGCACAAGCTGCGGCCGCCGAGCAGGTGCACCGCGCGGCGCTGGCGGTGTTGGCCGGGCGCACGCCGCAAGCCGCCGGGCAGCCCGCCGCCACAGCGCAAGACCAGCGCTGGCAGGCGCTGCTGGCCGCGCCCGCACTGCGCGGTGCCGCAAACGCGGGCGCTTCGCTGCTGCCGGCCGTGCCTTCGGACACGCCCTGGCTGCAAGCCGGCGAACTGCTGGCGCGCCGCCCCGACGTGGCCCGCGCCGATGCCGAGCTGCGCGCCAGCCTGGGCGAGGCCGTGCTCGCCGGCCGCGCCCACCTGCCGCGCCTGAGCCTGAATCTGGCGGTGGCGCTGAACGCGCCTTTCGGCGCCCTGGGCCAGAGCAGCGCGCTGCGCCACGCCGCCGGCCCACAGCTGAGTTGGGATTGGCTGGACGCCGGCCGCACGCAGGCCCGCGAGGCCGCGGCCCGCGCAGGTGGCCAGGCCGCGTGGCACCGCTTCGAGCAGACCGTGCTGCGTGCCCTGCAAGACAGCGAGCAGGCCCTGCAGCAGTGGACGGCGGCGCAGCTGGCCTGGCAGCAGGCCCAGCAGGCCCAGGCCCTGGCCGAGCAGGCCCGGGCCCATGCGCAGGCGCGTTCCGACGCCGGCCTGGAAACGCCGGTGGCGGCGCTGGCGCAGGCGGCGCAGGCGCAGCAGGCGCAGCTGCAGGCGGTGCAGGCCCAGGCCCAGGCACTGCTGGCCTGGGGCCAGCTGCAGCTGGCGCTGGGTGCGTGGCAGCCCGAGGCCGCCTTGGCCAGCCCCGCCGCCGCCGTGGCCGGCGCACCGCGATGAGCGGGCTGCGCATCGTCATCGTCGGCGGTGGCATCGCCGGCCTGCTGCTGGCCACACGCCTGGGGCACCGGGCCGAACGTGAAGGCCAGCGCGCCCGCGTGGTGCTCGTGGACCGCGGCTTCACGCACGTGTGGAAGCCGATGCTGCACACCCTGGCCGCGGGTACGCGCGATGTGCACCAGCAGCGCATCCACTTCCTGGCGCATGCCCAGGCCCACGGCTACGGCTTCGAGCCGGGTGAACTGGTGGGCGTCGACCGCGGCGCGCGCCGCGTGCGCCTGGGCGCGCTGCGCACGCCCGCGGGCGCCGTGCTCGTGCCCGAGCGTGAACTGCCCTACGACGCACTGGTGCTGGCCCTGGGCAGTGGTGCCAACGACTTCGGCACGCCCGGCGTGCGGCAGTACGCGCACTTCATCGACAACCAGGCCCAGGCCGAGTCCTTCAACCAGGCGCTGCGCAGCCAGTTGCTGCGCGCCGCGATTAACGACGCCGAGGTGCGCGTGGCCATCGTCGGCGCCGGGGCCACTGGCGTGGAATTGGCGGCCGAGCTAAGCGACGTGATGGAGCAGGCCTCGGGCTTCGGCGATGCGCAGCTTCGCCAGCGCCTGCGCTTGACGCTGTACGAAGGCGGGCCGCGCATCCTGGCGGCCTTTCCTGAGCAGGTCTCGGCGGCCAGCCGGCGCACGCTGGAGGGCCTGGGCTTCCAGGTGCAGACCGCCGCGCGTGTGCAGGCAGTCGGGGCGGAAGGCGTGGACGTGGCGGGCGCAGGTTGGCAGCCGGCCGACCTGACCGTGTGGTCGGCCGGCGTGCAGGCACCAGCCGTGCTGGCAGGGCTGAGCGGCCTGCAGGTCAACCGCCTGCACCAGGTGCAGGTGGGCCCCACGCTGCAGGCCCTGGGCGACGAGCAGGTGTTTGTGCTGGGTGATTGCGCCAGCCTGCAGCTGCCGGGTGCCGAGCGCCCGCTGCCGCCCACGGCCCAGGTGGCCACGCAGCAGGCCGAGCACCTGGCGCGCCACCTGCACGCAGCGCTGCAAGGCCGCGCGCTGCCGGCCTTCCAGCACCACGATTTCGGCAGCCTGGTGTCCCTGGGCCGCTACAGCGCGTATGGCACGCTGGGGCGAGCGGGGCTCTTGCCGGGGACCTTCGTGCGCGGGCGCCTGGCACAGTGGGGCCACGTGGCCCTGCACCGCCGCCACCAGGCCGCTGTGCAGGGCTGGCGCGCGGCCACGCTGGGCTGGTTGTCGGAAGCCACGCAGCGCCTGGCGCACCCGCGCATTCGGCTGGCGTGAAGCCGCGTCGAGCCATGCGCCCTTCCCATGGCCCTGAGCCCTGAAGGCCAGGTCCACAGCGCTGCCGCAGAGCCTGACGCGCATCGGCGACGCCGGCATCCGGGAACTTGCCGATCGTGCGGCCACAAAGGCGATCTTGCCTTCCTCGAACCGCAGCTTGACGGGCAAGCCAGGCATCTCCGTGTACTGCGACGTCAGGGATGCCGCCGTGTCGCCGAGTCGCCGAGTCGGGGCGTTGCGTAGCCGAGAACTGCGAGTCCGGCACGAAGATCTTGAAGTCCTTGCTGAGGCGGTGTCCGTACCTGAACATCAGGGCGGTCCTGCCTCCGAAGGTCATGCAACGGGTCCGCAAGCCCGCCAGGGCGCTGAATGTTGTCAACCTGCGGCAGCGCTCGCTGGAACAGCGCCTCCCAGGGGCCGGACGGCAGCGACCTCACTACACCCTCATCGTGCCACCTGATCAGCAAGATGACTCAGCCTACCGAGTAGCAGGCTCACCCAGTGAGCCACCCGACCGCGAGCATGCGTCATCCACACAGGAGGTCGGTCATGGCGCAGAACAGGGTTCAGTACCAGAAGGGGCTGTCGATGCCGGAGTTCTTCGAGCGGTTTGGCTCGGTGCAGCAGTGTGAGGAGCGGGTTCGGGCTTGGCGCTGGCCGAACGGGTTCGTCTGTCCGCGCTGCGAGCAGACCTGGCACAGCGAGTTCCGGCGGCACGACCGGCTGTACTTCCAGTGCAGCAGCTGCCGCTACCAGTGCAGCCTGGTCAGCGGCACGATCTTCGAGTCCAGCAAGCTGCCGCTGCCGCGCTGGTTCTTGGCCATGCACCTGATGACGCAGGCAAAGAACAACGTCTCGGCGCTGGAGCTCAAGCGGCATCTGGGGGTGTCGTACCCGACGGCGTGGCTGCTGAAGCACAAGATCATGCAGGTCATGGTGCTGCGAGAGGCCCAGCGGCAGCTCACCGGCCGCGTCGAGATCGACGACGCCTACCTGGGTGGCGAGGTCCACGGAGGCTAGGCGGGCCGGGGCTCGCCGAATAAGGTTCCCTTCGTGGCAGCGGTGCAGACGACGGAGGACGGCAAGCCGGTCGTGATGTGTCTGTCCCAGCGTCCCTTCACCAAGGACTCGATCCAGGCCTTCGCCGAGAAGTCGCTGGCGGCGCCGGCGACCCTGGTCTCCGATGGGCTGGGCTGCTTCACTGCGGTTCAAGGCACCGGCATCTTGCACGAGCCCCATGTCACTGGCGGCGGCGCGTCCAGCGCAAAGCACCCTTCCTTCCGGGCCGTGAACACCGCGCTGGGCAACATCAAGACCTCCCTGTCAGGCACGTACCACGCCTTCGCCTTCAAGAAGTACGGGCAACGCTACCTCGGCCAGATCCAGTACATCTTCAACCGCCGCTACAACCTGAGAACCATCCTGCTTCGGCTGGCTCGCGACGCTGCTCAGGCAGCTCCGCGTATCCGCCGTGAAGAACCCTCGCGCCGCCGCCGGCAGGCACCTCTCTCCCTCAACGACCGCCGCAACGACCGCCGCACAGACCCGCGCAATGGCTCCACCCTGCCCTCCTCATCCACCCGCCCGTCCAGGACCACCGCGATGACCTCGGCCAGCCCCGGCCGCCTGCACGGCCAGGACTCGCCTCGCCGCCAGAACTGGGCCGGCAAGTCGCCCCAGCAGGTGCTGGACATGTAGCCACCCAATTCCAGCACCCGCCGCTTCATCGCCATGAACATGCGCTTGCGCTCCGGGTCCAGCGGTCCGTCGGTCTCGTCGGAGAACAGGGTGTCGTAGCGCCGGCCGGTGTTCTGCGCCAGCGTTGTAGACGATGCTCGACTGCAACATCCGCATCCCCAAGTCGCTTCATGCGGTCATGCGGTGCTCACGACCGTCAGAAGACACCGTTGAGCCAGCAACGGATGCACTGGCCAATCGATCGATTTGATCCGCCAGGTACTGGAGCGCGCGCCGCCGCTCGTCAGCCATCTCGTGATGGTGATAGGCGGCCGTCACCTTGTTTCGCTCGGCATGTGCCAGTAGCAGCTCGACCACCTCGCGGCTGAATCCGTGCTCACGAAGCAAGGTCGCTGCCGTGCCTCGGGTCCCATGGGGCGAGAAGTCCGGAACGCCGAAGTCGAGTCGCTTGAAGAAGTGGTTCAGCGTAGCGTCGCCGAGCGGCACCGCGGCACGAAGAACCGACGGGAACACGTCTGCCTGCGGCTCCGAGCCGAATGCCTTCAGCAGCCCGAGGAGTTCGAGTGCCTGTCGGGAAAGGTAGACACGGTGCGGCGCCTTCATCTTCATGCGCTCGGCCGGGATGTCCCACTGGGCCCGCTCGAGGTCGAACTCGCGCCACCGGGCTCGCAATACCTCTGACTTGCGGCACATCGTGTACATGAGCATCCGGGTGGCAGCGATGGTCACGAAGTGCGCGCCTTGTTTCGCCACCGATCGCCAGAAAGCGCCCAATTCTGGCTCGGTCAGATGCCGGTGGTGCTCGGCGGCAGGCACCTCGATGACGCCTCGCAGTGGCAAGGCCGGGTTGACCTCGACCAGCAGCTTCTGGATCGCGTAGTTGTAGATCTGCTGAATGTGCTGCCTGACGCCTTCGGCTGTTTTCGGCGTCGCTCTCCGAGCCTCGATGATCTCCAGGACATCAGCCGGCCGAACTGCACTGAGTGGCTTGCTTCCGATCTCGGGCCACACAAACCGCTCCAGTCTTGACTCGACCTGGCGTCGGTAGGTCTCCGACTTGGTCACCAAGCGCTCCCGGATCCAGCGGCGCGAAAACGACTCGAAGTCGTCGCCTGCCGCTCGGACTTCCGCAGATCGCTCACGACGTGCACTCTCTTGCTGCCGACGGGCATCGAGCGGGTCGATGCCACGCTCAAGCATCGCCCGCATCTCAAAGTGCCTCTCTCGAGCATCGGCGACGCCGACCTCCGGGAACTTCCCGATCGTGATCTCTCGGCGGCTTCCCCCAAAACGGTACTGGTAGCGCCAAGTCTTCAGCCCGGCGGCGCTGACCTCGACGAACAAGCCCCCACCGTCAGTGAGCTTGTAGAGGCGAGAGCGCGGCTTCGCGCTGCTGATCCGGGTCGGCGTCAGGGAGTAGTTGCAGAGTCTCATGCAGGGTCTCACAAGGGCAGTTGGCGGCCCCCTCCAAATGGAGGAATTTGGAGGGCTTTTCTCCTCGCCACCCGTCTTTAGGTACGCCAAAAGGGCGGGATTTCGTGGTCTGCCGTGAGACGTGCTGAAAAGACAAAGCCCCTGATTTCTTCAACAAAATCAGGGGCTTACGGGGCGTCATGAGACGCTGTGGAGCGTCTTCACATATGGTCGATCATCACCTGACCAAAGCCCGAGCACGACACCTGCGTCGCGCCGTCCATCAGGCGGGCGAAGTCGTAGGTGACTTTCTTGGAGGCGATCGACTTCTCCATCGAGCTGATGATCAGGTCGGCGGCGGCGGTCCAGCCCATGTGGCGCAGCATCATTTCGGCGCTGAGGATTTCCGAGCCCGGGTTCACGTAGTCCTTGCCGGCGTACTTCGGCGCGGTGCCGTGGGTGGCCTCGAACATCGCGATGGAGTCGCTGAGGTTCGCGCCCGGGGCGATGCCGATGCCGCCCACTTGCGCGGCCAGCGCGTCGCTGACGTAGTCGCCGTTGAGGTTCAGCGTGGCGATCACGCTGTACTCGGCCGGGCGCAGCAGGATCTGCTGCAGGAAGGCGTCGGCGATGCTGTCCTTGATGACGATGTCCTTGCCCGACTTCGGGTTCTTGATCTTCATCCACGGGCCGCCGTCGATCAGCTCGCCGCCGAACTCCTTCGCGGCCAGGCCGTAAGCCCAGTCGCGGAAGCCGCCCTCGGTGAACTTCATGATGTTGCCCTTGTGCACGATGGTCACGCTGGGCTTGTCGTTGTCGATGGCGTACTGGATGGCCTTGCGCACCAGGCGCTCGGTGCCTTCTCGCGACACGGGCTTGACGCCGATGCCGGAGGTGTTCGGGAAGCGGATCTTCTTGACGCCGAAGTCTTCCTGCAGGATCTTGATCAGGCGCTTGGCCTTCTCGCTCTCGGCTTCGAACTCGATGCCGGCGTAGATGTCTTCGGAGTTCTCGCGGAAGATGACCATGTTGGTCTTCTCGGGCTCCTTGACCGGGCTCGGCACGCCCTTGAAGTACTGGATCGGCCGCAGGCAGACATACAGGTCGAGTTCCTGGCGCAGCGCGACGTTCAGCGAACGGATCCCGCCGCCCACGGGCGTCGTCAGCGGGCCCTTGATGGACACGACATAGTCCTTCAGAACCTGCAGGGTCTCTTCGGGCAGCCACACATCGGGACCGTAGATCTGAGTCGACTTCTCGCCAGCGTAGATTTCCATCCAATGGATCTTCTTGGCACCCCCATAGGCCTTGGCCACCGCCGCGTCCACCACCTTGATCATCACCGGGGTGATGTCGAAGCCGGTGCCGTCCCCTTCGATGTAGGGAATGATCGGCTGGTCAGGCACGTTCAACGAAAAGTCGGCGTTGACCGTGATTTTCTGGCCGCCTTCGGGCACCTTGATGTGCTGGTACATGGGGTGTGGACTCCGCTGGTTGAATGGTCTTGGTGAGTCTCAAATTTTAAGCCACCGGCGCTGTCATGCCGCTGACGGTGCCCGGCGGGCGGCGCGTTCAAAGACAGAAGGGCGCCGGCGTGCCGGGCACGGCCGCGTGCAGCAGCGCCCAGCCCGAGCCGAGTGCCAGCAGCAAGCCGGCCAGGCGCAAGGACAAAGCGGCGTTGGCCCAGGCCGGCCGCCACGCCGCCGGGCCCGCCGCCCCACCCGCCCCTGCCAGCGCCGCCCACAGGCGTGGCCCCACCCACAGGCTGAGGCCGGAGCCCAAGGCAAACGCGGCCATCACCAAGGCACCATCCACGGCGGTGGACCCCAGCGCGGCGACCACCAGCGCCGACTGCAACAGGCCGCAAGGCAGCGCGACCCACGCGGCACCAGCGGCCGACGCCTGCAGCCACAGCACCTTGCCCGGCGCACCGGCCGACCCCGCGGGGGCCCTGGGGGACGGCGACTTCAGCCAGGCGGACGGGTCGAGCCACGCGCCCATCCAGCGCGGCGGGCGCGCCCGCCAGACAAGCCACAGCCCGAGCACCAGCGCGGCGAGGTGCAGCATCGCCCAGAAGGGCTTGAGGAAGGCGACCTCGCGGCCCCATTGCCCCAGCAGCACCGCGCTGCTCGCCACCACCGCGCCGGCCGCGGTGTAGCCCACCGCCCGGCCCAATTGCCACGCCAGCATGGCCCGCTGCGGGCGCGCGCCGCCACAGCGGCCGGTGATGGCAGCGCAGGCGGCGCCGCACATGGCCAGGCAATGCGGACCGCCGGCCAGGCCCATCAGCAAGGCGCTGGGCCACAGCCAGGTGGCGGCGGTGGTGGTGGTCACCGGCGCCACCTGTCGCCGGGCGCGACCGGCGTGGCCACCACCACCGTCCGCAACCCCGCCAGGGGGGCCCGCTGCGGCGCGGCAGCGGCAGCGGGCAAGGGCTGAACCCGCGCGCTCAAATGATCCGGGAAAAGTGTTCGCGTTTGCGGTCGGCCTGGGCGTAGCGGTCGAAGACCAAGGCCACCGCGCGCACCAGGTACCAGCCCAGGTCGGTCACCTGAATGGCGTCGGGTTCGAGCGTCACCAGCCCCATGGCCTGCAGTGGCGCGAGCAGCTGCAACTCGTTGGCGAAGTCGCGCCGCATGTCGACCAGGTGCGCAATCGCGATGTCCTCGAAGTCGACCCGGCCCTGGCACATCAACGCCATGATGATGGCGCGGCGCACCACGTCGTCGCGGCTCAGGGTCAGCCCGCGCACCACGGGCAGCTGACCTTGCTGCAAGGCGTCGTAGTACTCGGGCAGCGTCTTCGCGTTCTGGCTGTAGGTGGCGCCCACCCGACCGATGGCCGACACGCCCAGGCCCAGCAGGTCGCAGTCGGGCTGGGTACTGTAGCCCTGGAAATTGCGGTGCAGGCGACCTTGGCGCTTGGCCACGGCCAAGCTGTCCTGGGGCAGCGCGAAGTGGTCCATCCCGATGTACTCGTAGCCGGCGGACGCGAAGCCCGAGATCGCCGCCGACAGCATGTGCACCCGCTGCTCGCCGCTGGGCAGCTCGGTCGGGTCGATGCGCCGCTGCGGCTTGAAGCGCTGCGGCAGGTGCGCGTAGGCGTACAGCGCCACGCGGTCGGGCCGCAGCGCCGACACCGCCGCCACCGTGCGCGTCACCGAATCGAGGGTTTGCCGCGGCAGGCCATAGATCAGGTCGACGTTGGTCGACTGGAAGCCCAGCGCACGGGCGCTGGCCAGCAGGCTCGCGACCATCGCTTCGCTTTGCACCCGGTGCACCGCTCTCTGCACCTGCGGGTCGAAGTCCTGCACGCCAAAGCTGATGCGGTTGAAGCCAATGGCGCGCAAGTGGGCCAACCGAGCGGCATCGACGGTGCGCGGGTCCACCTCGATGGACACCTCGGCACAGGACAGCAAATCGAAGGCCGCGCCCAGGCGCGCCATCAGGCGCGTCAGCTCCTCGTCGGTCAGAAAGGTCGGTGACCCGCCGCCAAAGTGCAGCTGCGACACCGGCTGCCCGCGGCCCAGCTGCCCGACGTGCAGCGCGATCTCGCGCTCCAGCGCGTCCAGGTAGGCACCGGCGCGGTCGTGCTGTCGGGTGATCACCTTGTTGCAAGCACAGTAGTAACAAACCGACTCGCAGAACGGCACGTGCACGTAGATCGACAACGGTGCGCTGCCCCCCACGCCCGCGGGTCCCTTCGCCCGCGACCAGAGCGCACGCGCGTAGTCGGCCGCCCCAAAGGCCTCGACAAAGCGATCGGCGGTCGGGTAGGACGTGTAGCGCGGGCCGGCCTGATCGAGCTGGCGAAGCACCGCATCGCTCAGGGCCGGCGTGGTCGACGTCGGGCGGGCTGGCGACGATGGCGCCATGACGGGGTTGGCACAGGTGCTCATGGTGGCCACACTGTGCGCCGGAATGCCGCGGGCGCCCTTGACCCTGGTCAAGGCTTGGCCACCCGCTGCGCCTGGCGGCTGAGGGCAAGAGGGTCTTCGATTCGAACCTGCGCATGAACCACACCATAATCCACCCATGGACCACGTGATTCCAGTGCGCGTCGACGCCGTGAAGGCGGCGTGCTCCAACTGCAACCTTCGCGAGTTGTGCTTGCCGCTGGGCCTGTCCAGCACCGAGCTCGATCAACTCGACCAGCTGGTGGCCAACCGGCGCAACGTGCCGCGCGGCGAGGCCCTGTTCCGCGTGGGCGACGCCTTCACGGCGCTGTTCGCGGTGCGTTCGGGCTTCTTCAAGACCTGCGTGTCGTCCGACGACGGGCGCGACCAGGTGACCGGGTTCCAGATGGCCGGCGAGCTGCTGGGCCTGGATGGCATCAGCCACGACCGCCATGCCTGCGACGCCGTGGCGCTGGAAGATTCCCAGGTGTGCGTGATCCCCTTCAACGACCTGGAGCGCCTGTCGCACCAGTTCCGCGAGTTGCAGCACCAGTTTCACAAGATCATGAGCCGCGAAATCGTGCGCGACCACGGCGTGATGCTGCTGCTGGGCAGCATGCGCGCGGAAGAACGCCTCGCCGCCTTCTTGTTGAACCTGACCCAGCGGCTGCACGCGCGGGGGTTTTCAGCGTCCTCGCTGATCCTGCGCATGACGCGCGAGGAAATTGGCAGCTACCTCGGCCTGAAGCTCGAAACCGTCAGCCGCACCTTCTCGAAGTTCCAGGACGACGGCCTGCTGGAAGTCAAGCAGCGCCACATCCGCATCCTCGACGAGGCCAGCCTGCGTCAGGTCGTCAACAGCAGCAGCTGCTGACCCGCGCCGTCAACGGCCCAGGTTCACGTCTGCCGCGCTGCGCAGCAGCATCGCGGTCAAGGCGCCCGACACGCTCATCACGCCCCAGATGATCAAGAAGGTCACGGTGTAAACCGCGGCCGGGCTCAACGCCACCGGGGGGCCGCCAAACCAGGTCAGCTCACTCGGGTTGACCACGACGAACACCAACGCCTCCAGGACGCCCGCCATCAGGAAGGCAGGCCACAGCACGGTCATGGCAAGGCGGCCCATGGCGTCACTCACGCGGGCTGGCGCTGTGGTTGCGCGCGCGCTGTGCCGGCGCGAGCGGGTCCTTGGGGTCGACGGGGGCGGCCACGTCGTCGCCCGCGTGGCCCGTCACCTGGCCGGTCGCGGGGTCCATCACCACAGGGTCGATGTGCGTCCAAGCCACCCCTGCGGTCACCAGGCTCGCCACCACCACCGCCAAAGGCCCGGAGATGACCACCCAAACCATCGGCACACGCCACCACGGCGCCTGGTTGCCTGCAGCGTCGGCGCCGTCGACCGGCCGGCGCGCGGACCGAGCGGCCGGGGCGGTGGCCCGGTCATGGCGGCGGTGATCGGGGTCCGGATGGCGGTCTGAGGGCTTCGTCATGTCGGCTGGGTCGCAGGATCGTGGAGGAACGTGAAAGAACGTGAGGCTTCGGGGCGATGCGGGTGCAAGCGGGTCGGCCGGTCAGCGCGGAACCACGAAGGTCGACGACTCGTGCACGCTGAGGGGCTCGCCCTGCCCGTCGCGGCGGGTCACGACGAACACCAGCTTGTGCGCCCCTGGGCCCAGGCGGCTTGCCGCGTCGGGGGGCATCTGCACGTTCAGCGGCAACCACCGCGTCTCGGTGCCCAGCACTTCGACGCTGACGTCGGCATTCGGCGCCAGGCGCAGGCCGGGTTGGCCCTTGACGGCCACGCTGAAGCGCTCGGTGCGCTCGCTGGCGTTCATCAGCTGCAGGCGGTAGACGTTTTCGACGTGGCCGTCTTCCACCAGGCGCGCCAGGCTGCCGCGGTCGCGGATCACGTCGACCCGGAACGGCGTGCGCGTCAGCAGGCTGACCATGAACGCCGCCGCCAGGCCCAGCAGGATGGCCGAGTAGATCAGCACCCTCGGGCGAAACACGCGGCGCCACATCTGTGCCTGCGTCCATCGGCCGGCCAGCCCGTTCTGGGTGGCGTAGCGGATCAGCCCGCGGGGATAACTCATCTTGTCCATCACGCCGTTGCACACGTCGATGCAGGCGGCGCAGCCGATGCATTCGTACTGCAGGCCCTGACGGATGTCGATGCCGGTCGGGCAGACCTGCACGCACAGACCGCAGTCAATGCAGTCGCCCTTGCCTTCGGTGGCCAGCTGCGCGTGCGGCAGCGACCGCGGGCGGGAGCCACGCGGTTCGCCACGCGCGTCGTCGTAGCTGATGATCAGCGTGTCCTTGTCGAACATCGCGCTCTGGAAGCGCGCGTAGGGGCACATGTACTTGCACACCTGTTCGCGCATGTGGCCCGCGAATCCGTAGGTGGCCAGGCCGTAGAACAGCACCCAGAACCATTCCCACGCGCCGAAGCCTGGCCCACCCGCGCCGAGGCCGATCACGCTGGTCGCTTCCACGGCCAACTGCTGGATGGGCGTGAAGTAGCCGACAAAGGTGAAACCGGTCCACAAGGCAATGGCGACCCAGACGGCTTGTTTGCCGGCCTTGCGGACCAGCTTGTCGCCGGTCCAGGGGCCGGCGTCGCGCTTCATGCGGGCGACGCGGTCGCCCTCGAACTGCCGCTCCACCCACATGAAGATCTCGGTGTAGACCGTCTGCGGGCAGGCGTAGCCGCACCACAGCCGCCCCGCCACCGCCGTGAACAGGAAAAGGCCAAAGGCCGACAGCACCAGCAGACCGGTCAGGTAGATGAAGTCCTGCGGGTACAGCACCAGTGGGCCGATGTAGAAGCGACGCGCGGCAAGGTCGAACAGCACCGCGGGACGGCCGTTCCAGCTCAGCCACGGCAGGCCGTAGAACAGCAGCTGCGTGAACCACACCAGCGTCCACCGCCACGCCGCGAACCAGCCGCTGACAGAGCGCGCGTAGATCGTCTTCTGCTTGGCGTACAGAGACACCACCTCGCCCGCGGCGTCCACCACGGGCACGATGGGAATCACGCCAGAGTTCGGCTTGGTCACTGGCCGATGGCCCCCGCCGGCTTGTTCGACAGGCCCCAGACATAGGCGGCCAGCACGTGAATCTGGGCCTCGGTCAGGCGCCCGGCCTGGGCCGGCATCACATTGGACTTGCCGTGGTTGACCATCGCCACAATGGCGTCCTCACCCCAACCGTGCAGCCAGACCTTGTCGGTGAGGTTCGGCGCGCCCAGCGCCTGGTTGCCCTCGCCCTTCGGACCGTGGCAGGCCGCGCAGGCGGTGAACTTGCTGCGGCCCAGCTCGGCGGCCAGCGAGTTGTGCGGGCTGCCCGACAGGCTCAGCACGTAGTTCGCCACATTGCGCACGTCCTCGCTGCTGCCCACGGCCGCGGCCATCGACGGCATGTTGCCGTTGCGGCCCAGCGTGAGGGTTTCCTTGATCTTCTCGTGCGAGCCGCCGTACAGCCAATCGCCATCGGTCAGGTTGGGAAAGCCCTTGCTGCCGCGCGCGTCCGAGCCGTGGCAGGCCGCGCAGTTGTTGATGAACAGGCGCTCGCCGATGCCCATGGCCTTGGCGTCCTTGGCCAGCGCGGCGGCGTCCATCGCGGTGAATTTGCCATAGACCGCAGCCATGTCGGCGCTGGCCTTGGCCTGCTCCTTCTCGTACTGGCCAGCGCTGCTCCAGCCCAGTGTGCCCTTGGCTTCGCCCAGGCCCGGGTAGATCACCAGGTAGCCGACGGCGAAGACCACGGTCATGACGAACAGGCCCATCCACCAGCGCGGCAGCGGGTTGTTCAACTCCTTCAGGTCCTCGTCCCACACGTGGCCGGTGGAGTTGTCGTTGGCCATCACCCGGCGGCGGCTGGCCACCAGCAACAGCCACACGCAGTACACCAGCCCGGCCAGCACCACGACGGCGATGGAGATCGACCAGCCGGAAGACACGAAATCACTCATCTCAGCGCTCCTGGGCGTTGGCGGCGGCGCCGGGGCGGCCCGGCCCGGGGGACAGGTCGTCGGCGAAGGGCAGCATGGCGGCTTCGTCGAAGCCCGCCTGGTTGCGGCGGGACAGCGCCCACACCACGATGCCGATGAAGGCGAGGAACGACAGCACGGTGACGCCCGCGCGCATCAGGTTCAGGTCAAGGTCCATGGGGTGCCCCAGTTCATTTCACGGCGGTGCCCAGCACCTGCAGGTAGGCGATCAGCGCGTCCATCTCGGTCTTGCCCTTGACGTCCGCCGAGGCCTGCTTGATCTCCTCGTCGGTGTAGGGGGCCCCGAGGGTGCGCAGCGCGGTCATCTTGGGGGCGACGTCGGCCGGCTCAACGGTGTTCTTCAGCAGCCACGGGTAAGCCGGCATGTTCGACTCGGGCACCAGGTCGCGCGGGTTGTTCAGGTGGATGCGGTGCCACTCGTCGCTGTATTTGCCACCGACGCGGTGAAGGTCCGGCCCGGTGCGCTTGCTGCCCCACTGAAACGGGCGGTCGTAGACGAACTCGCCGGCCACCGAGTAGTGGCCGTAGCGCAGCGTTTCGGCGCGGAAGGGGCGGATCATCTGCGAGTGGCAGTTGTAGCAACCCTCGCGGACGTAGATGTCGCGCCCGGCCACCTGCAAGGCGGTGTAGGGCTTGAGGCCGGGCACCGGTTGCGTGAGGCTGCGCTGAAAGAACAGCGGAACGATCTCAACCAGGCCGCCAACGGCGACGACGATCAGGATCAGGACGATCATCAGGAAGTTGTTGGTCTCGATCTTCTCGTGGGAGAAGCCGGACTCGTTCGGACGGTTGTTCTGGGCGTTGCTCATGGGACCTTGCTCCAGGAACTCAAGCGTGGGCCGCGCGCGGCTCGGGAATGCGTGCCGGCTGCGGGCGGCCATTGAGGGCGGTCATCACGACGTTCCAGCTCATGATCAGCATGCCGCTGAGGTACAGCAGGCCGCCGATCAGTCGCACCACGTAAAACGGATAGCTGGCCTTGACGCTCTCGACGAAGCTGAACACCAGCGTGCCGTCGGGGTTCACGGCGCGCCACATCAGGCCCTGCATCACCCCGGCAATCCACATCGCCGCGATGTACAGCACGATGCCAAGCGTGGCGATCCAGAAGTGCAGCTCGATGGCACGGGTGCTGTACATCTTGGTCTGCCCGAACATCCGCGGCACCAGGTAGTACAGCGTGCCCATCGAAATCAGGCCAACCCAGCCCAGCGCGCCGGAGTGAACGTGGCCGATGGTCCAGTCGGTGTAATGCGACAGCGCGTTGACCGTCTTGATGGACATCATCGGGCCCTCGAAGGTCGACATGCCGTAGAACGACAGGCTGACGATCAGGAACTTCAGGATCGGGTCGTCGCGCAGCTTGTTCCAGGCCCCGGACAGGGTCATGATGCCGTTGATCATGCCGCCCCAGCTGGGCGCCAAGAGCACCAGCGAGAACACCATGCCCACGCTCTGGGCCCAGTCGGGCAGCGCCGTGTAGTGCAGGTGGTGCGGGCCGGCCCACATGTAGGTGAAGATCAGCGCCCAGAAGTGGACGATGGACAGGCGATAGCTGTACACCGGCCGCTCGGCCTGCTTCGGGATGAAGTAGTACATCATCCCCAGGAAGCCGGCCGTCAGGAAGAAACCCACGGCGTTGTGGCCGTACCACCACTGCACCATGGCGTCCTGCACCCCGGCGTAGGCCGAGTAGCTCTTGGTCATGCTGACCGGCAAAGCGGCGCTGTTGACAATGTGCAGCAGCGCAACCGTCAAGATGAAGGCGCCGAAGAACCAGTTGGCCACGTAGATGTGGCGCACCCGGCGCACGCCGATGGTGCCGAAGAACACCACCGCGTAAGCCACCCAGACCACGGCGATCAGCAAGTCGATCGGCCACTCCAGTTCGGCGTATTCCTTGCCCTGGGTGAAGCCCAACGGAAGGCTGACCGCCGCGGCCACGATGACCAGCTGCCAGCCCCAGAAGGTGAACATCGCCAGCTTGCCCATGAACAGGGGCACCTGGCAGGTGCGCTGCACCACGTAGTAGCTGCTCGCAAACAGCGCACAGCCGCCAAACGCAAAGATCACCGCGTTGGTGTGCAGCGGCCGCAAGCGGCCAAAGCTGAGCCAGGGAATGCCGAAGTTGAGTTCGGGCCAGGCCATTTGGGCGGCGATGATCACCCCCACCAACATGCCCACCACACCCCACCACACGGCCGCCAGTGAAAACAGGCGAACCACTGAGTCGTTGTAGACCGGTCCGGCGGCGGTGCCGGCCGAGCTTTTCGTTGTCATCGTCATGCTCCAGATCGCGGCCTCGGTCGCCGCTGGGGTCAGTGTCGGTCGTCGCCGCGCGGTGCGGCTTGATCCCGGTCAAGGGCAGGCGAATCGGGCGCCTCATCGGCCTCGAAAATTCGGCCACCTTCGCGCTCCAGGTCGTCAAACTGGCCCGATTGGATGGCCCAGGCGAACACCCCCATGATCAGAAAGACCAGCACCACTGACAAGGGGATCAACAGGTAGAGGATGTCCATGTGTCCTACCGGTCGATGCGGGCCGGGCGACCCACCCGCAGCGCGTTGAGCACCACGAACAGCGAGCTGCCCGCCATGCCCAGGCCCGCCACCAGCGGTGGCATCCAGCCCACCAGTGCCAAGGGAATGCAGACCAGGTTGTAGGCCGCGGCCCAGGCCAGGTTCTGGTGGATCAGGCGGCGCGAACGGATCGCCAGGGTGCGCGCCTCGGCCACCGCGCCCAGCCGCGGCGACAGCACCAACGCATCGGCTTGCAGGCGGCTCAGCGGCGAGCCGCCGGCCATCGCGAAGGACACATCCGCGCGGGCCAGCACCGGGGCGTCGTTCAGTCCGTCGCCGACCATCGCGACGCGGTGGCCTCGGGCCTGCTCGGCGGTCAGCCAGGCGAGCTTGTCTTCGGGCATCGCGCCCCCCACCGCCAGGTCGACGCCCAACTGCTGCGCCAGCAGATCGACGCGCGCAGGGCGGTCCCCCGACAGCACCACCGTGCGCAAGCCCGCGGCGCGCAGCGAAGCGATCACCTCGGCGGCGTCGGCCCGCACGGACTCGGCGAGGCTGCAGCGCAGCCACGCCTGGCCGACCGGGCCGAACGCCACCTGCACCGCCCCAGCGGGTGCCTCGGCGATGGGCGGGTGGGTGTGGCTGTCGGCGGTGGTGGCCGTGCCGGCGGTGTCCGCCATCGGGCACCCGGGGTCCCTGGCGACATCGCCCATCCGGTCGTTGACCCAAGCCGCCCGTCCCAGCCGAAACACCCGGCCGTCCGCCGCCGTGGCCTGCACACCCAGGCCGGGCTGCTCGGTGACGTCGGCCCAGGCCACGGCGATGGGGGAGCCGTCGGCCTCACCACGCGGTGACGCGGTGCGAACCGCCTCGACCAGGGCCCGGGATGCCGGGTGCGTCGACCACGCCGCGAGCGCCGCGGCCGCGGCGAGCAATTCGGTGTCGCTGCGCGCTGGCGGCGCCTCGGGCGTGCGCTGGGTGGACACCCAACGCAGCTGGTCGTGGGTCAGGGTGCCGGTCTTGTCGAACACCACCGTGTCCACGCGGGCCAGCACCTCCATCGCATCGATGCGCTGCAGCAGCACGCCGCGCCGTGCCAGGGCGCCGGTGGCCGACAACCACACCGACGGCGAGGCGAGCGACAGGGCGCAGGGACAGGTCACCGTCAAGACCGCCACGACAACCCAGACCATGCGAGACGGGTCAATGAACGCCCACGCGACCGCGGCGACCGTCGCGAGCACCAACACCCCGCCCAGGAAGGGACCGGCCACCGCGTCAACCGCCCGAAGCGGTGCCGGGCGCTGGGTGGCCGCGTCGCGCATCAGGGCAACGATGGCGTCGTGGCGCGTGTCGGCGCCCAGTGCCCGGACCACGACGACCACCGGCGCGCCCAGGTTGACGCTGCCCGCCACCACCGGGTCGCCGCGGCGCTTGGGCACGGGCAGCGATTCGCCCGTCAGCAGCGACTCGTCCGCCTGGGTCTGCCCCTCGACCAGTTCGCCGTCCCCCGGAAACGCCTGGCCCATCTGCACCCGCACCCGGTCCCCGAGCTTCAGGCGCCGCGCGGGCAGCCATTCCCACTGGCCATCGCCACGCTGCCGCTCGACCTGCTCGGGCAGGCGCGAGGCGGTGTCTTCCAGTGTGGCCAAGGCGCGGTGGCGCGCGCGCACCTCCAGGCTGCGCCCGCCCAGCAGCAGGAAGACGAACATCGTGACGGAATCGAAATAGACCTCGTGGCCGAACCAGCCGCCCGGCTCGAAGGTGGCGCCCGTGCTCGCCACGAAGGCCACGCTCAGGCCCAACACCACGGGCACGTCCATGCCAATGCGGCCCCGGCGCACGCTGGCCCACGCGGACTTGAACAGTGGCGAGGCCGAGAACAGCAGCACCGGCAAGGTCAGCAGCCAGCTCGCCCATTGCAGCAGGCGGAGCTGGTCGGCGGGGATGCCGCCGGGGTCGGCCACGTACGCGGGTGTCGCGTACATCATCACCTGCATCATGCAGAAGCCGGCCACGAAGAGGCGCCAATGCACCTGGCGCGATTCGCGGATGCGCAGGCTGCGCGCCGGCGCGGCCAGGTCGGGGGCGGCGTCGTAGCCCGCGGCCTGCACCGCTTGCAGCACGGCCGACGGGCGGGTAATGGCGGGGTCCCAACGCACCTCGGCACGCGAACTGCTGGCGTTGACGCTGGCTTGGATCACCCCGGGCAACGCGCACAGCGCCGACTCGATCACGCCAGCGCAGGCCGCGCAGTACAGGCCCGACAACTGCCACTGCGACACCGCCTCCCGCGCGCCGTCGGGGCGTTGGCGAAACACCGTGAACGCGGCCATCTCCTGCGGGTCATCCAGGCCGGCGGCCACGGCGTTGTCAGACCGTGGTTCCGCCGACGCCCCGGTGGACGGTGCCAACTGCACGGGGCGGAGCGGTGGGGACAATGAGAGGCGGGGTGACTGCATGGCCGGAGGGGGCCGGAACGCCCATCGATAATCTACGACGAACCCGTTCAGGTGCCTATGACACAGATCAATCGTTCACCACGGCCGCGGCGGTGCGCCGCGCTCCTCGGACTGCTCGCATGGTCATTGGCCGTGGCAGGCGGGGCCCACGCCCAAACGCCTCAGGTGCTGCCGACGGTTCAGCTCACGGCCGGCATCCATGTCATCCGGGCCATGGTGGCCGACTCGCCGGAAGAGCGCGCCACCGGGCTGATGTACCGCACGCAGATGGGCACCAATGAAGGCATGCTGTTCGTCTTCGAGGACCCGGCACAGCAGTGCTTCTGGATGAAGAACACGTTGCTGCCGCTGTCGGCCGCCTTCGTTGACGACGAAGGCCGCATCGCCAACATCGAGGACATGGCGCCACAGACGCTGGAGTCGCACTGCTCGGCCAAGCCCGTGCGCTTCGTGCTGGAGATGAACAAGGGCTGGTTTGCCAAGCGCGGGCTCAAGGCGGGCTCGCGCCTGTCGGGGCCGCCGTTCAAATGACAACGCCGCCCAGGCGGGCGGCGTTCAGTGAATCGGGTCGGGCAAGCCCGACCGGGATCAGGCGAAGTTGGCTTCGGCGAATTCCCAGTTGACCAGCGAGCTCAGGAAGGTCTCGACGTACTTCGGCCGCAAGTTGCGGTAGTCGATGTAGTAGGCGTGCTCCCACACGTCGACGGTGAGCAGCGCCTTGTCGGCGGTGGTCAGCGGCGTGCCGGCGGCACCGGTGTTGACGATGTCCACGCTGCCGTCGGCCTTCTTCACCAGCCAGGTCCAACCCGAGCCGAAGTTGCCGACGGCGCTCTTGGTGAAGGCTTCCTTGAAGGCGGCGTAGCTGCCGAACTTGGCGTTGATGGCCGCGGCCAGGGCACCGCTGGGCTCGCCACCGCCGTTCGGCTTCATGCAGTTCCAAAAGAACGTGTGGTTCCAGATCTGGGCAGCGTTGTTGTAGATGCCACCGCTGGACTTCTTGACGATGGACTCGAGGTCGAGCGCTTCAAACTCGGTGCCCTTTTGCAGGTTGTTGAGGTTCACCACGTAGGCGTTGTGGTGCTTGCCGTGGTGGTACTCCAGCGTTTCCTTGCTGTAGTGCGGGGCGAGGGCGTCGATCGCGTAGGGCAGCGGCGGCAGGGTGTGTTCCATGGTCTTCCTTGCGGGTTGCGAATCAGGGTGGGCGGATTGTAGGCAGCGGCAAAGGCCCTTCCCCGCTCAGCGCTTGGGCGGTGACGCAGCCGGCGCCACGGCCGGCACGACGGCGCGCTGCGCGTCGACCGCGGCCACCCGCATGGTCGCTCGGCCGTCGGCCAGCACCGCGTGCAGTTCGTCGCCCACGGTCAGCGACGCGGCCTGCGTGACGGCGCGACCGCCGGGCTCGCTGAGCCAGGCAAAGCCGCGGGCGAGCACGCGGTGCGGGTCCAGCGCGGCGACGCTGGACGCCAGCCGGTCCAGGCGCTGCGCACGCGCAGTCAGGGCACGCTGCACGGCCTGACGGTGCGCCGCTTCAAGGCGCTGCAGCGTGTTGGCTTGCTGTTCCAGCCGGCGCTGTGGGGCACTGGCCAGCCGCCCCTGCAGGCGGTCGAGTCGACGCTGTTCGCGGTGGATCAGCTCCGACGGCCGGGCCAGGCGCAAGGCCGCCCGGTCCAGCCGCTGGGCGTGGCCGTCCAGCGCCTGATGGACCCGGCGACGCAGGCGGTCACCCAGGCGGTCCAGCCGCTCGGTGCAGTCCAGCGCCGCCGGTGCGACCAACTCGGCTGCGGCGGTGGGCGTGGGCGCGCGCAGGTCGGCCGCAAAATCGCACAAGGTGACGTCGGTCTCGTGCCCCACGCCACACACGATCGGCAGGGGAAAGTCGGCCACCGCCCGCACCAGGCGCTCGTCGTTGAACGCCCACAGGTCCTCCATCGACCCGCCCCCTCGGCACAACACGACCACGTCCACTTCGGCCCGGACGGCGGCCAGGCCCAATGCGGCGACCAGCGCCGCCGGCGCGTCGGCGCCCTGCACCAGGCTTGGGTAGACGACCACACCGACGTGTGGCGCCCGCCGGGCCAGGGTGGCGGCAACGTCGCGCAAGGCGGCCGCGCCCAGCGACGTCACCACGCCGACGCGGCGGGGGAACGACGGCAGCGGGCGCTTGCGTGCCGGATCAAACAGGCCTTGGGATTCGAGGCGCGCCTTCAAGCGCAGAAACTGCTCGTACAGCGCCCCGGCCCCGTCGGCCTGCATGGCCTCCACGACGAACTGAAGCTCGCCACGCGGCTCGTACACCGCCACCCGACCGCGCACGGTGACCAACTGGCCGTCGCGCGGGGTGAACGGGAGCATGCCGGCCGCGCGCCGGAACATGGCACAGCGCATCAGCACGTCGCCGCTGTCGGCGTCGCGCAGGCTGAAGTAGCAATGGCCGCTGGCCGCCTTGGACCAGCCCGTCACCTCGCCGCGCACGGTGCAAGACGCAAAGCGTGCGGCCAGGGTGTCGGCAATGGCATGCACGAGGGCCGCCACGCCCCAGACCGCGCGAGCGCCATTTGGCGCGGTTCGAGCGCCGTCAATCACGCGCAAACCCAATGCTGGCGCGGGTCGAGAACTCCACAAGCGCGCCAATCAAGGCCTGGCGGGGCATTTTGGCTGTCATGCGCTTGTCACAACGTTGCAAGTCATTGATTTGCAATGGGAACTTTCTGCTGAAATTTCAGGCAAGGCGCGATTGCCCTTGACAAATCACGGCCTTGGGCGATTCCGGCACATCTTGCCCACAAAGTTATCCACAGATCCGGTGGATGCCCGGACGTCCTTGCGGGGACCGCACGCGAGGCGCTCGGCACGCGCCGAGCCGCGCGCCGGTGGCCCGGCGGCTGGGCCCATAATCCGGCCGCTCGATCCGCGCCGGGCCCCGCGCCACGCGCCGGATGCACGCCGGGCACCGCCCTCAACAGCGCGAGAGGAACCTCTTGTTTTCGATCATACAAGCCGCCGGCTGGCCCATTTGGCCGTTGATCCTGTGCTCGATCGTGGCCCTGGCGCTGATCGCTGAGCGGCTGCTGAACCTGCGGCGTTCTCAAGTGGCGCCCGCCCGGCTGCTCGACGAGGTGATGTCGGTCACGCAGGCCCAGCTGCCATCGGCCGACGTGGTGGGCAAGCTGGCCAAGAACTCGGTGCTTGGCATGGTGCTGGCCAGTGGCTTGCGCGCGGCCAACCAGGAGCACACCGTCAACGAGGATTCGCTGCGCGCGGCGTTCGAGTCGGCCGGTCGGGCCGCGGTTCACCGACTGGAAGCGCAGTTGAACACCCTGGGCACCATTGCCTCGGCCGCGCCGTTGCTCGGGCTGTTGGGCACGGTGGTCGGCATGATCGAGATCTTCGGCTCGCAGGCGCCCACCGGCAGCAACAACCCTGCTTTGCTCGCCCAGGGCATCTCCATCGCCCTCTACAACACCGCTTTCGGCCTGATCGTGGCGATCCCCGCGCTGATGTTTCACCGCTACTTTCGCGGCCGCGTGGACACTTACGTGGTGGAGCTGGAACAGGCGGCCGACCGCTTCCTGCCTCACTTGCTGCGCGTCAGCATGCTGACGCGCCGTGCCCGCTGACGCGCCTGCACCGCTGCGCCATGGCCATGAACTTTCGCCGTCGCCCGCCGGATGAGCCGGAAATCAACCTGATCCCGTTCATCGACGTGTTGCTCGTCATCCTCATCTTTTTGATGCTGACGACCACCTATTCGCGCTTCACCGAGCTGCAGATCACGCTGCCCGTGGCCGACGCCGAAAAACCGGCCGACCGACCCCGCGAGATCCTGGTGTCGGTCACGGCCGACGGCCTCTACGCCATCGACCGCAAACCGATCGCCGGGCGCGATGTGGCACAGCTCAGCGCCGCCCTGGCCGCCGCGGCGCAAGGGGGCAAAGACCCGGTGGTGATCGTGTCGGCCGATGCGTCTGCAGCGCACCAGTCCGTGATCAACGTGATGGACGCGGCACGGCGCGCTAACTTGCCACGGCTCACCTTCGCCACGCAATCGACCGACGGTGGGTCCTGAGCCCCCCGTTGACCACCCGGCGCAGCACGCCGTGGCCGCCACCCGCCCGAACCTGAGCTGGCGCGACCGCGTCGCCTTGCGTCTGCAGGCCGCGTGGACCACGCGGGGTGTGTTGGCGCGCAGCCTGCTGCCCATGGCTTGGGCCTACCGGGGCGCGCTGGCGCTCGCGCGGTGGCGGCGCAGCCTGGGGGGCACCCCGCCCCGGCGGATGGCGGTTCCGGTGGTGGTCGTGGGCAACCTGGTGGCGGGTGGCGCCGGCAAGACGCCCACGGTGCGCGCCCTGGTTGACGCGTTGCAGCGCCAGGGGCACCGCCCGGCGGTGGTGTCACGGGGCCATGGCCGCAGCGGCGAGACGACCATCGAGGTTCAAACCGACACGCCCGTCGGCGAGGCCGGCGACGAGCCGCTGTTGTTGCGCCTGCGTTGCCAGGTTCCGGTGGCCGTGGGCCGCCAGCGCGCGGACGCCGTGGCCTGGCTGCTCGAACGCCATCCCGACACCACCGTCGTCGTGTGCGACGACGGTCTGCAACACCATGCCCTGGCCCGCGACCTGCAAATCGTGGTGTTCGATGAGCGCGGCCTGGGCAACGGCTGGCTGCTGCCGGCCGGCCCCCTGCGGGCGCCGGCGCCCCGGGGCACCGCCTGGCCGGGTCCGGTGCCCACCCGCGTTGTCTACAACGCGCACCAAGCCACCACGCCCTTGGCCGGCAGCTGTGTCCGGTCGTCGCTGGCGGGGCCGGTGCCGCTGCGCACCTGGTGGGCGGGCGAGTCCGCCTCAACCGATGCCTGGGCACCGTGGCGAGGGGTCGAGGCCATCGCCGCGGCCGGCACGGCCCGCCCGCAGCGCTTTTTCGACATGCTGCGCGCGGTCGGCATCCAGGTCGTCGAATGCGCCCTGCCCGACCACCATGCTTACACCACCTTGCCGTGGCCGGCCCACCCAGCCCTGGTGCTGGTGACCGAGAAGGACGCGATCAAGTTGCAGCCGGATCGCCCCGGGTCCGAAGGCGTGTGGGTGGTGCCGCTAGACTTCCAACTCGATTCACACTTGGTGGCGGAACTGGCGAGCCTGGTGCCTGCTCCCCGTCACCCGCCGCTGCCGCCCCATGGACAACCGCCTGCTTGAACTGCTCGTCTGCCCGATCTGCAAAGGCCCGCTGGAACATGTCCGGCCCCCCACGTCAGAACGGCATGAGCTGGTGTGCCACGCCGACCGCCTGGCATTTCCGGTGCGCGACGGCATTCCCGTGATGCTGGAGCATGAGGCGCGTGCCACCGACGCCGCCGAAGGCGCACCAGGCGCATCGGGCGCACCGGCCGACCAGGCCCCGCCAACGCACTGAGGCCGCGCGATGCCGACCTCGGCCGACCGAGTGGCCTTCACCGTGCTGATTCCGGCGCGCCTGGCGTCGAGCCGGTTGCCGCGCAAGCCGCTGGCCGACATCGCAGGGTTGCCCATGGTGGTGCACGTCGCGCGGCGCGCGGCCTTGTCCGGGGCGAAGGCGGTGATCGTCGCCGCCGACGACGCGCAAATCGTCGACGCCTGCACCGCGCACGGGGTGCGCGCCGTGATGACCCGGGCAGACCACGCCACCGGCAGCGACCGGCTGGCCGAAGCCTGCGCCTTGCTGGGGCTGGCGGGTCGGGATCTGGTTGTGAACGTGCAGGGCGACGAACCCTTGATCGACCCCGCCATGATCGACGCCTGCGCGACGGCCCTCAGCGCCGATCCCGATTGCGTGATGAGCACCGTCGCCCATGCCATCGACCACGTGGACGACCTGCGCAACCCGAACGTGGTCAAGCTGGTCCACGACGCACGCGGGCGGGCGCTGTACTTCTCGCGCGCGCCGATCCCTTGGTGGCGCGATGGTGCCGGCGCCCAGGGCGCCGGCCTGCCGAACCCGCGGCCACTGAGGCACGTGGGCTTGTACGCTTACCAAGCCGGCTATTTGCGGCGTTTTCCGAGCCTGTCCGCCAGTCCGCTAGAGCAGATCGAGTCGCTCGAACAGCTGCGCGTGCTGTGGCACGGCGACCGGATCGCGGTGCACGTCAGTGCGCACCGACCGGGTCCGGGCGTCGACACGCCCGAGGACCTGAACCGCGTGCGAGACCTCTTCAAGGCCCTCGGCGAACAGCGGACCTGAGCCCCCTGCGACCCCGGCCGAGCGCGTGCGCCGGCACCGGGTTCTTGCCCAGCCCGGATGTCAGTTCCGCGCAGGAACCCCATGCTATTCTCGACTGGAGACAGGGCGGCCCGGACCCACAACCCGGCCCGCCGCGACAAGACCACGACCACAAGAGGACCCCCATGCGACTGATCCTGTTGGGAGCGCCTGGCGCCGGAAAAGGCACCCAGGCGAGCTTCCTTTGCCAACGTTACGGCATTCCGCAGATCTCCACCGGTGACATGCTGCGCGCGGCCGTCAAGGCGGGCACGCCGCTGGGCGTGCAGGCCAAGCAGGTGATGGACGCAGGCGGTCTGGTCAGCGACGAGATCATCATCGGCCTGGTCAAGGAACGCATCGCGCAGCCCGACTGTGCCAAGGGCTTTCTGTTCGATGGCTTTCCTCGCACGATTCCTCAAGCCGACGCCATGAAGCAGGCCGATGTCCGCATTGACGTGGTGCTTGAGATCGACGTGCCCGACGACGCCATCATCGAGCGCATGAGCGGCCGGCGGGTGCACCCGGCCTCAGGCCGCACTTACCACATCAAGTTCAACCCGCCCAAGGCAGACGGCGTGGACGACGTGACGGGCGAGCCCTTGATTCAGCGCGACGACGACCTGGAGGCCACCGTGCGAAAGCGCCTGGACGTGTACCAGAAGCAGACGCGGCCGCTGGTGGCTTACTACTCCGACTGGGCCGGCACTGGCGACGCCCACGCGCCCCGCTACCGCAAGATCAGCGGTACGGGCAGCGTTGATGAAATCACCACGCGCGCTCTGGCGGCGCTGAACTGAAGAAGCAGAGACACCCATGGACATTCAAGACAAGGTCTTCATCGTCACCGGCGGCGCTTCGGGCCTTGGTGAAGGCACGGCGCGCATGTTGGTCGCCCAAGGCGGCAAGGTCGTGATCGCCGACTTGCAGGTCGACAAAAGCGAGGCCTTGGCGGCCGAACTGGGCGCCGACCGCGCCGCCTTCGTCAAGTGCGACGTCAGCCAGGAGGCCGATGGCCAGGCCGCCGTGGACCGTGCCATCGCGATGGGCAAGCTGGTCGGCCTCGTCAACTGCGCCGGCATCGCGCCGGCCGTGAAGACCGTCGGCAAGGACGGCGCCCACCCGCTGGCGCTGTACAGCCGCGTGATCACGGTCAACTTGATCGGCAGCTTCAACATGATCCGCCTGGCGGCCACCGCCATGAGCCGCAACGAGCCCGAGCCCACGGGCGAGCGGGGCGTGCTCATTTCCACGGCCAGCGTCGCCGCCTACGACGGCCAGATTGGCCAAGCGGCCTACTCGGCGTCCAAGGGCGGCGTGGTCGGCATGACGCTGCCGATTGCCCGCGACCTGGCGCGCAACGGCATCCGCAACATGACCATTGCCCCGGGCATCTTCGGCACGCCGATGCTGTTCCAGATGCCGCAGGAGGTTCAAGACGCGCTCGCCGCCGGTGTGCCCTTCCCGAGCCGCCTGGGCACGCCCCAGGACTACGCGAAGCTCGTGCATTCGATCATCACGAACGACATGCTCAACGGCGAAGTCATTCGCCTGGACGGGGCAATCCGCCTGGCACCGAAGTAAGGCGCGCGCGTCGCAGCGCCCATCAAAAAAGCCCTTGGCGTCCTGCCAAGGGCTTTTTGTTGGCGCTCGCTTCAGATGGTCAGCGTTTGCGCGCCTGCAGCGCCCACAGGCGTGCCAGGTCGGCCGCGCCGTCGGTGCCCGCCACGGTGCGGAACGTCGCCTGGGCCTTCGCGTTGTCGCCCGCGATGGCCTGGGCGATGCCCAGGTGCAGCTTGGCATCGTCCGGGCGCTTGAGGTTGCCTTTCGTGATGCCCTGTTGCATCAGCGTCAAGCCCTTGGCGGCCTGCCCACTGACCACCAGGTTGTAGCCCACGTTGACGAGCGCATCGCCTTGCTTGGCCGCCAGCGCCTCGGTTTCAGCCGCTGGCATGGCGGCCTTGTTTTCTTCTATGCGCTTGACGATCAGGTCGCGCAGACGCTTGTGGCGTTCGGCTTCCGGGCCCGTGCCCAACACCCCTGCAGCAAAACCTTTGTCGACCACTTGCTTGCCCTCGGCCGGGTAGCCCGCTTGCACGGCCAATTGCGACATTTCCATGTAGTCATTGGCCTTGCTCATCACGCCGGTGGCCAGGGACAACCGGTAGACGTCCAGCGCAAAGCGGTCGCTGAAATTCGGCTTGCGCTGCAAGCGACTCAGCAGGTCGGCCCAATACTCCTTCTTCGGGTAGTGGGTGACCAGCCGCTCCATCGCGTAAGCGGTCGCGTTGGGGTCGTTCAGGCGCTGGGCCGCGTTCAGCAAAAGGGTCAGCCGAGCCTCGGCCGGGGTGCTGCCCGCCTTCTCGGTGGCCTGGATCTCTTCGCGCAGCTCCTTGGCGGCCCCGGCGAAGTCGCCCGACAGGTACTGGCTTTGGATCAGCAGCGTGCGAATGCTGGCGCTGGACCCGCCTTCCTTGAAATAGCGCTGGCCCCACTGCATGGCCTTGGCGTAGTCCTTGGCGCGGTACGCCGACCCGGCCAGCGATTCGAGCATGCGCTGCTTGTCTGCCGCATTGACGCGGCCGGAGCCAGCGATGGCCTCGTAGGACTTGCCGGCCACATCGATGTCGCCGGCGCCCGAGGCCGCGGCCAAGCGCATGCGCTCGATCATGTAGGTCTCGTAGGGCGTGCGGGCCCCGGCCGCATCGGCGTCGCGCACCTTGCCCAAAGCTTCGCGGAACTTGCCGCCTTTGATGAGCTCCTGGGCAGCTTGCAAGGGCTTGCCCACCTCCGGGCGCAGACTTTCCTGGGCCTGCGCCCCGGCCAAAGCCAAGGCCATGACCGCCGCGGCGCCAGCCCGGCGCCACGCCGTTGAACGGCTGAGTTTCATGTTCAAGACTGGCTCACTTGACGAACTGCTCATTGCCCACCACCCCCAGCTTGGTCACGCCCAGCCGCTGGGCGCTGGCCATCACCATCGCCACCGACTTGTACTCCACCAGCTTGTTCGGCCGCAGGTGCACTTCCGGCTGGTCCGCTTCCGAGGCCACCTGCTGCAGCTTGGCCTCCAG
>CALRPU020000035.1:0-57250 GCA_943370175.1 Hydrogenophaga intermedia | reverse complement strand
GCCTTGCCGTGGTTGGTCAGCAGGCCCCACACCAGGTCGTCGTCCATGCGGAACTTGCACAGCAGCGTGTTGCCCGAGGCAATCTTCATCATCTGCGACGGCGTCAGCACGCCGATCATCGACGCGCTTTCCTCGCTGATGCCCAGGCGGAACAGCGCCTGGTCGCGGTCCGCGCGGATCAGGCTTTGCGCCAGCATCAGGTACGACAGGTTGGCTTCGCGGATTTCGGTGAGGATCTGGTCGGTGTTCATGTCGGTCTCCTGGTGGCCGCTGGGCCGGTGTGACTCGGTGCTGCTGATCGCCTCACCGTGAAACGAATTGTGAAGATCGGAGATGGGATGAAACATCAGGCCATTTCTGCGACTTGAGTCCTTGTTCTTCCATGGGCCGTGTAAGGCAAATTCCTACACGGACGACGCCACAGCGGGCCGAACCCCGGGCACCTCCCGGTGCGCAAGGGGCCCCGGCGCCCGCACAATCGGCCACCGGGTCCGCAAGCCCCGCCCACACCATGCATGCACTGATCACCGGCGCCCACGGATTCATCGGCAGCGAGCTCACCCGGCGGCTGCTCAGCGATGGCCTGCCCCAGCCCGGCGGTGCCCCGTCCGTGCCCGTGCGCCGCCTGACCCTGGTCGACCGCCAGGCCCCGCCGCCCGACCTGCTGCAGGACCCGCGGGTGCACAACGTCGTGGGCGACGCCACCGACCCCGGTCTGCTGGAGCGCCTGGTGCAGCCCGAGGTGGGCCTGGTGTTTGCGCTGGGCGCCACCCTGACGTCCGAGGCCGAACGAGATTTCGACCTCGGCATGGACATCAACCTGCACGGGATGATCCGCCTGCTGGACGCCTGTCGTCACCGGGCGCGCTGCCCGCGGGTGGTGGTGGCCAGCTCCATCGCCGTGTTCGGTGGCCCGCTGCCCGAGGCGGTGGGCGACGATCAGGCGCTGACCCCGCAAACCTCCTACGGCACGCAGAAGGCCATGGTCGAGCTGCTGATCAACGACTGCAGCCGGCGCGGCTTCATCGACGGCCGCGTGCTGCGCCTGCCCATCGTCGTGGTGCGCCCGGGCGCGCCGGGGCGGGCCATCTCGGACCGCATCGGCGCGCTGGTGCGCGAGCCGCTGCTGGGCCAGGACGTGGTCTGCCCGCTGCACGGCGACACCCGGCTGCCACTGGGGTCGGTGCAGGCGGCGGCCGATTCACTGCGCAGCGTCGCGGCGCTGCCGGCTGACGCCTTTGGCGCCTCGCGGGCCATGAACCTGCCCTCGCTGAGCGTTCGGGTGCACGAGCTGGTGCAGATCGTGCAAACCCTGCCGGCCTGGCGCGGTTGGCGCCGCCCCGTGGGCCAGGTGCTGTGGGAGCCGGACCCGGCCGTGCAGGACATCGTGGGCGCCTGGCCCAAGCGCATCGACTCCGAGCGGGCCCGCCGCCTGGGCATCGTCGGCGACCGCAGCCTGCCCCACCTCATCAACCGCTACATCAACGCCCACACCGACGTGCAGCAGGCGGCCGCATGACGGCGGGCCGCAGCGCCCCCGCGACGGCACCCACCCCACCGCGAACCTGGCGGCACGAGGCGCCCACACGGGCCCGATTCGCGCAGCGCCTGGCAAGCTTTGACCGCCAGGCGGTCGACCACGCCTTCGCGGCGCTGCGGCCCGCCGCCGTGGCCGTGGTGCTGACCGATGCGGGCCACGGCGCCGACCTGCCCGGCATGCCCCGCCACACGCAATGGAGTCAGGACCTGGCCGTGCTGTTGACCCGGCGCAGCGGCCGGCTGCGGCAGCACGCCGGCCAGTGGGCCTTGCCCGGCGGCCGCATCGACGACGGGGAAACCCCCGAGGCCACCGCGCTGCGCGAGTTGTCCGAGGAGGTCGGCCTGCGGCTGGGACCCGACGCCGTGCTGGGCCGGCTGGACGACTACCCCACGCGCTCCGGCTACCTGATCTCGCCGGTCGTTGTGTGGGCCCACGCCACCGACACGCTGCAGGCCAACCCCGACGAGGTGGCCAGCATCCACCGCCTCCCTGCGGCCGAATTGTTGCGGGATGACGCGCCAATGCTGGAACTCACCCCGCAGGGCCCGCACCCGGTGCTGCGCATGCCGGTGGGCAGCGAATGGATCGCCGCGCCAACGGCGGCCGTGCTGTTCCAGTTCCGCGAGCTGCTGTTGTGCGGCCGGGCCACGCGGGTGGCGCAATTCGACCAGCCCCGCTTCGCTTGGGCCTGAGTGCAGGCCTGGGCGCGGACCTTCACGCATGGACCTGAAGCCCGACGCCGAGGCGGTGGCATCACCGCCGCCACCACCACCACCTCAGGCCCCGCAGGTCGCGGCCAGTCCCGCGCGGCCACACGGCACCTGGAGCGCCCTGCGCCACCCGGCCTTCCGCGGGCTGTGGGGCATGGGCGGGTTGTTCTTCCTCGGCAGCGCCATGCAGACCATGACGGCCGCCTGGATGATGGTCGAGCTCACGGGCTCGGACTTTCTGGCCGCGCTGGTGCAGACGGCGGTGTTCCTGCCGATGTTCCTGCTGTCGCTGCCGGCCGGCGTGCTGGCCGACACCGCCGACCGCCGCCAGCTGATGACCTGGGCGCTGGCGGTGCAGGCCGCGTCCATCGTGCTGCTGGCCGCGCTGCTGCTCAGCGGCCACGCCGGGCCGTCGACGGTGCTGTTCTTCATTTTCGTGGCGGGCTGCTGCACGGCGCTGATGTCGCCGGCCTGGAACTCCACCATCGGCGACGCGATTCCGCGCGATGAATTGCCCCAGGCCATCACCGCCATCTCCATCAACTGGAACGCGGCGCGGGCGGTCGGCCCGGCGCTGGCCGGCCTGGTGTTCGCCACCTTCGGCGGGGCCTGGAACTTCGCCCTGGCGGCGCTGGGCACACTGGGCATGCTGTGGGCAATCCGGCACTGGCCACCGCGGCCCCACCCGCCCTCGCGCCTGCCGCCGGAGCGGCTGTGGGGCGGCACGCTCAGCGGCCTGCGCTTCGCCCGGCACTCCGAGATCGTGCTGGCCCAGCTCGTGCGCACAGTGGCCTACAGCGGCGCTGGCGCGGCCTTGTGGGCCCTGCTGCCGGTCATCGGCCAGCGCCAGCTCGGGCTGGGCGCCACCGGCTACGGGCTGCTGATGGGCTGCCTGGGCACGGGGGCGGTGGCGGCGGGGCTCATCGTCGGGCGCGTGCGCCAGCGCATCGGGCTGGAGGGCATCGTCGGCGGCGGGTGCGTGGTCTTCGCGGCGACGATGCTGGTGTGCGCGCTGTCGCACTGGCCGCCGCTGGTGTATGCCGCGCTGGTGCTGGGCGGCGGGGCGTGGATGGCGGTGATGTCCACCTTCAACACCGCCACGCAGACCAGCGTGCCGCCCTGGGTGCGCGCCCGGGCGCTGGCCATGCACACGGTGTGTGCGCTCGGGTCCTTCGCGCTGGGGTCGGCGATGTGGGGGGCGCTGTCGGGCGTGTTCGGACTGTCCTCGGCCCTGATCGGTGCCGCGCTGGTGATGGCCGCCGGGCTGCTGCTGATCAAACCCTTTCCGCTGCGCATGGGCGGGGCCACCGACGTCACCCAGTCGACCACACCGTGGGAAGAGCTGTTCGTGGCCCACGAGCCCGCGCCGGGCGCCGGACCGGTGGCGGTCGAGTTCGGCTACCGGATCCGCGCCGAGGACGCCGAGGCCTTTCTGGACGCGCTGACGCAGCTGCGCGCGCCGCGGCGCCGCGACGGCGCCACCTTCTGGCGCGTCTACCGCGACTTGTCGGACCCCTCCCGCTACTGCGAGCGCTTCATCGTCAGCTCCTGGGCCGACTACCTGCACCAGCGCGCCCGCGCCACGCTGGCCGACCAGGCGCTTGAAGCCCGCGCGCGCGCGTTCGTTCTGCCCGGCGAGGCCGTCAGCGTGGCGCACTACATCGCCGAGCGCTGAGCGCTCCGCGCCATGCGCCGGGCGCCGGGCGCCGGCCCTGATTCGCCCGTTGCGACAGCGCTTCGGCCGGAGGCGGGGCGGCGATGCTTGGCTGCCTAGAGTCGAGTCAGGGCTCCAACCGCGGTGGCGGGCAATGTCGCACTGCCCACTTCAAGGCATTGACCATGACGAAAATCACTTTGAGCAGCATCGCGGCGAAATTCAACGTCGGTCAGCCGGCGATCCCGCACAACAAGCCCGCCGATGAGCGCAAGGGCGGCAACACCCAGCAGACCTTCGGCACCAACCTGCCGTTCCGAACGCGCATCGAGTCGGTCGAGACGCCCGGGCCTCAGCGCAAGGCGTCGCTGCCTGGCACCGAGCCCGTTGACGCCCTGCTGCGCAACGCGACCCGGCTGGAAGACGCCGGCAGCGCCTGGACCCAGCCCCGCCCGCCCTCCACGGCCGGCAAGAAGAAGCCATTGCTGTCGAATGGTGCCAGGCCCAGCGCCAGCGAGGAGGTCAACACGGGTCTGGCCACCTTGAATGAAATCACGGGCCGAACCGCCGCCTTGTCCGAGGCATTGAAAAGTCAGGACGCCGACCTGCTGAAGGCCGCCGGCCACTACGAGCAGGCCAAGGCCGAGCACACCGAGGTGTCCAGCCAACTCGATCAGTTGATGGAACGCCAAGGTGAGCAGCACGAACAGTTGCGCCAGTTGACCAAAACTTCACGCAAGCTCCGTCGGGACGTGAACGTGCTGTCCAACCGTCTGGCGACTCAGCAACGACCTGGCAGTGATCCAACCGGGGCCGGGGCAGCACCGGCCCCGGACCACGCAGCGCCTCCGGCACTCAGCAAGCTGGAGATCGATGGGTTGGTTCGCCCGGGGCCGGACCTGGCACCAGTGATCGCGGCCTGGAAGTCCGGGGCACCGACCCCCGACCTGCCCACGCTGCCCCCGGGTCTGAAGCAGCTCGACGCCTCGCCACTTGCTGCGTCATTCAAGGAGGCGGTGCTCTCCGCGCACGACGCGGCACAGGCGCAAGACCAGGCCAGTGCAGTGGCGACGAAAACCGACAAGGCGCATGCGGCCTTGTCCACCAAAGTGGCCACCTTGCAGGCCAAGGTCGACACCGCGCTGGCCACGGTGGACCGGCTTCGGACATCACGCGACCAAACCGTCAGCCAACTTCACGCTGAGATGCAGCCGTCCGCGCAACTGGCGGCCGACCTGGCGATGCTGCACATCCGCGTCGCCCACGAAGGCCGCAGCACCCTGCAAGAACTCAGCGCCATCCACATCGGCGACCTGGAAAAGGCAGCCGCCGGCGACGAGAGCAGCCTCGTGCACCTGGAGCGGCGCGTGGCCCATGCGGCCAAGGCCGAGCAGGGCCTGCAAACGGAGCATGAGGAGGCCAAAAAGCTGGTGGCGACGCTGGGCAGTCGGATCAATGTGAACGATCAGGCGCAGCGCGCCGAGCTGAAAACGGCGCAGCAGCACATGGTCAAGGCCCAGGCCCTGCTGCTGGACGCCGCCGACCGCCACCATCAACTCAGCGCCACCCTGAAGGAAGGCAAGACGCAACTGGTGCAGAAGCACGGCGACCTGATCCTTGCCCGCGAACGGCTGATGCAGGCGAAATCGCAGATCGACGAACAGGTGCGCACGATGAGCCAGATCGAATCCACGGCCTCGACGCGCCGAAGCGAGCAGGTGGGTGCCTTCCTCAACGTGATGAAGCAGTACCCCCCTGGCTTCTCGCGTGGCGCCAGCAGCGACGAAGATTGGGCCAAGTTGCAGGCCAGCGCCAGCCGCCTGATCGACAAACTGCCGCCCGACGATCCGACCGCTGAACGCGAGGTGCCGGCCTACGTGAAAGCCAACGTGTTGTTGCGCCAAATGGCCCTGGCCACCGGTGGTGACGCCAAGCGTGCCTCGCAGGCCATTGATGCCCTGATGACGCAGCCCCACACCCGTTGGATGCCGCGTCCGGATGCTGCGCCTGCGTCGTCACCCGAGGAGGCCGCTTTGCAAAAAGACGTCAGCGGCCTGATGCGCCAGCTCAGCAAGGTTGACCGCGGCGTCGCTTTCGCACAGCACCTGGTTCCGGACGAGGCCGGGGCAAGCAAATCCGCCTTCAACAACATGGTGGTGTATTTCCGGGCGCAGTCGGTATTGACGGACGCCACGGCCGGTCAGGACATCGACGTGGACAGCCAACGATGGCTGACCATGGCCATGAAGCACGCCAGCGAGCGCGCCGACAAGACCATCGACGAGAAGGCAACGGGCGGTCGCGAGCGCGCCGCGTTCAATGGGGTGTCGCAGAACTTCACCTCGGTCGCGCCGGGCTCCGACTACGACAAGACCGCGAAGGCCCTGGCCCGCATCGGCCATGGCACGTCACCCGACGACACGAAGGCCAACAGCAAGGACCCGCTGTCCCACAGCAAGACCTTCGAGATGCTCAATTCAGCCATGGCGCTGCAGGGCAGAAACACACCCCGGGCCGAGGCCAATCGCGCGCTCTACCTCGCCGCGGCCCAGTTGAGCAACGCGGCGGGGGCCGAGGCGCTCGTGCCCACCGCCAAGGACCGTCCTGCACACGAGGCGGCGGCGGGCAATGCCTTGATCGAGGCCATCGGCGAATACATCACGCGCCATGGCGAGCGCCATGGCGTCAAGAGCACGCTCCGCGACGTCGGGGCCGCACTGCACGTGGCCAAGCGCAGCTTCAACGGCACGGCGGACCTGAGTCACCCCGAGGCCAAACTGCGCTCGAACGATTGGAAGCAGATCCTGGCGATGGCGCAGGTCAAGTACAACGCCGCCCACGCCTTCCAGGCTGGCCCCTCCGAGTCACCGGCCCAACCCAGTCACCCCTTCGCCGTGCCGACCGAATGGAAAAACATCATTCGTCCGGAAGGCAAGTGGGCCAGCATGACCGCATTCAACGTCATCGACAACATCACCCGCAAACTGCAGGCCGAGCCCACCCCGCCAAGACAGGGCCTGCCCGACCTGCCCGCCCTGACCACGACCGTCAAGGCAGGGTCGCTGACCAAGCTGAGCACGCCCGAGCAGCGTGAACAGTTTCTGGGCTTCATGATGGGGCAGATGGAGGAGCGCGACAAGGTCGACTGGAGTCACGGCCAGGGCGCCGGCCTGGAACTGTCGGTGGCCATGAGCAAGGGCGCCGCATCGGGCGCCGTGCGCGTGGGTGCGTCGGTGGAAAAGGTGTCGACCCAAACCCTGGCCACGCCCACCTTTGGCTCGACGCTGATGACCAGCGAGGGCAAACGCACGCGGATTCAGGCCGGTGGCTCGGGCGCGCTCGGGGTGTCCGTGGGCGAGGCCAAACTGGGCCTGGGCGGCGCGGCGAAACTGAGCCGCGACCACACGAGCACCGAAGGCGGCGGGTTCAGGTTGATCACCGAGAAGAACAAGGGGGGCGTTCGTGCGGACCTGCCCGAAGGCGCTCGGCTGGTGGACGAACGCAATGCGGCTGCGGTCAACGACCTGCGCACCCTCGTCCAGTGGCGGTCCATGACCGATGCGGCCGACCCGTCTCGCCCCAAGTACACCAACGCGCTCGAAGCGCTGCTGGGCGAGTCCAAGTCCCCGGTGGTCATGACGGAGGTGCGTGAGCGTGGCGGCATCAGCGCCACCGTCTCGGCCGATGTCGGGTTGAACTACAGGCCGATCAATGCGCTCGGCGGGCGGCTGGGCGGCGGGATGGCCGGAACGGGCGGCATCGGCGACGAGCGCTTCGACGACACCGGTCGGTCCCATGAAAAGGTGGCCAACAAAAAGATGCAGGCCGCCGCGACGGCCGGCGCAGCGGCCTACGCGACCATCAGCCAAAAGACCGAGGACGACCTCACCTTGCGAGGCGTTCACCCGATCATCGGCAAGCTGTACTCGACGGTCATCGCCATGACGGCGACCAAGGACACGACGACGAACTACGACGTCGGCTTCCAGCGGCTCAGCGGGTCGAGCGAAATGGCCACCTCCAAAGCCAAGGACGTGGCCAAACTGTACGACCCGATGATCGTCGACAGTGCGCTGCGGTGGATCGATGCGATGCCGGCGCAACGCGAGCAGACCCGGGAAGATCAACTGCGTCAGGCGATGGAACTCCATGACCACTGGAGCGGCTTCCTCAGTTCGGTCAAGCTCAACCTGAGCGAGCAGGCCACGCTCAAGCACGAGCAGCGGCCCTTGTACACGGGCGTTCCGGGCGGCGCCCGGGCCATGGCCGACACCGCCGCGGCCGAAGGCGACCTGCTGGGCTCGCACAAGGCGAACGCCGCAGCCAATGCCTTCCTGGACGATCCGACGGCCCACTCCATGAAGACATCGGCGGTGAAGGCCCAAGTGACACGCGCCACGACGGCCATGACGCCGCCCGTGGTCGGCATGGTCACCAGTGCCTCTGCCTATGTGTCAACGACCCAGACCTACTATCCACCCGTTCGCGGCCACATTGGCGAGGCACCCGACCCGGCCAAGGGGCATTTCAGCGACAGCGTTCGCAATGCCGTCAAGCCCTTGCCGCCACGGGCGCATGTGCTGAGCGAAGCGCCCGCCGCGGCGGGTGGGGATGCCAGCGCCAGCACCAGCACCGCGCCAGGACCGTCCGCATCCAAAGGGAAGGAGCCCCTCTGATTGGGGGGCGTGAATCAGACGGCACGCCGTAACATGCGTCGGCATGCAGCCCCTTTACCGACCAAGCGACATGCAGCGCCTGAGTGGCAGTGCATCACTCAACGCCTACGATCCACCCGGCCGCTCGCCATTCGCCAAGGACCACGCTCGGCTGCTTCACACGGCCGCCTTTCGTCGCCTGCAGGGCAAGACCCAGCTGTTTCCGGGGTCTGAATCCGATTTCTTCCGCAACCGGTTGACCCACTCGCTGGAGGTGGCGCAGATCGCGGTCAGCATCGCGGGCCAGTTGAGTGCGCTGCACCCGGAGGCCTTCGGTGCCGACGGCATCAGCAACGAGTTGATCCAGTTCGCCGCCATCGCCCACGACCTGGGCCACCCGCCGTTCGGCCACAACGGCGAGGACGTGCTGGACGAACTGATGAAGGCCCACGGCGGCTTCGAAGGCAACGCGCAGACCCTGCACATGCTGGTTCATGTGGAGCAGCGTCTCGTGAAGTCGAGCACCGGCCACCTCGACGAACAATTCGGGCTCGACCTGACCTACCGGTCGCTGGCCGCGGTCTTGAAGTATGTCAGCCCGATCCCGGCGGTGCGTCCGCCCGACGCGCCGCTGGCCAAGGGCTACTACGGGCCGGAGTCGGAGGTCGTGCAGCAGGTGATGGCCCACGTGGCGCCCGATGTGAGCTTCACCCCGGACCGCGAAGGCAGCTTTCGCACCATCGAGTGCGCCATCATGGACCTGGCCGACGACATCGCCTACTCGACCTTCGACCTGGAAGATTCGCTGCGCGCCAACGTGCTGACGCCGCTGACCCTGATGCACGCGCTGGTGCGAAACCGCGCACTGCAGGCCACGGTGCTGCAGCGAACCAACCGCTCGCTCCATGAAGTCGGCCACCCGGCCATCGACGCGCCGCGGCTGATCCGCGCGGCGGCCAAGCTGCTGGAGGAGGGCCTGGAGGTGGTCCGTCATGTGGGTGGCGATCCCATGGATCCCGCGCCCGACGACGCACCAACACAAGCGCTGCTCGACATGGTCGACATCCACGCGCTCGACCGCAAGCTGGCCCAGCACTCCTTGGCACGTGCGAGCTACCTCGGGGAGCGCATCGGCCGCCTGATCAACTCCATCGAACTGGACCCGCGACGCCAGCAGCGGTTTCCAGCCCATCCGCAACTTTGGGGCGTGCGCTTGAGCCTCCAGGCCATGATCGAGGTGGAGATGCTGAAGCACCTCATCTTCGAGCTGGTGACGCGCTCGCCGCGGCTGGCGGTGGTCGAGCACCGCGGGCGCGACGTGGTGCAACAGGTGTTCCAGGCCCTGCTGAACAGCGACGGCGCCTTGCTGCCCCAAAAGTGGCGATCACGGCACGCGGCGGCCAAAGCGGCGGGCGCTGGCGCCGAGCGCCGTGTCGTGTGCGACTACGTGGCGGGCATGACCGACCGCTTCGCCAGTGACTTGCATGAGGCGCTTTTCGGCCAGGGCCGCACCATCTTCAGAACCACCTGAAGAGCGCCAGGCGCCTCAGGACATGCCGTCGACGATGCGCGACAAGGCGTCGATGTGGCGCAGCTTCTGCGAGCGATCCAGAAAACTCGCGTCGATGCTGTTGCGTGCGAGCGCAATCACATGGCTGGCGCTCATCGGCAACGCGTCAATGCAGGCCGCGAAGTTCTCGGCCATGTAGCCGCCAAAGTAGGCGGGGTCGTCCGAGTTGACGGTGGCCACCAGACCCGCGTCCAGCAGACGCACCAAATTGTGGTCGGCCATGTCGCTCACCACCTTGAGCTTCAGGTTCGACAGCGGGCACACGGTCAAGGGGATGCGCCGGTCCACCAGCAGCTTCACCACCGATGGGTCCTCCAGGCAACGCACGCCGTGGTCGATGCGGTCAACGCCCAACAGCTCCACGGCGGCTCGGATGTAAGACGGCGGCCCCTCCTCGCCAGCGTGGGCCACCGTGCGCCAACCGAGTTCGCGCACACGGCGGAACAGGCGTTCAAACTTGTCGGGCGGGTGACCCAACTCGCTGCTGTCCAGGCCGATGCCCAGAATCTGCCCCCTCAGCGGCAGGGCTTCCTCGATCACCGCGAAGCCTTCGTCCTCGCTCAGGTGCCGCAGCACGCACAAGATCAGGGCCGAGGTGATGCCCGACTCGGCCTGGGCGCGCGCCATGCCGCGGCGCAGCCCGGCCAATTGACGTTGAAGGGAAATGCCGCGGGGCAGGTGCGTTTGCGGGTCGAAAAACAGCTCGGCGTGCACCACCCCATCGCGCGCAGCCCGGCCGAGGTAGGCGTGAGCGAGCGCCTCAAAGTCGGCCTCGTCGCGCAACACCGACGCCCCAGCGTAGTAAAGGTCCAGAAAGCTCTGCAGCCCATCGAACTCGTAGGCCGCTTGAAGCGACTCGACGTCTTTCCAGGGCATCGACATGGAATGCCGAGCGGCCATCTGCAAAAGCATCTTGGGCTCGAGGGTGCCTTCGATGTGGACGTGCAGTTCGGCTTTCGGCAAGGCGAGCGCCAGGCCTTTCAAGCGCAGCCGGTCGTCTTGGCTTCGATCCATCATCACCGCCGTCGTCATGACCTTGACCTCACCGAAGGGGGGTGCCGTCGGGCAGGACCACCGATTGGTGGGCGTACTGGTCGGCCGGCTGCTTCAGCAGCAGACCCTGGTGCGAGGCCACAAAGTCGATGAAGGTCTGGGTGTAGTACAGACCTGTGTCCACCCAACGGCTTCGGTCGGCAATGACCTTGCCCAAAGTCGTGTAGCCGTCCCTGCCGCTTGCGATGTAGTCGTTCATGACCACGATGTAACGCTTGTCCTTGTCCAGCGGGGCCCAGGCGCCGGTCGCGCGGTGGCGCACTTCGAGTTGCGAGAACCGTTGCCCTTTTGGCTTTGACATGTCCAGCGCCCAGCGCAAGCCAGCGGCGTAGGGGTGCGCGCCGTCGGATCCGCGCACGCCGTTCACCGGGTCCAGATGGAAGGACACCGCGTCTTCCAAGGCGGCCTGGACCTCGGCGCCAGTCAGCGTCAATTCGACCAGGGTGTTGGCAAACGGCAGCACACGGTAGGCAGTGTCGTAGCTCAAGTCACCCTGCGGGATGGCCACGCGCACGCCGCCACTGTTCTGGACCGCAAAGTCGGCACGGCGCGAAGCGTCAAGGAAGGCCGCGGCCACCACCTGCGCCGCGTCGCTCCCTCGTGGGCCGCAGCCCGACGCGGCGTTGCTGCCCGGCACGCGCACATGGCACAGGGCCAGGGGCGCGGCGCCGAGGCTGCGACCCATGCTGGCACCCAGCTCTGCTTTGAACTTGGCGATCAAGGCGTCGGCCTGCGGGTCGGGCTGGACGATTTGGACGGGGCCTCCCGTTGACAGTCGCGCCGTCAGGGCCGCTTGCACCGCCGGCGACACCGCCGACCATTTGCCGGCCGCGTCGCGGCGTTCGAAGCGGTCGCCCACCGGCACCACCACCTTGCCACCGCAGCGCTGAACCCGACCCTGGTCGTCGAAATCAACGTCGAGCAGACCCACGGCCTTGCTGTACTCCCAGCTCTGGACGACGCACACCGGCGCGCCGTCGGCGTTGGTGGCCACAGTGGGATAGGGACCCGCCGGCGTCAAGCCGACATCGGCCAACGGCGCGGGGCCGAGCAGGGTGTGCGAATCGCCCCCCACGATCACATCGACCTCGGGCAACCGGCGCGCCAAGGCCAGGTCGTTCTGGTAGCCGAAGTGGGTGGCCAGCACGATGTGGCGAATGCCTTGGGCGCGCAACTGGGCCACGGCCTCGTTGGCCGCGTCCAGTTCCTCGAGGAAGTTGGTGGTGGGCAAGGGCCGCGAGGAGTTGACGGTCTTGCCCTTGACGGTGATGCCGACGATGCCGACCTTCACGCCCTTCACCTCGCGAATGGCGGTGGCTTTGAAGTAGGCCTTCCCGGGCGCGGGCAGCAGTGGGGTGCCCAAGAGTGGACGGACGTTGGCCGACAGCACTTCGGTGGCACAGCCAGCCTCAGACCCCAAGGCGTCAAGAAAAGCGCTGAGCGCCTGATCGCCGTAGTCGAACTCGTGGTTGCCCAGCGTGAAGGTGTCGAAGCACACCAGGTTCATCAGCGCGGCGTCGGCCTTGCCCTTGAACACGGTGTGGTAGAGCGTGCCGGTCTGGGCATCGCCGGCATGCACCTTCAGGACAGCGGGGTCGCGGGCGTAGGACCGGATCAATGAGCTCACCCGCGCGAAGCCGCCCACTTCGACGCGGGTGGGAACGCCGTCCAGCGTCAACTCGATGCCGCGCGTGGGTTCGAGGTTGGAATGGTGGTCGTTGATGTGGGCAATCTGCAGGTGAAGGCCGGGCGCCGGTGGCGGCGCCACCACGCCAGCGCACCCGGACAGCCCCACAGCGACGATCATCGCGCCAGCACGAAGAAGACGTGGAAGGGTCATGGTCGAAGTCTCAGTGCTGAAGGTCGGCAGGGGTCCCCATCGGCGAGGTCGATGGCGGCAAACGCGAAGCTGGCGCAGTATGAGAAGTTTGCAAGCGGCCGCGCAAGATCGGTGGCCCCATGGGGGGAGTGACAACGCAAGCAGGACAGGAATCGCGGTTTGGCATGGCGTGTGGCCCTGTGTTCAGAAGGCGTGGACGAGACCGAGATCGGCACCCTGCCCCCGGCGGCCCAGCACGGTGAACCCGTCAAGGTTGTAGCGCGCACCGTCGCTTGCCGGGTCGGCGGCTGCCTTGGCGGATTGGTTGATTTGCGACCAGCTGGCGTACAGGGCGGTGCGCTTCGACAGCCGATGAACGTACTGCAACGCCATCTGACGGGCGCCTTGGTCTTCACTGCCGAGGCCAGCGCGGCGGCTGTCGGTGTAGGCCACGTTGATCGACCCCGACGCCCCCACCGGCACCATCGCACCCAGGTTGATGTTGCGTTGGGTGCGCGTCTGTTGCGTGACCGCCTCGTGAGCGCTGCGCCACTGCAGCACCGAGCCCAGCACCTTCACCGACCCGAAGTCGTAGGAGGCCCCCAGGGCGCTGTAGGCAAAGCGCCCCGTGGCGGCGACCTTGGTGCTGACGCCGGTGACCGGATTCACACGGGCCACGCTGTTGACGTCGGTTTCCCCGTGGGTGATGCGCGCTTCTGCCTTCGGCGAGGTGTACAGCAGGCCAACGGCCACGTGGCGGTTGCCCGACGCACCCTCGCCCGGCGCCAGCTGCACCTGCCCGCTGAAGCCAGAAAGCACCGGGCTGATGTAGGAGACCGCGTTGTTGACGCGCGTGTAGGTGTTCGTGTTGGAAAAGTTGAACGGCGTGGCCAGGTTCATCATGTTGCCGACGCCTTTGCCGTTGAGGGCGTCAAAGTCACCGCCAATGGCGTTCTGCAGGGCAAAGTCACGACCCAGCCGAACCTCACCCCAGGAGCCGATCAGGCGGACGATGCTTTGGCGCTCCCAGAACGTGGAGGGCGCCGCGCCGTTGTCGGCCCGAATCTGGGTGTCCAGCACAAAGCCTGCCTTGAGACCGTTGCCCAACGACTCCATGCCTTGGAAGGTCAGCTTGCTGCTGCGGGCGCCTTCGCGCTGCAACACGGTCTGGTGGGTGACACCGTTGTCGATGTAGCGAACGGACAAGTCGATGCGACCGGAAACCTGGACCTGGGCGTCGGCAAGGGTCGACAGCAAGGCCAGGGGCGCGAGAGCAAGGGCGTGGCGAGGTGTTTTCACGTTGGGCCTGGTGGGGTGAGAGAAATGGCCGCTCATCGGCCGGGTTGACGGCGACCGTCAGGAGGAAAGAGGGGTGGCGGCGGGCCGCCGCTGCCGACGCCAGGCGTCAATGAAGGCCAGCGTCACCGCGGAGGCGTTGAGCTCGGCGAGCCCGGTCTCGAAGAAAGCGCCGACGTGTCGGCTGGTGTCGGCGCCGGCCACATCGCTCAGGCTGCGCATGGCGATGAACGGAACCGCGTTGGCGTGTGCCACCTGGGCCAGCGCCGCGGTCTCCATGTCAATGACCCGGACGTCGAGCAGGCCGAACAAGTACTGGCGGTACTGCGGATTGGCCAGGAAGGCCGGCGTGGACGCCCCGAGCCCGCCGACGCGCAGCCGGGGGGCGTTGTCGATCACCGGCACGGCGCTGCGCGGACCGGTGGTCGACAACTGGGGCCGCAAGGAGCGGGCGACTTCGAGCATGTCGGGGTCGGCGGCAAAGGCAAACCGCCATTCGCCGTCCTCGCCCGTGGCCGCGCGGCGCAGGTGGGTGTCGCGCAGGTGCATGCCGGTGCTGAGGCGCCCCCCGCCGGACTCAACGCTGAAGGCGGGGTGGGGTTGCCCGTTCGCATCGCGCGCAAGGCGCAAGCCGAGGGGCTCCAGGTCGCCGGGCCGGCCGCAAGGCGCCGGCAATGCCCCGTCCGCGGACCAATAGATTTCCATCGGCAGGGCCCAACGTTCGGGCACCAGCACGTCGCCGATGGCCCCGTGGGTGCCCACACCCCCTGCGATGCCGCTCATCACCAAGCGATCAATGGCAAAGGCACACAGCATCAATTGCGTGACCATCGCCGCGTTGACGATGCTGATGCCGCACAGCACCACCACCACGGGCACCCCGAGGAGTTCGCCCACCACGAAGCGGTTGCCATTGATGCGGACGTTGCGCGCGCCCTGAAGGCGCTCGATGAGCAGGTCGGCCTCGGCACCGAACGCACTGACGATGCCGATGCGCGGGACGGTGTCCATTCGAGACCAGGCCGAGACGCTGGTGGACGTGTCGGCCTGGCCAAGGTCGGCACGGGGCGCGGGTGAACTTGTCATGACAGGTTGAAGCAAACGTTTGCTTTTTTGGGAAAGTTAAAGAACGCCGGGCAGGTGACGCAGTTCACGAAGGCGTGGTCCCGGCGCATGCACCGTGCCGCGCCGGGGCGCCAGGCAGGACCAATCCATGTCGGCGGCCATGGGCATGCTGTCCATGGTCCCGGGGCGGGTCACGCTGATGGCCGCCGCTTCCACGGCGAATGCCACCGCCATGTTGATTTCCGCGCCCAGGCACAAGGCCACGGCGAGGGCGCCAATGAAGGTGTCGCCTGCGCCGGTGGTGTCGACGGCCGCCACCAGCGGGGCCGCAAAGGACGACTTGACCGCGGCGGCGTCCAGGTAGGCGCCCGCGCGGCCGAGCGTGATCAAAACGTTTCTGGCGCCCATGGAGCGCAGCAGGGCCGCGGCATCTGACGCAAGAAAATGGCCTCCGGCCTGCAAGCCGGCCAGGCGAACCGCCTCGGACTGATTGGGGACCAGCAGGTCCACGACCTGCAGGAGCGCGGGCGGCAGGCTGCGCGCCGGGACCGGCGCGGGGTTGAGCACCACTGGCACGTTCGCGGCCGACGCGATCTCGCAGGCGCGCAACACCGTGGGCAAGGGCGTTTCCAGCTGGCAGACCAGCACCGACGCACCACGGATCAGGTCCGCCGCGGCGTCGATGTGCTGAACGTCCAGCAGCGCGTTGGCCCCCTCGTGCACGAGGATCGCGTTCTGACCGCTGGCTTCCACCCACACGCTGGCGGTCCCGGTGGGTGCCACCACCGTGGACACGAAGCGGGTGTCGACGGTCTCCCGCTGCAGGCGCGCGATGGCCTGAACACCGGCTTCATCGTCACCGACGCAAGCGACCATGGACACGCAGGCCCCCAGGCGGGCTGCCGCCACCGCCTGATTGGCGCCCTTGCCGCCCAGGCCACGGCCGATGCGGGTGGCGGGAGCGGTTTCGCCTGGTGAGGGCAGGCGGGCGCATCGAACGACCATGTCGGTGTTGATGCTGCCCACCACGACGATGGCGGGGTTCATGCCATCACCTTGCGGGGGGCAGCCGTGGACCGGCGGGTGATCAACGAAGGCGACAGCAGCCTGCGCTGGAAGGGCAGCGCAGCATTGGCAATGCGCTCGCAGATGAGTTGGGCGGTCAGCATGCCGACGTCGTATTTGGGTTGTGCCACGGTGGTGAGCGGCGGGTTGGCGTATTCGGCCAGCGCGATGTCGTCGACCCCCACCACCGACAGGTCGTCGGGCACACCGATGCCGGCCAGACCGGCGGCACACAAGGCGCCCAGGGCCATCAGGTCGTTGGAAGCAAAGATGGCCGTGGGGACCGATCGCGAGGAAAGAAAGCGCTGCGCGGCGCGAAAGCCGCCTTCGCTGGTGAAGCCGCCATCGGCAAGCAGGGCCGCGCTGGGACGCAAGCCGGCCTCGTTCAGGGCGCGGGTCCAGCCGGCGACGCGCGCCTGCGTGGGCGCGAGGCCCGCGCTGCCCGTGATGCAGGCGATGCGGCGGTGACCCAGATCGATCAAGTGGCGGGTGGCGAGGTAGCCGCCCAGCTCCTGGTCGACGGCCACGTGATCGGCCGACACCGTGCCGACCTCGCGGTCGACGACCACCTTGGGCATCGGCAGCGCGTCGAGGTCGCGGGCCACGTCGGCCGAGCTGCCGGAGGAAAACACGATGATGCCGTCGACCTGCTTTTCAGCCAGTGAGCGCAGGTAGCGCGCCTGCTTGTCGACCTGATCGTCGGAGTTGCACAGGATGACGTTGACGCCGAGCGCCCAGCAACCGTCCTCAATGCCGCGGACCACCTCGGCAAAAAAGGGATTCGAGATGTTGGGGGTGATGACACCAACCGATTGGGTTCGGTTGTTCTTCAGGCTGCGCGCGACGGCGCTGGGCACGTAGTTGAGGGCCGAAATGGCCTCCAGGACCCGGGTTCGGGTGGCCTCGCCGACAAACCGGGTGGCGTTCACCACGTGCGACACCGTGGTGATCGACACGCCCGCGCGCCGTGCCACGTCTTTGATCGTGATCATGCTTGCCCTTGCAGGAGGAACCTGGGGCGACCACCGCCGACACACCACGCGCCAGCAGCGTCGCCGCCGCACGATTGTGGCGAGTGAGGTGCGGCGTGTCCGGCTGGACATCGTCGCGGGACGGTGGGCGGCGGGGGGCATGGCAATGAGGCAAATTGCAAGTTAGCAAACGTTTGCTTTCTGAGGCGTCGATGCTGATGGCGTCGTGGGGCGCGGTCAAGACGTGGTCTGAACGGTTGCATCCGCAGTTCGCACAATCGATTTCGGGAGCGCCCCGTGACGCGGGTCACCGGCGCGACAGGACCTGCTGAGCGCTCGGTGAACAATTCGCCGCATGGGAACCCTCTACCTCGTGCGCCACGGCCAGGCCTCGTTCGGTGCCGACGACTACGACCAGCTGAGCGCGCTCGGCGAACGCCAGTGCGAGGCGCTGGGCCACTACTTCAAGGAGCGCGGTCTGCGCTTCGACGCCGCGCTGGTTGGCAGCCTGAAGCGTCAAGCACAGTCCTTGGCGGCCATCGGGCGCGGCCTGGGCGATCCGCCGCCCGGCGCGGTGTGGCCAGGCTTGAACGAGTACGACAGCGAGGCGGTGATCCGCACCGTGCACAGCGCGCCGCTGGTGAAGCCAGCGACCCCGGAGCTGGTTCGCCACCACTTCCGCCTGCTGCGCGAGGGCTTGTCGCGGTGGATGGCGGGCGAGGTCACGCCGCAGGGCATGCCCCGCTACGACGCCTTTGTCGCGGGCATCGTCGCCGCACTCGACCACGTGCGCACGCTGGGCGACGGCAATGTGCTGCTGGTGTCCAGCGGCGGGCCGATCTCGACGGCCGTCGGGCAGGTGCTGGGGGCACCCGCCGTCAGCACCATCGACCTGAACATGCGGATCCGCAACAGCTCGGTGACCGAATTCGCCTTCACGCCCAAGCGGCACATGCTGGTGGGCTACAACGCTGTGCCCCACCTGGACCACCCGGCGCGGCGCGACTGGGTGACTTACACCTGAGCGCCACCCCGCGACCCCCGCCCCGGGGCCGACGGGTTCAAACGAACTTGATCCGGCTGGCCTCCACGGTGGTGCGCTCGGTGGACAAGGTGCCGCGCACCTCCACTTGGCGTCCCACCGCCAGGTCGGCCTCGACCCCGTTGTCGTAGCGGATGCCCGCCACCGCGTAGTTCACCGTGCTGCCGCGCACGACAAAGCGCCGCAGGGCGCGGTCGATCTGGGTGATGGGGCCTTTCAGGTCCACGCCGCTGTTCTTGACCTCGTCCTCGGTTTCGACCTTGACCTGCGTGGCACGCAGCACGCCCGAGCGCAAGGCGCCCTCCACTTCCACGCGCACGCCCAGCGCCAGGCCGATGCCCGTGATCAAGGCCCCGACCGCGTCGACGGGCTGACCGTCCACGCTGAAGCTGGTGGTGGACGCGAAGCGCGTGATGCGCCCTTCGACCTTCGCCTCGGTGGCGTCGTCGGGCGCGCTGGAGGCGCCGCGGAAGGCGGTGATCGGGATCGCGCCGGACACGGGCGTGCTGCCCAACAGCACCCGGACATAGGACCCCACGGCCAGGTTGTTCGGCACCGCGGTCGCCCCCGCGTAGCTGTAGGCCTGCGTGCCGATGCGCAGCGTGCGCGCGGCGGTGTCCAGGGCCGCAACGACGCCGCGCACACGGTAGACCACCAGGCCGGTGGCCGGCTCGATGCGCGTCGCCACCACGGCAGTGCCGTCGAAGTAGCCGTACACCTCGATCACCTGGCCCACGGTGATGGCCGCCAGGCCACCGCTCAGGCGGTCGTCGATCACCGTGGCGACGCTGAGCCGCACGGTGAGGCCCAGCACGACCAGCGACGCCGTGGCCGCGTCCACCCGCGTGACGGGGCCGAGCAGCTCGCTGGCAAAGCGGATGGTGCGCGCGGTGGCCACCAGCGCCCCGCTGGCGTCGCGGGTGATCGGTCCGCTGTCGATGGCAGCGGTCATGCCCAGTCGCAGGTCGGCGGCACCGCGCAAGGCGCCGGCCTCGTCTTCGACGCGCGCGGCCCCATCGTCGAAGCGCACGCCATTGACAATCACGGAGCCAAAGCCGCTGATCGACCCGGCTGAGTAGGCGCCGGCCGTGTCGCCAGTGCCACCAATGCCGGCGCCGCCCCCGCAACCGCTGCCCAGACCGGCCAGGCCCGCCAGGCCGCCAAGCCCCCAGCCGATGACGCGGCGACGGCCGGGCTGGAAGCCGGGCACGCCGGGGTGAAGTTCGTCGTGGGACACGACATTGGTCGTGGTCGTGGTCGTGCGGTCAGGTGAGGTCATCGCTGGATCCTTGGTGGTCGGGCGGCGCGGCAGGCGGGCTCGCTTCATGGAAACTGAACAGCCCGAAACGCACGCGTTCGGTGGCGCGCTCAGGGTGTTGCTCGTCGTCGGCCACCAGGGTTTCGATGGTGGCGACCAGGTCGGCGGCCAGGGCCTTCCAATGGCCACGCACCACCTCACGCAAGCGCGCCACCGACTGAGGCGACAGGCCCTCGCCAAATACAGCCTGCTCGAAATGAGGCTTGCGGTCATCGCGGCTGAGCACGTTGTCGACCGCGGCGGCCAGGTGGTCGCCCACGTTTGCGCCGAGGAAGGCCAGCATGCGGTGCTGGTCGTCGCGCGGCACGAAGGCGTCGCGGCTCAGGCGGACTTGGTCGGTGGCCGGGTCATGGACGGCCAGGCCCAGGCGCACCAATTCCTCGAGGAAGCTGCGCGGGTGCACGTCGCGGCTGATGTCCTGCGCCAAGGCCTCAAAGCTGGGCGCCGGGCCGGTGCGTGGCAGCACCCGAGGGGCGCCGTCGGGCCCTTGGTAAGGCGCCTGGGTCACCCAATGAGCGAACACCTCGTTCACCGGCGACCGGGCCGGCGCCAGGCGCTCAGGCAAGGCCTGAAGCAAACGGGCGACTTCGCGGCGGTTCAAGCCCGTCGCGGCGCTGACCCGGCTGACGCGGCGGTGCTCGGGCAGGTCGGGGTGCGCTGCATGGGCGGCCCGCACCACGCTGCGGCGCAGCAGCTCGTCGATGGCCGCGTAGGGCAAGCCCTGGGCCACCGTCAAACGCGCCAGCGGGGCCAGCAACTGCTGCAGGGCGTGGGCCAGCGCGGCATGCTCCGCGTCGCCCGGCGGGGCAACGGCGGCGGCAGGATCGGGTGGCAAAGGCTCAGGCACTGCAAACTCGGCAAAGACAGGGCCCGCCGCGTCGGGCGGCGGTGCGCTGCGGAGCACGTGGGGGCGCACATTGTGAATCGGCGCGCGGTGCCCCGCGCCGGGCGCCGCGGTTCAGTCTTCGCGCTGAATGCGAACCGCCTGGATGCTGCGGCCATCGGCGCCAAGCGTGCCTTTGACTTCCAGCTTCGGCGCGCTGCTGACGATGGCGTCGAAGTCCAGCGTGTAGGTCACCGTGTAGGCGGTGCCGCTGCCGTGGGTCAAGGTGAAGCGGTTGGCGGTCAGGTCGATGGCACTGGCCGTGCCGTGCAACTCGATGCCACCCACGTCGTCGATGCCGCCGCCGGCGCGCACGTCGTTGTCGGCCTTGCGCAAGCTGATGCGGCTGGCCACGAGGACGCCGCCCTGCAGCACGCCGCGCACGTCGACCACGGCGCCCTTGAGCAGGTTGGCCAGCGAGCCCGCGTCAAAGCGCGTGCTGCCGTCGACCCGGATCGTCACGCCGTCCAGTTCGAAACTGGACGCGGCCAGGGCCTGGGTGATGGTGCCGCGCAGGCGCGCGTCCCCGACCGCGCCGGCGCTGACCAGCGCGTTGCTGGACCGGCTGCCCGACCGCACCGCCAATGCCTGCAGCGGACCCGACCCCCCGACGGCCCCGGTGGCCACATCGACCCGCACCAACGTGCCCACCGCCAGCGGCACGGTCAGCGTGCTGGCCGTGAGCCCGGCCGATGAGAACGTCGCCCCGCCGATGACGAAGGTGCGCGCGGTGGTGTCAACGGCGGTGATGACGCCACGCACCTTGTAGCGCGACACGGCGCCGTTGGCCCGGCCCTCGATGAAGCTGGCGACGTAGGCGCTGCCATTGAAGCTGGCGTGCACCTCCAGCACCGCACCGACCTTGATCGCGGCAAATCCGCCGGCAAGCGAATCGTCCACGGCCGTGCCGGGGCGCTGCACCAGCACGGTCTGACCGAGCAGCACGAAGGACTGCACTTGCCCGCTGGCGTCGAGCGTGACGCGCTCGACCGCGCCGACGAGTTCGCTGCCGATGCGGATGGTCTCGGCCTTGGCGCGCGACGTGCTGTCGTCGACCGCGCCGCTGCCGACCTCGACCTGCATGCCGACTTTCAAACGGCGGTTGCTGCCGCTGAGTTCGGCGTTGTCGTCGTTGAGCACCCGGGCGCTGCTGTCGTCGTAGCGGATGCCGTTGACGATGACCGAGCCCAAGCCGGTGACCGGCCCGGCCGAGTACGCCGTGGCGCCCGACGACGTCCCCGCGCCGGTGGCCGTGCCGGTGGCGGCGCTGCCCGTGTCCCCACCGCCGCCGCAGGCGCTCAGCAAAAAGGCCAGGCAGGCGGCGGTGATGGGGGCGGCGAAGGACTGGGCCGTGGTGGGGCGGGTGAACGGGCGAGCGAGGCGGTGCGAGGTCATGCGGTCTCCTGAAGGGGCTGGAAGTGGCACCAGTATAAATGTGCATTTTGCACATTTGTTGAGAAACCGCCGTCAAGTTGCAATCAAATGTGAGCCGCCCGGGCGACACCCACCGCCCGACCCCATCGGTATGCTCGACCGCACCGCGCCCTGCCCGCCTTCACCGACCTCCACCATGGCCCTGACCCCCCACCCGCCCACCGCGCCCGCGGCCCACTCCGCCCGCCCCACCCGTTGGTACTGGGAAGACTTTCCCGTCGGCGACGTGCGCCACTTCGGCCCCTTGGTGGTCACGCGCGAGGCCGTGCTGGCCTTCGCCCGCGACTTCGACCCCCAGCCCTTTCACCTGGACGACGCCGCCGCGGCGGGCTCGCTGTTTGGCCGGCTGGCCGCCAGCGGGTGGCACACCTGCGCGATGGCGATGCGGATGATGTGCGACGCCTACCTGCTGGAGTCGAGCAGCCTCGGCTCGCCGGGCCTGGAAAACCTGAAGTGGCGCCACCCTGTGTACCCCGGCGACACCCTCAGCGGCACCAGCACCATCGTCGACGCGCGCACCATGGCCAGCCGGCCCACGGTCGGCCTGGTTCGCACCGAGTGGGTGGTGCACAACCAGTCGGGTCAGACCGTGCTGACGATGGAAGGCTGGGGGATGTTCGGGCGTCGGCCCTAAAGGCGCCCGCCGCAGCCCACGGCGCCGCAGCGGCAGGCCAGCTTGCCGTCGTGGTGGGTCTCACCGTAATGGACGGTGATCTCTTCGCCCGGCACCAAGTCGCGCATGGCGTAGAACTCGACCCGACCTTGGCGAATGCGCAGCACCGCGTTGGGCCGGCATGAATGGTTGGTGAAGCGAAGCGGGTCGCTGGACTGCGAGGCGTCGATGGCCCGCTTGTCGCTCACCTCGACGATCATGATGCGGGCCTGGCCCTTGGCCCGCTGTCGGGCGGTGCGCACGCTGATCGACTCGCCGCGGATCTCGCCGATCTTTCGCCGGGCGGGCACCGCCTCGGCGGCGAAGGCGCCTTGACCGTCGATGGCACTGGGCTTGACCTCGACCGCGAACTTCTGCGGGTCGGCCGGTGGGCGTCGACCGGGCGGGCTGGCGCCCGGCACCGGTGCCGCCGCAGCACCGCCCGCAGCAGGCGGTGCCGGTGAGGCGGTCAGCGGGGTCAGGGCCGGCATCGGTCGCGGCTCAGGCGTCGATCTGCTTCTGGAACACGAGACCCGCGTGCTCGCGCAGCGCGTGGAAGCGGATCTTCGGCCAGTTGTCCTGCATCGCGCGCAGCTCGCCGGCGTACTCCAGCAGCACGCAGGCGGCGTCCACCGCGTCGAGCGCCACGCGGTGCGAATTGCCGTCGATGAAGCGCTTGAGCTCGCGTTCGTCGGCGGCCGGGCCGTCGCCGGTCTCGGCCGTGACCCAGCGCGCCACGTTGTAGCGCGCGGCCAGGATGCGGGCCTTGACGCCGTACTCGTGCTCCAAGCGGTGGGCCACGACTTCAAACTGGAGCTGGCCGACCGCGCCCAGCAGCAGCACGCTGCCCGCCACCGGGCGGAACACCTGGATGGCGCCCTCCTCGCCGAGTTGCGTGAGGCCGGCGCGCAGCTGCTTGGTCTTCAACGGGTCGGCCACTTCGACACTGCGGAACATTTCCGGCGCGAAGAACGGCAAGCCGGTGAACTGCAGCGCTTCGCCCTCCGTCAGCGTGTCGCCCAGTTGGAGCACGCCGTGGTTGGGAATGCCGATGATGTCGCCGGCAAAGGCCTCGTCCAGCAGCTCGCGGCGCTGGCTGAGGAAGCTGACCACGGTGTTGGGCCGCAGCTCCTTGCCGCTGCGCACCACCTTGAGCCGCATGCCGCGCTCGAAGTGGCCGCTGGCCACGCGCAAGAACGCAATGCGGTCGCGGTGTGCTGGGTCCATGTTGGCCTGGATCTTGAAGACCACGCCGGTGAACTTCGCCTCGTCGGGCTGCACCACGCGCTGAATCGCGCTGCGCTCGGCCGGTGGCGGGGCGAGGTCGACCAGCGCGTCCAGCACCTCGCGCACGCCGAAGTTGTTGACCGCCGAGCCAAAGAACATCGGCGTCTGGCGGCCGGCCAGGAAGGCCTCGCGGTCGAAAGGCGGCGCGGCGTCGGTCAGCAGCTCGATCTCGCCCTGGGCCTGGTCGAACTGCATGCCGAAGCGCTCGGCATAGGCGGGGTTGTCCAGGCCAGCCAGGATCTCATCGTCGCCACCGGCGCGGTCCTCGCCGGGGCTGAACACGCGCATCTGCTGCTCGCGCAGGTCCATCACGCCGTGAAAGGCCTTGCCCATGCCGACCGGCCAGGTGAAGGGCACCACCTCCATGCCCAGCTCGCGCTCGATCTCGTCCATCAGCGCCAGCGGCTCCTTGACCTCCCGGTCCATCTTGTTCACGAAGGTCAGGATCGGCGTGTTTCGGGCTCGGCAAACCTGCAGCAGGCGCCGAGTCTGCGGCTCCACGCCATTGGCCGCGTCGATCACCATCAAGGCGGCGTCGACCGCCGTCAGCACGCGGTAGGTGTCCTCGCTGAAGTCCTGGTGGCCGGGGGTGTCGAGCAGGTTGATGACGCAGTCGCGGTATTCCATCTGCATCACCGACGAGGCCACCGAGATGCCGCGCTGCTTCTCGATTTCCATCCAGTCGGACGTGGCGTGGCGCGTGGCCTTGCGCGCCTTGACGCTGCCGGCGATCTGGATCGCGCCGGAAAACAGCAGCAGCTTTTCCGTCAGCGTGGTCTTGCCCGCGTCGGGGTGCGAAATGATGGCAAAGGTGCGGCGGCGGCGCACCTGGGGAGTGAGTTCGGACATGGGTTGCGCTCAGCGCCGGGCGGCGCGTGGGGCAGGCTGGGCAATCGCCAATTATCGGGGGTGACGTTCGTCAAGGCGTCTGCGGTCTCTGCAGCGGCCTCGGCAGCAAACGCGGCCGGCGCGGCCGGCGGTGCACTACGCTTGGGTCTTCCGCCACCGCGCCTCACCCGACCGGCCATGTACACGCCCGCCCACTTCGACGAATCCGACCCCACCGTGCTGAACGCGCTGGTGCGCGCGCACCCGCTGGCAACCGTCATCGTCACCGGTGCCGACGGCGAATTGGTCGTCAACCACCTCCCGCTGATGCTGGACACCGCGCACGGCGACCACGGTCGGCTGATCGGCCACGTGGCGCGCGCCAACCCGGTGTGGCATCTGCTGAGCGATGGCCGGCCGTGCGTGGCGGTGTTCCAGGGGCCCGAGGCCTACATCACGCCGTCGTGGTACGCCGCCAAGCGCGAGCACGGCAAGGTGGTGCCGACCTGGAACTACGCGGTGGTGCACGCCCACGGGCTGGCCCGCGCAGTCGACGACCGAGCGGGCCTGCTGGACATCGTCAGCCGCTTGACCGACACCCATGAGGCCCGCGAGCGCGCGCCCTGGCGCGTGGCCGACGCGCCTGCCGCGTACATCGACCAGATGCTCGGCGCGATCATCGGCCTGGAGATCCCCGTGACCCGCTGGGAAGGCAAATGGAAGGTGAGCCAGAACCGACCCGCCGCGGACCGCGCCTCGGTGGCCGCGGGCTTGGCCGAGCGCGGCGGCAGCGATGCGGTGGCGATGGCCGCGCTGGTCAGGCCCCGCGAGGGCTGAAGCCCGGCCGCGCGACCGCAGGCGGATTCACAGACGGGGGCACAGACGGCTCACAGAAGGGTTCACAGAAGGGGTCACAGCTGGGCCGTGCGGGCCGAAGGCGCAGCGTCCACGTCGATGAACGGGCGCACCACGTCGAGCAGGCGCGCCACGTAACTGTCCTTCTCGCCCACCGGCGCCGCGTAGTGCAAGGCCTGGGCGGCGGCGTCGAAACCGGCGCCCCGGGCCATCAGCCAGGCCGAGAGGTACTGGGCCGACAAGCAACCACCGGCCGTCGCCACCGGCCCGCGCGCATGGAACGGTGCGTCGACCACGCGCACGCCCGCTTCGACCACCCAGGGTTTGGTCGTCAGGTCGGTGCAGGCCGGCGCGTCGCCGAGCAGGCCCAGGCGGGCCAGCAGCAACGTGCCCGAGCACTGCGCGCCGATCAGCTGACGCACCGGGTCGAGCTGCAGCCGGTCCAGCACCGCGCCGCGCTTGCCCAGGTCGTCGGCGATGGCCCGCGTGTAGATGCCGCTGCCAAAGATCACCGCGTCCGCCTCGTTGGCAAATTCCAGCGGCTGCTGTGCCTGCACGGTCACGCCGTTCATCGAGGTGATGTGGCTGGTGGGCGCGGTGATTTCGGCCTTCCAGCCCAGAGCGCTCAGGCGGTTCAGCAAGCCCAGCGGGATGAAGCTGTCGAGCTCGTTGAAGCCGTCGAAGCTGAGGATGGCAATGCGCATCGCGGGGTCCCCCTGTGTGCCGGGCCGCCGGCCTTGGTCACTCTTCCAGCAGCGAACGCAGCATCCACGCGGTCTGCTCGTGCACGGTCAGGCGCTGGGTCAGCAAGTCGGCGGTGGGCTCGTCGCTGGCCGCGTCGGCCAGCGGGAAAATGCCCCGCGCCGTGCGGGCAACCGCCTCATGGCCTTCCACCAGGATGCGCACCATCTCCAGGGCCTTGGGCGGCGTGGTGGGGGCGTCCGGGATCGAGGCCAGCGCCCCGAAGGCGGCGTAGGAGCCAGGCGCGGCATGGCCCAGCGAGCGGATGCGCTCGGCGATCGGATCGACCGCGGTCCACAGCTCGGTGTACTGCGCCATGAACATGGTGTGCAGCGTGTTGAACATCGGGCCGGTGACGTTCCAGTGGAAATTGTGCGTGGTCAGGTACAGGGTGTAGGTGTCGGCCAGCAGCTTGGCCAGGCCGCCGGCGATGGCGCTGCGGTCTTTTTCACTGATGCCGATGTTGATGTGGGCGCCGCCGGTGGCAGGCTTCGGGGCGGTCTTGTCTTTCTTGGCCATGGAACACTCCAGTGGGTGGTTGCGATCAGGTCGACAGCTTAGGCGGAACGGGCCACGCCGTCATGACAGGCGGCTCACACCCTTCAGGTCACAGGCGTAGATGGCGTTGCGCAGGGCCGCGATGGCCTCGTAGCGGGTGAAGGTGCGGCGCCAGGCCAGCACCACGCGCCGGGTGGGCACGGTGTCGCTGAAGGGGATGTAGGCCACATGGGCCTGCGGTTCATCGGGCTTGCCCAGCATGGGCACCACGGTCACGCCCATGCCCGCGGCCACCATGTACTTGATGGTCTCCAGCGAGGAACCCTCGAAGCTCTTGCGGATGCCCTCCGCGTTGCTCGAGAACCGGGCGTACTCCGGGCACACCTCGAGTACATGGTCGCGAAAGCAGTGGCCGGTGCCCAGCAGCAGCAGCGTTTCGCGCTTGAGCTCGTCCGCGCTGACCGCGTCGCGCTGGGCGAACGGGTGCGACTTGGGCGCAGCAATGACGAAAGGCTCGTCGTACAGCGGGGCGACGGCCAGGCCCGTGTCGGGAAAGGGCTCGGCCAGGATGGCGCAATCGAGCTCGCCGGTGCGCAGCATGTCCAGCAGGCGCGCGGTGAAGTTCTCCTGCAGCACCAGCGGCATCTGAGGCACCATGGCGATGGCGTTCTTGACCAGGTCGGGCAACAAGTAGGGCCCAATGGTGTAGATCACGCCCACCCGCAGCGGGCCGGCCACCGGGTCTTTGCCACGCTTGGCGATTTCCTTGATGGCCGCGGCTTGTTCGATCACCTGCTGCGCCTGGCGCACGATTTCCTCGCCCAGCGGGGTCACGCTGACCTCGCTGGCACCGCGCTCGAACAACTTGACGTCGAGCTCTTCTTCCAGCTTCTTGATGGCCACACTGAGCGTGGGCTGCGACACGAAGCAGGCTTCAGCGGCACGGCCGAAGTGTTTTTCGCGCGCCACGGCCACGATGTAGCGCAGTTCGGTCAGGGTCATGCGCGGAAGAATATCGCAGGCGGGCGCTGCGTGAGCCGGCCGCGGACACCGGCGGGCAACGCGACTGGGGGCCGCTGCGCCGCGCGCCTCAGGACTTGCCCGGGCGCGGCATCTTCTCCAGCCCCGCCAGGTCGAGCCCGTCGACCGCGGCCTTCAACTGGGGCATCGTCACCTGGCGCCCGCGGGCCTCGACCATGACGCCGTTGGTCAGCAGCACGGTCAGCTCGCCTTGGCTGCCGTCCTTGCGAGCGTCTTCTTTCACGGTGCGGCCAGCCTCTTTGTAGGTCTTCTCGAGGGTGTCGGGCGTCTCGCGGTCGGCGGTGACATTGGCCAGACCCGCCAGGGCCGCGGCGCCAGCCAGGCCGCCCAGGTCGGTGATGGACAGCTCCAGCGACTTCGCCCCTTGGCGATAGACCGCCTTGGCCGTGGCGCCGGCGAGGCCCACCGCCTGCCCGCCCGACGACTCGATGGACTCGCGCTTCAGTTCGCCCACCGCTTCGGGCAACAAGGCCTTCAGCGACGCCGCGGGCAAGGCCGCGCCCCCCGCCCCGCCCAGGGCACCGAGCACGTCGCCCATGGCCTTGCCGACCGCGGCGGTGTCGCCACTGGCTTGGGCCTGTTCCATGCGCTTGCCGGCCTCTTCCATCTTGCGGGCCATCTCGTCGAGCTTGGCGGTGTCCACCTTGACCTCGCCCGAAGGCGTGGAAATCTTGATGTCGGCACCGCCCGATGTCCCGCCCGCAAAGCGGCCCACGCCCGCGCCCGACGTGGTCAGCGCGGCCAGCGCGCCGATGACCACGCCCATCACGATGCCGCACACGACGACCACCGCGGTGTAGGCCAGTGCCTTCTCGGGTGGGCACTTCATCAGCACCGGCAGGCCGAGGTAGATCAGGTAGACGGTGTACAGCGCGGCCAGAAGGCCGAGCACCGAGAGCGCGGGAATCAGGTTGAACACCCCGCCGACCAGGCTGGCGGTGGCGCCGAAGACGACCAGCTTCAGCGCGCTGACCGGGTCCTTGCGGCCCTGGAAGCTGGGCGCCAACGCGTCCACGATGAGCGACAGCACGTAGACCGCCACCAGCGTGAGCACGTAGCCCACGACCATGTTCAGCAAACCCGAGAAAAACGGCACACGGAACGTCATGCCCATGCCGCCCACGCCGATGATCGACAGCCCGACGAAGCCCGCGATGGCCGGGATCGCGGCCAGGATCACCAGGTAGCTGCTGTACAGGCTGGATGGGGTCGCGGCCTCCCGGTCAATCTCCTGCCAGGTGGCCTGCGGCTTCAGCAGGATGTCCTTGACGCGCTGTACGAGGTTCACGAGGGTTCCTTGTGGTGGCACCGAACAGCGCGCATCGTAGCGGCGGGCCGGGCCATCCGGGGCGCTGGATCGGGCCGAATTGCCCAGGTGGCGCCGTCAACGGGCCCGCAAGCCGTGCAAATGTCGCGCTCGGCTGCGGGCAACGGCCGGGCGCCCGTGGCTCAGCGGTTCAGAAGTCGCGCCAGGCGGCCGGACCGGCGCGCACGTGGCTCAGTGCGGGCAACTGCTGGCGCACGGCGTCCAGGCGCTGCAGGTCCAGCTCGGCGCAGACGACGCCCGGGCCCTCCGGCCGCACCGCAAGCACCTCGCCCCACGGGTCCACGATCAGCGTGTGGCCCCAGGTCCGGCGGCCGTTCTCGTGCACCCCGCCTTGGGCGGGAGCCATCACATAGCACTGGTTTTCGACCGCGCGGGCGCGCAGCAGCAGCTCCCAATGGGCCCGGCCGGTGGTGTAAGTGAAGGCCGAGGGCACCAACATCAGGTCGCACGGCGCCTGGCCCGGCATGGCGCCAAGCGCGCGGTACAGCTCCGGAAACCGCAGGTCGTAGCACACGCTCAAGCCCAGGCGCAGCGGCCGTGTGGCGCTGGGATCGCTGGGATCGCTGGGATCGATGGTGAAGGCCACGGGCGCGCTGCCCGCGCGCAGCACCCGCGACTCGTCATGGTGCTCCTGGCCGTTGCGGTAGCGGAACAGGTGCATCTTGTCGTAATGCGCGGCCAGGCGGCCACTGGGCGCGAAGGCGCAGCAACGGTTGAACACCCGCGCGGACCCGTCCGGCGCCGGGTCGCTGACCACCGGCAGGGTGCCTCCGATCAGCCACACCCGGTGGCGCTGCGCGGCCTCGGCCAGCATCTGCTGGATCGGGCCGTCACCCGGGCGCTCGGCCACGGTGAGCTTGTCGCGGTCGCTGTGGCCCATCAAACAGAAATACTCGGGCAACGCGACGACCGACGCACCCAGGTCGGCCGCCTCCGAGATCAGGCGGCGCGCCGAGGCCAGGTTGTCGGCCACCCGCGGGGTGGACACCATTTGCAAGGCGGCGATCTTCATGGTGGTGCGCGGGGTCGGTGAGTGGGTGGCTTGGCGAGCGGCGAACGGGCGGCGACCCAGCCAGGGTCAACGCCGCGGCTCCGCCGGAGTCGGTGGCGCCCTGACCGGCGCTGGTGCGGTGGCGGCGGATGTGGCCGGGGCAGAGGTGGCCGGGTCAGAAGCGGCCGGCGATGGCGCGGCCGGCGCGGCATCGAACTCGGGCACAGGATCGGTCAGCTTGCGCTCGACGCGCTCGACCTTCGGGTCCGCCCAGGGGCCGGTGACGTGGAACTCCCGCGTGCCCGCCTGCACCAGCGGCTTGCGCAACACCAACTGAGCCAGGAAGGTGCCCAGCCCGACCGCCGGGTTGATCGCGGCATAGGCCAGCGAGGCGGTGCCGGCGTTGATTTCGGGCACCACCACGACACGCAAGTCCTGGGTCTCGTCCTGCACGCTGGCCTGGCCTTCCATCAGCACGGCGGCCTGAACGCCGCGCATCAGCAGGTTGTTGGTGCGGGCCACGCCCTGCGCCACGTCGACATCGCCAGTGATGCTGTCAAAGGCGAAGCCCTGCTGGAACACGTCACGGAAATCCAGCGCCAGACGCCGAGGCAACGCCTGCAGGCTGAGCACCCCCAACAGGCGCGCAGCGCCGGGCTCGGCCTTGAGAAACTGGCCCGAGGCCACGGCCAGGTTGACCTGGCCGCTCAGGCTGGCGTAATCCAGGTCGAGGGGCGAACCCAGCCAGCTGACCTGCCCGGCCAGCGTGCCCTTGCCGCCGCGGATGGCGCGGCCGGTGCCCAGGCGCTCCAGGAAGGCGCCGCTGTCGGCGAGTTCCAGCTTGAAGTCCATCACCGAGCCCGACCGCTGCCGCGCCACACCCACCCCGCCCGGGCGCCAGCTGCCGGAGGCGACCAGCCGCGCCTCGGGCACGGTCAGGGCCAGCCGCCGCAGCTGCCACTCGCGCAGGCCGCCCGGGCCGTCGGCGCGGTTGATGGCGTCGACTTCGACGCGGCCGAGCTTCTTGCCGCGCAGTTCCAGGTCGTCGACCACGATGTCCAGCGCGGGCACGCTGGTGGGCTGCTGCAGCAGGGTCTCGACGCGCTCCAGCTCGCGCTTGGGCAGCGACAGCCGCCCCAGCCTTGCGTAGACGCGGCCAGCCGCCGCCGCGCTGGTGCCACGCCGGGCCGGGCGGTATTCGAGGTAGCCGGCCAGCTCGTCGGCGTCCAGGTTCACCCGCCAATTGCCGTTGTCCTCGCTGAGGCCGGCCACCACCCGACCGAGCTGGCGCTCCATGAAGGTCAGCTGCTGGGCGCGCAGCGCCACGGCTTGCGGGCCATAGCCGCCCGGGGCACTGGCCAGGTCGTCGCCGGACCCGAGCAGTCGGGCGGCCACCGCCTGCCAGGCGTCGGCGTCGGCCTGCGCCAGGCTCACGTGTGCTGCCACGCCGTTGGCCGGCGTCGGCGCGCGCTCGTTGACGCCGATGCCGCCGCGCAGCACGCGGGGGCCGTCGCGCGTGGCGTCGCGCGGGTACTCGCGCAGGTACTGCGCCTGGACCAGCGTGCCCAAGTCCAGGCGCAGCGTGTCACGAAGGGCTTGCGCGGTGCCGTTGCCGGTGTCAGGCGCGAGCGCGGTCTGGTAGCGAAACGGCAAAGTGACCTCGGCGGCCTTGCGCAGCGGCTGGGGCAGGTCCGCGCCCAGGCCGACCAGGTTGCTGGTGACGGTCACCTCGGGCTGGCCTCGCACGAAGCCCAGCGCCACGCGGTAGCTGGTTTGCCCGCTGAGCACCGTGGCGACGCGGGCGACCAGGCCCAGCTCGCCGGCGCGGCGCAGCCCATCGGCGGTGGCCACGCCCTGACCGTTGAATCGCAGCGACCCGTCGGGCTGGGTGCCACCGTCGAAGCTGGCGTCGCCGCCCAGCACGCGGGCCGTGGCCCCCGCCACCGTGAACCCCCGCTCGGTGAAGTCCACCCGGCCGCGCACATTGCCCATCGGCAGGGTGTCGGGCTGGATGCGCAGGTCGTTGCCGGGCAGCGTCAAGCTGCCTTTGACGGTGCTGAGCGTGCCGTCCCACAGCGGCAGGTTCAGCGCCAGCTTCAGCTCCGCCGGGCCGGTGGCCGTGGTCTGCGCCAGCGACTGGCCCATCCAGTCGCCCACCGGCGTGGTGTTGACGAACCGGACCATGTCCGTCAGCGGCCCGTTGGCCACGCCGGTCAAGGCCAGCACCGACTTGCTGGCCAGGTTGGCGATGCCGCCGTTGATCTGGGTCAGCTCCACCGCACCGAGGCGGGCCTGGCCGCGGCGAATTTCCATCGCCGAACGGTCGAAGACCAGTTCGCCACTGACCTTGGCCAGGGCCGGCCACGGGGAGTCGTACCCCGGCTCGCCCGGACCCGCCGGCACGCTGGGCAGGTAGGCCAGCGCCAGGTCGTCGACCCGCGCTGCAATGCGGAACTCGGCGTCGCGGGCGTGGCGGGCGTCCCAATACGGGAAGTCCCACACGTCGCCCTTGATTCGGAAGGTGGTGCGCCCGATGGTGCCACCCCGCACCGCGCGGGCCACGTAGGCCCGCACCGGCGCGGCGATGCCGCGCGGCAGGTAGCGCGCGGTGCGCACCGCGTCGCCGCGGGTGAGCTGGCCGTCGAGGGTCAACTGGCCGGGAAAGCGACCCCCGCGGGCCAGACCCTCGCCAGGCCCGGTGGACCAGCTGCCGCTGAGCGTGCCTTCGGCGTCCGGGTTGGCAAAGCGGGCGTCCTTGACCTGCAGGCCCAGGCGCGGCGGTCGGCCGCCCGCTCGGCCGCCGTCTTTCACCGGGTCGATCTCCCAGATCAGCTTGGCGCTGAATTCGTCCAGCGCCACGTCCGGCTCGTCGAATACCCCCGGGAACGACCACTGGCCCTTCGCCATGCGCACCTGTGCCTCGCCGCCGCGCTCGGAAGCCTTGAACTGCACGTCGGCGTTCTGCAACCCCGGCCGGCCGATGTGGGTGGCGTCGGCGGCGGGCCGCGAGGCCAGGCTGAGCCGGCTCACCTCGCCGTTCACCCGGTAGGCGGTCGGCGCGTCGGGCGCGCCGTCGAAGCTCAGCGCCAGGCTGCTGATCAGGCCCTGCGGCCGCACGTCGGCCAGCAGCTTGCGCACCGGCTCGCCCAGCGGCAGCGCCGAGGCCACCTCGGCCATCACGCCGATGTCGAGCTGCTGCGCGTTGAACTGGCCGGCCGTGGTCGGACCGCCCTCGCGCTGGCGCCAACCCAGCTGGAGGTCGCCGCGCGGCCAGCTCAGGCCGTCGCCGGTCTGAAAGCTGAGTTGCCGGACGTCAACGTCGACCCCGTCCTTGTGGCGCTTGGCGCTGATGCGGCCTTCGATCTGCGCCAGGGCCAGCGGCTGGGTGCTGCGCGTCAGCTGGGCCGTGACCGCGCGCAAGGCCAGGTCGACGGTGGCCGCCACGGGCTCGCCCTCGCGCAGGTCGACCCAGGCGCGCAGCGCGCCGTCGCCCTCGGTCACGTCCACCGGCAGCGTCAGGTAGCGCTTGAGTTCACGCACGTCGGCGCGCGGCAGGTTGGCGTGCACCGTGCCACTCCAGCGCTTGAAGTCCTCGCCGCGCAGCAACGGCTGGGTGAAGCGGCCCATCACGCTGAAGCGCTCGCCCCAGCCCGGCGGCGGCGTGGCGTCCAGCTGGATGGCGTGGCGGCGCAGGGTGTTGCGCATCACCAGGCGCAGGTCGGTCAATGCCAGGGGCGGGGCGCCACGCTGCTCATCGACCCAGCGCAAGGCGCCACCGTCGATGACGAACTCGGGTTGCTTGAGGAACCAGCGCAGCGCAGCGCCGTCGTCTTCGGTGCTGGCCTGGCCGCTGTCGAGGTCAAACCCGGCCACGAAGACGCGGCCGCGGGGGTCGCGCCGCACTTCCAGCTGAGCGCCCTGGATGTAGAGCTGCTGGAAGCGCAGGTCCCAGGCCAGCAGCGACTGCGGCGACAGCGACGCCACCACCCGTGGCAGCACCAGCGCCGGGCGCTGCTGGGTGTCCAGCAGCACGACCTGGGTCAGCTCGACCGAGGGCACCCAGCCGCTGGAGCGGACCTGGATGTCGCCGATGCGCACCGGCACACCCAGCGCCGCACTCGCCTGCATTTCGATGTGAGCACGCCATTGGGCGATGTGGGGCAGAATTCCCCAGTGCAGTACCAGCCAGAGCAACAACAAGATGCTCCACAGCGCACCCACGCCGACCAACGCCACCCGCAGCGTCCACCTGACACCGCCCCAAGCCGCACGCAGCGCCTGCAGCGGCCGGCCAGGCTTCAGGTCGTCCCGGGTCGGCCGGGCGGCATCATTCGCGAACGAGGGCGGAAGGGACGGCATGAATCACCAGGAACGTGCGCTGCGGCCAGGCCGGGGGCGGAAGGCACGGGCAATCCTCGTTGCGGCATCGTCCACCGACACAATCTAGCACAGCACCCTGGTGCGGCCGTTTTCGAATGTCGTCCGTTGAACACCCTGAACCCGCTGCCTTGAACCCGGCCGGCGCGCCAAGTTCCCTGACCGGCGCCGCGGCGCTGCCTGCCACCGAGCGCGCCCTGGCCGACCACAGCCGCTTCGTGCAGCGCATCCGCCGCCGATACCCGACCGAGCGCGCGCTGCTGGCCCCCGGGCTGCCACGCCGTGAGTCGATCACAGCGGTGATCGACGCGCTGCAGGCCGGCGGCCGCGCCCTGGCCAGCGCCCTGCGGGTGGCGCGCCAGCTGGTGCTCGAACGCCTGGTGGTGCTGGACGTCGAGCACAACGCGGCGATGCAGGACATCACGCTGGCGATGACCGAGCTGGCCGAGACCACGCTGGACATCGCCGTGGCCGCTGGCCGCAACGAACTGGACCAGTTGCACGGCCAGCCGCGCAGCGGAACCGGCCAGCCGATCGACTTCTGGGTCGTCGGCATGGGCAAGCTCGGCGCTCGCGAACTGAACGTCTCGTCGGACATCGACTTGGTCTATGTTTACGAGGAAGACGGGCAAACCGACGGCGTGCAGCCGCTGTCGGCACACGAGTACTTCAGTCGCCTGGCCAAACGGCTGTACGCGTTGATCGGCGACACGACCGAGGACGGCTTCGTGTTTCGCGTCGACCTGATGTTGCGGCCCAATGGCAGCGCGGGCCCGCCGGTGGTCAGCCTGGGCATGCTCGAGGAATACCTGCAGGTGCAGGGCCGCGAATGGGAGCGCTTTGCCTGGTTGAAGAGCCGCGTGGTCGCGCCGCGCGCCAGCGTCGACAGCGGCCGCGCGCTGGCGATGCGCTCGGTGATCACCGCCTTCGTCTACCGGCGCTACCTGGACTACGGCGTGTTCGAGGGCCTGCGCCAGCTGCACCGCAAGGTGCGCGACGAGGCCCAGCGCCGCGCCGCTGGCCGCCCGGAGCGCGCCAACGACGTCAAGCTCTCGCGCGGCGGCATCCGCGAGATCGAATTCATCGTGCAGTTGCTGCTGGTGGTGCGCGGCGGGCAGTTTCCGGAGATCCGCACCCGGTCCACCTTGAAGGCGCTGGACCGACTGGCCGCGGGCGGCCTGATGAAGCCCGACACCGCGGCGCGGCTCGCCGAGGCCTACATCTTTTTGCGCCAGGTGGAACACCACATCCAGTACCTGGACGACCAGCAGACCCATTTGCTGCCCACCGCCGACGCCGATCTGAAATGGATCGCGCTGAGCCTGGGCCTGGTGAAGCCCCCCGAATGCTGCCGCCTGCTGGACCGCCTGGGCGAGGTGCGCGAATTCGTGGCGACCGAATTCGACGCGCTGCTGCACGAAGGCCAGAAGCCGGCGGCGGCCGGCACCCCCGGGGTCTGCCGCAATTGCGGCCCAGCGCCTCAGCCGGTGGACAGCGAGTCCTTCCTCGACCGCCTGCCCCCCACCCTGGCCGAGCGCGTGCGCCCCTGGACCGCGCAGTCGAAGGTCAAGGCCCTGCGCGACGACAGCAAGCTGCGCCTGGCCAAACTGATCGGCCGGGCCGCCCTTGCCGTGCGCGAGGAGCGTTGCACGATGGACGCCGCGGTGCGCTTCATCGACTGGCTGGAGCCGCTGCTGCGCCGCGAAAGCTACATCGCCTTGCTGGTGGAGCGGCCAGAGGTGCAGCGCCGCCTGCTGCGCCTGCTGGGCCTGGCGCGCTGGCCGATGCGCTACCTGATGCGCCACCCCGGCGTGGTGGACGAGCTGGCCGACGAGCGGCTGCTGCACAACCGCTTCGACCCGGCCGCCTACCTGCGCGAGCTGCACGACCGCCACGCGGCCTGGGTGCGCTCCGGCCAGGCCGACGAGGAATCGCTGATCGACACGCTGCGGCGGGCGCACCACGCCGAAGTCTTCCGCATCCTGGTGCGCGACGTCGAGGACCACATCAGCGTCGAGGAGGTGGCTGACGACCTGTCGGCGCTGGCCGACGCCACCCTGACCTGCGCCCTCGACTGGAGCTGGCGCCACCTGAAGCAGGCACACCGCGCCGCGCCGCGCTTTGCCGTCATCGCCTATGGCAAGCTCGGCGGCAAGGAACTGGGCTACGGCAGCGACCTGGACGTGGTCTTCCTCTACGACACCGACCCCGCACTGAACGGCGAAGACACCGACACCTGCGCCGAGGTCTACGCGGCCTACGTGCGCAAGCTGATCAACTGGCTGACGCTGCGCACCGCGGCCGGCGAGCTCTTCGACATCGACACCGCGCTGCGGCCCAACGGCAATTCCGGCCTGCTGGTCACCTCGCTGAAAACCTTTGCCGACTACCAGACCGGGCGTGGCAGCAACACCGCGTGGACCTGGGAGCACCAGGCCATCACGCGCGCGCGCTGGTGCGCCGGCGACGCCGATTTGATCGACCGCTTCGACGCCGTGCGCTGCGCGGTGATCACCGCGGCCCGCGACACCCAGGCGTTGCGCGCCGAGGTGCAGGCCATGCGCGACAAGGTACGCAGCGCCCACCCGGTGCGCGCGGGCCTGTTCGACGTCAAGCACAGCGCCGGCGGCATGATGGACGTGGAGTTTGCGGTGCAGTTCCTGGTGCTCGCGCACAGCGCCGCCCACCCTGCGCTGCGCGACAACGCCGGCAACATCGCCTTGCTGCAGCGCGCCGAGGACGCCGGCCTGCTGCCGCCCCAGGTGGGGCGCAGCGCGGCCGACGCCTACCGCCAATTGAGGCATGCCCAACACCGAGCGCGGCTGGACGAGCAGCCCACGCAGGGCGACCCGGCGGCCTTCGCCGGGCCGCGGGCAGCGGTGCTGGCCCTGTGGGCCGCGGTCTTCGGTTGACGCCCGCCGACGCCGAGTCGGCCCAGGGCCTGGGCCCGCCTCAGGGCCGAACCCGGGCTGTCGCCGTGCGGGCGCGCCCGGCCGCCTGGCTGGCTCTGGTGGCGACGCTGGCGCTGGCAGGCCTTGTGGGCGGGGCATGGCCTGCCACCGTGCTCGACTGGCAACCCGCGGCCTGGCCCCATGAACCCTGGCGCGCGGTCACGCCAGTGGCCGTGCACTACAGCGACCTGCACCTCGGCGCCAACCTGGCAGGCGCCGCGGCGCTGGCGCTGCTGGGCTGGGCCGCACCGATGCCGCCCCGCTGCGCGCTGGCCTGGGCGCTCGCCTGGCCGATGACCCACCTTGGCCTGCTCGTGCAGCCCGGCCTGAGCCACTATGGCGGGCTGTCCGGCGTGCTGCATGCCGGCGTGGCCGTGGTGGCCGTGCACAGCGTGCTGGCCGCCGGTGCGGCACCCCGGCGCCGGGCCGTGGGCGCTGCCATGTTGGCGGTGCTGGCCGCCAAGCTGCTGTGGGAGGCGCCCTGGGGCCCACCGCTGCGCCACCCGGCGGGCTGGGACATCGCCGTCGCCCCGCTCGCCCACGCCACCGGCGCACTGGCCGGCGCCGGCTGCGCCGCAGCGGCGGAACTGGCGCTGCGTCTGCGCCGTCGGCGCGGTCTTGTCACTGTGCCATCGCCTTGACTTCCTCCTGAATGGCTTCCTCCTCACCCCACGGCGCCCGCGCGGCGCGCGCCGCCGAGCCGGCACCTGCACCGGCACCACCCGCCCCACCCCAGCGGCACACCCGGCTGGACCTGCTCGCGGTGACCTGCCTCGTGGGCTGTTGCTTTCTGTGGGGGCTGAATCAGGTGGCGGCCAAAGTGGCCATCGCCGATGTGCCGGGCCTGGTGCAAGCGTCGCTGCGCTCGCTGGGGGCCGCGGTGCTGGTGGCGATGTGGGCGCGGTGGCGCGGCGTGGCGCTGTTCCAGCGCGACGGCAGTTTGCCGGGCGGGCTGCTGGCCGGCGCCTTGTTCGCGGCGGAGTTCGGCTGCATCTTCGTCGGCCTGGAACACACCACCGCCTCCCGGATGGCGGTCTTCATCAACTTGTCGCCGTTTGTCGTGGCACTGGGCATGCCCTTCATCGCGCGCAGCGAGCGGCTGTCGCTGGTCCAGCTGAGCGGCCTGGCGCTCGCCTTCGCCGGGGTGGCCTGGGCGCTGGCCGAAGGCTTCACGCGCCCGGCGGCCGGCCCCACCCAATGGCTGGGCGACCTGCTGGGCGTGGCCGGGGCGGTGCTGTGGGGCGCCACGACCCTCGCGATCCGCGGCACCCGGCTGGGCAATGCCTCGCCAGAAAAGATGCTGTTCTATCAATTGGGCATCGCCGGCGTGGCGCTGGCCGCCGCCAGTCTGGCGCAGGGCACGCCATGGCCCGCGCCGGCCCAGCTGGCGCCTCTCACCTGGGCCTCGCTGGGCTTTCAGATCGTCGTGGTCAGCTTTGCGAGCTACCTGGTGTGGTTCTGGCTGGTCAGCCGCTACCCGGCCACGCGCCTGGCGGTGTTCACGCTGCTGACGCCGGTGTTCGGCCTGCTGCTTGGCGCGCTGCTGCTGGGGGAGCCGGTCACGGCGCGCTTGCTGCTGGCCTTGGGGGGTGTGGCGCTGGGCATCGTGGCCGTCAACCGGCCACGCGTAGCGCACGGCACCCAGCCCTGAGCCGGCGCGTCCTCAAGCCCGGATGCGCCGCACCAGTGCCGTGGTGGAATACCCATCGACAAAGGCCAGCGCGCGGGCGTCGCCACCCCAGCTGCGCACCCAGCGGGTTTCCTCCAGCGCCTCGATGTCGTAGTCGCCGCCCTTGACGTACAGCTGCGGGCGCACGCGCTGGAGCAGCGCGACCGGCGTGGGCTCGTCGAACCAGGTCACCAGGCTGACGCTTTCCAGCGCGGCCAGCACGCAGGCGCGGTCCAGCTCGGCGTTCAAGGGGCGGTCCGCGCCTTTGCCCAGGCCGCGGGCAGACCGGTCGCTGTTCAAGCCCACCACCAGGCTGGCACCCAGCGCGCGGGCCTGGGCCAGGTAGCTGACGTGGCCGCGGTGCAGGATGTCGAAGACGCCGTTGGTGAACACCACCGGCGACGGCAGGGCCGCCACGCGCGCGGCCACCTCGTCGGCGGGGCAGAGCTTGGCAAGGAAGTCGGGCAGCGGGGCGTCGATGGGCATGGCGGGATTTTCCACGGCCTCGCTAGACTGCAGCGCGTTCCACCCCCCACAACGGAGACTTTTCATGCTGGTGCTTTGCGGTTTTTCGCTGTCCAACTACTACAACAAGGTCAAGCTGGCCCTGCTGGAAAAGGGCCTGCCCTTCACCGAGGAATACGCCCCGGCGGGCGGCAAGACCGAAGACCAGCTGGCCGCTTCGCCACTGGGCAAGATCCCCTACCTGCGCACCGAGCACGGCACGCTGTGCGAAAGCCAGGTCATCCTGGACTACCTCGAAGCCATCGCCCCCACGCCCGCGCTGCTGCCGGCCGACCCCTTTCAGGCCGCCAAGGTGCGCGAGCTGATCAGCTTCATCGACCTGCACCTGGAACTGGTCGCCCGCGAGCTGTACGCCGAGGCCTACTTCGGCGGCAAGGTCACCGACGAGGTCAAGGCGCGGGTGCGCAAGCAGCTGGACCGCAACGTCCCGGCCTTCAAGCGCCTGGCCCGCTTCGAACCCTTCGTGGCCGGCGCCCAGTTCACGCAGGCCGATTGCGCCGCCTGGGCCAGCCTGCCGCTGGTGGGCCTGGCCAGCAAGATCATCTACGGCGAAGACCTGTTGCTGGCCCATGGCGTCGACTGGAAGGCTTACAGCAAAGTCATCGGCGAGCGCCCCACCGCCCAGAAGGTGGCCGCCGACCGCAAGGCCGACCAGGAGCGCATGGCCGCCGGCCGCTGAGTTCGCCCTGGCTCGTCGCTCGGCGAGAGGATTCCAAATGTTCGATTGCGAAACACAATCCCCCCTTGGGGGGTGCGTGGGCACCGGCGATCGAACAAGGAAGACGAGCCATGAGCGGCCACCTGAAGTCGGACATCAGCACACGGCACCTGCAGTCGTACAGCGAACTGACCCTGCAGGCGCCCATCAGGCCGGGTTTCGTGGACTCCCTCGACAGCCGCACCTACGCGACGCGGCTGAAGATGGTGATGGACACGCTGCATGCGCTGCGGGTGGCCTCGCGCGAGCACGCGCTGATTCGGCCCTACTCCGACTCAACGGACCGCATCCGCACCATCAACTCATTGCGCATGTGGGTGGACGAGCCGCACCAGCGGCTCATTTTGTCGGTGGGCTTCGACCGCCCGTGGGACGCTTACCTGCGCATCGTCTGGCGCGAGGTGGGCACGCTGCTGGACGTGATCTTCTGCAACTGCGACGGCTATCCGATCTCGACCGAGTGCGACTTCGCGACCTATGGCCAGTGGATCACCGACGCGCGCACCGACACGCGTTTTTTCTACAACAACAGCAACCTGACCGTCGACGACCTGCAGTATCTGCAGCAGCTGGAGCGGCTGCAGCGCGACGGCAGCGTGAGCCCACCACCGCCCCCCGGTCCGGGCCGTTTGCGCGCCGCCGACCTGCGGCGGCTGGACCGCGAGGCCAGCGCCTTGAAGGCACAGGACCCCGGCGCGCAGGCGCTGGCCACCGCCAACGCCTACCCCGCCGAGGCCTTGGCGCTCGGCCTCCAGGCCCTGTCGATCATCTACCGACTGACCGACGTGTACCCGCCGGGCACGCGCGATGGCGATGTGCTGCTGCGCGCTGCGCGCGAGCTGATCCGCGAGTTCCACACCAGCGCGGTGCCCAGCCTGATCGAGGCCATCGCCGGCAACCCGGCGCTGAAAGGCTTGACCGAGCGGCCGGACCTGCGCTTTCGGCAACAGCTCGCCTGGTTCAACGCCCCGCCCGCCACGCCCACCCCGGACCCCTGCCCCGACGCACCGTTCCAGCGGGGCGACGTGCAGGGCGGCATCGTCCACGCCTACCCTGAGCGCCACACCCACGGCGCGCTGCTGATGTTCACGGTGGCGCAGCCGCAGCCGGCGGCCGCCTTCCTGCACTGGCTGCACGCCAACGTGTCGGTCGACGTCGGGAACCCGACCGCGCCCGACCATGACGGGCGCGCGCTGGAAGCCCCCGATGCGCGCTTGAACGTGGCCCTCAGCCTGGACGGCCTGAAGCGCCTGGGCTGGAGCGATGTCGAGCTGGACGCGCGCTTCCCGATCGCCTTTCGAGAGGGCATGGAAGCCCGCGCCGGCCTGCTGGGCGACGAGCGCAGCAACCACCCCGGCCACTGGACGCTGCCCCCGTTGAATGGGCCGGCGCTGCTGAAGGCGCTTGGGCTGGATGGTGCGGCGGCGGCGGTCGGTGGCGACGGGGCGCCGGTGCGCGTGTCGGTGTGCGCCATCCACCTGGTGGTGAGCCTGTGGACCAGCACCTCGGCGGCCCCGCAGTCGCCCGACCATGACCTCATCACCACCGCCGACCACCCCTTGCACCCCGCGGTGCGCCGGGTGCTGGCGCAGGCCCACGGGGTGCGGCTGGTGTCGGTGCAATCGATGCGGCGTCACCTGGTCACCCTGGCCGACGACCCGCAACCGACCGTGCGCGATCACTTCGACCTGATCGACGGCCTGAGCCAGCCGGTGCCCACGGTGTCGCTGGGCGCGGCGGCGGTCCCGTTGTCATCACCGCAGGCCGCGACGACAAGGCGCTCGCCCACCGTCCCCGTCCCAGCCGACCCCACGGCCCCGGCCCGCGACCAGGTGCCGCTGGGCGAACTGTTGCTTGGCCACCGCAATGCCGACAACGACCGCCCCGCGGTGGACCCGCTGCTGCACAACGGCAGCTTCCTGGTGGTTCGCAAGTTGCGGCAGGACGTGGGCCTGTGGCGCCAGCGCCTGAGCGACGCCGCCCAGGCCACCGGGCGCTCGGCGCGCGAGCTTGCATCGAAGATGGTCGGACGCGACGCGCTCTCGGGCGCGGCGCTGGTCGCCCGCGCACCCGTGGGCAACGACTTCGACTACCGCGACGACCCCGACGGCCTGTGCTGCCCCATCGCCTCGCACGTGCGCCGGGCCAACCCGCGCGACGACGCGGCCGCCGATGGGCGCCTGACGGTGCCGCGCATCCTGCGCCGCGGCATGAGCTATGGCCCGCGCCACGACAGCGCGCCCGAGTCCCGCGACCGTGGGCTGGTGTTCATGGCCTTCAACGCCAGCATCAGCGAGCAGTTCGAGGTGATCCAGCGCTGGGTGGCCGGTGGCAACAGCGCAGGCAGCTACTCCGGCGAGTCCGACCCGCTGCTGGGCGTGCCGCGGCGCGGCGACGCGCGCGGCTTCACCTGCCACGACGCCAAGGGCGTGGTGCGCATCGCGCTGGACGATCCGACGGCCCGCGTGCCGCAACCGCTGGTCGCGCTGGAGTGGGGCCTTTACCTGTTCACCCCGTCGGTGCCGGCCCTGCGTCAACTGGCCCTGCGGGCCGAGCGCCCCATGCGGTCGCCCTCGCTGGCCGACGACGGCGAGCGCGAAGTGCAGCGCCTGTTGGCCCAGGACCGCGACGCCGCGCCCGAGGTGGCGCTGGCCGGCTGGAAGGCCGTGCTGGAAGACAGCAGCCCGCGCAAGAGCCGCCTGGCGCAAGCCGTGTGGACGGCCATCCGCGAACGCCACCACGGCGCGCTGCGCACACGCTACGGCGTGCTGGTGGCCCGCAAAGACCTGGTGATGCAGGTCTTCGAGAACGCGGCCGGCCACTACTCGGTGTGCGGCTACCTGTCGCGGATGCAGCGCAGCTTCGGGCCGATCTACCTGGGGCTGGACGACGGCCCCGACTACCAACGCCAATCGCGGCTGGCGAACGAGGCGATCCTGGCCGTCGCCATGGAGGACGCCTACCGATGCGCCTACCGCGCCGCCCACGCCAAACTGGGGGCGCTCATCCAGGCCAGCATCGCGCTGACCCGCCCGCAGCCGGTGCCCGCCTGGGAGCTCACCTTCGACCTGAAGGAGCTGACGGACCACGTGCTGGCCGAGGTGAACCGCGCGTGGTTCGACCTGCCTGACGCCCAAGGCGAGTTCATCGCCGCCGGCGGCTGGACCTGGGACATCGACCGGCCGACCTGCCCGGGCCACTTCACGGCGCCGTCGCGCTACATCTTTCAACCCAACCCGGGCGCCACCGCCAGCCGCTACGGCGAGCTGCACGGCGCCGCTGTGCTGGGCCGCATGCGCGCCTACCTGGACGCGGTGCGTGCCGGCACCGCCCCGCGGCCAACGGGAGCCATCTCCCAGCCGCTGTACGACGCTGCGGTCGCCGAAGGCACCAGCGCTGACCGCGACGACCTGCTGGCCCGCACGCTGATCGGGGTGATGATGGGTTACCTGCCCACCGTCGAGGCGGGGCTGCGCAGCGTCCTCAACGAATGGCTGGAAGACCGCCGCCTGTGGGACCTGCAGACCGCGTTGCTGCACGAACGCGGCGACGCGCGCCTGAGCTTCGAGGCGACCCGCCGTGCGCTGCTCGAGCCCTTGAAGCGCACCATGCTGCTGCGCCCGCTGCCCGAGATCACCTGGCGCACCGCCGCCAGCGCGCACCGGCTGGGCCCGGTGGACATCGAGGTCGGCGACAAGGTGGTGGTGGGCATCGTGTCGGCCACGCAGCAAACCCTCGACGACCCCGGCCCGGCGGACGTGTCCCCGGTGTTTGGCGGCGACCGCCGCGATGCGGTGACCCGACCCCACGCCTGCCCGGGCCAAGACGCCGGACTCGGCGTGATGCTGGGCACGCTGGCCGCGCTGTTCGAAGTGGGCACGCTGAGACCGACCCCGGCCCCAATGACCTTGCGCCTGCGCGGGCCGATGCCGGCCCGCCCAACCAGCCCGGCCAGCCCGTGAGCTAGCGCTGGGCCAGCAGCGCTTCGGCGTGCCGACGGTGCCAGTGCATGCCCAGGCCGTCGAGCAACTGCAGCGCCCGGTCCAGCTCGGCCGCCGCCACGGCACGCTGGCCCTGCGCCTGGGCAAGCTCACCGGCGCACAAGCGGTTCAGCGCCTGTTCGTGCGGGGATTGGCGCTGCTCGGCCGCCGCCTGGGCCCAGTGCAGCTGACGCTGCGCCTGCGCGTGATCCCCCGCCCGCCCCGCGGCGCGGGCCAGCGTGCGGTGGACCACGCACCGGCCCAGGCGGTCGCTGCGCCGGGCGCGGCTCAGCGCACGCGCCGCCTCGGTGCGCAGCACCGCCAGTTGATCGCCCTGCAGCGCGGCCTCGGCCAGCCACGCGTAATTCAACGAGATGTTGAGCCGGCGGTCGCCGGCTTCCAGCCACCCGGTGGCGTCGCGCAGCGCCGGCACGGCGCCGGGGTCGGCGTCGCGCATCCACAACGCGCGCGCGGCCAGCGCCTGGTTCATCGCGTAGATGTACTTGCTCTTGACGCGCGCGGCGACGCGCTGGGCCTCGCGGGCCGCGGCCAGGGCCTCGTCCCATCGCCCCTGCCACAGCCACACCAGACAACGCCAGCCCAACACCGAGGCCTCGACCTCGTGCTCGGCGCCGCGCACGGCGTCAAGCGCGTCCTCGAACAGCGCCTGGGACGCCTCGAAGTGACCCTGATCGCCCAACAGGCCGGCCTGGCAGGCCAGCGAGTAGGACAAGCCGACTGCCGGGCGGCTGCCGCTGCGGTGATGGCGCTTGACGGCGATGGCCTCGTCCAGCAAAGCCGACGCCGTCGCATAGTCGCCGGCCGCCGCGCGGGCCTGGCCCAGCGTGGCGCGAATCTGCACGGCCAAGGGGTCGGCCGCCTCGCGGCCGACCGCGTTCAATGCCCGCTCGCAGTGCAGCACCGCCACCCGCGGTTCGCCGAGCGCGTACTCGATGTATCCCAGGCCGTACTGCGCGCGGGCCAGGCGCACCGCGTCGCGGCGCTCCTCGGCCAGCGCGGCGGCACGGCGCAGCAGATCCAAGTGCTGGCGCGACGGGTCGAACACGCACACCATGGCCAGGCGCTGGGCGATCGACATCCAGCGGCGGTAGGCATCGGGCTCGCTGCCCAGCGGGTCGAGCGCCAGCAGCGCGGCCCGGTACAAGCGCTGCGCGCGGTCCAAGGCCGAGGCCCGCACGGCCTTGTCTCCGGCCAGCTCGGCATAGTGCGTGGCCTCCTCGCCGCTGCCGCCTTCTCCGTAGTGATAGGCCAGCGCTTCATAGACCTCCTGCTCGGCGCCAGCACCGTGCTTGCGCAGCGCAATCGCCGTGCGCAGGTGCATGGTGCGTCGCTCGTGCAGGCCAATGGCGGCGTAGACCACGTCGCGGGTGATGCCGTGCTTGAAGCGCAGGACGTCGGCCTGCTCGGACGGGAACAGAAAGTCCTGGCCCGCCAGGTCCTGCAGCATCGACTCGTCGGCGACGGTGCCCGCCAAGGCCTCCAGCAACCAGCGCGGCACCACATTGCCGATCACCGCCGCCGCCCGCAGCACCTCGCGCTGGTCGCGCGGCAGGCGGGCCAGGCGCGATTCGATCAGGCCGTCCAGCCAAGCCCCGGCGTCCGGCGCCTCGGCGCGGCGCTGCACCGCATGGTCGTAGGCGGCGGCGTGGCAAAGTTCCTCGATGAACAAGGCGTTGCCACCGGCATGGCGGCGGATCTCCTCGGCAATGAACGGGTCCACCCCGGGCAGCAAGCGGTGGATGGTCGCGTCGGCTTCGGACTCATCAAACGGGGGCAGGCCAATCAATTCGGTCCCTGCGGCCAGCGCGGCACCGGCCTCGTCGCGCGGCATCGGTCGGTTAGCGCACAGCGTGAACAACGGGCGGTCGCTCAGCGTGCGCAGGCGGTCCAGCACCCGGCGGCTGACCTCGTCGGCCCATTGCCCATCGTCAATGAACACCAGCAGCGGCTGCTGCTGCGCCATGGCGGCAAACAACGCCGCCAGGGCGAGGACGGTGGCATCGATGCCAGGCGCGTCCTGGCGCTGGCCCGGGCCCGCCGGGTCCAGTCCCAGCGCGTTCAACAGGGCCGCGCGGTGCCCATGCAGCGCGTCGCCCAGGGGCGTCAGCAGCGCGTCGACGGCGGCCACCGAGGCGGCGCGGTCGCTCGGCGCACCGGCGGCGGCGTTCAGGCCAAACCAGGCGCGCAGCATCTGGGCGAACGGCTGCAGCGGCTCGGCGCCGAGGTAACTCTCGCAATAGCCACGGCACACGCGCCAGCCTGCCTCGGCGGCACGGCGCAGGAACTCCTCGGCCAGTCGCGTCTTGCCCACCCCGGGTGCGGCTTCGATCACCGCGTGGCGCGGGTGGCCCGCGCGGGCATCGCGCAACATCGCATCGAGCTGCTCGAGTTGCGGCTGGCGTCCGACGAAGGGCGCCAGGCCGCGCTGGGTGCGGGCTTCGAAGCGGGTGTTGACGGCGGCGCGGCGCAGCACGCGAACGCAGGACAAGGCGTCCGTGCGGCCCTTGAGGCTGAGCCATTCGCGCTCGGAGGTCTCGAAGAAGTGGCGCTCCGCGCCCAGCGTTTCCTCGCTGACGACGATTTCATGGCGACGCGCCTCGGCGCACAGGCGGGCCGCGATGTTCGGCACGTTGCCCAGCAGCTCGAATCGCCCGCGCACCAGGTCGCCATCGTTCAACAGCACAAGGCCGGCGTGAATGCCCGTGTGCAGGCTCAGCGCCTCGGGCGGCTGGCCCGTGCGCTGCACGCGCAGCCGGCCCACGGCCTCGTGCAGGTCCAGGCTGGCCTCGACGGCGCGGCGGCCATCGTCTTCGCGGGCATCGGGGTAACCGAACATCACCAGCAGGCCATCGCCCTGGATGCGCACGATGGTGCCCCCGTGGCGGGCCATGACGTCCTGGCACGCCCGGTAAAGGTCGGCCAGCATCTCGGCGTAATGCTCCGCCTCCATCGACGCACTCAAGGCGGTCGAATCGGACAGGTCACAGAAGGCAAGCGTCAAATAGCGGCGTCTTGCCGGCTCGCCGGACGCACGCCCAGTGCCGGTGGATTCCATCATTCGGGGGGGACCTGCTGCTCCTCGTTACAGCCGAGCGCGCACCGCTTGCTTCAAGCACGGTTTGGCGCGCATCCTCAATCGAGTGTATCCGTCCCCCCACTGGCGGATGTCACGCGGGCGCCAGCCGGGCAAAGGTGAATACCTCACATCGCCCATCGTAAAGATTCACCTCAAAAATGAGGATGAACTTGGGATTCTCCTGACACGCCAACCGGTCATGTTTTCCGGGGCGCCAGGAGGAGAAATCAATGATCGATCGGTTCGACCAGCGGCACGAGCAGCCGTCCCGCCCCACGACGCTGACCGCCCAACCGCCGACCCCCGTGGCAACCGCACCTGCGCGCCCGCGCGATTACCTCGGCCCAGAGCGCCGCGTGGCCAGCGGCGCGGTGCAGCGTTGGCTGGGCCTGCTGATCGACGAGATCGACTACGGCATGGTGCTGCTCACCGCCGATGCCACCGTGGCCCACGTCAATCACCTGGCGCGGGTTGACCTGGAAGCGGACCACCCGCTGCAGCTGAGCGGACGGCAACTGCAGGCGCGCCTGCCACAAGACGCCATCGCGCTGCGCGACGCCGTGCACGCCGCGGCCCACCGGCACCGCCGCTGCCTGCTCAAGCTGGGCGAAGGCGCGGCGAGCGTGATGGTGTCGGTGGTGCCCCTGGACCAGCACGACCTGCGCCAGCCGGCCATCGCCTTGATCTTCGGCAAGCGCCAGGTCTGCGAGCAGCTGTCGGTGGAATCCTTCGCGCGGGTGCACCGGCTGACGATGGCGGAAACCAAGGTGCTCGCCGCGCTGTGCAACGGGGCGCGCGTGCGCGAAGTCGCCCAGCTCAACGGGGTGGAAACCTCGACGGTGCGCAGCCAGGTCAGCAGCATTCGCGCCAAGACCGGGGCCGAGAGCATTTCCGCGCTGGTGCGTCAAATTGCGGTGCTGCCGCCCTTGTTGGGCGTGCTGCGAGGCGGTCAGGGCTGAGGAAAGCTACCATGAGGAGGCTGGCCCAGCCCCCGGTGTTGCCGCCTCACGCTCCCCATCCGGATGAATCGCCCGACCGTTCCGCCCCCTGACCCCACCGTCAAGCGCAGCCCCACCCCAACGGCGGCCGCCCACGCCCAGGCGCTGTCCACGCTGCCCGACACGCTGCGCCGCCTGGCCGAACGGGGCGTGGTGCGCCGCTACCGCAAGCAGCAGGTGATCATCGAAGAGGGCAGCGTGGGCGACACGCTGCACTTGATCCTCAGCGGCCAGGTCAAGGCCTGTTCCATCGACCACCGCCGCCGAGAAATCATCTATGGGGTCTACGGCCCGGGCGACTACGTGGGCGAGATGAGCCTCGACGGCGGTCCCCGCTCGGCCAATGTGATCGCGCTGGAGCCCACTGCGGCGGTGGTGCTGACGCGCATGGCCTTGCAGGCGCACATCGCCGACGAACCGGCGTTCGCGTTTGAGCTGCTCTCGCGGGTCATTCGCCGCGCGCGCATGGCCACGGCCACCGCGCGCAACATGGCCTTGCTGGACGTCTACGGCCGGCTGGTGCATCTGCTGGACAGCCTGGCCCAGCCGTGCAGCGACGGCTCGCGGCTGGTGGCCGACCGCCTGACGCACGCCGACATCGCCGCGCGGGTCGGCTGTTCACGCGAGATGGTCAGCCGGCTGATGAAAGACCTGGAAACAGGGGGCTACGTGTCCCGCGATGGCCGCGCGCTGCGCATTCACCGGGAACTGCCCGCCCGCTGGTAGCGCAGGGCTTGACGAGGGGCTCTCACCGGACGCACCGCAGGCGGCGCCGTCAAGACGCCTTGACCGCCGGTGGCGCGTAACGTTGCGCCGGCTTGGCAGAACGCTCGAACAGGGGCAGCACCGCCGGCAGGTTGGACTCGATGTCCTTGATGCGCGACGGCCCCGACGGGTGGGTCGACATGAACTGCGGCGGCGCGCCCTTGTTTGCCGCCCCCATCTTCTCCCACAGGCTGATGCCCGCGCGGGGGTTGTAGCCAGCGCGGGCGGACAGGTCGAGCCCGATCTTGTCGGCTTCCGACTCGTCCTCGCGGCTGAACTTCAGCGTCAGCAACTGGGCGCCCATGCCCAGGGCAGCGTCGCCCAGGCTGCCCAGCCCCAGCAGCGAGCTGACCACGTTGGCGCCGATGCGCGTGGCAGTGGTCTTGCCCATGCGCTCGCGGGCGTGCTCGCGCAGCGCGTGAGCCATCTCGTGGCCCATGATCATCGCGACCTCGTCGTCGCTGAGCTGCAGCTGCTGCAGGATGCCCAAATAGAAGGCGATCTTGCCGCCCGGCATGCAGAAGGCGTTCAGCTCCTTGCTGCCGATCAGGTTGACTTCCCATTTCCACTGGGCGGCCCGAGGCGTGCCATTGAGGTTCGGCGAGCCGATGAAGGGGATGAGGCGCTGCGCGATGGCGCGCAGGCGCACCACCTGCGGGTGATCCGGCGGCGCCAAGGCCTTTTGCTGCTGGGCCTCGCGCAGCATCTGCTGGTACTGCTGCGCGGCGGCCTTTTCAATGTCCTCGGCGGGCACCAGCTTGGCCAGCGTCGACGGCTTGCTGATCTGCACGCCGTCCTGGGCCAGGCCGGGCAGCGCGAGCGTTGCGCCGCCCGCCAGCAAGGCACCAGTGAACAGCCGGCGGCCGTGCACGGCGCAGCGGCAGCCCGCGCGGTGGGCGCCCAGCGAGGCCGCGAGTTCGGCGCTGGGTGCAAAACACGCGTCAGGATCGAAATCGGTGCGCTGGGCTGGGCGGTGCTGAAGGCTCATGGCGTTGAAAGGTGGGGCCGAATGGCGGTCGGTTCAAGCGTAGCAGCATGGCCGCGGCGCGCCGGGGCTAGTCGTCGGTGGCGCCGACCGTTCGCGGGTCGACTTCCAACGCCTGCACTGGCGTGCGCATCCACACCAGCATCGCCAACGCGGGCAGGGCCGCCACGGTGGACACGATGAAGAACACCGGCCAGCCGATCGACTCGGCCAGCACGCCCGCCAGGGGCCCGACCCACACCCGGCCGACCGATGCGAACGCGGACAACAGCGCGTAATGGGTGGCGGTGAAGCGCTGGTTGCACAGGCTCATCAGCAAGGCCACGAAGGCGGCGGTCCCCATGCCGCCAGACAGGTTTTCCGCAGCGATCACCAGCAGCAGCCCGCCGTCGACCGGTGTGGCCTGCGCCAGCTTCACGAAGCCCCAGTCGAAGGCCGGCAGCATCACGCCCGGAATGACGCCCTTGCCGCTGACCGCCAGCCACCAGAATCCCAGGTTGCTCGCCATCTGGAGAACACCGAAGCCCAACAGCGACCGCCACAGGCCCAGCTTCAGCATCAAGGCGCCGCCCAGCAAGGCGCCGCCGATGGTCAGCCACAGGCCGATGACCTTGTTGACGACGCCGATCTCGGCCTGGCTGAAGGCCATGCCTTTCAACAGGAAGGGCGTCATCAGCGAGCCGGCGAAGGCGTCGCCCAGCTTGTAGAGCACGATCAGGCCCAGGAAGGCCGCCGCACCGCGCTGATCAAAGTAGCTGCGCAGCCCGCCCAACAGGGTCTCGAAATGCGCCGCCCGGGCCGCCCAGCCCGCCAGCGGCAAGGTGATCAGCAGCCCGATCACCAACGCCAGCAGGTCGACCCACTTGCCCTGCAGGGCCGGGCTGAGCGAGCCGCCTTCCAGCAGCGGGCCCAGCAGCGCACGGGCCACCGGCGGCCCCAGGCGGTCGCTGACCATGACGCCAATGACGACCGCCACCAGCACCGCGAGAAAGCCGAGCAGGTCTTGCCGGGCCGCGCTGCGCGGCGGGGCCAGCTGGGTGGCCAGGCGCGGCAGCAAGGTCAGCGAAAACACCGCCGCACCCACCATCAGCAACGCCATCAGCCGGTAGACCTCCGGCCAGGTCCAGCCGCCGCCCTGGGTCGGGTCGACCCAGATGAAGGCAATGCCGCCGGACAGGATCATGGCCAGCCGGTAGCCCAGCACGTACAGCGACGAACCCAGACCGCGCTCGCGTGGGGCCAGCGCGTCGGTGCGCCAGGCGTCGACCACGACGTCCTGCGAGGCCGACACGAACGCCACCAGCACGGCCAGCAAGGCAAAGCTGCGCGTGGAATCGGTGGGCGACACCGACGCCATGGCGAACAAGGAGGCTGCCAGCGCCAGCTGCGTCACGACCAGCCAGCCGCGGCGACGCCCGAGCCAGGGCAGCTCGAAGCGGTCCATCAGCGGGGCCCACAGGAACTTGAAGGTGTAGGGCAGGCCGACCGCGCTGAGAAAACCGATGGTCGCCAGGTCGACGCCCGACACGCTGAGCCAGGCCTGCATGGCCTGGCCCGTCAAGGCCAGCGGCACGCCGGACGCGAATCCCAGCACAACCACCGCGGCCAGGCGGTGCAGCATCTGCAGGCGCTGGCCTGGGCTCAGGGAACGGGCGGCGGGCGGAATCGACACGGGCGGCGGTGGTGGTGGGTCAGCGCCCTATTCTGCGGGCTCCCACCGGGCGCGGCGGCGCACCGCCCCCAGCCAAATCGAGCGGGGCTCAGTCGAACATGTCGGGCTGCGTGCGCACCAGGTCGTTCCAGATGGCCTGAAAGTGCAGCCAGCCGATGTACTCGCTGCCCACGTGCTCACGGCTGTAGCGCGAGCGCTCCGGCGACACCAGCCGCGGCGTGATGCCGGTGGCGTCCACCAGCATCTGCTGCTTGCAGCAGCGCTCCAGCGCGATGAACCAGAAGCAGGCCGCGTCGATGCTGTGGCGGCTGGCGGTCAGCAGCCCGTGGTTCTGGTGGATGGCGGCCTTCACGCCCTTGAACCAATCCGCCACTTTCAGCCCGGCCTTGACCTCGACGGCCACCTGGCCCGCCTCGTCGCTGATCACGACGTGGTCCTCGAAAAAGGCGGCCGCGTCCTGCGAGATCGGCGCCAGGGGCTTGCCCAGCGCGGCAAAGGCGGTGCCGTACACGGTGTGGGCGTGGCACATCGCGACGATGTCGGGGTGGGCCTCGTGGACGGCGGCGTGCAGCACGAAGCCGGCGCGGTTGATGGCGTGGCGGCCTTCCACCACCTCGCCGTGGTGGTCGGCCAGGATCAGGTTGGAGACCTTGACCTGGTTGAAGTGAACCGCCATCGGGTTGGTCCAGTACAGGTGTGGCCGCTCGGGGTCGCGCACCGTCAGGTGACCCGCGAAACCATAGTCGAAGCCTTGCAGCGCGAACGCACGGCAGGCGCCGACCAGGCGTTCCTTCAGGTACTGGCGCTGGTCGCTGTACTTCTCGAAGGTGGGCACGCCGGGGTAGATCAGGTCGGCCTGCTCGGGCTGGTAGATCGAGACCTTCGGGTCACGGCGCGGGTCGAAACGGTATTCCTTGGCATCCAGCACGGCGGACATGGCAACTCCAGTGGGTCATCCTGTGGGGCAAACAGGCCGAAGCCTGCGGTTGAAGCCCCGCATCGTGCCGCCGACCGGCGCCCACGACAAACGATCAAATCTCATGCAATGATGATTTGATTTCATCTATTGACCCTATCGATGAGAAATTTGCCAAGCCTGCGCCGCCTGCGCACCTTCGAGGTGGCCGCCCGACTGAACAGCTTTGCCAGGGCGGCCGAAGAACTGCACCTGACCGCCTCTGCAGTGAGCCACCAGATCAAGGACCTCGAGCGTCATTTCGGCTGCGCCCTGTTCACCCGGGAACGACGGCGGGTCGAGCCGACCGCCGAAGGCCAGCGGCTGCACGCCAGCCTGAGCCGGGTCTTCGACGCGCTGGAGGCGGCCTGCGCCGAGGTGCGCCTGCCCGACACCGAGCGCGTGCTGGCGGTGCACTGCGCGCCCAGCCTGGCCGTCAAGTGGCTGGGGCCGCGGCTGCCCCGTTTTCTGGCCGAGCACCCCGACATCAACGTGCGCCTGACCACCGGCGCCGAGCCCATGGACCTGGGCCGGGTGCGCGAAGTCGACCTGAGCATCGCCTATGGCGAACCCAGCCCGGGCACGGGCCAGGAGGTGGTGTCGCTGGGCGACGAGCACATCGCTGCGCTGGTGGCGCCCGGCGGCCTGGCCTCTGGCGCGGACCCCTGGACCGCGGTGCGCAGCCTGCCGCTGATCGAATCGCAGCTCAGCAGGGTGAGCTGGCCTCAGTGGTTCGACCTGCACGCGCTGCCGCTGCCACGGCCGCCGCGCCCTTCATTCGACCGCGCCGTGCTGGCGATCGCTGCCGCGGCGGACGGCATGGGCATCGCGCTGGAAAGCACGCGCCTGGCCGCGCGCGAACTGGAACGCGGCGACCTCGTGGTGCTCGGCGATGGCGTGTTTCACACGTTGCGGCGGCCCACCCACTTTGTCAGCCTGCGCACGCGCGAGGCGCCCGGCAGCCCGGCGCGGCGGTTCGCCGCCTGGCTGCAACAGCAGATTGGCGCCGCGCCGTGAGGCGCGCCGCGTGTTGAGCAGCCCCAGCGCCCTCAGCGTTCGGTCGGCGACAGCCGCTCACCGATCCAGCGCAGCAGGTCCAGCCACATCTGACGCATCTCGGCCTCGGTGGGGGTGCGGATGGCGCTGGGCAGCTCGATGGTCACCACCGGCACGCCCCGGTGCACCCCACCGTAATGGCCCAACGAGCCGGGGAAGATGCCCACGCGGTCGAGGAACAGGCGGCCCAGGCGCTCTGGCGGGATGCTCGGGCCGTCGTAGTCGAGCACGCCGTAGGGCGCGTGCACGCTGACGATCAGGTCGGGCTTCCAGCGGTCCATCGTGTCCTGCAGGAAACGGGTTTCGGGCTCGGACAAGGCCGCGGGGCCGGGGTAACGCCGCGGGTCCTTTTTGGTGCGCTTGGCCCAGTATTCCGGCGCGTCCTTGACCCAGCCCGGGGTCGGAAAGTTGCGGTTCAGGTCGACGCCGCGCGCATTGGTGCGCGAGGGCCGCGGCTGCAGCAGGCCGTCCGGGTTGACGGCGGGCACGAAGCGCCAATCCATGTCGCCACCGGTGTCCACCGCCAGCGCGATCCAGTGGAAGGCCAGCGAGGTGGACGACAGTTCGTCGCCATGGATGCCGCCGATCACGAGCACACGCGGTCGCCGACGCGGCTTGGGCTGGTCGGTGTGCAGGTGGTCTTCGAGGCGGGCGCTGATGTCGCGCTGGAACAGCGGGTAGCCGTTCACCGAGCGCGCGCCCGAGGGCTGCATCTGCGCGGCCTGGCACAGGGCGTCGTTGAGGTTGGGCATGCGCCGCACCAGGGCGTCGCAGGGCTTGGCCTCGAAGGCGGCCAGCGCCGCCGGCGTGGGCTTGGGCGCCGTGGCCAGGCTGACGCCGGCAATCGACGACGCGGGCCCGGCAGCGGACGGGGCCATTGCCGCGGTCGAGGCCGATGCCGCCGCTGGCTTGGCCTGCGCGGCGGGCTTGGCAACCCCAGCCGCCGGCGGCTTGGCCGCTGCCGCGGGGGCCGGCTTCGCCATTGCCTTCGGCGTGGCCGGCGCCCCCGTTGGCGCTGCCGGGACCTGCGCCGAGACCACGGTCACGCCCAAGGCCAGCGGGGCCAGGGTGCCCAGCGGCATCAGCGCACCGCACCACACCGCACAGGCCACGGCCCGCGTGCGGCCTGAACGGGCCTTCAAGACCGGACCTCGCCCTGGCCCAGCACCACCCACTTCAAGGACGTCAGGCCCTCCAGGCCCACCGGGCCGCGGGCGTGCAGCTTGTCGGTGCTGATGCCGATCTCGGCGCCCAGGCCGTACTCGAAGCCATCGGCAAAGCGGGTCGAGGCGTTGACCATCACGCTGGCCGAATCGACCTCGCGCAGGAAGCGCATCGCGTTCGGGTGGTGGTTGGTCAGGATGGCGTCGGTGTGGTGCGACCCGTGGCGGTTGATGTGCTCGATGGCCTCGTCCAGGCCCGCCACCACCTTCACGCTGATGATCGGGGCCAGGTACTCCTCGGCCCAATCGGCCTCGGTGGCGTCCACGACCTGAGCGCCAGGCACCGCCGCCAGCAACGCGCGGGCGGCAGGGTCGCAACGCATCTCGACGCCCTTGGCCGCGAACACCGCGCCGATCTCGGGCAGGAATCGCGGCGCGATGTCGGCGTGCACCAGCAGGGATTCGGCCGCGTTGCAAGGGCTGTACTTCTGCGTCTTGGCGTTGTCGGTGACCTTGAGCGCCAACGCCAGGTCGGCGCTGGCGTCGACGTAGACGTGGCAGTTGCCATCGAGGTGCTTGATCACGGGCACCTTGGCCTCACGGCTGATGCGCTCGATCAGGCCCTTGCCACCGCGCGGAATGATGACGTCCACCGCCTCGGGCGCCGCGATCAGCCAGCCCACGGCGGCGCGGTCGGTGGTCTCGATCAGCTGCACGGCCTCGGGCGGGAGGCCGGCGGCCTGCAACGCCGACTGCACCCGCTTCCACAACGCGATGTTCGAGTGGATGGCCTCCGAGCCGCCGCGCAGGATGCAGGCGTTGCCACTCTTGATGGCGAGCGACGCGGCCTCGATGGTGACGTTGGGCCGGCTTTCGTAAATCATGCCGAACACCCCCAACGGCACCCGCATGTGGCCCACGCTGATGCCGCTTGGGCGGCGCTTGACGCCGGTGATCTCGCCCACCGGGTCGGGCATGGCGGCGATCTGTTCGCAGCCTTCGGCGACGGTGGCGATGACCTTGTCGCTCAAGCGCAGCCGGTCGACCAGGGGCTCGGCGAGGCCGGCCGCCTGGGCGGCGGCGATGTCCAGGGCGTTGGCGCGCTGCAGGTCGGCCACGTCGCGGCGCAGCAGGTCGGCGAGCGCGCGCAGCGCGTGGTCCTTGGCCGAGGCGCTGGCCCGGGCCATCTGGTGGGACGCGGCGCGGGCGGCGGCGCCCACGTGCGCCATCGTGGCGGTCAAGTCGTTGGCGGTCATGCGTGGATTGTCGCAAACCGCTGTGGGTTTACCCGATCCATTGCAGCACCGCGATCCACAGTGGTGCGGACACCGCGAATGCCACCGTGGACAGCACGATGGTGGCGCTGGACTCGCCTTGTTGAGCGTCGTAGCGCTGCGCAAAGATCAGCGCGTTCGAGCCGGTCGGCAAGGCCGCGGCCATCACCACCACGCCCAGCGGCAGCCCGTTCAGGCCGAACACCCAGTGGCCGAGCACCAGCACCACCCCGGGCAGCACCAGCAACTTGACCACGCTGAGCGCCACCGGCCCGCGCAGCGAGCCGCCCGCCCCGTTGTAGGCCAGCGACAGGCCGATCAACACCAGGCACAGCGGCACCACCGCCTGGCCCAGCGTCACCAACAGCTCGTCGACGACGCCAGGCAGCGGCAGCTTCAGCGCATTCCACGCCAGGCCGGCCAGCACCGGCAAGACCACCGGGTGGATGATGGTATTTCGCGCGGTCTGCAGCAACGTGGCGGCCAGGGTGCCGCCGCCATCGCTGCGGTGGCGGTCGCGCGCGAGGTCCAGTTCAACCAGCGTGGTCTGGATGGACAGCAGGGTCAGCGCGTGCAGGCTCAGCAACGTGACGTGCAGCGCCAGGCCGGTGTCGCCAAACACGGCCGCGGCCATCGGCACGCCCACCTGCACCGTGTTGCCAAAGCTGGCGGTCAGCGCGCGCACGCTCGGGGCGGCGGTGGCCGCCGGGCCGGGCGCGCGGTAGCGGCGCGACCACAGGTAGGTGCCCACCATCGTGGCCATCACCGGC
>CALRPU020000034.1:0-58150 GCA_943370175.1 Hydrogenophaga intermedia | reverse complement strand
CGCTCAGCAGCCCGGTGGCCGACGCGGCAGAACTCACTGCGGCCGCCGCGCCGGCGACCGCCGACGAGCCCAAAGCGGCCGACGCCGCGGCCACGGCCTTGCTGGCCGACGCCGCCAAGGCCGTGGACGCGGCGGCGGCGGCGGCGATGGCGCTGCGCTCACGCATGGGGCCCGCGGGCGTCGAAGGCCTCGCCGATTCGAGCTGAAGGCGCGAGCCCGACTCCGGCGCGGGGGCCTTGGCGCGCGCCTGCGACGCGGCCGCGACGGCGTCGCTGCGCCGCTGCCGCTGGGTGGTGGCCGTGCCGGTTCCACCAACCTGAACGGTGCCAGACCCTGCCTTTGGCGCACGCGCACGGCGGTTCGTGGCGCTGGGCGCCAGGTCGCGACTGCGCGGTTCGGCGCGCGGCGCCACCGGCGATGCGGTGGCCGCGCCCTCTGGCGACGCCTGAGCGAGGTTCAGGCTCGGCGGGTCCACGAACACCACGTACTTGCGCGCCACACGAACACCGCAATCCAGCGTGAGTTCAACGCTGGCCACCGGCTCGTCGACCCGGGTGCCGGTCTGAATGCGCAAGGAGACCGGGGTGCCGTCGCCACTGCGATTGACACGAACCCGCACCATTTCGTCCGGCACGCGGGTGTCGCCTGAATAGACGTCGGCGCGAACGCAGTCGGGCGAGACGCTGTCGGAGGCTTGGGCCGCCAGGGCCACCGAAAACTCCAGTGGACTGCCCAGGGTGCTGAGCGTGCTGACGCGACCAAGGCCCAAAGCCATCGCACAGGAGCTGGCCACTGCCAGCAAGGAACCTACAGCAATCGTTGGCGCGGTACGTCGCATGCTGCCCAGCATTGAGTTATGGAATCACTCTAACATGAAGAAACACCTGTCACGCCCCCCTGAAGATGGGCCCATCCGCGCCTTCACGACGACCCCGATGACGACCGAATTGCACACCTCACGCCATGGAAACGCCCTTGTGCTCACCCTGCACGGACCGAGCACGCGCAACAGTTTGTCGGAACCGCTGATCGTGGCGGCCACCGAGACCATCCTCGCGGCACAGGACGACGCCAGCGTGCGCTGCCTCGTGCTGACCGGGGCCGATGGCCACTTCTGCGCTGGCGGCAACCTCGCCGGGCTGATGGCGCGTCGGGCGAGCGGACCCGACGCGCAGCGGCGCATGCTGGACCTGCTTCACGGCTGGGTCCGCGCAATGCGCGCCAGCAGCAAGCCGATCATCGCCGCGGTGGAAGGCGCGGCGGCGGGCGCAGGCCTGTCACTGGCCCTGGCCTGCGACCTCGTCGTCGCGGCCGAGGACGCCCGATTCATGCTCTCCTACGGCCGACTGGGCTTGAGCCCGGACGCGGGCGCAACATGGCAGCTGGGCAACGCCGTGCCCCGCGTCCTTCTCAACCAGTGGACGATGCTGGCGGAGCCGCTCACCGCCGGCCAACTGCACGGGCACGGCCTCGTCAATGAAGTTTGCGCGCCCGGCGCTGCCTTGCGCACCGCACTGGCGTTGGCATCGCGCCTTCAGGCGATGGCGCCGAATGCCCTGGCCAGCGCCAAAGCGCTGATCGCCGTGGCCGGACAACAGTCGCTTGGCGATCAACTGGATGCCGAACGTGACCACTTCATCGTGAACCTGTTTCACGACAACGCCGCCGAGGGCTTGGCGGCATTCATTGAGAAGCGGCCGGCCGCCTTCCGCTGACCGATCGGCCGGGCAGCCGTCCATCGCTCTCAGTGGTCGTAGCCCGGCAGCTGACGGTCCAGGCGGCGCAGCAGGCCGGGCCAGGTCAATGGGCCAGCCCCAAGCCCCCGCGTGGCAACTCGCGCCTGTTCGCTCGCGGTGGCAATGATGGCAGGGTCCACTTCCACCAACTCCCCGCCACCGGCCAAGGCACGCACCTGGATCGTGCAGACCGTCTCGAACAAATACATTGCAAGGAAGGCATCGGCAATCGTTGCACCCACCGTCAGCAGCCCATGGTTGCGCAGCATCAAGTATTGACGGTGGCCCAGGTCGTGCACGAGGCGCGGCTTTTCCTCGTCGCGAAGGGCCACGCCTTCGTAGTCGTGGTAGCCCAGGCTGGACAACACAAAGATCGATTGCTGCGACAGCGGCCGAACCCCAGCACGCTGCGCCGACACCGCCACACCGTTCAGACTGTGGGTGTGCAGCACGCATTGGCAATCGTGGCGCGCGGCGTGCACTGCGCTGTGGATGGTGAATCCCGCCGGGTTGACCGGGAACGGTGAGTCGTCGAGCTTGTTGCCGGCGCTGTCGATGCGCACGAGGCTGGACGCCGTGATCTCCTCGAACATCAGCCCGTAGGGATTGATCAGGAACTCGTTGTCGCGGCCCGGGACCCGCGCTGAAATGTGCGTGAACACCAAGTCGTCCCACTTGAAGAGCGCAACCAGCCGGTAGGCAGCGGCGAGATCGACACGGGTCTGCCACTCCTCGGGGCTCACACGGTCGCGGCGCGACGCGATGGACAAGGCGGGGGTTTGGGTCATCGTCATCTCCAGATGAGGTGGATGCAGGCAGAACGGGAGACCACAATAGAGGGCTTGCGACCGTTCGAGCTGTCACTTCAGAGACTCGGCATGAATACCTCACTTCTTACACTCGAAGAGCGTCACAACATTGAATCGGGTTCGTGGTTCTCGAAACTCTCCCAGCCTCTGCGCAGCGACATCCTGGCCCGGTCCGTCGTGCGCCGCTTGCCCGACGGCGCCCTGCTGTCGTCTCGCGGCGAACAGGCCGACGAATGGTGCGGCGTGGCACGGGGCGCGGTGCGCGTCAGCTCAGTTTCGCTGTCGGGCAAGCAGATTTCGCTGACTTACGTGGAGCCCGGGCTGTGGTTCGGCGACATCGCGCTGTTCGATGGCCTGCCACGCACCCACGACTCGAACGCGCACGGCGAGACCACGTTGCTGGTGGTGCGCAAGCCGGACTTTCGCGAGCTGTTGTCGCGGCACGTGGAGCTCTACGACGCGCTGCTGCGCCTGAACTGTCGTCGCCTGCGGTTGATGTTCGACGTGGTCGAAGACCTGAACACCAAGCCCTTGGGCGCCCGCCTGGCCAAGCAGATCATGCTGCTCGCGCGCAGCTACGGCACGCCGCAGGGGGAGGAAATCCGCATTGGCTTGGCCCTGGCCCAGGAAGATCTGGCGCAACTGCTCGGCGCTTCGCGCCAACGGGTCAACCAGGAGCTGAAGGGCTTCGAGCGAGATGGCGCCGTGCGCATCGAACCGACCCGGCTGGTGGTGCTGTCCAAGGAAAAGTTGATGGCCCTGGCCGAACGCCAGCCTTGACCGCCTCGGCCCTCGACTGACCGCTCGACAAACGCGCCCCCCCACGCCATGGACACACACACCGGCACCAAGCCCGTCGCAGATCAGCACCGCATCGACTTGGGCGCACTGTCCGCCTACCTGGACAAGCACCTGCCAGGCTTCCAAGGCCCCTTGCAGATCGAGCAATTCAAGGGCGGCCAATCCAACCCGACCTTCCGCCTGACCACGCCGCGCACGTCGTATGTGATGCGTGCCAAGCCAGGACCCGCAGCCAAGCTGCTGCCGTCCGCCCATGCCATCGAGCGTGAATTCCGGGTGATGAACGCGCTGCGCGACACCGAGGTCCCCGTGCCGCAGATGCTTGTGTTGTGCGAGGACGAATCCGTGATCGGACGCGCCTTCTACGTCATGGAGTTCATGCAAGGGCGCGTGCTGTGGGACCAGGGCCTGCCCGGCTTTGACCCGGCCGGTCGCGCGGCGGTCTACGACGAGATGAACCGCGTGATGGCCGCGCTTCACCGGGTCGACCCCTTGGCCATCGGCCTGGACGGTTACGGCAAGCCCGGCAATTACTTCGAGCGGCAGATCGGCCGCTGGACCAAGCAGTACCTGGCGTCGATCACCGACCCGATTCCAGCGATGGACGCCCTGATGGCCTGGCTGCCAGCGCACATCCCCGAGGGCGCCAAGGACGAGACGCAAGTCAGCATCGTCCACGGTGATTTCCGACTGGACAACCTGATGTTTCACCCGACCGAGCCGCGCGTGCTGGCGGTGCTCGACTGGGAGTTGTCCACGCTGGGACACCCGCTGGCCGATTTCAGTTACCACTGCATGTCCTGGCACATCCCGGCGAGCGCATTCCGCGGCATTGGCGGTTTGGACCTTGCCGCCCTCGGCATCCCGGACGAAGCGAGCTACGTCAAGCGCTACTGCGAGCGCACCGGCCGAACACGGCCGGGCAAGGACATGGACGCGGTGATGGCGGACTGGACCTTCTACATGGCCTACAACCTGTTCCGCATGGCGGGCATCCTGCAAGGCATCGCCAAGCGGGTCGTTGACGGCACCGCCTCCAGCGCGGAGGCGCGTCAGGCCGCCGCGGGCGCCCGCCCCTTGGCCGAAATGGGCTGGCAGATCGCCTCCCGCGGCCGCTGAGGCGCAGCCGCCAACCGCCCCGTACAAAAGCCTTTCACCCGGAGACACCGATGGACTTCAGCTACTCCCCGCGCACCCAGGCATTGCAGACACGCGTCACGCGCTTCATGGACGAGCACGTCTACCCGAACGAGGCCCGCTACTGGCAAGAGATCGAGGACAACACCAGGGCGGGCAAGCGCTGGACGCCGATTCCGCTGATCGAGCAACTCAAGGAAAAAGCGCGTGCCGAGGGCCTTTGGAACCTTTTCCTGCCGGAAAGCGAGTACGGCGCTGGCCTGACCAACCAGGAGTACGCCCCGCTGGCGGAGATCATGGGCCGGGTGCCCTGGGCGAGCGAGGCGTTCAACTGCTCGGCGCCCGACACCGGCAACATGGAAACCATCGTCCGTTACGGATCGGCCGAGCAGAAAAAGCAGTGGCTGGAGCCGCTGCTCGAGGGCAAGATCCGCAGCGCCTTCGCGATGACCGAGCCAGCCGTGGCCTCGTCGGATGCGACCAACATCGAGTCGCGCATTGAGCGCGACGGCGACGACTACGTCATCAATGGCCGCAAGTGGTGGATTTCCGGCGCGGGCGACCCGCGCTGCGCCATCTACATCTTCATGGGCAAGACCGACCCGACCGCGCCGCGTCACTCGCAGCAGTCCATGATCCTCGTGCCGGCGAACACCCCGGGCATCGACGTGATTCGCCCGCTGCCGGTGTTTGGCTACGACGACGCGCCGCACGGGCACTGCGAAATCCAGTACACCAACGTGCGCGTCCCCGCGACCAACATGCTGCTTGGCGAAGGGCGCGGCTTCGAGATCGCCCAGGGCCGCCTCGGCCCAGGACGCATCCACCACTGCATGCGCCTGATCGGGCTGGCGGAGCGGTCGCTGGAACTGATGTGCAAGCGGGCCAGCAGCCGGGTCGCATTCGGCCGCAAAGTGGCGGAACAAGGGGTCACGCGTGAACGCATTGCCGAAGCGCGCTGCATGATCGAACAATCCCGCCTGCTGACCTTGAAGGCCGCGTGGATGATGGACGTGGCCGGCAACAAGACGGCCAAGAACGAGATCGCGATGATCAAGGTCGTGGCCCCCACGATGGCCTGCCAAGTGATCGACTGGGCCATGCAGGTGCATGGCGGGGGCGGCGTGAGCAACGACTTCCCCCTGGCCTACTACTACGCCCAGGCCCGCACCCTGCGCTTCGCCGATGGCCCGGACGAGGTGCACCGCAACGCGATTGCCAAGAGCGAACTTGGGCGTTACGCCTGAGCGTTTGCGCAGCGCCGCCGCGGGCGGCGCGCAAGGCCCTGGCCTCAGCGCGGCAGATCGTGGTCCTGCGGCAGCTGCGATTGCCAGGCCGACGACGCCGTGCTCGGCCAATCCTCGGCGTCTCGCTCGCGCCCGACGACGGTGAGCAACTGCTGCGCGGCCACGCCAAACACCGCCACCGCCTCGGCCAGCAGGGCCGACGAAGGCTGCGCCAACGCCATGCGCAGGTACAAGCGGCCGCGATTGCACATCACGATGAACGCCGGTGAGTCCTTGAGCAAGGCTTCGCGCGCCGCCAGCAGCTGAAGGCCCAGCGCGCCGTCCACCCAGGCACCGGCCAACGCAGCGTCGACGCCCAAGGCCGAGAAATGCTGACGCAGCTCGCGGTGGCCGGACAGCGCGGCCCGTGGCCACATGGCCAGCCACCGCATCTCCTCGGGCACCGCGCTGCCCACGTAGGTCTGGTTGCCTTGGGTGAAGTCCTCGAACGTCTGGTGTTCGAGCACCTCCTGCAGGGTGCGGCTGATGACCATCAGTTGGAGGTCGGGTGGCAGCGCCAATTCCATGCGCAGTCGAAGCTCGCGGCTGGTGATGTAAGCCCGTTGGGCCGGCCCCCATTCCGCGCGCCAGGGCGCCTGCCCAAAGCTGCCATCGATCGCAAAGCCCTGCGCGTCTTTCACCGTCTTGAAGGTGTAGTGCTGAGTGCGCGCCCAACCCGACACCGTGCGCCAATCTTGGGCGGCTGATCGCGAGGCAAAAAGGCGCTTGAAGGCGTCGAGCATGGGTTCGGCGGCAACGAAACGGCAGTAGAGGTCGGGGGCGGCGGCGCGGCTCGGTGCGACGGCGGTCCGAATCCAGTGTATGCCCGAGTTGCGATGAACGTCAGTCCCGCTCGCCAGCCCGGGCACATGTCAAGCAAGGGTCAAGCGCGGGTCAGGCTCATGCCATGCGTTGGCAGGTTCTGGCCTGCCCGGCAGGACTCGAACCTGCGACCCCCAGCTTAGAAGGCTGGTGCTCTATCCAGTTGAGCTACGGGCAGAAGGTTGGCGACAGCACACGGCGGGCGGGGGTGCCCCACGTCGTTGGTGCCGGCGGTGGGCCGTCGAAAGAGATGGTCGGGGCGGCGGGATTCGAACTCGCGACCTACTGGTCCCAAACCAGTTGCGCTACCAGGCTGCGCTACGCCCCGAACTTGCGCATTCTAGCCTGCCATTCACCGGCGCGAGGCGAAGGGCGGCGGAACCCGCCAGCCTGCATCGTCGGTGGCCTGGGCTCTGGGTCGGGCGGCGCCGGTGCGCGTGGCCTGGGTTGGTGTCGCCAGCGGCATGACCTCTGTGGCCACGGCCATGCATTGGCGAATGTGCTGTTCGCAAACGAACTTCAGCGCGGTGAACGTCAACGCCGCGGACAAGGCCTGGCCGGCCACCGGGATGTACTTGGCCGCCTGCTGGGTGGTCAAGCGCACGCCCAGGGCCTTCAACACGCCCATGATCACTTCCCGGCTGACCAGCTTGCCGATGACCATGCTGCCGCCGGCGGAAACGGCCTTGTACACCGCGAGCTGGCGCTGGGGCGCAAGGCGTTCAATCTGCGCCGGCGTCAGCCCGAAGGCCTCGTTGATCTCGGGAATCAGCCGCAACAGGATGCCGACGTCGGTGAGCCAATCGAGGCCGGGAATCGGCAGCACCGCAACGCCAGCGGCCATGGCCGCGCGTCGGTTCACCAGCCGGCGGCATTGCCGGGCGACTGCCTCGATCTCGTGCTCGTTGCTCGGGACCAGCACCCATTTGGCCAGGTCTTGCCGACCACCCGCTGCGTCAACTTTGGCCACCGCCGTCCCCTTTCAGTTTGCCTGCCACCCACAACAGCAGCATGGCGCCCACCACGGAACCCAGGAACCCAGCGTTCTGCCCGGCCTGATACAGGCCGGCCATTTGGCCGAGGAAGCCGGCCGCAAAGCTGCCGGCAATACCCAAGACCGTCGTGAGGACGAAGCCCAGCGACTGCGTGCCCGGCAAGATGGCCCGCGCCACCAGGCCCACCACGAACCCAATCACGATCATGCCGATGATGGCGCCCATGTCTGGATCTCCTGTGCGTGACCGTCATTGACCCGTCGGGGCGCGGTGCGCGCAGGCGGATGCGCCGGACTGTAGCCGACCGCCCGGCTCAGTGGAGCAATTGGCCCCACACCTTGTCCAGGCGCTTCACGCTCACGGGTTGTGGCGTGCGCAACTCCTGGGCAAACAGGCTGACGCGAAGCTCTTCCAGCAGCCAACGGTACTCGTCAAGCCGCGCGTCGGTCACGCCCTTTCGCTCGGCCAGCAAGCGCACGAAGCGCTGCTCCACCGGCCGGACCTCGCCGAGCCGCTGCGCATCGCGGGTCGGGTCCGTGCGCTGCTTGTCAAGGCGCAGGGCGATGGCCTTGAGGTAGCGCGGCAGGTGAGCCAGCTGGGCCCATGGTGTGATGAGCAGGAAACGTTTGGGCATCAAGCGGGCGAGCTGTGCTTGCACGTCCTCGGTCACGTCCTTCGGCGGGCGCGCGTCGCGCAATTTGCGCAAGGCGGATTGATGTTCGATCAGCACCTGGCCCGCCATGCGCGCGACTTCGCTGGCAATCAGGTTCAGGCGACTGCGGCCTTCTTCGATGCGGCGGCGAAAGCTGGGTTCGTCCGCGGGCAAGGGATCGCTCAAGAACGCGCGGTCCAACGACAGGTCGATCACCTGCTGGCGAAGCTCATCGGCCGAGCCCAGCGGCATGAACAACACCGCGAGACCCGCCAGGTCGGGAACGTTCTTCTCCAGGTACTTGAGCGCGTCGCGCAGCTGCAGTGCCACCAGCCGGCGCAGGCCGGCGCGGTGCTTGGCGGCGGCCACGTCCGGCTCGTCGAAGACCTCGATCTCGACGTGCGTGCCACGGTCGATCAACGCTGGAAAGCCGATCAAGGTCTGCGCGCCACGCGTGACCTCCATCAACTCGGGCAGCTCGCCGAAAGACCACTGGGTGTAGGCGACGGGCTTGGCGGCAGGGGCGGGGGCCGACGCCGCCGCAGGCGGCTCGCCACGATGAAGTTCGGCACGGCCCGCAGTGTTCCCGTCAGCACGCGGTTGACGCGGTGCCGGCGGGTGCAGATCGCCCACCCCCGGCTCGCTGCCGCCGCCCAGCTTCAGCTTCGCCAGAGCCTGAAACGCCGTTCGCGCTTGCCCACCCCATTGGGCCTTGAGTGCCGCCAGGTTGCGCCCGGTGCCCAGCTGGCGGCCATGTTCATCGACCACACGGAAGTTCATGAACAGGTGCGCCGGCAGCGCATCGAGCTTGAAGTCCGCACGCTTGACGTCGATCTGCGTCGCTGCGCGCACGTCCTTCAGCAACAAGTCGAGCAGGTTGCCCTGGCCGAAGGCAGTGGCCTCTCGCAGCGGCAGCGTGAAGCGATCCGCGTAGTCGGGCAGCGGCACCAGGCGCGACCGTGGCCGCTGGTGCAGGCTTTTCACCAGCGCCAAGACCTTGTCCTTGAGCATGCCGGGCACGAGCCATTCGCAGCGGTCCTCGCTGACCTGGTTCAGGGCGTAGATGGGCACGGTGACGGTGACGCCGTCTTTCGGGTCGCCGGGCTCGTGAAGGTAGGTGGTGGCGCAGTCCACGCCGCCCAGGCGGATCACCTTGGGAAAGGCTGCGGTGGTGATGCCGGCCGCCTCGTGCCGCATCAGCTCTTCGCGGGTGAGGCACAGCAACTTGGGCTCACGCCTGGCCTCATGGCGGTACCAGCGCTCGAAGGTGGCCCCGCTGCACACGTCGGCCGGCACCTGGGCGTCGTAGTAGGCGTGAATCAGCTCATCGTCGACCAGCACGTCCTGGCGCCGCGCCTTGTGCTCCAGCTCTTCGACTTGCGCGACCAGCTTGCGGTTGGCCGCGAGGAAGGGCAACCGCGTCTCCCATTCCTGCGCCACCAGGGCTTCGCGGATGAAGATCTCCCGCGCGGCAGCCGGATCGACCAGCCCGAAGTTCACCCGCTTGTTGTTGTAGATGACGATGCCGTACAGCGTGGCGCGCTCCAGCGCCACGACCTCGGCGGCCTTCTTCTCCCAGTGCGGGTCGAGCAACTGCGTCTTGATGAGGTGGCCGGCGATGCCCGGCAGCCACGCCGGGTCGATGGCCGCGATGTGACGACCATACAAGCGCGTGGTGTCGACCAGCTCAGCCGCCATGATCCAACGCCCGGGCTTCTTCGACAGGTTGGCGCCCGGGTGCCGGTAAAAGCGGATGCCGCGCGCGCCCAGGTACCACTCGTCGTCGTCGCTTTTGCAGCCGATGTTGCCCAGCAGGCCGGCCAGCAGCGACAGGTGAAGCTCCTCGTAGGTGGCCGGGGCCGTGTTCAGTCGCCAACCTTGTTCGCTGACCACGGTGTGCAGCTGGGAATGAATGTCGCGCCACTCGCGCACCCGGCGCGGCGAAATGAAGTGATCCCGCAGCGTCTGCTCCTGCTTGCGGTGAGACAGCTTGTGTTCCTTGCCGCTGCCCGGGCCATGGCGCAGCTGTTCCAGCCATTGCCACAGGCGGATGTCGCCGCTGAACTCCGACCGCTCGTCGTCGAACTGCTTGTGCGCCGCGTCGGCCGCCTGCTGCTGCTCCACCGGCCGGTCGCGCACATCCTGCACGCTCATGGCGCTGGCGATGACGAGGACCTCGGTCAAGGCCTCGCGCTGACGGGCTTCCAGGATCATCCGGCCGACCCGCGGGTCCAGCGGCAGGCGCGCCAGTTCGCGACCCATTGGGGTCAGCTCGTTGTGCTCGTCGACTGCGCCCAACTCGTGCAGCAGCTGATAGCCGTCGGCAATGGCGCGGCGCGGCGGAGGCTCGATGAACGGGAAGTCCTCGACCTGACCCAGTCCAAGCGACTTCATCCGCAGAATCACGCCCGCCAGCGACGAGCGGAGAATTTCGGGGTCGGTGAAGCGCGGCCGGCCGACGAAGTCCTTTTCGTCGTAAAGCCGGATGCAGATGCCGTTGCTGACACGGCCGCAACGGCCTGCGCGCTGGTTGGCTGCCGCCTGGCTGACCGGCTCGATCTGCAGCTGCTCGACCTTGTTGCGGTAGCTGTAGCGCTTGACGCGCGCGGTGCCTGCATCGATCACATACTGGATGCCCGGCACCGTCAATGAGGTTTCGGCCACGTTGGTGGCCAGCACGATGCGACGCGCGCTGTGGGGCTCGAACACGCGGTCCTGCTCCTGCTGACTCAGGCGGGCGTACAGCGGCACCACCTCGACGCCGGGCGGGTGGTGCCTGCGCAGGTGCTCGGCGGCGTCGCGAATCTCACGCTCACCCGGCAGGAACACCAGCACATCACCACCGCCTTCGCGCCACAGCTCGTCGACCGCGTCGCCGATCGACTCGTTGAGGCCGTATTCGCGGCTCTCCTCGAAGGGGCGATAGCGCTGTTCCACCGGAAACAGGCGCCCGGACACCTGAATGACCGGCGCCGGGCCGCGGCGCGAGGCAAAGTGCTGGGCGAAGCGGTCGGCGTCGATCGTGGCCGAGGTGACGATCACCTTCAAGTCGGGCCGCCGGGGCAGGATCTGGCGCAGGTAACCCAGCAGGAAATCGATGTTGAGGCTGCGCTCGTGGGCCTCGTCGATGATCAGGGTGTCGTAGGCCTTCAGCAGCGGGTCGGTCTGGGTTTCCGCCAACAAGATGCCGTCGGTCATCAGCTTGATGCTGGCGCCCGGTGACAGACGGTCCTGGAATCGCACCTTGAAGCCGACGTGCTCGCCCAACGGGCTGTTGAGTTCCTGCGCAATGCGCTTGGCCACGCTCGACGCGGCGATGCGGCGCGGCTGTGTGTGGCCGATCCAGCCCTTGCCGCCGGCCCCACGGCCGCGGCCCAATGCCAGCGCCAGCTTGGGCAACTGGGTCGTCTTGCCCGACCCGGTCTCGCCGCAAACGATGACCACCTGGTGCGCTTGAATGGCGGCGGCGATGTCGTCGCGCCGGGCCGAGACCGGCAGCGATTCGGGAAACTCGATGGGCGGCACCGGATTGGCGGCGGCCGCACGCCGCGGCGCAGGCGGCGTGGTGGCATCGGTGGCTCGGCGGCCCTCTGGGCTCATGGGTGCTTCGTGCAAAATCATCGATTATTTCAAAGTCTGCCAATCAAGCCTCGCCCGAGCCCATCCCCTTGTCTGCTGCCGACATCCCTGCCCCGCTGAGCCTTGTCTTCCCGCACACCTTCGTGCCGTGGTTTCGCTCCGTGGCGCCCTACATTCACGCGCACCGCGGCAAAACCTTCGTGGTGGCGATCGCCGGCGAGTTGATTGCAGCCGGCAAGCTCGCCACCTTCGCGCAGGACCTGGCGCTGATCCACGCGATGGGCATCAAAGTGGTGCTCGTGCACGGTTTTCGGCCGCAAGTGGAGGAACAGTTGCGCGCCAAGGGTCATCAATCCCGGTTCAGCCACGGCATGCGCGTCACCGACGCAGTGGCACTGGATTGCGCCCAGGAAGCCGCGGGTCAGCTGCGTTACGAAATCGAAGCCGCGTTCTCGCAAGGCCTGCCCAACACCCCCATGGCGGGAAGCCAGATCCGCGTGGTGTCAGGCAATTTCATCACGGCGCGGCCGGTGGGCATCGTGGACGGCCTCGATTTCCAGCACACGGGCCTCGTTCGGAAAATTGACGCGGCAGGCATCCGGCGCGCCGTCGAGTACGGGGCCCTGGTCATGCTCTCGCCCTTCGGTTTTTCGCCGACCGGGGAGGCCTTCAACCTGAGCATGGAAGACGTAGCCGCCAGCACCGCCAGTGCGCTGCAAGCCGACAAGCTGATCTACGTGACCGAGGTGCGGGGCATTCCGCTCGACCCAACCGATCCCGAAAGTGACATCGACCAGGAACTGGCCCTCGCCGACGCGAAGAAGTTGCTCGCCAGCCTGCCAGACCCCGTGCAGCCCACCGACACGGCCTTTTACCTGCAGCATGCGGTCAAGGCTTGCGAGAGCGGTGTGGACCGCGTGCACATCGTGCCCTTCTCGGTGGACGGCTCCGTGCTGATGGAATCGTTCACTCACGACGGCGTGGGCACGATGATCGTGGACGAGAAGCTGGAGAGCCTGCGCGAAGCCGGCGCCGACGACATCGGTGGCATCCTGCAGCTCATCGAGCCGTTCGAGCGCGATGGCACGCTGGTCAAGCGCGATCGCACGGAGATCGAACGCGACATCGGCTCGTACACCGTCATCGAGCACGACGGCGTGATCTTCGGCTGCGCGGCGCTCTACCCCTACCCGGAGGCGCACACGGCCGAAATGGCGGCGCTGACAGTTTCACCGCACGTGCAGGGCCAAGGCGACGGCGAGCGCATCCTCAAACGGGTCGAGCAGCGCGCCCGAGCGCAGGGACTGGACAGCATCTTCGTGCTGACGACGCGCACGATGCACTGGTTCATCAAGCGCGGCTTCGCACCGGTCGACCCCGACTGGTTGCCCGAAGCGCGCAAACGCAAATACAACTGGGACCGACGCAGCCAGGTGCTGGTCAAGCGCCTGGGTTGAGCCCCCTTTTCCAACCCCATCTTGATTGCTGGAGCATCCCATGGCACGCACCGTCCTCTGCGCACACCTGAAAAAAGAAGCCGAGGGGCTGGATTACGCGCCCTACCCCGGTGAGCTGGGCAAGCGCATCTACAACGAGATCAGCAAAGAGGCCTGGCAGGCCTGGATGAAGCACCAGACGATGCTGGTCAACGAGAACCGGCTGAATCTGGCCGATCAACGCGCGCGGCAGTACCTGCTGCGGCAGGCTGAGAACTTCTTCTTCGGCGCGGGTGCCGAGCAACCCACGGGCTACGTGCCACCGTCGGCCTGATCGGCCCGCGCTCAGCGGCGGAACCCGCACACGCCACAGGGGCTCTTCAATCGAATCAAGAACGATTCGCATTTAAATACAATGGCGCATCGCAAATTTGAGGTGCCCCATGAGCCAGCGCTCCACGACCCCACGTCCGATTCCTCCCTGCTCGGTGCCGAAACCCGGCATGAGTCAACGCAGCCTGGCCCGCGTGCGCCAAATCGCGGCGTTCACCCTGGCCTTCGGCGCGGTGCTCGGCCCCTGGACGCCGGCACGAGCGCAAGAACAAGTGCTCAACCTGTATTCGGCGCGGCACTACCAGACCGATGAAGCGCTCTACAGCAACTTCACCAAGGCCACCGGCATCAAGATCAACCGCGTCGACGCGGACGACGCCGGCATCCTGACCCGGTTGGAGAGCGAGGGCGCCTCCAGCCCGGCCGACGTGGTGCTGCTGGTCGATGCCGCGCGGCTGTGGCGCGCCGAGACGCGCGGCCTGTTCCAGCCGATCAAATCGCCGGTGCTCGAGGCCCGGATTCCGGCGACGCTGCGAAGCGCGGACGACGGCAGTGGATCCGCCTGGTTCGGCCTGTCGACCCGCGCCCGCGTCATCGTCTACAACAAGATGACGGTGGCGAAGGCCGACGTCGACACCTACGAGTCGTTGGGGTTGCCGAAGAACAAAGGCAAGGTCTGCACCCGCTCGGGGTCGCACCCGTACAACCTGTCGCTGTTCGGGTCGGTGCTGGAGCACCTGGGCGCGCCGGCCACCGAGGCTTGGCTGAAAGGCATGGTCGCCAACATGGCGCGCGACCCCAAGGGCGGCGATACCGATCAAATCAAGGCGGTGGCGAGCGGGGAATGCCAGATTGCCCTCACCAACAGTTACTACCTCGCGCGCATGATGCGCTCCGGCAAACCCGAGGACCGGGCGGTGACTGAAAGGATCGGTGTCGTGTTCCCCAACCAGCAAACCTGGGGCACCCACCTCAATATCGCCGGTGCCGCCGTGGCCCGCCACGCCCGCAACAAGGCGAATGCGGTGAAGTTTGTCGAATACCTGGCCAGCGATCAGGCTCAAATTTACTTTGCTGACGGCAACAATGAGTGGCCAGCGGTACCGGGCATCAAGGTTTCCAACCCGGCGTTGGAAGCCCTGGGCAGCTTCAAATCAGAAACCATTCCGGTGCTGACCGCAGGCAAAAATCAGACGCAGGTGCAACAGATGCTCGACCGCGTCGGATTCAAGTGAAGCTCGGCCGCTCGGAAATCCAACTCACCACCGGGCTTGAATTTCGTATACTTCGCACCGCGCCGCTGAACTTCAACGGCGCCAAGATTTGAACGAACTGCGAAGGGATAAGAAAATGGCTTCACTGCAAGAGTTGTTGGACCAAAAGGCTGAACTGGAGCGTCAAATCGAGGCGACACGCCGCCACGAGCGGGCAGACGCCGTCGCCAAGGTGAAAGCCCTGATGTCAGAGTACGGCTTGAGCTTGTCGGACCTCAGCAACAAGGCCCCATCGACCCGCGCAGGATCCACCGGCGGCAAAGTCGCGGCCAAGTACAGAAATGCAGCGACCGGCGACTCCTGGAGTGGCCGGGGTCTGCAGCCCAAGTGGCTGAAGGCCGCCTTGGCCGCTGGCCGCACCTTGGACGAATTCGCCGTCTGACCCGCCTGGAGGCTCACCCGCGCCGCCCGAGCGGCAGCGCGGGCCACGTGGGCCCAGTGGTCTGCGCCCGCCAAACACCCAGCCGCCCAAGGGCGGCTTTTTCACGGGCAGCATCCAGCGGCTTAGACTCCGGGCGTGATTCCGCCGACCTTCGTTCAAGACCTGCTCAGCCGCGTCGACATCGTCGAGGTCATCGGCCGGCACGTGAGCTTGCGCAAGGGCGGCGCCAACCTGATGGGCTTGTGCCCGTTTCACGGCGAAAAATCGCCCAGTTTTTCAGTCAGTCCTGCCAAGCAGTTCTATTACTGCTTCGGCTGCGGCGCCAGCGGCAATGCCATTGGGTTCTTGACCGGCCATTTGGGCATGGGGTTTGTCGACGCCGTCAAGGACTTGGCCCAGCAAGTGGGCATGACCGTTCCCGACGACGCGCGCAGCGACGATGACCGCGAACGGGCCCAGGCCCACAAGGCCAGGCAGATCAGCCTGACCGAACTGCTGCGCCGGGCCAGCGACCACTACCGGGCGCAACTCAAAGCGTCGCCGCGCGCGATCGATTACTTGAAAGGCCGAGGCCTGTCCGGAGAAATTGCGGCGCGATTTGGTCTCGGCTACGCGCCGGACGGCTGGCGCAGCCTCGCCGGCGTGTTTCCGAATTACGACGACCCGTTGTTGGAAGACAGCGGCATGGTGATCCGGCACGAGGCCGATTCCGGCAACGAAGCCGACGCGAAACGTTATGACCGGTTTCGGGACCGAATCATGTTTCCGATTCGCTCGGTCCAAGGCGAAGTCATCGGATTTGGTGGCCGGGTGCTGGACCGCGGTGAACCCAAGTACCTGAACTCGCCCGAAACCCCTGTATTCAGCAAAGGACGCGAGCTTTACGGCCTGTACGAAGCCCGAACCGCCATTCGGCAGCGGGGTCATGCACTGGTGGTCGAGGGCTACATGGACGTGGTGGCGCTGGCGCAATCGGGATTTGCCAACGCGGTGGCCACGCTGGGCACCGCCTGCACGCCCGATCACGTCCAGAAGCTGTTTCGCTTCACCGAGTCGGTGGTGTTCAGTTTCGATGGCGACGCCGCGGGCCGGCGGGCGGCTGGGCGCGCGCTGGAGGCCAGCCTGCCACACGCCAGCGACACCCGCAGCATCCGCTTCTTGTTCTTGCCCCCTGAGCACGACCCCGACAGCTTTGTGCGCGAGCACGGTGCCGAGGCGTTTGATCGCTGCGTGGCGTCGGCCGTGCCGCTGTCGCGTCAATTGATCGAGTTGGCGCGCGACGGCGGTGATCTTGGCCTGGCGGAAGGCCGGGCGCGCTTCGTGGCACGGGCGCGACCGCTTTGGCAATCGTTGCCCGACGGCGCGCTGAAACGTCAATTGCTGCGGGACATCGCCAGCACCGGTGGCCTGGAAACGGTCGACCTGGCTGAGCTCTGGCAGGGCCAGGGCCTCAACGACCGCCCGACCACCGACGACCGGCGCGGCGCGGCGCCCTCGGATGACCCCAGCGACTTCGGCTCGCACGCCGGTGAGCGCGCGTCGGGTCGGTACCCGCCGGACGCCCTGGCCGGCCCGCGAGGCAAAGCGCGGTGGCGCGGCACCCCGCGCGAAGCCCTGCCCCCGGCGACGCCGCGACGCGCGCCCAGCAGCCCGGCAGACCAAGTGCTGCGCATGCTGATGGTGCACAGCGCCTGGTGGGACGAGTTGTCGCCCGATGACCACAACCTGCTGCATGAACTGCCAGAACCGCATGGCCCTGTGTTCGCATGGCTGGAACGCCAGATGGCCGACCATGGCGCGCAACCCTGGGCCCAGCTGGAACAGGCCCTGATCAATGCCTTGCCGGAACTCCCTGCACCGGCCGCGCGACTGGTGCCCCGCTCGGCGCTGGAAGACGAACTGGGGTTTGCGGACCTGCGCCGGGTCATCAACGGCCTGTGGATTGAGCGACTGGGCATCGAACAACGGGAGCTCATCGCGCGGGCGGCGCACGACGCCGGGGCGCTGCAGCGCTGGCGCGAAGTCAGTCAACGGCGTGAAGCCTTGCTCAAAGCGGTCCAGTCCACCCCCTCGACCATCCCGCCCGCGCCGCCCCCTGCAAGGTAGGACCCAGCGCCGACCCGATCGGTCGTGGGGCGCTCGAGACACTTTGACGCAATCGCCTGCGTCGACGATAATGATGGGTTAGCTACGCGCGGCAAGTATTTGCAGCAAGAGTGACAGCAGCACCTCCGGGCCCCGGCCACCCTCTGACTCAGGGTCACACACAAGGCCACCGCTTACCCGCAAGGACTGTCGAGCGAGCCCTTTGGCTCATCACGCGCACTTGCCCGCCCTGCAACGGCACGTCTCCGATCGGCCCTACGCCGACCGGCGCGTTGGCGCGTTCGTGAACGCCCCAGCCGTGCAAGGCCGTACCCCTGCCTATCGCACCAATCAAGGAATCGCATGACCGCGAAGAAGAGCGCTCCCTCCAAGGCCGCGTCGGCCGAGGCCGACATCGTCGCCGCACCGGCCAAGGCCACCAAGTCTGCTGCGGCCCGTGGCGAGACCGCGGCCAAGGCGCCTGCCAAATCAACCAAAGCCGCGGCCAAGACGTCCGCGAAGGACGATGACGAGGCCAAGGGCAAGCGCGGTCGCAAGACCAAGGCGGACGACAAGCCCGCCAAGGCAGGCAAGGCGGCGGTGGCGGTCGACGAAGACTTCAGCGACATCGAGGCCGAGCTGGAAGGCGAGCCCGAGGCCGAAGTGGCCGACTCCGCCGAAGGCGGTGACGACGGGGAGGCCAAAACCAAAGCCAAGCCGCTGCGCATGAAGGTGTCGCGGGCCAAGGAACGGGCGCTGATGCGCGAGTTCGGCCTGGACGAAACCGCGCTCACCGAGGAAGAGGTGGCCAAGCGGCGTCAGGAGTTGAAGACCCTGATCAAGATGGGCAAGACGCGCGGCTTCCTGACGCACCAGGAAATCAGCGACCACCTGCCCGAAAAACTGGTCGACAACGAAATCCTCGAAGCCATCGTGTCGATGCTCAACGACATGGGCATCGCGGTGTACGAACAGGCGCCTGACGCGGCCACCTTGCTGATTGCTGGCGGCGGCACGACCACCGCCACCGAAGAGGAAGCTGAAGAAGCGGCCGAAGCCGCCCTGTCCACCGTGGACAGCGAGTTCGGCCGCACCACCGACCCGGTGCGCATGTACATGCGCGAAATGGGCACCGTCGAGCTGCTGACGCGCGAAGGCGAAATCGAGATCGCCAAGCGCATCGAAGGCGGCCTGCAGGCCATGATGCTCGCCATCAGCGCCTCGCCGACCACCATCGCCGAGATCCTGGCCTATGCGGACCGCATTGAAGCCGGTGAAATGGCCATTTCCGAGGTGGTTGACGGCTTCGTCTCCGAAGGCGAAGCCGACGACTACGTGGCCGAGGAAGACGTTGACTTTTTCGACGAAGACGACGACGACGACGGCAATGGCGGCAGCAAGGCACTGACCAAGAAGCTGGAAGAGCTGAAGTCGGCCGCGCTGACCAAGTTTGCCAACCTGCGGGTGCAGTTCGACAAGATGCGCAAGGCCTTCGAGAAGGAAGGCTACAAATCGCCCACCTACGACAAGGCCCAGCAGGCCATCAGCGCCGAGCTGATGACCATCCGCTTCACCGTCAAGACCATCGAGAAGCTGTGCGGCATCCTGCGCTCGCAGGTGGACGATGTGCGCCGTTATGAGCGTGAACTGCGCAAGATCCTGGTGGACAAGTGCGGCATGCCGCAAGACCACTTCATCAAGAACTTCCCGCCGAACGCGCTGAACCTGAAATGGGCCGAGAAGGAAGTGGCCTCGGGCAAGCCGTACAGCACCATCCTCGCTCGCAACCTGCCACCGGTGCAGGAACTGCAGAAAAAGCTGATGGACCAACAAGCGCGCGCCGTGGTGCCGCTGGACGACCTGAAGGGCATCAACAAGCGCATGAACGAGGGCGAGAAGGCCTCGCGCGATGCCAAGAAGGAAATGATCGAGGCCAACCTGCGTCTGGTCATCTCGATCGCCAAGAAATACACCAACCGCGGCTTGCAGTTCCTCGACCTCATCCAGGAAGGCAACATCGGCCTGATGAAGGCGGTGGACAAATTTGAGTACCGCCGTGGCTACAAATTCTCGACTTACGCCACCTGGTGGATTCGCCAGGCCATCACGCGATCGATCGCCGACCAGGCGCGCACCATCCGCATTCCGGTGCACATGATCGAGACGATCAACAAGATGAACCGGCTGTCGCGCCAGCACTTGCAGGAGTTCGGCTTCGAACCCGACGCGCCGACGCTGGCCGAGAAGATGGAGATCCCCGAGGACAAGATCCGCAAGATCATGAAGATCGCCAAGGAGCCGATCTCCATGGAAACGCCGATCGGCGACGACGACGACTCGCACCTGGGCGACTTCATCGAGGACACCAACAACACGGCGCCCATCGAGGCCGCCATGCAGGCTGGTCTGCGCGACGTGGTGAAGGACATCCTCGACTCTCTGACCCCGCGCGAAGCGAAGGTGCTGCGCATGCGCTTCGGCATCGAGATGAGCACCGACCACACCTTGGAAGAGGTCGGCAAGCAGTTTGACGTCACCCGCGAGCGGATCCGCCAGATCGAAGCCAAGGCCATCCGCAAACTGAAGCACCCGAGCCGCTCGGACAAGCTCAGGACCTACCTGGACAACCTCTGAGCCCGCCGACATGCCCCGCCCCGCCGGGGCATGTTGCTTTTCGCAGTGGCCCAGGGAGCCGCCAGCCCAAGGGGCAGACACCCACGCCCTAGGAGGACCCGGAACAGTCGGTGCGGCGCCTCGGCGTTCAGCAGCCCAGCCGATCGGCGAGTTCGTGCAGGTTGGTGACGATGTGAACCTGGGCGTCCGGCGACCGCGCCGTCTGGGCGGGCGCTGGCGGTGGCAACGTGGCCCGACGCACCCAGGCCGCGTGCAGGCCGGCATCGCGCGCGCCGAGCACGTCCATGTGCAGGTCGTCGCCCACGTGGAGGACGGCCGAGGCCGGGTGGCCGATGCGCTGACAGGCGTGGGCGAACAACCGCGGGTCGGGCTTGGCCACGCCAACCTGGCTCGCGCTGATCGAGCCTTGGAACAGGTGGTCGAGGCCAACGCGCGCCAAGTCAGCGTTGCCATTGCTCAGCGACCACAACGGAAATCGCTGGGCCAGCCGCTGCAGAGCCGGCAAGGCATCCGGGAAGAAATCCACCTGCTGACGGGCGGCGAAGAAGGCCTCGAAAGCCTGATCGGCCAGTGCCTCGGGCTCGCCGGCGAGGCGCACGGCGCGGCGCAGCGTGCCACGCCGCAGCGCGGTCAGGTCGTGGAGCCATTCGGGGTGGTCAAGCTCGACCGCTGCCCGCAACCGACGCAGCGCGGCCAAGTCGAACTGGGCGGCGGTGGCCGGGGCATGCTGTTCGAGCCAGGCGCGCTGGGCTTGTTCGGCCCGCACAATGACCGGGCCGATCGGCCACAAGGTGTCGTCCAAGTCCAGGGTGAGCACATGAATGGGGGTCGCAGGCATGCCCACATTGTCGCGTTGACCCAGGGGTCTGCCGACGGATCGGCCGCCCAGGTCAAGGCCACGCCGCACCTGGGCATGAACCCTGCTCGATAATCCGCGACTGACTTTGACCCGGCGCCCGTCCTCTCGGCGCGAACCACCGACCCCCGCCGAACCGCCGATGCCCTTCGCTCCAGAACCCACCTATCACCACGGCCGCGTGCCGGAAATCCCGACCACCGCGGTGCTGCTGTGCAACCTGGGCACGCCGGACGCGCCCACGGCTGCCGCGTTGCGTCCCTACCTGGCGGAGTTCCTGGGCGACCCGCGCGTGGTGGAGATACCGCGGGCCTTGTGGCTGCTGATCCTCCACGGCGTGATCCTGCGCGTGCGGCCGGCCAAGTCGGCCGAGAAGTACGCCAGCATCTGGATGCCCGAGGGCTCGCCACTGAAAGTATGGACGTCGAAGCAGGCCGAGCTGCTGCGCGGTTACTTGGGCGAGCGTGGTCACCGGGTGGTCGTGCGCTACGCCATGCGTTACGGCAACCCGGCCATGGCGTCGGTGCTGGACGAACTGAAAGCGCAGGGCGTCACCCGCGTGCTGATCGTGCCGATGTACCCGCAGTATTCAGCGACCACCAGCGCCAGCGTCTTCGATGCGGTCTATGCCTGGGCTGGCAAGACCCGCAACGTGCCCGAGCTGCGCTTCATCAACCGCTACCACGACCACCCGGGCTACATCGCCGCACTGGCCAAACGCGTGTCGTCGCACTGGGCCACCGCCGGGCGGCCGGACAAGCTGGTCATGAGCTTTCACGGCGTGCCCAAGCGCACGCTGCTGTTGGGTGACCCCTACCACTGCGAATGCCTCAAGACCGCGCGCCTCGTGGGCGAGCGCCTGGGCATCGCCAAGGACGACCTGGTGGTCACCTTCCAGAGCCGGTTTGGCAAGGCTGAATGGCTGCAGCCCTACACCGAACCCACGCTGGTGGCCTTGGCCCAAGGCGGCGTCAAGCGCGTGGACGTGTTGTGCCCGGGCTTCGTGACCGACTGTCTAGAAACGCTGGAGGAGATCGCGATGGAGGCCCGCGAGGCCTTCATCGAAGCCGGCGGGCAGGAGTTCAACTACCTGCCCTGCCTGAACGATCAGCACGAATGGATTGCCGCGTTGACCGGCCTCGTGGAAAACCACCTGCAGGGCTGGGACACGCGCAGCCCAGCCGATGCCGACCTGCTGGCGAGACAGCGCGAGCGAGCCTTGTCGCTCGGCGCTTCGGACTGACCAAGGCCGCAACGTTCCGCAGCGTTCCACCGCCTGGCGGCGCGCTCAACCCGAGGCCAGGCGGCGCCGGCGCCAGGCCATGACGCGGGGCATCACCAGCACCGCGACCACCACCACCAGCAGCACGGCCGACATCGGGCGTTGCAGGAAGATGGTCCAGCGCCCTTCGCCGATGGACAAGGCGTTGCGCATTTGGGCCTCGGCCAGGGGCCCGAGGATCATGCCCACCACCACCGGTGCCGTGGGAAAGTCATAGCGCCGCATCACCAGGCCCAGCAAACCGATGACGTAGAGCAGGAACAGGTCGAACGCGGACTGCCGCATGCCGTAAACGCCCACCGTCGCAAAGATCAGGATGCCGGCGTAAAGGTAGGCCTTCGGCAACTTCAGCAGCTTGACCCACATGCCCACCAGCGGCAGGTTCAGCACTAGCAGCATCACGTTGCCGATGTACAGCGACGCGATCAGCGCCCACACCAGCGCGCCATTGGTGTCGAACAGCTGCGGGCCGGGGTTGATCCCGTAATTCTGGAAGGCGCCGAGCAGGATGGCGGTCGTGTTCGAGGTCGGGATGCCGAGGGTCAGGAGCGGAATCAACGTCGCGGTGATCGCCGCGTTGTTGGCGGCCTCGGGGCCGGCCACGCCTTCGATGGCGCCGGTGGTGCCGAACTCCTCTGGGTGCTTGGACAGCTTCTTCTCGGTGGCGTAGCTCAGGAACGTCGGTATCTCGCTGCCCCCCGCCGGGATGGTGCCGAAAGGAAACCCAATGAACGTCGCACGCAGCCACGCGGGCCACGACCGCGCCCACTCGGCGCGGGTCATGTGCACCCGGCTCATTCGGTTTTGGGACTCGACGGTTCGGCCTTCATAAAGCGCCGCGTAAAGCGTCTCGGCCACAGCGAACAGGCCCACCGCGATCAGCACCACCTCCAGGCCGTCGAGCAGCTCCGGAACCCCACTGGTGTATCGCGCCTGACCGGAGATCTGGTCCAGGCCAACCAGGCCCATCGCCAAGCCGATGAACAAGGCCGTCAGCCCTCGCAAGGTGCTCTTGCCCAGCACGGCGCTCACGGTGCAGAAGGCCAGCACCATCAGCAGGAAGTACTCGGGCGGCCCGAGCTTGACCGCGTGTGTGGCCACCAGCGGCGCGAACAGCGTGACCAGCACGGTGGCGATGGTGCCGGCCACGAACGAGCCGATGGCCGCGGTGGCCAGCGCCGCACCAGCGCGGCCGTTCTTGGCCATCTTGTTGCCTTCCATCGCCGTGACCATGGAGCCGGCTTCGCCTGGCGTGTTCAGCAGGATCGACGTGGTCGAGCCGCCATACATGGCGCCGTAGTAAATGCCGGCGAAGAAGATCATCGATGCGGTGGGGTCCACCTTCAAGGTGATCGGCAGCAGCATCGCCACCGCGGTGGCGGGGCCGATGCCGGGCAGCACGCCCACCGCCGTGCCGATGGTGCAACCGACCAATGCCCACAGCAGGTTGATCGGCGTGCCCGCGGTGGCAAAACCACCGAGCAGTTGGTTCCAGATGTCCATCATGGCGTCCGTGGGAAGGTGGGCTTCACAGCCAGCCGGTCGAAGTCAGGCCCGGCAGGTTGATGGCGAGCAGCTTGGTGAACATCCAGTACACAGGCGCGGCGATGGCAAGGCCGACGGCCGCGTCGCGCAGCCACGCGACCACCGACAAATCCAGCCGGCCTTCGGCCTGCTTGAAGCCACGCACGGCCAGCACGAAGCACAGGCTGCAGCTGAGGATGAAGCCCAGGCTGGTGATCAGCGCCGCGTTGGCGAGGATGCCGACACTCACCCAGGCGAATGCCCGCCAGTCGCCGTGGGCCGCACCCGAAGGTTCTTCCATGTTGCGGAAGCCGCCGGTGCGGGCTTCCCACACCATGAAGCCCCCACACAGCAGCAAGGCCGTGGCCACGACCCACGGCAGGAAGTTCGGGCCGACGCCGCCGTAGCCCGCATCGGACGAGATCTGCGCGGCCCCGGCCATCAGCAAGGCGCCGCCGACCACCGCGCTGGCACCGAGGGCCGTCTGCAGGCGAGCGGTGCTCATCACACCATTCCGGATTTGACCATCACGGCGCGCAAGCTCGCAAACTCGTTGTCAACGAAGGATTCAAACTCGGTACCGGTCATCAGCGCCGGCGTCCAGGCATTGCGCTCCAGCGCTTCGGCCCAGGCCTTCGACTTGGTGGCCTTGACCACCATCTCCGTCAGCGCCTTGCGCTGTTCCGGCGTGATGCCGCCGGCGCCATAGACGCCGCGCCAGTTGCCGATCACGACGTTGATGCCCTGCTCCTTCAAGGTCGGGATGTCCGACAGGCCCTTGAGCCGGGCTTCCGATGTGACGCCGATGGCGCGCATCTTCCCGGTCTTGATGTACTCGGCAAACTCGCTGTAGCCGCTGCCGCCAATGGTGACGTTGCCACCGAGAATGGCCGCGGTGGCCTCACCGCCCCCGCGGAAGGCCACGTAGTTGATCTTGCTCGGGTCGACGCCCACCTCGCGCGCAATCATCGCCGCGGCGATGTGCTCGGTGGACCCGCGCGAGCCGCCGCCCCACTTCACGCTGCCCGGGTCCTTCTTCATTTGCTCGACCACGTCCTTCATGGTCTTCAGCGGCGATGAGGCGGGCAGCACAAACACGTTGAACTCGCTGGTCAGTCGAGCCAGCGGGGTGGCCTGCGACAGCGACACCGGCGGCTTGCCGGTGATGATGCCGCCGAGCATCACGGCGCCCATCACCATCAGCGCGTTCGGGTCGCCCTTGCTGCCGTTGGCGAACTGCGCCAGGCCCAGCGCGCCCGCGGCGCCACCCTTGTTGTCGTAGTTGACCGAGTCCGCCACACCAGCGTCCTGCAGCGCCTTGCCGAGCGCGCGGCCGGTGGTGTCCCAGCCGCCGCCCGGGTTGGCGGGAATCATCATCTTGATGTTGCTGCCGGCGCGGGCCGCCAACGGCAGGCTGCCGATGGCGGCCAGAGCGGCCAGGCTGCGCAGGAAGTGGTCTCGACGCATGGGGTCTCCTTGTTGTGTCGGTGGTTGCCGATAATCTCCCCCGTATCTTCGGGCGCAAGGCTGTCAGCCGGCTGTCCATCGACCTAGGGCAAACACGGGGATCGTCGATGAAGCTGCTTCTGATCGAGGACAACGAGGCCATGCGCACCACCCTGCAGCGCAGCTTCGAGCGCCGCGGCATGACGGTGGTGACCTGCGCCGATGGCGACCGCGCGCTCGACCGCTGGCAAGCCAGCCTGCCCGACGTGGTGCTGCTGGACCTGAGCCTGCCCGGGCGGGATGGCCTGCAGGTGTTGAGTGACGCGCGGGCCTGCGGGCTGACCACGCCGGTGCTGATCCTCACCGCCCGCGGCACCGTGGGGGACCGCGTGCTGGGCTTGAACACCGGCGCCGACGACTATTTGCCCAAACCCTTCGACCTTGATGAACTGGAAGCGCGGGTCCAGGCGCTGGCGCGCCGCGGCACAAGCGACAGCGATGGGCGACAAGGTGGCGGCCCCTGGGGGCCGGCCTTTGGCGGCTTGCGCTGCGATCGCGACAGCGGCGCGGTGCACTGGAACGGCGCCGTGCTCGACGTGACCGGTCGCGAACTGGCCATGCTGCGCGCGCTGCTGGCGCGCCCGGGCCACGCCATCGCCAAGGAAGCCTTGTTCGATCAGGTGTTTCAAGGCGAGCCGGACGTGCAAATCGAGGCCATCGAGGTCGTGGCTTACCGCCTTCGCAAGAAGCTGGCGGCGACCGACGCCACGCTGGTGACCTTGCGCGGCCTCGGCTACCTGCTGAAGGCCGCCGCCGCGTGAGGCTGCCGATTCGCGCCTGGTCGCTGCGCCGCCAGTTGCTGCTGGGCATCTTGCTGCCTGTGCTGGCGCTGGTCGGCCTGAACGCCGTGGCCCTGTACCAGCAGGCGCTCGAGGCGGCCGACACCGCCTACGACCGCACGCTGCTGGCCTCGGCCAAGTCCTTGGGGGAATCGCTGCAGGTCGCCGTCGCGCAAGGCACGCCACGGGTGCAGGCCACGGTGCCCTACTCCGCGCTCGAAGCCTTTGAGGCCGACAACCGCAGCCGGATGTACTACAAGGTCACCGGATTCGACGGTGAGTGGGTCTCCGGTTACCACGACCTGCCGGAGTGGCATGGCCGCATCCCGACCCAGGGCATTTACGCGGCGCTGGTCGATTTTTACAACGACCGTTATCGCGACCGCGACGTGCGCATCGCGGTGCTGCTGCAACCGGTGGCCTCGGCCGAGGGCCGCGGCATGGCCACGGTGCAGGTGGCCGAAACGCTGGAACTGCGCGAAACCCTCGCGCGCCAGATCCTGATCGACACCTTGTGGCGCGAGGCCACATTGCTGATCGTCATCGCGGCCGTTGTGGTGTCGGTGGTGCATGGCGTGCTGCGGCCGGTGCGCCGGGTCAGCGCCGAGCTGAACGCCCGCGACACGCAGGACCTGGCGCCCCTGAACACCGAGGGCGCCCCGCGCGAGCTGCGGCCGCTGCTGGACGCCACGAACGAGGTCATGGGCCGGCTCGCTGCTTTGCTGTCGCATCAGAAGCGTTTCGTGCGCGACACGGCGCACCAGCTGCGCACCCCCCTGGCGGTGCTCAAAACACAACTGCAGTCGGCACAGCGTGGCGACCTGCCACCGGCCCAGGCGCTGGACGAGATCGCCGTCACCGTGGATGGTGCCACCGAGCTGGCCAACCAGATGCTCGCGCTGGCCAAGGTCGAACAGCTTCGGCGCCAGGGCGACGCACCGCTGACCGACCTGGCCGCGGCGGTGGAGGCGGTGGCGCTGGACCTGTCCGCCTTGATCGTGCAACGCCGGCTCGATTTCTCGATGGACACCGAGGCGTCGGTCCTGCGCGCGCACGAATGGGCTCTGCGCGAGCTGTCTCGCAACCTGCTGCACAACGCCATCAAGCACAGCCCCAGCGGCGGCGGACTGCGGCTGTCGCTGCGGCGCGAGGGCCGTCAGGCGGTCTTGACCATCAGCGACGACGGTCCCGGTGTGCCAGCGTCGATTCGGGAGCGGCTGTTCCAGCCCTTTGCGGCGGGCGTGGGCAGCAGCGGCTCGGGTCTGGGCCTGGCCATCTGCCAAGACATCGTCGCCTCGCTCGGCGGCCGGATCGAGTTGGTCAACCGGCCCGAACAAGGCCTGGATGCCGTGGTGTCGCTGCCGTTGGCCGACAATCGTGCCTGATGGCTTCCACAGACGACCGCAACACCGACCGCCCCCGCCTGGACAAATGGCTGTGGGCCGCCCGCTTCTTCAAGACGCGCAGCCTGGCCAGCGAGGAGATCGGCAAAGGCCGCGTGGAGGTGAACGGCCAGGTGGCCAAGGCGTCCCGTGAGGTGCGGGTGGCCGACCTGGTCACCTTGCGCCAGGGGCCGATCCAACGCACGGTCGAAGTGGTTCAGCTCGGCCAGGTGCGTGGGTCGGCTCCGCTGGCGCAAGCGATGTACGCAGAAACCCCGCAAAGCATCGCCAACCGCGAACGCGCCGCTGAACAGCGCCGGCTGGCGCCCGAGCCGGCCCAGGCCATCGAGCAGGGCCGCCCCACCAAGCGCGACCGGCGAGATTTGGCCGACTGGAACCGCTGGAGCGCCAGCGTCGATCCCGAACGTTGAGCCGGCGCGGGGCAGCAGGACAGATTGACGGTGATCTTGGCCCTCTTGAAATGAGGGAATTGGTCCCAAGCTGCCGCTGACACGACCGCAGGACCACCCAAGAAGAAACGCCATGTCCACACCTGAGACCCCCGTCGACCCCTCCTCCTCCCCTGAGCACCAGGCCCACGCCGGCGGTGCGCCGGGCGGTGGCACCCCCTGGGAACAGAAATACGCCGAACTGGAAGCCAAGCACGCCGATGTGGCGGACGCCTACTTGCGGGCCAAGGCCGAGTCCGAGAACACCCGCCGCCGCGCCGAAGAAGAAATGGCCAAGGCACGCAAGTTCGCGGTCGAAGGTTTTGCCGAGAGTCTGCTGCCTGTGAAGGACAGCCTGGAAGCCGCGATCGGCATCCAGTCCGCCACCGTCGAGCAAATGCTGGAAGGCATCCATGCCACGCTGCGACAGCTGGGCAGCGCCCTGGAGCGCAACAAGGTGATCGAAATCAATCCCGCCGCGGGCACCAAGTTCGATCCCCATCACCACCAGGCGATCAGCGTGGTACCCCTGCCGGCCGACGCGACCCAGGACCCCAACACGGTGGTCGTCGTGCTGCAAAAGGGCTACCTGATCGCCGACCGCGTGTTGCGCCCGGCCCTGGTCACCGTGTCGGCACCGAAATGAGCGTGAGCGCTGCGTGAGCTGACCCGCAGGTCTTGAAATCGCAGCGACTTATCCACAAGTTAACCCCAAGACAATTTCCGCACAGGGAGCAAGCACCATGGCCAAAATCATCGGCATCGACCTCGGCACCACCAATTCGTGCGTGGCGATCATGGAAGGCAACACCACCAAGGTGATCGAAAACTCGGAAGGTGCGCGCACCACGCCGTCGATCATTGCCTACCAGGAAGACGGCGAGATCCTGGTGGGCGCCTCGGCCAAGCGCCAGGCGGTCACCAACCCACGCAACACGCTGTACGCGGTGAAGCGGCTGATCGGCCGCAAGTTCACCGAGAAGGAAGTGCAGAAGGACATCGACCTGATGCCCTACAAGATCGCCGCAGCCGACAACGGCGACGCCTGGGTGGAGGTGCGCGGCAACAAGCTGGCGCCCCCGCAGGTCAGCGCCGAGGTGCTGCGCAAGATGAAGAAGACCGCCGAGGACTACCTGGGCGAAGCCGTGACCGAGGCGGTGATCACCGTGCCGGCGTACTTCAACGACGCGCAGCGCCAGGCCACCAAGGACGCGGGCCGCATCGCCGGCCTGGACGTCAAGCGGATCATCAATGAGCCCACCGCCGCGGCGCTGGCCTTCGGCCTAGACAAGAACGAGAAGGGCGACCGCAAGATCGCGGTGTACGACCTGGGTGGCGGCACGTTCGACGTGTCGATCATCGAGATCGCCGACGTCGACGGTGAAAAGCAGTTCGAGGTGTTGTCCACCAATGGTGACACCTTCCTGGGGGGCGAAGACTTCGACCAGCGCATCATCGACTACATCATTTCCGAGTTCAAGAAGGAGCAAGGCGTCGACCTGGGCAAGGACGTGCTGGCCCTGCAGCGCCTGAAGGAAGCGGCGGAGAAGGCCAAGATCGAGCTGTCGAACAGCTCGCAGACCGACATCAACCTGCCCTATGTCACGGCGGATGCCTCGGGCCCGAAGCACCTGAACATCAAGCTCAGCCGTGCCAAACTGGAAGCGCTCGTCGAGGACCTGATCGAACGCACCATCGCCCCGTGCCGCACGGCCATCAAGGACGCGGGCGTGGCGGTCAGCGCCATTGACGACGTGATCCTGGTGGGCGGCATGACCCGCATGCCGAAGGTGCAGGAGAAGGTGAAGGAGTTCTTCGGCAAGGAGCCGCGCAAGGACGTCAACCCGGACGAAGCGGTGGCCGTGGGTGCCGCCATTCAAGGCCAGGTGCTGGGTGGTGACCGGACCGACGTGCTGCTGCTGGACGTCACCCCGCTGAGCCTGGGCATCGAGACCCTGGGTGGCGTGATGACCAAGATGATCAAGAAGAACACCACGATCCCGACCAAGTTTGCCCAGGTGTTCTCGACCGCCGACGACAACCAGCCGGCCGTGACCATCAAGGTCTACCAGGGTGAGCGCGAGATGGCCTCGGCCAACAAGAGCCTGGGCGAGTTCAACCTCGAAGGCATCCCGCCGGCGCCCCGCGGCACGCCGCAAATCGAGGTCAGCTTCGACATCGATGCGAACGGCATCCTGCACGTGGGCGCAAAGGACAAGGGCACCGGCAAGGAAAACAAGATCACGATCAAGGCGAACTCGGGCCTCAGCGAGTCCGAGATCCAGCAGATGGTCAAGGACGCCGAGCTGAACGCCGCCGAGGACAAGAAGAAGCTGGAGCTGATCCAGGCCCGCAATTCCGCCGACGCCATGGTGCACAGCGTGAAGAAGAGCCTGGCCGAGCACGGTGCGAAGCTGGACGCCGGCGAGAAGGACAAGATCGAAGCCGCGCTGAAGGACGCCGAGTCGGCGCTGAAGAGCGAGGACAAGGCCGAGATCGAAGCCAAGACCGAAGCCCTGATGACGGCCAGCCAGAAGCTCGGTGAAAAGGTCTACGCCGAGTCCCAGGCCGCCGCCGGTGCCGATGCCGCGGCTGCCGGTGCCGCCGCCGGCGCGGCGGGCGCGTCCAGCAAGGGCAAGCCCGCCGACGACGACGTCGTCGACGCCGAGTTCACCGAGGTCAAGGAAAAGAAGTAAGCGGCCCGCCCGTCGGCAGCGGCTGCGCCCCAGCCGCGCCGGCCCCTCCCCCCGTGAGCCGTGCCGGCGCACGGGGGATTTGTGTTTAAAAGGCTGTGTATCCCTATGGCTAAGCGTGACTACTACGAAGTGCTCGGTCTGCCCAAGAGCGCGAGCGACGACGACATCAAGAAGGCCTACCGCAAGCTGGCCATGAAGTACCACCCCGACCGCAACCAGGGCGACGGGGCGAAGAAGGCCGAGGAACAGTTCAAGGAGGCCAAGGAGGCCTACGAGATGCTGTCGGACGCCCAGAAGCGCGCGGCCTATGACCAGTACGGGCACGCCGGCGTCGACCCCAACATGGGCGGGCGCGGCGGACCCGGCGCGGAGGGCTATGGTGGCTTCGCCGAGGCGTTTGGCGACATCTTCGGGGACATCTTCGGTGGCGGCCAGCGGCGCGGTGGCGGAGGCCAGCAGGTCTACCGCGGCAGCGACCTGTCGTACACGATGGAGATCTCGCTGGAAGAGGCGGCGCACGGCAAGGAAACGCAGATCCGCATCCCGAGCTGGGAAAACTGCGAAACCTGCCATGGCACCGGCGCCAAACCGGGCACCAGCCCCAAGGTTTGCACCACGTGCAATGGCTCCGGCCAGGTGACGATGCGCCAGGGCTTCTTCAGCATCCAGCAGACCTGCCCTCACTGCCGTGGCAGCGGCAAGATCATTCCCGACCCCTGCGTCACTTGCAGTGGCCAGGGCAAGGTCAAGAAGAACAAGACGCTGGAAGTGAAGATCCCGGCTGGCATCAACGAGGGCATGCGGATTCGCTCGGCCGGCAATGGCGAACCCGGCACCAATGGCGGCCCGCCAGGTGACCTGTACATTGAGATCCACATCAAGCGCCACGACATCTTCGAGCGCGACGGCGACGACTTGCATTGCAGCGTGCCCGTGGCGCTGACCACCGTGGCGCTGGGCGGCACGATCGAGGTGCCCACGCTGAACGGCAAGGCCGAAATCGAGTTGCCGGAAGGCACGCAACACGGCAAGACCTTCCGCCTGCGCGGCAAGGGCATCAAGGGCGTGCGGTCCAGCTACCCCGGCGACCTGTACTGCCACGTCAGCGTGGAAACGCCGGTGAAGCTGACCGAGCACCAGCGCAAGCTGCTCAAGGAGCTGGACGAATCCTTCCGCAAGGGCGGCGACAAGCATTCGCCGACGTCAAAGTCTTGGTCCGACCGGGTGAAGGACCTGTTCAAGTGAGTGATGCCGACGCGCGGTGGTGGGCGCGCGGCTGAGGGTGTTTGGCTCAAGGCGGTCGCTTCGGTGCCGATACCACCCAGACACGCTTGAATCCTTCGATGCCGAACCCGCCCCGCTCGTCTTCCTTGTGCGGCCCACCTGCCGGGTTGGCTTCGGCGCCCGGCACACCGCAGAGCGGCATCAACACGCCATGAAGCGGCTGATCTACCCCGACGTCGACCGCTGCCGCGCCTTGGTGGTGGACAGCAACCCCACCTCCCGGTCGACCCTGGTGGGCATGCTGCGCGACATGGGGGTGGTGCAGGTCACGGCCGTCAGCCAAGCGGTGGAAGCAAGACGGGCACTGGAGAACCGGGTCTTCGACATCGTCCTGTGCGACTACCACTTCGACCGCTCGCAGATGTCCGGCCAGGTGCTGCTGGACGACCTTCGGCGGGCGCAGCTGTTGCCCTACGCCACCGTCTTCGTGATGGTGACCGGAGAGGCGTCTTACGCGCATGTGGCAGAGGCGGCCGAAGCCGCGCTCGACAGCTACCTGCTCAAGCCGCACACCGCCATGGCGCTCGAAGAACGCCTGCTGAACGCGCGCCACCGCAAGAACATGCTGCGCGACATCTTTGAAGCCATCGAAGCCGGGGACCACGCGACCGCCGCCACCTTGTGCGAGCAACGCTTCGCGAAGCGCGGCGAGTTTTGGCTGTACGCCGCCCGAATCGGGGCCGAGCTGCATTTGCGCCTGGGCCAGCACGACCAGGCCAAGCGGATGTACGAAGCCGTGCAGAGCACCAAGGCCTTGCCCTGGGCCAAGCTGGGCGTCGCGCGGGCTGAGCTGGAGCAGGGTCAGCTGCCACAGGCGCAGCGCACCCTCGAAAGCCTGATCGCCGAACAACCGACTTTTGCCGACGCCTACGACGTGATGGGGCGCGTGCAGATCGAGCAGGGCGACCTGTCGGGCGCGTTGGACACGTTTCGCAACGCCGTGAAGACCACGCCGCAAAGCATCACACGGCTTCAGAAGCAAGGCATGCTCGCCTTCTACACCGGCGAAACCGCCGAAGCCGCCGAGGCGCTGGAGCGCTGTGTGCGCATCGGGGTCAGTTCGAAAATGTTCGATTGCCAAAGCCTGCTGCTGCTGGCCCTGTTGCAGTTCGATCAGCGGGACAACAAGGCATTTCAGCGCGCGCACGAGCTGATCCAGACGGCGGCCGAAAAGCGCCCGGACAGCCGACGGCTGCAACGATTCCTCGAGGTGGCCGACGCCGTTCGCATCCTGCTGTCGCGCCAGGTGGGCGCCTGCATCGAGCACGTGCGCTGGATGGCGCGGGACCTGCGCGCCGAGGACTTCGACTTCGAAGCGGCGTCGAACATGTTGTCGCTGTTGGCCCGCCTGCGCGCCACCGAAGTGCAGCTCGATGAGAGCGACGCCTGGGTCAGCGACATCGCCCGCCGATTTTGCGTGTCGAAGGCGTCCACCGACATGCTGTGCAACGCGGCGCGCGGGCACGATGCCTACGCGGTGCTGATCCGTGAAGGGCACGCGTCCATCACCGCCATGGCGGAAAAGGCCATCGGCCACAGCGTGACCGGCTCGCCGGCCATGGCGGTGCGCACCCTGATGACCCGTGGCGAGGAAACACTCAACGCCAAGTTGATCGAGCTGGCCAGCATGGTGCTGGCCAGGCACGCCACCAAGATTGCCGACACCGACAACCTCGCCGGGCGAATTCAGGCCCTGAAGCAGCAGTTCTGCACCAAAGGCACGCAGGTCAGCATGGGGCAACAAAGCGGTCGGTCCGCGGGTGGCTTGAACCTGCGCGTGAGCACGGCGACGGCGCCTGCCTGAGCGCCTTTCAACTCGGCACCACGGTCACCGCCAAGGCGCTGCGCGTCAGAACAGGCTCGATTGACGGGCCGCAGGCGCGTCGGCCAGGGCGGTCAGGTTCAGGGCCGGTGGCGGTCGAAACCGCGACATGTCCAGCGGCGTGCGCTCCTGGGCCAAGCCCAGGCGAGCGCAGGCCTTGTCGAATCGCTGTCGCAACAGGTCGGCCCACACGCCCACCCCGCGCTGGCGCCGACCAAAGCCGGCGTCGTAATCGCGACCACCGTGCATCTCGCGGACGCGGGCCATGACCCGGGCGGCGCGATCGGGAAAGTGCTGTTTGAGCCAGTTCTGGAACAGCGGATTGACCTCCCAGGGCAGCCGCAAGACCACCATGAAGGCCTTGCCCGCGCCGGCCTTGGCGGCCGCTTCCAGCAGGCGCTCCAGTTCAGGCTCATTGACGAAGGGGATCATCGGCGACACGCTGACCCCCACCGGCACACCAGCTTCGGCGAGCGTGGCGATGGTCCTCAGGCGGCGCGCGGGCGAGGCCGCGCGCGGCTCCATGATGCGAGACAACGACGCGTCGAGCGTGGTGAGCGAGATGTACACCCCCACCGCGCGCTGCCGCGCCATCGGGATCAACAGGTCCAGGTCGCGTTCGACGCCGGACGATTTGGTGACCAGCGAGAACGGGTGGCCCGCCGCGTGCAACACCTCGATCACCTGGCGGGTGATGCCCAGTCGCCGTTCGACCGGTTGGTAGGCGTCGGTCGCCGACCCGATGTTCAGCATCTTCGGCACATAACGCGGGCTGGACAAGGCTTCGCGCAGGCGCTGGGCCGCGTTGACCTTCGCAATGATGCGGGTTTCGAAGTCCAGGCCAGGCGACAGGTTCAGGTAGCTGTGGGTGGGCCTTGCGAAGCAGTAGATGCAGCCATGCTCACAGCCGCGGTAGGGGTTGATGGACAGGTCGAAGGCGATGTCCGGCGACTCGTTCGCGGACAAGACGGAGCGCACCTGCTCTTCGATGATCTGGGTGGTGGCGGGCACCTGTTCCTCGTGGGCATGCTGGTCGAGCGTGCCCCAACCATCGTCTTCGGCCACGTGGTCGACCGAATGGAATCGGTGCGCCAGCTGCCAGCCGGTGCCGCGTCCCTTGGGCGCGGCCGCCGGCTCGGGCAGGCGCTGCGCTGGCTCGCGGCCGTCGGCCCCACCCGACAAAAGATCAAGGCCCCGACGGTGACGCATGGCAGACAAGCACCAAGGTGCTGAAGTACTGTGATTGCATACAGCTTACTTCAGCGCAAGCAGGGCGTAAAGCGCCTCGTCGCCATGTCCTCGACGCGGCCCACCCAGGATCAGTAGTCGCTGCCGCCGCTGGCCGTGCCCGGCGCCAGGTTGTCGAACTTGGTCAGCGGCTTGTTGAAGAACAGCTTCACCGTGCCGGTGGGTCCGTTGCGCTGCTTGCCGATGATGATCTCGGCCACGCCGGGCTCCTTGCAGTCCTCTTTCGTGTAGTAGTCATCGCGGTAGATGAACATGATCACGTCGGCGTCCTGTTCGATGGCGCCGGACTCCCGCAGGTCGCTCATCATCGGGCGCTTGTCGGTGCGCGTTTCGACGCTCCGGTTGAGCTGCGACAGCGCGATCACCGGGCACTTCAGCTCCTTGGCGAGCGACTTCAGGCCACGCGAGATCTCGCCAATGACGGTGGCGCGGTTCTCTTCGCTGCTGCCACCACTGCCACTCATCAGCTGGAGGTAGTCGACGACGATCATGCCGAGTTGCCCGCATTGCCGCGCCTGGCGACGTGCCCGCGCCCGCACTTCACTGGGCGACAGGCCCGGGCTCTCGTCGATGTACATGCTGACCGAGCCGAGCTTCTCCACGGCCTCCGACAACCGACCCCACTCGTCGTCTCGCAGGGCGCCCGTGCGCAGGTGCTGCTGGTCGATGCGGCCGAGCGACCCGACCAGGCGCAAGGCCAGCTGCGCGGCGCCCATTTCCATCGAGAAGACCACCACCGGCAGGCCCTCCTGCACCGCGACGTGCTCGGCAATGTTCAGGGCGAATGCGGTTTTGCCCATGGACGGGCGGGCCGCCAGGATGATCAGGTCGCCCGGCTGAAAGCCCGCGGTCATGCGGTCCAGATCAAAGTAGCCGGTGCGCACGCCAGTCACCTCTTCGGCGCCGTTCTCGTGCAATTCGGTCACGCGGTCCAGCAACTGGACCACCAGCGAGTCCATGCTCTGAAACCCCTGGCTGGATCGCGATCCCTCCTCGCCAATGCGGAAGATCTTGCCTTCGGCCTCGTCCAAAATCTGGTCGACGTGGCGACCCTGCGGGTTGAAGGCGGCGGTGGCGATTTCGTCGCTGGCGGCCACCAATTTGCGCAACACGGCGCGCTCGCGGACGATCTCGGCGTAACGGCGCAGATTCGCCGCGCTTGGAACGCTTTGCGCCAGCGCATTCAGGTACACCAGGCCGCCGCATTCATCGGCCTTGCCCAGGCTTTGAAGCTGCTCGTAGACGGTGATGACGTCGGCCGGCTTGGTGGCGTTGATCAGGCCGCCCATGGCCGCATAGATCATGCGGTGCTCGTAGCGGTAGAAGTCGCTGTCCACCAGCAGGTCACCCGCGCGGTCCCACGCGCTGTTGTCCAACAGCAAGCCGCCCAAGACACTTTGCTCCGCTTCGATGGAGTGAGGCGGCACGCGCAGCCTGGCGACCTCGTCGTCGGGGCGCGTCACGGGCGGGCTGGAGCCATCGCCTGGATTGGCCGAATTGGGCAGAGGTGGGGACGAGAAAACGGCAACCATGGGGGGCACTATACGGGCGCAAGCCGACCGAGCCTGTGGGCAAGTCTGGGGAAAATCGGTGGATTCAGCGTGTGAAGCTGTGCACAGACGCCCAACGAAAACGGGCCGGCAAAGCCGGCCCGTCGCGACGCTGGCATGCCAGCGTCAGCGTGTTGTGAACGCGTCGATCAGTCGGTGTCGCCGATGACGACAACCTTGACTTCCACCACCACGTCGGTGTGCGGGGCCACCGTCACGGTGTGCTCGCCAACGACCTTCAGCGGGCCGTTGGGCATGCGCACCTGCGCCTTGGCGACCTTGAAGTCGATGCGCGTCAGGGCTTCGGCGATGTCGTTGTTGGTGACGGAGCCGAACAGGCGGCCGTCCACGCCAGCTTTTTGCGTGATGTGGACCGTGCGGCCGTTCATCTTTTCGCCCAGGGCCTGCGCTGCCGCCAGCTTCTCGGCGGCGGCCTTCTCGAGTTCGGCGCGCTTGGCTTCGAATTCCTTGATCGCAGCGGCGGTGGCGCGGCGCGCCATGCGGCTCGGGATCAGGTAGTTGCGTGCGTAGCCGTCCTTGACCTTGACGACGTCACCCAGGTTGCCGAGGTTGGCGACCTTGTCCAGAAGAATGATTTGCATGGGGGACTCCTCAGACCTTGTGCTGGTCGCTGTACGGCAGCAGGGCCAGGAAGCGCGCACGCTTGATGCACACGGTCAGCTGGCGTTGGAAGAACGCACGGGTGCCGGTCAGGCGGGCCGGGGTGATCTTGCCGTTTTCGGCGATGAAATCACGCAGGGTGTCCACGTCCTTGTAGTCGATCTCGGTGACGCCAGTGACGGTGAACCGGCAGAAACGCTTGCGGCGGAACAGTAGCGATTGCTGATTGCGCTTGGGCTTGCGGTCCTTGGAAAACTTACCTTTACCACGGGGCGGGGGCATATGAAACCTCGTTCAAATTTGTTCGTTGGTGAGCCGGTCAATCCAGCTCGGTCACATGAAACACGATGCCGCGTCCGTTGCGCATGGCGCCGAGAAATCCGGCAAACCCATGCACGCTGCCCAGCATCAGACCCTCAACCCGGCGGGTGATCTCACCCACCGCCCTCGCCTTCAGCTCAAGCCCGACGCGCCGGGCTTGACCGTCCTGGAGCACCATCGACTCATGTTTGAGGCTGAAATCGAGGGCTGGCAGGCCAGCGGGGGTGTAACGCATGGCGCCTCGGGCGATCACTTCGGCGGTCAGTACCAGGCGGTTGAGGCCCGGTGCGGCGGAAGGGAGCGCGCTCAAAGCGTTGGCTGGAAAGTCAGGGAGCGCTCAGTGTGCGTTGCAACAGCGGACAGCGGTGATCAGGCGGTCGCTTCTTGCTGCTGCGGGGCCTTGCGTGCTTCTTCGCGGTCAACCACCTTCATCATCACGGACGGGGTGGTTTCGGCTTTGGCCTTTTGCACGGTCAGGTGACGCAGGACGGCGTCGTTGAAGCGGAAACCGGTTTCCAGCTCGGCCAGCACTTCCTTGCTGCACTCGATGTTGACGCACAGGTAGTGGGCCTTGGCGAGCTTCTGGATCAGGTAAGCCATCTGGCGACGACCCCAGTCTTCCACCCGGTGCACCTTGCCGCCGCCGGCGGTGACGATGCCCTTGTAGCGCTCCAGCATGGCCGGAACCTGTTCGCTTTGATCCGGATGGATCAACAGCACGATTTCATAGTGACGCATGAACACTCCTTGTGAATTCCCGACCAGAGGACCTGGTTCGGACGGAAGCCACCCCGATGCGTCGAACACGGGTGCGGCAAGGGAAAAGCCTGCGAGTATAGCGTGGAAGGTCTAAAGCGACGTGTCCATCGTCGACCCGCGAACATGCGGCACCCGCACATGGTCCACCAACTCACTGATGTGGCGGCCTGGCTTCGGCGTGACCAAGCTGACCAGCACGATCAAGGCAAATCCCATGGGCACACCGAACACGCCCGCCGACACCGGCAAGATGCCCAACCACAAGCTCACCGGGCTGGTGATGCCAAAAAGCGCGCGCAGCCCCTCCTGGTTCTGGATCATGTAGTAGGCCGTGACACCCAGCCCGCCCAGCATGCCCGCCATCGCGCCCCATCGGTTGGCGCGCCGCCAGAAAATGCCGAGCACCAGCGCCGGAAAGAACGCGGCCGCGGCGAACGAGAACGCCGCCGACACCAGAAACAGGATGTCGGCCTGACGCTGTGCTGCCATGTAGGCGGCCGCCAGTGCCACGATCAGCAGCAGGACCTTGGAGGTGGTGACGCGTCGCGCGGTCGAGCTGCGTGGGTCGATCACGCGGTAATACAAGTCGTGCGACAGCGCGTTGGTGATGGTCAGCAGCAACCCGTCGGCGGTCGACAGCGCGGCCGCCAGCCCGCCGGCCGCCACCATGCCCGACACCACGTAGGGCAGGCCGGCGATTTCCGGCGTGGCCAGCACGATGATGTCGCTGCCGATCTTCATTTCGGCGAGCTGAAAGATCCCGTCCTTGTTGACGTCGCTGACCGACAACAAGGCCGGGTCGACCCGCGACCAGTTGGCGATCCACTCGGGCAACTGATTGAACGGAGTGCCCACCAGCACGTTGAAGATCTCGTACTTGACCAACACCGCCAGGGCCGGTGCAGTGACGTACAGAAGGAAGATGAACAACAACGACCAGCCGACCGATTCGCGCGCTTCCTTCACCGAGGGCGTGGTGTAGAAGCGCATCAGGATGTGGGGCAGCCCGGCGGTGCCGACCATCAGACAAAACATCAACGCCAGGAAGTTGCGGCGCGAGTCATCGAACAACGCGCGTTGCTTGGGGTCGCCCGCGGGGTCGCCCGCGAAGGGTTGAGCGTGACGCGGCATGCCCGCGAGCGGCCTGGCCCGGTCTTCGTTGGCGATCATGGCCTTGGTCCACGCCTCGCGCGCGGCGGCGGCGTCTCGGGGCAGCTGGGCCAGCGCCTTCTCAGCCGCCTGGATCTCGGCCAACGGGCCGTTTTCAGCCTTCAGGATCGCCAGCCGGCTGTGGGCACCGGCGCGGTCCGCGGCCAAGGCGGTGGGCACGTCCTGCAACTTGCGCGCGTGGTTCTCGGCCCGGGCACGGAAGATGTCGATGACCTCTTGCTCCTTCGGGTCGTTGATGAGTTGCGCCTCGCGCTCGGTCACCTTGGCCAGCTGGGCGCCCTGGACCAGTTGCGGAATGGGCACGCCCGTCTGCTTCACCGACAGCCACGCGACGGGGATCAGGTAGGCAATGATCAGCACGATGTACTGGGCCACCTGGGTCCAGGTGACGGCCCGCATGCCGCCGAGAAAGGAGCACACGAGGATGCCGCCCAGGCCCAGAAAAATGCCCAGCACGAAATCGACGCCCGTCAGTCGCGACGTGATCAAACCCACGCCATAGATCTGAGCCACGACGTAGGTGAACGAGCACAGCACCGCGGCAACCAGACCGATGAGCCGGGGACCGTGACCGTCGTAGCGCGCGCCGAGAAAGTCGGGGATCGTGAATTGGCCGAACTTGCGCAGGTACGGGGCCAGGAACAGCCCCACCAGCACGTAACCGCCGGTCCAGCCCATGATGTAGGCCAAACCGCCGTAGCCCGTCAGGTACAGCGTGCCCGCCATCCCGATGAACGACGCCGCCGACATCCAGTCGGCGCCGATCGCCATGCCGTTGTAGATGGCCGGCACGCGCCGGCCGGCGACGTAGTACTCCAGTGCGTTCGTCGTCCGGCTGACCATGCCGATGGCCGCGTACAGGACGACGGTGGCGGTCAGAAAGATCACGCCGATCCACTTCTTGGGCAAGCCGACCTGCTCCAGCAGCCCCAGACCCAGCACAAAGCCCACAAAGCACAGCGTGTACTGCAGGTAGATGCGGTTCAGGCGCCGCTTGAACTCCGGCTGCCGAAGCGCCCCGTCGGAGGGGGGCAATGGCGAGGGCTGCATGTCAGTCGGGCTCGGCCACGCCGTGTTCGAGGTCCAGGCGGTGCAGGCGGCGCGCGTAGTACCAGGTGATGCCCAGGTACACCAGCAAAGCGCCTTGGGACGCCATCCACACGCTGAATGGCCAGCCGAACAACACCATGTCCAAGTCGCGCGCGAAGTACGGCATGACGAAGGACACCAGCAGCCACAGGAACATCAGGCCGCCAATGAGGCGGCGGTTGTGGCGCCAGTGGCGTTGGCAAGCGTCGCGGGTGTCGTCGGTCATGTCCTGCTCTGGTTGGGCACCCATTGTCCATGGGCCTTTGCCGCGGCCGAACAGGGCCGAACCCTGTGGGGACCGCTCGGTGCGGCCTTCAGCGGCACAAGGCCATGCCGATGCGCAAGCACACGCTGACCTTCAGCGCGAGCGCCAGCAACCACAACGAGAACAGCACCGAGGCGCAGATCCAGGGAAGAAGTCGCGCCGGCACGGCGGCGGGGGTGGTGGCCCGAGCGACGCTCAACACGGGGCGACAGACCGTGTCCAGCACCCGGTAAAAGACACTGGCGTCGCGGCCCGAGCCCAGCAGCAACCCAAGCGCGCCGCGGCCGATGAGTGCCATCAGCGCCACTTCGGCGACGAGCTTGACCACGCTGGCAATCAACAGCACAGAACCCCCTTTGGTGGCGCCCGTCGGCGCAACGCGCGCACTGTACGGCAGCGCCCCAGCCTCAACGTTGCGGCGTGGAAACAACACCGCGTGGCCCCATGGGACAGCGGGCGCTCACCCCGCGATCAAAATCCGGCCCCACCATGCCCACATTGCTGTCGTCGTTCCAGCCCAGCTTCGCTCAAGCCTGGGCCCTGCTCGCCGCCGCCATCGCCTTCGAGATCTGCGGCACGGTGTGCATGCGCCTCAGCGACGGCTTCAGCCGCCTGACACCCTCGGTGCTGATCTTTGTGTTCTATGGCGTCTCGTTCGCGCTGAACACCTGCGTGATCCGAGTGCTGGGGCTGAGCACGGTCTACGCGGTGTGGTCGGGCGTGGGCACCGTGGCCACCGCGGCCATCGGCTTCTACTACTTCAAGGAACCCGCCACCGCCTTGAAGCTGGCGAGCATCAGCCTGGTGGTGGTGGGCGTCATCGGCATCCATGCCAGTTCACGGATGACCCAGGGCTGAACGCGGTGCGTTGAGGCAAGCGTCGCGGCGCACCGCACGGTTCAGGCGTGGCGTGCCGCGCCGGCCGGGCCTGTCGGGGAGCCCGCGGCCGCCGTCGTGCTGTGAACGGGTTCTGCCGCTTCAGCCGTCTCAATCGCGCCAGGCACCGCGCGGCGCGCAAACAGGCTGTAAACCGTGGGCACAACAAACAAGGTCAGCAAGGTCCCCAAGGACATGCCGCCCACGATCACCCAGCCGATCTGCTGGCGGCTTTCCGCCCCGGCGCCCGTGGCCAGCGCCAGCGGTACCGCGCCCAGCACCATCGCGCCCGTGGTCATCAGGATGGGGCGCAGACGCAGAGCGGCCGCCTTCTGGATGGCGACCAGCGTCTGCTCGCCCTGGTGGCGCAACTGGTTGGCCACCTCCACGATCAGGATGCCGTGCTTCGTGATGAGGCCCACCAGCGTGATCAAACCGATCTGCGAGTAAACGTTCAGGGTGCCGCCCGACCACCGCAACGCCAACAGCGCCCCGACCATGGACAAGGGCACCGCCAGCATGATGACCAGCGGGTCAACGAAGCTTTCGAACTGCGCGGCCAGCACGAGGAAGATGAACAGCAGCGCCAACACGAACACCAGGCCCAGTGCGCCGCTGGACTGCTTGAACTCGCGGCTCACGCCATTCAATTCGGTCGCGTAGCCGGGCTTCAGCACCTGCCTGGCCGTGGTGTCCATGAAGTCCAGCGCATCACCCAAGGCATAGCCTGGAGCGAGGTTGGCCGTGATCGTGACCGATCGGCGCTGGTTGAAATGGTTCAGCTCGCGGGGGCTGACCGACTCACGCACCTTGACCAGGGACGACAGCGGCACCATGGTGTCGACGCCGTTCTTGACGCCGCGAACGAAAAGTTTGTCGATGTCCTCCGGCGTGGTGCGGCCGCGAGCCTCGGTTTGCACGATCACGTCGTACTGGTCTGCATCGCGCTTGTAGCGGGTGACGTTGCGCCCGCCCAGCATGGTCTCGACCGTGCGCGCAACCTGGTCCACCTGCACACCGGCATCGGCCGCCCGTTCGCGGTCGACGTCCATGAAGATCTCAGGTTTGTTCAGTCGAAGGTCGGTGTCGGGTTGAACAATGCCCGGGTTGCGTGCCATCGCAGCCACCATGTCGTTGGCAGCCTTGGCGATGTTCTCGTAGGAGTCGCTGCTGACGATGACAAAGTTGATCGAGCGTTCGCGGAATCCCTGGCCCAGGCTCGGCGGTGTGATCGGAAAGGCCGACACGCCTGGCAGGGTCGCGAACGCGGGCTGAAGCAGCCGGGCCAACTCGATGGTCGAGCGCTTGCGTTCGGTCCAATCGACGGTGCGCAGGAATGAAATGCCCTGGGAGACGGTCGGGTTGCCGGCCACGACGAAGATGCGGTCGAACTCGGGGTAGACGGCCGCCAGCTTCTCCACCGCCACCAGGTAGCGGGCCGTGTAGTCCAGCGTGGCGCCATCGGGCGCATTGACACTTGCGAACACCACCCCGCGGTCTTCCATCGGCGCCAGTTCGCTTTTGGCGTTGGTGAACAACCACCAGCTGCCCGCTGCGCTGGCCACCATCACGATCAGCACCACCCAACGGTGCGACAGCGTCCAGGCGAGCAGCCGCGAGTAGCCGGCCGTCAACCGATTGAGCCCCGACTCCATCACCCGGTCAAACCGGTTGGGCTGGGGGTTGTGCTTGAGCAGCACGCTGCACATCATAGGTGACAACGTCAACGCGATGAAGCCCGACACCACGACGGCGCCTGCCAGCGTCAACGCGAACTCGGTGAACAGGCGGCCCGTGCGCCCCGGCGCGAAGGCCAAGGGCGCGTAGACCGCAGCCAGTGTCGCGGTCATCGCGATCACCGCAAAGCCGACTTCCTTCGAGCCCTTGAGCGCCGCCTGGAACGGCGTCATGCCCTCCTCGATGTGCCGGTAGATGTTCTCCAGCACGACAATGGCGTCGTCCACCACCAGCCCGATCGCGAGCACGAGCGCCAGCAGGGTGAGCGTGTTGATGGTGAAGCCGAACGCCGCCATCAAGGCAAAGCTGCCAATCAGGCTGACCGGGATCGTCACCAAGGGAATGATCGATGCCCGCAAGGTGCGCAGGAACACAAACACCACCAGCGCCACCAGCGCCACCGCCTCGGCGATGGTCGAGTACACCGACTTGATGGACCGGTCGATGAAGATGGCGTTGTCGTTGGCGGCCTGCACTGTCAGGCCCAGCGGCAGCTCCTGTTGAAGGCGCGGCAGCATGGCGCGCACGCCCGCCGACACCTCAAGCGGATTGGCCGTGGCCTGCCGAATGACCCCCAGCGAAATCGCCGGGACACCGTTCAAGCGCACGCGCGATCGCTCGCTGGCCGCGCTCTCCTCGATGCGAGCGACGTCGCGCAGGCGGACCGTGTAGCCGTTCACTTGACGCAGCGCAACTTCGGCAAACTGCGGCACGGTGTTCAGATCGGTCCGCGAGGTGACGCTGAATTCACGTTGCTGACTTTCGATGCGCCCGGCGGGCACATCCAGGTTCTGCCGACGCAGGGCGTCTTCAACGTCCTGCACGGTCAGGCGGTAACCGGCCAATTTGTCAGGGTCCAGCCAGACGCGCATTGAAAACTGGCGCTCGCCATTGATCCGAACATCGGCCACGCCGCTGACCGTCTGCAGGCGCGGCCGCACCACCCGGTTCAGGATGTCGGTGATCTGCAGCGGCGACATCGTCTCGCTGGAAAACGCCAGCCAGATGGTTGGGGTGGCGTCCGCCTCGACCTTGGCAACCACGGGCTCGTCGGCCGCTTCGGGCAGTCGAGAACGCACCCGGGCCACGCGGTCCCGAACATCGGCGGCGGCGTTGTCCGGATCCTTCTCAAGCTTGAAGCGCACCGAGATCTGACTCTGCTCCGACCGCGAGATCGACGTGAGGATGTCCACGCCGTCGATGCCGGCAATGGAGTCCTCCAGCACCTTGCTGACCTGGGATTCGATCACCTCGGCCGCGGCACCGCGCAACGTGGTCGTGACCGTGACAACCGGTTCGTCGATGCGCGGGTACTCGCGCACCTGAAGCTTGGTAAACGACACCAGCCCGACAAGGACCAGCAACAAGGACAGCACGGTGGCAAACACCGGCCGGCGAATCGAGGTGGCGGAAAGCTGCATGGCGTGCGCTGGAGGGGTGGACGAGTGTCAGTGACCGAGCGTCACACCGCGGCCGGCGCCGACGGCGAACGTCCGCTGGCCGCGCTGGCGGCTGGCGCGGGTGGGCGGGCGGGCGCACCGGCGCGTCCCACATCGACGACCCGCACCGGCAGGCCTTCCGGTCGCATCAGGCGGCCATGGCCGGCGGTGACGACGGTATCGCCAGGCTTCAAGCCGTCGAGGATCTCGACCTTGCCTGGCAGCCGAAGGCCGACCCGCGCCTCCAGCCGCTGCGACTTCTTGGCCGAGCCCGGCGCGTCGCCGGCGTCCACGACCTTGACCACATACTGCTTGCCGCCGTGAGGTACGAGCGCCTCCTCGGGCACCACTGCCGCGTTGTCGCGGGTGGCGAACACCAACTTGGCTCTTGCGAACAGGCCGGGCCGCAGCTGGCCTTCCGCGTTGTCCATGCGGGCCCGCACCAGCAGTGACCGCCCGTTCGCGTCCAGCGTGGCGTCGATCGCCTCCACTTTGGCGGACAACCGCTTGCCGGGCACGGCGTCCAGTTGAACGTCGACCGGCAAGCCGATGCGCAACCGCGGCAGCGTGCTCTCCGGCAGTCGCACGTCCACGACCATGGTCGACACGTCCTCCACGGCGACCAGGTCGGCCCCATCGCGGACATAGTCGCCCACATTGACGGTGCGGATGCCGACGATGCCGTCAAACGGGGCTGTGATGCGCATTCGGGTCAACTGCGCCTGGCTGAGCGCCACCTGCGCCTCGGCCACTTGCAGGTTGGCCGCGCTCTGGTCCACCGCGCTTTGACTGACGAAGCCTTGCGCCAGCAGTTCACGGTTGCGCTGCAGATTGGTCCGCGCAATGCCGGCCTGCGCCACCGACTGCTGGAGTTGCGCGCGCTGCAAGGTGTCGTCCAACTGGACCAGCACCTGCCCGCGTTTGACACGCGCTCCGTCGGCGAACCCGAGGCGCGCGATGCGGCCGCTGACCTCCGGACGCAACATCACGCCCTGGTGCGATCGCAGCGACCCGACGGCCGTGACTTCGTCGTTGAGCGTCAGCCCCTCGACCCGGCCGACTTCGACCGCCACCGGTCCGCTGCCGCCGGCGGGCCCGGCCGGCTTGCCCGCAGCGCCGGCCGTGCCCGTGCCCGGCGTGCTTGACCCAGCACTCGCCGCGCTCACCGCCTGCGCGCGCATCGGCGCCGTGTTCTGCCACCAATAAGCCGCCGCGCTCGCGCTGGCAATGCCGACGACCGCCACCAGGGTGTGAAGTTTTTTCATGCTGTCGCGTGAACGAGGATCGGTGACTTTAGCGCCGCCGGTAAGCAAACGCAGCGCGTGGGTTAACGCCGTGGTCCGGCCAAGCCACGGCCGGGCCGGCACGGTTCATCGCTGGCTGGTGCCGCGGCTCTTCAACGCCTGGTTGGCCAGTGCATCCGCGCGCTCGTTGAAGGGCTCGCCGTTGTGGCCTCGAACCCACCGGGTGCGCACCCGCCGGTCATCCACCAGGGCAAACAGACGCTTCCACAAGGCCAGATTCGCCACCGGCTCGCCCTTGGCATTGCGGAATCCGCGGCGTTCCCAACCAGCGCGCCACTCGCTGATGCCTTTGAGCACGTACTGGCTGTCGCTCACCAGCTCGACCTCTTCGCCTGCCGGCACCCGGCTGAGTCCCTCAATGGCCGCGGTCAGTTCCGCAATTTGATTCGTGCCCGGACCAATGAAGCCGAAATGGTCGGACTCTTGGCCGTTTGGCGGCGCAATCACCACCGCTCCCCAGCCCGACGGACCAGGATTCGATGGGGCGCAGGCCCCATCGGCATAAACCACCCAAGGCATGTTGCCCTCCTCTGACGTTGATGTCTTGATGCTTGATGGCGCCCCGCGCAGACGCCGTGCCGGGCAGCCGCCGCGCGCTGGCCTTCATGGGTCCCAGGCCTGATGGGCGGTTGGGTGACTTCGTTGGGGCGCGACCACGGCCTTGGCGGATTGGGCCTGTTGCCGCTGCGCCCTCGCCAGGCCGATCAGCCGCATGCCGCGCACCCGCTTGACGGCCACCAACAGGTAGACGGCGCCGAACACGGGCCACCACTTCGCGCCGGCGTCCTCCATCCACCCCATGCGGGCGAGCCAGGCCTCGGACCGGAAGGCCGGGCGGTAGCAACCGAAGCGGCCCACTTCGACTTCGAAGCTCAACAAGCGCAACCAATCTCTCAGCCGCCGGTAGCCGATGAACTCGCCGGACGTTGGCAAGAACAGGCCGTGCTGCCCGCGCCAGCCCAGGCGCGCAAGCGAGCGCCCGCCCAGTTGGCGCAAACCCCACAGGCTGGCCGGATTGAAGCCGACGATCACCACCTTGCCCTCGGGTCGCAACACGCGTTCCACCTCGGCCAAAGCCAGGTGGGGGTCGCGGGTGAGCTCGAGCGCGTGCGGCAGCACGACCAGGTCCAGGCTTTGGCTGTCGAAGGGCAAGGCGTCGAACTCACACCGCAGCGACACGGCGCGCGGTGTGGTGTCTGGCACCGGCGCTGGCCGGTCCAGGGCAAGCCAACGGTGCGGCATGCGGTTGGCGGCGAGCGCGTCCAACTGGGGCAGGCCGAGCTGGACCGCGTGAAAGCCGAAGAGGTCGGTGACGACGGTGTCGACTTCGCGTTGTTCCCAGTCGAGCAGGTAGCGCCCTGGCGGCGTTTCCAACCAACTGGCCAAACCTATAATCCCGCACGCTTCTGACATGAACCTGCTCGCGCTCCCCGCCTTCAACGACAACTACATCTGGATGCTCCATGATGGACGGAGGAGCATCGTTGTGGATCCTGGCGACGCGACCGTGGTTCACGCGGCACTGACCGATCTGGGTCTGGAGCTGGTGGGAATTCTAGTGACTCACCACCACGGCGATCACGTGGGTGGCGTCGACGCCCTGCGTCCGATGCTGCGCGGACCCGTGTTCGGGCCAGCGCGTGAAAACATCCCCCAGCCGTTCACGGCACTGAGCGGGGGCACTCGCATCGAGGTGATGGACTTGGCCTTCGACGTGATGGACGTGCCGGGCCACACCGCCGGGCACATTGCCTACGTGCACACGCCTGACGAAGAAGCGCCGATCCTGTTCTGCGGGGACACGCTGTTTTCAGCGGGTTGCGGCCGGTTGTTTGAGGGCACCCCGGCGCAGATGCACCATTCGCTGCTGCAATTGAGCGCGCTGCCGCCCGATGCCCGGGTGTGTTGCGCGCACGAATACACCTTGTCAAACCTGCGGTTTGCCCGCGCCGTTGAGCCGGGCAATGCCAGGATTGCTGGCCACACCGCCTGGTGCGAAGCACAGCGCGCGGCCGGGCGCCCAACCTTGCCCAGCAGCATCGGTACCGAACTCGACATCAATCCATTCCTTCGCTGCGCCGAGCCCTCCGTGGTGCAGTCCGCCTTGGCCCATGGGGCCGCCAGCGCCGATCCGATCGACGTGCTGGCGGCACTGCGTTCATGGAAGAACGACCACCGATGAAACTCAACTCCCTCAGTCAAGCGCTGCTGCAAAGCGCATGGGCACGTCACTGCAGCCTTCCCTTGGCGTTGGCACTTGGCGGCTGTGCGGCACTGCACCCGGCAGACAAGCCGTCCAAGCAGGCGGCCCAGTCGACGGTGACGGTGGCCGCCGCGCCTGCGGCACCGGCGAACCCATTGCCGCTGCCCAGCACGCCTGCAACCCCGACCCCAACCCCGGCACCGAGCGAACCCGTGGCCGCCGCGCCCGTGGCCATCGACCCCTTGCGGCCTGACGTTCGCGTCGATCTGGACGACCGGGCTGCGCGCACCGACCTGTGGGTGCGGGTGCGCAAAGGCTTCGCCATGCCCGACCTCGAGACCGACCTGGTGCGCGACCGCGAACAGTGGTACGCCGCCCGGCCCGACTACGTTCAGCGCATGACCGAGCGGGGCAGCCGCTACCTGTTCCACATCGTCGAGGAGGTCGAGCGCCGCGGAATGCCGACCGAACTGGCGCTGTTGCCGTTCATCGAAAGTGCCTTCAATCCGCAGGCGATGTCGTCGGCCAAGGCATCCGGCATGTGGCAATTCATTCCGTCCACGGGCAAGCACTTCGACCTCAAGCAAAACGTCTTCCGCGACGACCGGCGGGACGTGCTGGCATCGACCCGCGCTGCGCTGGACTACCTCCAGAAGCTGCACGGCATGTTCGGCGACTGGCACCTGGCCCTGGCCGCTTACAACTGGGGTGAGGGCAGCGTCCAGCGGGCGGTGGCCCGCAATCAGAAGCTCGGGCTGCCCACGGACTACCTGAGCCTGCGCATGCCCAACGAGACGCAGTACTACGTGCCCAAGTTGCAGGCGGTCAAGAATCTCATCGCGCGGCCAGAGCGCTTCGGCCTGAACCTGCCCACGCTGGAGAACCACCCGTACTTCCTTTCGGTCGCCATCGAGCGCGACATCGACGTCGAACTGGCCGCGCGCTTTGCTGGCATGAAGCTCGACGACTTCAAGGCCTTGAACCCGCAAATGAACAAGCCGGTCATCCTGGCCGCCGGCACACCGCAGGTGCTGCTGCCTTATGACAACGCCAACGAGTTCATTCGCCGGCACGCGGCCCACCGGGGCCCGCTGGCGAGCTGGACCGCCTGGGTGGCCCCCAAGACCATGCGTCCGCACGACGTGGCCAAGCAGCACGGCATGAACGAGACGGCGCTGCGCGAACTGAACCGCATCCCGCCGCGCATGCTGGTGATGGCGGGCTCGACGTTGCTGGTGCCGCGCAGCAGCCAGCGCACGGCCGATGTGTCCGAGCACATTGCCGACAACGCGATGATGTCGCTGGCGCCCGACGTGCCGCCCTTGCGCCGCGTTTCGCTGCGCGCCGGCAAACGGGGCGACACGGTGGCCAGCATTGCCAAGCGCTACCGCGTGAGCGCCGGCCAGGTGGCGCAGTGGAACAAGACGTCAGCCCAGGGTCGCTTCAAGGCCGGCGAGGCCATCGTCGTCTTTGTGCCGCAGAAGGCCGGGCGCGCCGCCAGTGGTGGCCGCGCCGCGGCCAGCCAGATCGTGCCGGTCAAGTCGACGCGTCAGGTTCGCACCGGTGCACGCGGTGCTGGCAAATCGGCGGTGCAGTCATCGCCGCGCCGGGCCAACAAGGCGTCGTCAAGCCGAAGCACCCGCGCGCCGGCGCGTCGCGCACGCTGACATTCAACGGCGGTCCACCAGCGCGTGGGCGATGGTGCCCAGGTCCACGTGCTCCAGTTCGCTGCCGACCGGCACGCCCCGCGCCAGACGGGTGCACCGCACACCGCTTGAACGCAAGGCCTCGGCGATCGCATGGGCGGTGGCCTCGCCTTCCGCGGTGAAGCTGGTGGCGATGATCACCTCGCCGACCACCCCGTCGGCCACCCGGTGCATCAACGGCCGCAGGCCAATGTCGTTCACGCCCACGCCGTCCAGCGGGCTGAGGCGGCCCATCAACACGAAGTACAGCCCTCGGTAGCTGCCAGTGCGCTCCAACGCGGCCTGGTCGGCCGGGGTTTCAACCACGCACAGCAGTTGCGCGTCGCGGCGGTCGTCCAGGCACGTCTGACACACCGGTGCCTCGGTGAAGGTGTGGCAGCGCTCGCAATGTCGGATGCCCTGCACCGCGTTCTGCAAAGCAACGGCGAGCGCCTGGGCGCCATCCCGATCGTGCTGAAGCAGGTGAAACGCCATGCGCTGGGCCGACTTGGCGCCCACGCCAGGCAAGCGACGCAAAGCCTCGATGAGCGCCTCGAGCGAGGGCTCAACCCACATCGCTGACAGCGTCCGTCAAAACGGAAACTTCATGCCGGGCGGCAAAGGCAAACCCGCCGTGAGCTTGCCCATCTTTTCGGCACTGACCTCCTCGGCGCGGCGCAAGCCGTCGTTGAAGGCAGCGGCCACCAGGTCTTCCAGCATGTCTTTGTCGTCGGCCAGCAGGCTGGGATCGATCTGCACGCGCTTGACGTCGTGCTTGCAAGTCATGGTGACCTTGACAAGACCAGCACCCGACTGCCCTTCAACCTCGATGTGGGCCAGTTCATCCTGGGCCTTCTTGAGGTTGTCTTGCATCGCCTGGGCCTGTTTCATCAGGCCGGCGAGTTGACCTTTCATCATGGGTACATCTCCGTGGTGGAAAAAGCAAACGTTGGGCCGGCGCCGCTGCGCTCGGCGCGCACGGCGGTCAGCACGGGCGCACCGACCCGGGCACGATCCGGGCCGACTTGAACTGGCTGAGCAGCGAGCGCACCAAGGGGTCGTCGGCGACCAGCGCCTCGGCTTCCTGCTGACGGCGCTCGCGTTCAGCGCCCGCGCGCAATGCCGGGGTATCGCTGGTGGGGCCGAACTCGGTGTCGACGTGCACCGGCGACCCGAACAGGTCGCTCAGCGCTGCCTCGAGCCGCTGGACATGGCTCGGCGCGCGGAGCGTCTCGCGCTCGACCCGCAGTCGCCACACCGTGGGCATGGCAGGGTCTTCGGCCTGCACAACGGCCACACATTGGGCCTGCCATGCCAGCTCCCGCACCAGCGCCGACACGGCCGCTCGCTCGATGAGCTGCGCCACGGTGGCGGCCCAGCGCTCGCCCAAGGGGGTAGGTTGCAGTCGCTGCAAAGCCATGACGCCTGCGGACGCAACGCGCGTGGCGTCGGCCGAAGCGGGCGGTCGCGCGTCTGACGGTGACGACGCTTCATGGCCGGCGCCGTCCTGCTCTGGGGCATCAAGCCAGGCGGGGGGAGCGCCCGGATCGTCCTCGGGTGCAGTGTGGTCGCCAGAGTCCACGCCGCCCGCATTGGCCGACGACGTGCCTCGGCGATCGCGATCCAGGTCAAGGTCAAGGTCAAGGGGCGCCGCTTGCGGCACCACCGCTGGCGCCGAAGGCACAGGCTCGAGCGCATGCTCAGCCGAGGGCATGGGCGCAGACACGGACCCGGCACTGGGCTGGGGGTCGGGCTTGGGATCGAGGTCAGGCTCGGGTTTGGACTCCGGCAACGCCGAGGTTTCGCCCCGAGGCGTCCGTGGCGGCCGCGTGGCAGGCTCAGATCGCCTGCCCCCGGCCAACGGCGCGAACGCCACCGCCGTGGCACGCGGCGCCGTCGAGGCCTGCAACGCGGCCGTTTGGGCCGCAGCCGGTGCGGCCGGTGCCGTGGATGAAGGCAAAGGGGCCGGCGCCTCTCTGGCTGGCGGCATGGCCCTGGACCGCGCCCCCTCGGGGCGGAACGCCAGCATCCTCAGCAAGACCATGACCAAGCCGCCGTACTCGTCAGGCGCAAGCGACAACTCGGCGCGTCCGTGCAAGCACAGGCTGTACATCACGGCCGTTTCGTCGGCCGGGATCAGCGCCGACAGGCGAGCTGCGTCGGTGTGGCCTGCGTCGGCAGCGTCCATGGCCGACGGGACGGCCTGAGCCACCGCCATCATTTGCAGGAGTTCGGCCATTTCCTCCAGCGTGGCCGCGGCCGACAGCCCCAGCGCGCGCAGTGCATCGGCGGCAGCGATCAGGGCGACGCCATCGCCCAAGGCCAAGGCATCCAGCAGGCGCACCGCATGGCCGCGGTCGACGGCCCCGAGCATTTGCCGCACGCCCGCCTCGGTCAGGGCCCCGCCAGAAAAGGCGATGGCCTGGTCGGTCAACGACAAGGCGTCGCGCATCGACCCCCGTGCGGCGCGAGACAGCAAACGCAAGGCGCCGGGGTCGGCCGAGATCGATTCCTGATCGAGGACGCGGCCGAGGTGCTCCTGCACGGTGGCCATCGCCATCGGTCGCAGGTTGAACTGCAGACAACGGGACAGCACGGTCGGCGGCACCTTTTGCGGGTCGGTGGTGGCCAGCACGAACTTGAGGTACTCCGGCGGCTCCTCCAGCGTCTTCAACATCGCGTTGAAGGCGTGGTTCGACAGCATGTGCACTTCGTCGACCATGTACACCTTGAAGCGGCCCACCACCGGCTTGTAGACCGCCTGATCCAACAGTTGGGTGATTTCTTCAACGCCGCGGTTTGACGCAGCGTCGAGTTCCACGTAATCGACGAAACGCCCGCTGTCGATGTCCTGGCAGGCATGGCACACGCCGCACGGGCTGGCCGTGATGCCGCCATGCCCATCGGCGCCGACGCAATTCAAGGACTTGGCGAGGATCCGTGACACCGTGGTCTTGCCGACGCCGCGCGTGCCAGTGAACAAGTAGGCGTGGTGCAAACGCTGGCGATTCAGGGCGTTCGCCAGCGCCTGAACCACATGCTCCTGGCCCACCATCGCATCAAAGTGACGAGGGCGGTACTTCCGGGCCAGGACGAGGTAGGACATCACCCCATTCTACGAGGCGGGATAATCCGGTCCGCCTCCGGCTCCGACCCATTGCCATGACCGCCCCGACCGACCCCTCCGCCTCGACCACCCCGCTGAGCTACGAACAGGCCGGCGTCAACTACGACCTGATCGACCCGCTCAAAGTGGCGGCGCAGCGCGCGGCAGCGGCCACCGCCACCAACCTCATGGCGCATGGCTTCAGCGAGGTGCCGGCCTCCCGCGGCGAGTCCGCCTACGTGGTGGACGTGGGCCCGTTTTATTTGGCCAGCATCGTCGAGTGCCTCGGGTCGAAGGCGCTGGTGGCCGACGAGATGCACGCACTGACCGGCAAAAGCTACTACGCGGGCATTGCCCAGGACACGATCGCCATGGCGGTCAACGACCTGATCACGGTCGGCGCGACGCCGCTGGTGGTCCAGGCCTATTGGGCGGCCGGCGGCTCAGACTGGTTCGCCGACCACCAACGCGCTCAGGCCCTGGTGACGGGCTGGAAGCAAGCCTGCGATGCCTGCGGAGTGGCCTGGGGGGGCGGCGAAACGCCCGCCCTCGCCGGCATCGTGGCCGATGGCCGCATCGACCTGGCCGCGAATTGCACCGGCATCGTTCAGCCCAAGGCGCGGCTGTCCCTGGGCGACCAGCTTGCCGCAGGCGACGCGATCGTGCTGCTGGCCTCGAGCGGCATCCACGCCAATGGTCTGAGCCTGGCGCGCAAGCTGGTCGAACGGCTGCCCAACGGTTACCTCACCGATGTCGCGCCGGGGCTCACCTACGGGGAAGCGCTGCTGGCCCCGACGACGCTGTACTCGCCAGTCACCGAGGCGCTCTTCCGCGCGGGCATCACCCCACATTACTGCGCCAACATCACAGGCCACGGCTGGCGCAAGCTGCTGCGCCATCCGAGCGTGCTGCGCTACCGCATCACCGAGGTGCCGCGCGTTCCGGCGGTGCTCAGCTTCATCCAGAAGTGGGCTGGCCAGGACGACCAGGAGGCGTACGGCACCCTCAACATGGGCGCCGGCTTCGCGCTGTTCGTTGACGCGAAAGACGCGCAGCGCACCGCCGAGGTGGCGCGCGGCTTGGGCGTGGAGGCCTGGGTTGCCGGCCGCGTCGAAGACGGTCCCAAGGAGCTGTTGATTGAACCGCTGGGCCTTCGTTTTGGGGACGACGCCTTGCAGCTGCGCTGACCGCGCGACCCGCCCGGCCGCAGGCCCTGCGGGCGCCTCCCCGGCCAGGTTGACGGGCGTGGCCTACAATCGTCGGTGACGGGCCTCCCCGCATGGAAGCGCGGCCAACCGGGTCAGGTCGGGAACGAAGCAGCCCTAACCGTTGTGACCAGTGCCGGGGTCAGGCTCGTCACCCGTCGTCAAGTGCTGCGCCTCAGCCAGCCGTGGGTTTGTTGACCGCCATCGTGGTTTCTTGGGCGATCACCGCCACTTCTTGCCCTGTCGCATTGCCAGGTTCCGGACCAGCGCTCGCAGCCGGCTCCGCCGAGCGGCGTGCGCCCTGACGGGCCGCCTGAAACGCGTCCTTGATGCCTTTTGCATCGACGTTCAATGCGCGACCGTAGCGCTGGGCGATCTGCTGAATGGCGCTTGGCAGGCGATGGGCCTCCAGCAAATGAACGGCATCGATCACTTCGTTGGCGGCGCTGCACAAAGTGCGCAGCAACTCGGTGTCGTTGGCAGGGCTGCGCGGGGTGCGCTCCTTGTCGATGCGTCGCATCATCGATTGCACTTCATCGCCCAGACCCCAGTACTTGGCCACGGCGGCGCCCAAGGCGTCGATGTCCACACCCAACACCGCCATCGACGCGGACGCCTCACTGAGCCCCGGCGAATCCGGCGTGCCAGGCTCCGATCCCGCGGGCGGTGGCGCACTGCGCATCAATTGCAGCATCTGCCCCGCTTCTTCCGGGAAGTGATAGTGGGCCAGCAGCCGGCCAAGGTTCTGCAGCATGGCCACGAGCAGCACCACCTCGGTGTCATAGCCCGGCGGCCGCAGCTGCACGGCCAGTTGTCCGGCGAGCCGAACCCGGTCGATGGCCCGCTGGAGGCTGTGGGCACTGCCCTCGTTCAGCGGCCCGGGCCAAGGGCGCAACGAGCCCGCTGCCCGCCGAATGCCATCCAGCCCCAACATCGCCACCGCGCGACGCACGGTCATGACCGCCGCACCGCCCGAGGCCTGGGCGCTTTGCAGCAGACTGGAGTTGACCTGGCGAAGCAGCTCGAAGCTGAGCGCCATGTCCTGGAGGATTTCTGCTGCGAGCTCGTCGGTGCGCTGGCCTTCCGCCGCCGCAAGCCGGGCCACCCGGCGTCCGACACCGGGCATGGCAGGCAGGTGTCCGACGGTTCGAAGCCGATCCAGCAAGACGACCAGGTGCCCGCCGCTGCCCGCACCCTCCACCTCGATCCAACCACGCAAGGCGCGCAGCAGGGTGCGGGCGTTCAAGTAGCGCTGTCGCGGCTGTGCGGCGGTCGATCGGTTGACGATGGCACGCAGTGCCTCCGGCACCGGCTTGGGCAAGCTCCAAGGCAGCCGAACGATGTCGCGGCCCAGGGGGGCCAGCCGGCCCGCAACCGACCCCACGTCGGCCTCATCGAGCGGGCTTTGGCCAGCCAGCAGCCGGTAAAGGATCAAGCCGACGGCGAGCACGTCGCGCTCGGCGCCCTCGCGTTGCGCACGAAGTTCATCCGCGCCGACGGCCAGGGCGCGGTCGTGGACCACGGTTGTCGGCCTGGCCGCTGCCGCCGATGACGGTGATGGTGACGCCGTGGACGCGACCGCCTCGCTGCAGGTGCCGAAGCCCATCACGCGCAGCACGCCGTGCTCACTGACCAACAGACTGTGCAGCTGCAGGTCGCCATGGGCCAGGCCGGCATCGTGCGCAAAGGCGAGGCCCTCGAGGGCTTGGCACACCCAACCCACCAACTCGGTGACCGGGCCATCGCGGTGCGTCGACAACCACTCGCCAAGGGTTGAGCCATAAGCACGGTCAACCGCGACATAGGGCCAATGGTCCTGCACACCGACCTCGATTGGTGCGGCCATCTGCGGGTGGTTCAAGCGTGCGGCCTGACCCACGCGGCGGTGCCAGGATTCCAGTGCGGCGGCATCTGCGGGCTGCACACGGGGAAGCGTCAGCATCACGTCCTGGCTGCTGCGGGGGTCGTGAGCCAGCCAAACCATGCTGCGCTCGCTCTTGCCCAGCAACTGCTTCAGCGCGAATCGTCCAAAGGAACGAACGCTTACCGGGGGCGGCCGGTGCGCCGCGCCACCCGAGGTGTCGGGGGCCGACGGGGGGGCCGCAGGGGGTGCGACAAGGGGTGCGGCATGAGGCGCAGGCATGGCTTATTGAACCTTGCCCGGCACCGCTTCAAACGGCCGAACAACGCCCGCATGCACGGCCATTTGTCGCCAACGATGCCACTTCAGCCCATGGAAACACAGACCCGTTGGCGCTATCGCGCCGATGAAGCCTGCCTACCGGCAAGGGGCCGCTTCGCCAAGGCGCTTGTGTCAAAATCACTTAACGCGCCCACTGTGTTGGGCTGCCGACGCCGAAGGGCCCACCATGAGCAGCGACCTGATCAAACACACCACCGACGCTTCGTTCGACACCGACGTCCTGAACGCCGACCGCCCTGTGCTGGTCGACTACTGGGCCGAATGGTGCGGGCCTTGCAAAATGATCGCCCCCATCCTCGACGAAGTGTCGAAGGCCTACGACGGTCGGCTTCAGGTCGCCAAGATGAACGTGGACGAGAACCGCGACATCCCGGCCAAGTTCGGCATCCGGGGCATCCCCACGCTGATGCTTTTCAAGGACGGCCAGTTGGCTGCCACCAAGGTTGGCGCGCTGTCCAAAGCGCAATTGACCGCGTTCCTCGACGGTCATCTATAATCCGGTTTGTTGGTCTGGGGTTTCTGGTCATGAGCCGCCCCGGATTTCAATTTCGCCGCCATGCTTGCAGACCCTGATGGGTCTCCCTTCCCTACCGGACAGGCATGGTTCCGGCTCCCCCACCCCCAAGCTGTTGAATCGCGACAAACGGCCAGTCCGTTGACGTCGTGCCTTTCGCGCTTTCAGCCCGGCACGGTGAACGCCTCACGCCACAGCGGTACCGGGCCGCACCCACCCAAGTTTCAGTCATGCACCTGTCAGAACTCAAAGCGCTCCATGTGTCTGCGCTGATCACCATGGGCGAAGCCCTGGAGATCGACAACGTCGCGCGCTTGCGTAAGCAGGAGCTGATGTTCGCCATCATGAAGAAGCGCGCCAAGGCCGGCGAGCAGGTCTTCGGCGACGGTGTGTTGGAGGTCTTGCCGGACGGATTCGGTTTTTTGCGATCGCCGGACACCAGCTACATGGCGTCCACGGACGACATCTACCTGAGCCCCAGCCAGATCCGCCGTTTCAACCTGCACACCGGCGACATGGTGGAAGGCGAAGTGCGCGTGCCCAAAGACGGCGAACGCTATTTCGCTTTGGTGAAGGTCGACCGCGTCAACGGCCTGACCCCCGAGGAGAGCAAGCACAAGATCATGTTCGAAAACTTGACGCCCCTTTTTCCGAAGGAGGCGTTCAAGCTGGAACGTGACAACCTGAAGGGCGATGAAAACGTCACCGCTCGCATCATCGACCTGATCGCACCGATCGGCAAAGGCCAGCGTGCCCTGCTGGTGGCGCAGCCCAAGACGGGCAAGACGGTCATGATGCAGCAGATGGCGCACGCCCTCGTGGCGAACCACCCTGACATCCACCTGATCGTCCTGTTGGTGGACGAGCGACCCGAAGAAGTCACCGAAATGGTCCGCACGGTGCGCGGCGAGGTGATCAGTTCGACCTTTGACGAGCCCGCGGCTCGTCACGTGCAGGTCGCCGAAATGGTGATCGAGCGCGCCAAGCGCCTGGTGGAGTTGAAGAAGGACGTGGTGATCCTGCTGGACTCGATCACCCGCCTGGCCCGCGCCTACAACAACGTGTTGCCGTCGTCCGGCAAGGTGTTGACCGGCGGCGTCGACGCCAACGCCCTGCAACGACCCAAGCGCTTTTTCGGCGCCGCGCGGAACGTCGAAGAGGGCGGCTCTCTGACCATCATCGGTACGGCGCTGCTCGACACCGGCAGCCGCATGGACGAGGTGATTTATGAAGAGTTCAAGGGCACCGGCAATTGTGAAATCCACCTCGACCGCCGGATGGCCGAAAAGCGGGTGTACCCGTCCATCCTGATCA
>CALRPU020000033.1:0-61491 GCA_943370175.1 Hydrogenophaga intermedia | reverse complement strand
CGGATTGACCGCGATGGTCGGCGACGTTGGCGGCGCGGCCGGCAGGGTGGGCACCGGCAGCGCCGTCGCCGCGGCGGGCGGCGGGGACGCCGGGGCCGCACCCGGCGTCCCCGTGGTGGCGTCGGCGGTCGAAGGCGCCGTGACGGCAGGCGTCGGGGCGGCGGTGGCGGGCAGCGCAGCGGCCTCGGTCGCGGGCGGCGCCGGGGCGGCCGACACGGCGGGGGCACCGCCCGCGGCCGACCCGCCCGCCGACGACGCGCCCCCTTGGGTGAACCAATAGCCACCGCCGACGACGATCAACGCCACCACGGCGGTCAGGATCAGCGGCAACTTGTTGGACCCACTGGCGGGTTGTGCCGCCGCGGTAGCAGCACCCGTTTTGAGGTGATCGAACGGCGACGGCGGGATGGGAGGCGGGCCGGCGGCCTCGGTGCGCGAGGGCTCGGCGCGCGGCGAGGGTGCCGAAGCCGCCGGCATGGGTGCCGTGGCCATGGCGGCGGGCTCCGCGGCCAACGGGCTGCGTGACAGCGGCGGCGTTGGCATCGGTGCCGGTGCCGGTGCTGCGCCTGCGTCGGGCGCGGACAGCAAGTCGAGCAACGACCCCCCGGCCGCCGCCGCGGGCGGTGGCGTCGGTGCGGGTGGCGGGGCCCAGTTCGCCTCCGGCGGGAAGGCGGGTGCCGGGATGGGTGCTGCGGCGAAGGCCGAAGGCGCGGCCTCCGCCGGACGGCGTGGCGCGCTGCGGACGATCACGGTCGCGTCGTCGTCTGGGGCCGGCGGCATCGAGGCGGCCACCGGCGGCGCAGCATTGGCAGGCGGAGGCGACGACTCGCCGCTGCCCCGCAACAGGCCGGCTCCGCCCTGGGGCAGGGTGAATGGCGTGCCACACAGCTTGCAGACCTTGGCCGCATCGGTGTTGTCGGTCTCGCAGCGCGAGCAGATCTTGGTCATCGATTCACTCCGGCTCGTGGGGCGTTGCGAGGCCCCGCACGGGCTCGCCATCGTGGGCGTCGGGCCCCTGCCCCCATGGATGAAAGGAGCATAACCCGAGGCCAGCCCTGTGCTAAAACGGGTGCTCCCCCTGACTGACGGTGCCCGGCATGCCCGCCTCGCTGGACGGCCAACTGGTCGTGGCCATTTCCTCGCGCGCGCTCTTCGATTTTGAAGAAGAGAACCACCTGTTCGAAGCGGGCGACGACCGCGCTTACATGCAACTGCAATTGGACCGGCTGGAGCAGGCGGCCAAGCCGGGCGTTGCCTTCTCGCTGGTCAACAAGCTGCTGGCTTTCAACCGCGGCAGCGCGCGGGTCGAGGTGGTGATCCTGTCGCGCAACGACCCGGTGTCGGGCATGCGGGTGTTCCGCTCGGCACAGCATTACGGCCTGCCCATCCAGCGCGGGGTGTTCACGCGGGGCGAATCGCCCTGGCGCTACCTGCGCCCCCTGAACGCCAACCTGTTCTTGACGACCAACGAGGCCGACGTGCGCTCGGCGCTGGCGGCTGGTGTCCCTGCGGCCCGGGTGTACCCGCACAGCAAACGCGCCTCCGCAGCCCACCCGAACGAGGTGCGCATCGCCTTTGACGGGGACGCGGTGCTGTTCTCGGACGAAGCCGAGCGCGTCTTCCAGGCCGACGGGCTCGACGCGTTCCAGGCCCATGAGCGCGCCCAGGCCGGCCAGCCGTTGGCGCCCGGCCCGTTCAAGCCGCTGCTCGAAGCGCTGAAGCGCCTGCAGCGCGACGCGGTCGACGGCATGCGCATCCGCACCGCGCTGGTCACGGCGCGCAGCGCGCCGGCGCACGAACGCGCCATCCGCACGCTGATGGACTGGCAAATCGAGGTCGACGAGGCCATGTTCCTGGGCGGGCTCGCCAAGGGCGCGTTCCTGCGTGAATTCGAGCCGGACTTCTTCTTTGACGACCAGACCGGCCACATCGAAAACGCCGCGGTCCACGTGCCGGCCGGTCACGTGGCGGCCGGTGTGTCCAACCCGCGTCAAGCGGACGGCAGGCTCGCCGCACGTCCGGGCGACCCCGCGCCCGGTCAGCGCGGCACGTAGTCCCGCAGCGCCGGCAGGTCAAGCACGCGCACACCGCCGTACTCGATGCGGATGAGGCCACTGGCCTCGATGTGGCGCAGGGCTTCGTTGATGCGCTGGCGAGACAATCCCACCAGATAGCCCAGTTCCTGCTGCGTGATGCGCAGCAGCTGGCCGACGCCGGGGTACAGCACCGGGTTGAAAAGGGTCGCCAGGAATCGGGCAACGCGCGCGTCCGGGTCGTTCATGCGGTCGATCTCCCGGGCGGCGATGAACTGCCCGAGCCGCTCGTTGAGCTGGTTGGTGATGAAGCGGTTGAAGGGCACACTGCGGTCGAGCAGCCAGTGGAAGACGTCCACGCTGATCCCCGCCACCACGCTCTTGCGCAGCGCCTCGATGTTGTAGCGGTAGGCCTCGCGCTTGAGCACCGTGCCCTCGCCGAACCAGCCGCCGGGTGGCACGCCGGTGAAGGTGATGGGGACGCCACGTGCCGAGTCGTTGCTCATCTTCAGGAAGCCGTCGATCACCCCGAACCAGTAGGTCACCGGGCGGCCCACGCGGCACAGCACCTCGCCAACGCCGACCTGAACCACGCGCACGTCCGGCAACACCCGTTCGCACTCCTGCGGGGTCAAGGTGTGTGACCACGGGATGGTGGCGAACTCCTGCGCACTGGCCTGCCGGGCGCGGGCGCGCACCGAATCAGATGCCGTGCGCATGGTCAATGGCTCATTGGGCATTGAGGGAAAGACCTGTGCGGACTGACCCCTAGATTGTCGTCGTAACGACAACTCGACGTCAAAGGGGACGCTTACATTCTGAGCGCTGTCTCAATGGCGACAGCCGCTGCGACCCAATTCACCCGATGGAGCAACCCGCGTGCAGACCACCTTCCCCCGCCTGCTGATGCAGCATGCCAACGAGCGACCCACCGCGCCGGCCCTGCGCGAGAAGGTCTACGGCATCTGGCAAACGCTGAGCTGGGCGGAGCTGGGGACGCTGGTGACCGAGCTGGCCGCGGGCTTCGCCCAGGCCGGCCTGTCACGCGGGCAGCACATCGTCGTCATTGGTGACAACCGGCCGCGGCTGTCCGCCGTGATGCTGGCTGCGCAGTCGCTGGGCGCGGTGCCGATCCCGCTGTACCAGGACGCCGTGGCCGCGGAGTTCGCATTTCCAATCAACAACGCCGAGGTCGCCTTTGCCGTGGCCGAGGACCAGGAACAGGTCGACAAGCTGCTGGAGCTGCGCGAGCAGTGCCCGCAATTGGCGCGCATCTGGTTTGACGACCCGCGCGGCCTGCGCAAGTACGACGAGCCGGGCCTGGCCTCGCTGGACGCGCTGATCGAGGCCGGCCGCGAACACGCCAAATTGCACACCACGCTGGTGGCCAGCGAAATCGCCAAGGGCCAGCCGGACGACGTGGCCGCGATGTTCTTCACCTCCGGCACCACCGGCAACCCGAAGGGCGTGGTGCACACCCACCTGAGCCTGCTGGACCGCGCCAAGGCCGGCGCCGATTTCGACAGGCTGGGCGCCGGCGAAGAGGTGCTGGCCTACCTGCCGCCGGCCTGGATCGGCCAGAACATCTTCAGCTACGCACAGTGGCTGGCCTGCGGCTACGTGGTGAATTGCCCGGAGTCGGCGGCCACGGTGATGATCGACCTGAAGGAAATCGGGCCGACCTACTACTTCGCCCCGCCGCGGGTGTTTGAAGGCCTGCTGACCAGCGTGATGATCCGCATGGAGGACGCGGGCTCGATCAAGCGCCGGCTGTTCCACCACTTCATGGCCGTGGCCAAGCGGGTCGGTCCGGCCCTGATGGACGGCAAGGCCACAGGCACGGACGGGAAGCCCATCGGCGCGTTGGACCGCCTGCAATACAAGCTCGGGCAGCTCTTCATCTACGGCCCGCTGCGCAACACGCTGGGCCTCAGCCGGGTGCGCGTGGCCTACACCGCGGGCGAGGCCATCGGCCCCGACCTGTTCACCTTCTACCGCTCCATCGGCATCAACCTGAAGCAGCTGTACGGGTCGACCGAAACCGCGGTGTTCGTGTGCCTGCAGCCCGACCACGAGGCCAAGGCCGACACCGTGGGCGTGCCCATCGCCGGCGTGGAAATCAAGCTGAGCAACAGCGGCGAGATCCTGGTGAAGTCGCCCGGCCTGCTCAAGGAGTACTACAAGAACCCCACCGCCACCGCCGAAGTGCTGGACAGCAGCGGCTGGTACCACACCGGCGATGCCGGCTTCCTGGACGCCGGTGGCCACCTGAAGATCATCGACCGCGCCAAGGACGTGGGCCGCATCATGGGCGGAGCCAACGACGGCGCGATGTTCGCGCCCAAGTACGTCGAGAACAAGCTGAAGTTCTTCCCGCAGATCAAGGAAGCGGTGGCCTTTGGCGACAAGCGCGACCGCGTGTGCGCCTTCATCAACATCGACTTCGAGGCCGTGGGCAATTGGGCCGAACGCCGCAACCTGCCCTACGCCGGCTACACCGACCTGGCGCAGAAGCCCGAGGTCTACGAACTGCTGCGCGACTGCGTGGAAAAGGTCAACGCCGACCTGGCCAACGACGCCATGCTGGCCGGCAGCCAGGTCTCGCGCTTCCTGATCCTGCACAAGGAACTGGACGCCGACGACGGCGAACTCACGCGCACCCGCAAGGTCCGCCGCGGCTACATCGGCGACCGTTATCAGGTGCTGGTGGACGCCCTTTACGGCGGCAAGACCGAGCAATTCATCGAGACCGCCGTCAAGTTCGAAGACGGCCGCACCGGCAGCATTTCGGCGACCTTGAAGATCATGGACGTCAAGACCTTTCCCGCCGTGAAGAAGGCGGCGTGACCGCGCGCCGAACCCTGGTTGAAAGTAGACATGTCTGAACGAACCTCCGGCGACGTCATCCTCGACGTCAAGAACATCAGCCTGCGCTTCGGTGGCGTCAAGGCGCTGACCGACATCAGCTTCAACGTGCGCGAGCACGAGGTGCGCGCCATCATCGGCCCCAACGGCGCGGGCAAGAGTTCGATGCTGAACTGCATCAACGGCGTGTACACCCCGCAGGAAGGCAGCATCACCTTCCGCGGCAAGACCTTCAGCCACATGAACAGCCGCCAGGTGGCGGAAATGGGCGTGGCGCGGACCTTCCAGAACCTCGCCCTGTTCAAGGGCATGAGCGTGCTGGACAACATCATGAGCGGGCGCAACCTGCGCATGAAGACCAATTTGTTCCAGCAGGCCATCCGCTTCGGTGCGGCCGAGCGCGAGGAAATGGAACACCGCGAGTTCGTCGAGAAGATCATCGACTTCCTCGAAATCCAGGCTTACCGCAAGACCCCCGTCGGCCGGTTGCCCTACGGCCTGCAAAAGCGCGTCGACCTGGGCCGCGCGCTGGCGATGGAGCCGCAGATGCTGCTGCTGGACGAACCGATGGCGGGCATGAACGTCGAGGAAAAGCAGGACATGAGCCGCTTCATTCTGGACGTCAACGACGAGTACGGCACCACCATCGTGCTGATCGAGCACGACATGGGCGTGGTCATGGACATCAGCGACCGCGTGGTGGTGCTGGACTACGGCAAGAAGATCGGCGACGGCACCCCGCACGAGGTGCGCACCAACCCCGAGGTGATCAGTGCCTACCTCGGCACCTCGCACTGAGCACGGCAGGGACAACTCACCATGGCATTCTTTCTTGAAACCCTCTTTGGCGGCCTGATGGCCGGCATGCTGTATTCGCTGATCGCGCTCGGCTTCGTGCTGATCTTCAAGGCGTCCGGCGTGTTCAATTTCGCGCAGGGCGCGATGGTGCTGTTCGCCGCGTTGGCGATGGCGCGCTTTTCCGAATGGATCCCCGAGCGCCTGGGCATCGACAACAAGGTGCTCGGCAACCTGCTGGCCTTCATCGGCGCGATGGCGGTGATGGTGATGGTGGCCTGGGTCATCGAGCGCCTGGTGCTCAGCAAGCTGGTCAACCAGGAAGGCATCACGCTGCTGATGTCCACGCTGGGCATCACCTACTTCCTGGACGGCTTCGGCCAGACCCTGTTCGGCAGCGACATCTACAAGATCGACGTGGGCCTGCCCAAGGACCCGATCTTCGTGCTGGACAAGGTCTTCCAGGGCGGCGTGCTGATCGGCAAGGAAGACCTCTACGCCGCCGTCATCGCCGCGGCGCTGGTGGCCGCGCTGAGCCTGTTCTTCCAGAAGACCGCCACCGGCCGCGCGCTGCGCGCCGTGGCCGACGACCACCAGGCGGCGCAGTCCATCGGCATTCCGCTGAACCGCATCTGGGTGATCGTGTGGAGCGTGGCGGGCTTCGTCGCGCTGGTCGCCGGCATCATCTGGGGCAGCAAGCTGGGGGTGCAGTTCTCCTTGTCGCTGGTGGCGCTGAAGGCGTTGCCGGTGGTGATCCTGGGCGGGCTGACCTCGGTGCCCGGCGCCATCATCGGCGGGCTGATCATCGGCGTGGGCGAGAAGCTGTCCGAGGTCTACATCGGTCCGATGTTCGGCGGCGGCATCGAAATCTGGTTCGCGTACGTGCTGGCCCTGTTCTTCCTGCTGGTGCGCCCGCAGGGGCTGTTCGGCGAAAAGATCATCGACCGCGTCTGACCCCCGGCCCACCCGAACACCCCTGAGAGACACGCACCATGCTCTACCGTGAGAACGGTCAGTTCAAGACCACCTACCGCGACGACCAGCAGGTCTTCCCGATCACGCAGGACAAGGTCGCCATCGGCCTGATCATCGCCTTCGCGCTGGTCGTGGTGCCGCTGGTGGCGCCCGAGTACCTGTTTCGCGCCATCCTGATCCCCTTCCTCATCTTGTCGCTGGCCGCGCTGGGCCTGAACATCCTGGTGGGCTACTGCGGGCAGATCTCGCTGGGCACGGGCGCCTTCATGGCGGTGGGCGCCTACGCGGCCTACAACTTCCAGGTGCGCATCGAAGGCATGCCGGTCATCGCCTCGATCCTGTTGGGCGGCACCTGCGCGACCATCGTGGGCGTCCTGTTCGGCATCCCGTCGCTGCGCATCAAGGGCCTGTATCTGGCGGTGGCCACGCTGGCCGCGCAGTTCTTCGTGGACTGGGCCTGCCTGCGGCTGAAGTGGGTCACCAACGATTCGTCCTCGGGCTCGGTCAGCGTGGCCGGCCTGAAGGTGCTGGGCATGGCGATCGAGTCGCCGGTGCAGAAATACCTGTTCTGCCTGGGCTTCGTGCTGGTGTTCAGCGTGCTGGCCAAGAACCTGGTGCGCGGCCACATCGGCCGCGAATGGATGGCCATTCGCGACATGGACGTGGCCGCCGCCGTCATCGGCATCCGCCCGGTCTACGCCAAGCTCACGGCGTTCGCGGTCAGCAGCTTCATCGTCGGCGTGGCCGGCGCGCTGTGGGGCTTCGTGCACCTGGGTTCGTGGGAGCCCGCGGCCTTCAGCATCGACCGCTCGTTCCAGCTGCTCTTCATGGTGATCATCGGCGGGCTGGGTTCGATCATGGGCTGCTTCTTCGGCGCGGCCTTCATCGTGGTGCTGCCCATCGTCCTGGACAGCCTGCCGTACTGGTTCGGCATCCCCATCGACACCGCGCTGGCTTCGCACCTGACGCTGATGATCTTCGGCTCGCTGATCGTGTTCTTCCTGATCGTCGAGCCGCACGGCATCGCCCGGCTGTGGTCCACCGGCAAGGAAAAGCTGCGCCTGTGGCCCTTCCCGCACTGAGGCCGCCGTGCCGGCACGCCCCGAATTCCCATTGAACAAATCGCCTGCAGAGCGACCCCCCGTCCCACCCTCACCCTCATTCCGGAGGCAGACATGAAGTTGAAGTCCCTGGCGCTCGCCGCCACCCTCGCCGCCGCTGGTCTCAGCGCCGCCCTCAGCTCCCCCGCGGCCTTCGCGCAGGCCAAGGAGCAGTTCTTCCCGCTGCTGGTCTACCGCACCGGCCCCTACGCGCCGAACGGCACGCCCTGGGCCAACGGCAAGCAGGACTACATCAAGATGATCAACGCCCGCGACGGCGGCATCAACGGCGTGAAGATCGTCTTTGAAGAGTGCGAGACCGGTTACGCCACCGACAAGGGCGTGGAGTGCTACGAGCGCCTGAAGGGCAAGACCAACACCCTGTTCGACCCGCAGGCCACCGGCATCACCTTCGCGCTGACCGACAAGGTGATCAACGACAAGATCCCGCTGATCACGCTGGGCTACGGCCTGTCGGCCAGCCAGGACGGTGGCGTCTTCAAGTGGAACTTCCCGCTGATGGGCAGCTACTGGACGGCCGCCGACATCCTGATCCAGCACCTGGGCAAGAAGGAAGGTGGTCTGGACAAGCTCAAGGGCAAGAAGATCGCGCTGGTGTACCACGACAGCCCCTTCGGCAAGGAGCCGATGCCGCTGCTGGAAGAGCGCAGCAAGATGCACGGCTTCGAGCTGGTGAAGATCCCCGTCACCGCGCCGGGCGTGGAACAGAAGTCGGCTTGGCTGCAGGTGCGCCAACAGCGGCCTGATTTCGTGCTGCTGTGGGGCTGGGGCATCATGAACTCCACCGCCTTGAAGGAAGCCCAGGCCACCGGCTTCCCGCGCGACAAGATGTACGGCGTGTGGTGGGCGGGCGCGGAGCCGGACGTCAAGGACGTCGCGGAAGGCGCCAAGGGCTACAACGCGCTGAACCTGAACACCTCGGGCCAGCAGCCCAAGGTCATCCAGGACATCCTGAAGTTCGTGCACGACAAGGGCCAGGGCACCGGCCCGAAGGACGAAGTGGGCTCGGTGCTCTACACCCGCGGCCTGATCATCCAGATGCTGGGCGTGGAAGCCGTGCGCCGCGCGCAGGAGCGCTTCGGCAAGGGCAAGGTCATGACCAGCGAGCAGGTGCGCTGGGGCCTGGAGAACCTGGCCCTCGACCAGAAGAAGCTGGACGCGCTGGGCTTCTCGGGCGTGCTGCGCCCGCTGAGCACCTCGTGCCAGGACCACATGGGCTCGACCTGGGCCCGCGTGCACACCTGGGACGGTGCCAAGTGGAACTTCAGCTCCGACTGGTACCAGGCGGACGAGCAGATCATCAAGCCGATGGTCCGGGCTGCGGCCGACAAGTACGCCGGCGACAAGAAGCTGACCCGCCGCGCACCGGAAGACTGCCAGTCGTGATGTCGCCCCGGGAGCGGCCGCGGCCGCTCCCTCCCCGGCATGGCGTGACCCCCGGGCCGGCCGTGAGCGCCGGGCCCGGGGGTCGACTTGAATGGAGTGAGGTCCTGTGAGCAACATCATCCTGAACGTCAACGGCATCGAGGTCATCTACAACCACGTGATCCTGGTGCTCAAGGGCGTGTCCCTGCAGGTGCCCGAGCGCGGCATCGTGGCGCTGCTGGGCGGCAACGGGGCCGGCAAGACCACCACGCTGCGCGCGGTGTCGAACCTGCTGGCGGGCGAGCGCGGTGAAGTGACCAAGGGCAGCATCGAGCTGCGCGGCGAGCGCATCGAAAAGCTCAGCACCGCCGACATGGTCGAGCGCGGCGTGATCCAGGTGATGGAAGGCCGCCACTGCTTCGCCCACCTGAGCATCGAAGACAACCTGATGACCGGCGCCTACACCCGCCGCGACGGCAAGGCCGCCGTGGCGCAGACGCTGGAGAAGGTCTACAACTACTTTCCCCGCCTGAAGACGCGGCGCACCTCGCAGGCGGCCTACACCTCGGGCGGCGAGCAGCAGATGTGCGCCATCGGCCGGGCGCTGATGGCCAACCCGAAGATGGTGCTGCTGGACGAGCCCTCGATGGGCCTGGCGCCCCAGATCGTTGAAGAGGTGTTCGAGATCGTCAAAGACCTGAACACCAAGGAAGGCGTGACCTTCCTGCTGGCCGAACAGAACACCAACATCGCGCTGCGCTACGCCGACTACGGCTACATCCTGGAAAACGGCCGCATCGTGATGGACGGCGAGGCCAAGTCGCTGCGCGAGAACGAAGACGTCAAGGAGTTCTACCTGGGCATGGGCGGCGGTGGCGACGAAGGCGAAGGCCGCAAGAGCTTCCGCGACGCCAAGAGCTACAAGCGACGCAAGCGCTGGCTGGCCTGACCGCGACCCCACGCCCCACGCCCTGCGCCCGACACCCCACGCCATGAGCGAGCACTTTGCGGGATTCACGCCACCGGCCTTCCAGCCCGGTGAGGCCTTGCTGACGCTGCGCCGGCAGCTGCGCGAGCTGGGACTGACCGAGCGCGGCAGCCAGTTCGAGCGGCACGGCCTGGCCGTCGCACGGCTCGAGATCGACGGCGGGACGCTGAAGGCGTCGGTGGTCAAGCGGCCTGCGCGGTCGCCCGAGTGGCAATCGCGCACCGTGGGCAGTGCGGCCGAAATGAGGGATTTCATGACCGAGCTGAAGAAGCGATCGGCCGGTTGGAGTGAACGTGATGAATGACATGCAACACCGCGGGGATGCCCATTTCGACGACCGCGAAACGCGGCAGCCCGAGGAGCGAGAGCGGGCGCTGATGGCCGCCTTGCCCCTGCAGGTGGCCCATGCCCAGGCCCGCACCGCTGGCTTCGCCACGCTGCTGGCGGGTGTCGATGCCGCCAGCGTCACCACGCGTGCGGCGCTGGCGCGCTTGCCGGTGATTCGCAAGCACGAGCTGCTTGAACGCCAACAGGCCCAGCGCGCCACCGACCCCTTTGGCGGCCTGTCGGCCATCGGCTGGCGCGGGCTGCGGGCGCCCAGCGGCGCACGCCGGGTGTTCCAGTCGCCTGGCCCGATCTACGAACCCGAAGGCACCGGCGACGACTACTGGCGCATGGCTCGCGCGATGCACGCGGTGGGCTTTCGCGCCGGCGACCTGATCCACAACAGCTTCAGCTACCACCTCACGCCGGCCGGCTCGATGATGGAAACCGGCGCCCACCGGTTGGGCTGCACGGTGTTTGCCGGCGGCATCGGCAACACCGAGCTGCAGCTGCAGGCCATGGCCGAACTGCGGCCGCACGGCTACATCGGCACGCCCAGCTTCCTGCGCATCCTGCTGGAAAAGTCGGCCGAGGCAGGCATTGGCATCGGCAGCGTGCAGCGCGCGCTCGTGAGCGGCGAGGCCTTCCCGCCCGCGTTGCGCGACTGGTTCGCCGAACGTGGCATCGACGCCTACCAGTGCTACGCCACCGCCGACCTGGGCCTGATCGCGTACGAGACCGCCGCCCGGCAAGGCATGGTGCTGGACGAGGGCGTGATCGTCGAGATCGTTCGCCCGGGCACCGGCGACCCGGTGGCCGATGGCGAGGTTGGCGAGCTGGTGGTGACCACGCTGAACCCCGATTACCCCCTGATCCGCTTCGGCACCGGCGACCTGTCGGCCGTGCTGCCTGGCCCCTGCCCGACCGGTCGCACCAACACCCGCATCAAGGGTTGGATGGGGCGCGCCGACCAGACCGCCAAGGTGCGCGGCATGTTCGTGCATCCCGGCCAGGTGGCCGACATCGCGCGGCGCCACCCGGAGGTGCGTCGGGCCCGGCTGGTGGTCAGCGGCGAAATGGCCAACGACCGCATGGCGCTGCACGTGGAAGTCGACGGCACCCCGGAAGGCCTGGCCGACCGCATCGCCGACACGATCCGCGATGTCACCAAGCTGCGCGGCAGCGTGGAGTTGCGCGGTGTGGGCAGCCTGCCCAACGACGGCAAGGTGATCGAGGACGCACGGAAGTACGACTGAGCCGGCGTCGGCTCATGCCGGCAAGGTCAGCACCACCCGAGTGCCATCGCCCGGCGCGCTGTTGACCGCCAGCTGGGCGCCGATCAGCTGGGCCTGCTCGTGCATGCCGCGCAGCCCGTAGTGCCCGGGCGCCGGCGCCTGCGGATCAAATCCCCGCCCATCGTCGGCGACGGTCAGTTGCGTGGACGGGCCCCGCCCCCGCATCGTCAAGGTGACGCGGCGGGCCTGGGCGTGCCGCTCGATGTTGCGCAGCGATTCCTCGACGATGCGAAAGACCGTCTCGGCGCGCTCATCGGCCCACGCCGCGGGCGCGGCGTCCAGCTGAGCGTCCACCGCCAGGCCCGTGCGCTGGCCAAAGCGCCAGCAGAGGTCGCTCAAGGCGGCGCCAAGGCCGGTGTCCTGCACGCCGTTGTCGCGCATCTGGCGGATGGCGGCGCGCGCCTCCGACAAGCCGGTGGCCGCCACGGCCTCGGCCCGCCCCAGTTCGGCGTCCAGCTCGGCGGGGTCCATGCGCGTGCGCAGCTTGCGGACCAGGCGCACCTGGGTCAACAGCGCCATCAGCGAATGTGCGAGGGTGTCGTGCATGTCGCGCGCCAGACGCAAGCGCTCGCGGGTGACGGCGGCTTGCCGCGCTTCATCGGCCATGCGCTCGATGCGCGCGGTGCGCTCGACCACACGCTGGTCGAGCTCGGCGTTGAGCCCTTGCAGCGCCGATTTCTCGGCTTGCAGGTGGTCCACCAGCTGCGACAGCGTGCGGCCGATGCGCGCCACCTCGTCGCGGCCTTCGGGTCGGGCCAGGCGCTGCAGGTTGCCTTGTCGCACCGCTTCGGCATCGTGGGCCAGGGCCGACAGGCGCCGCGTGAGCAGCCGGGTCACGATCACCCCAGCGGCCGCGGCCGACAGCCCGGCCAGGAAGACCATCATGAAGATGGACTGCCGCGCGATGCGCACCGGTTCGAGCGTGGGTTCGGCCAACTGGCGCACCACGGCGGTCCAGCCCAGGCCCAGGCCCGCGGCCAGCCGAACCTGCTTGCGGCTGCTGACCATGTAGCGGCCGCCTTCGCTGAGGTCGGCGCGGTCGTCAAGCACGCGGCCCAGCCAGTCGGGCGGACCCACGAGGACCTCGTCATGGCGACCCGCCAGCATCAGCTGGGTCTGACGCCGCGTGCTCAGCGCCGACTGCATGCGGCCCAGCATGCCCTCCACCCAGGCCCAAGACACGTGCGCCGCCATCACCCCGCCGGACCCACCCAGCGGCACGGCCAGCTCCATGCGCCAGGGTGCCCGAGCCTCGCGGGACGCGTCGCCCTCGGGCTGAGGGAATGGCGTGTGCCGCTCGTTGGCCACCATGCGCCGGCGGCCTTGCTGGAACAAGGCCGAGGCGGACAGGTCCGCCCCCTCTCCCACGGTGCCAGTGGCCGCCACCACCCGGCCCGTGGCGTCGATGGCGCCCAGCCAACTGAACTCCGGAAACTGCACCTGGACCGACTCCAGCGCCTGCTGGGCCAGCCGCGGGTGCGCCATCTCCGCGGCGGTCACGCTGGCCGCGGTGGCCTGCAGCAGCGCCCGCCGCGCTTCCATTTGCATCGACACGGCGTCGCGTGCTTGCGTGGCCAGTTCCACGAGGAGCACTTCGGCATCGGCGCGGGCGCGGCGCTCGGCCTCGGCCGACGCCAGGTGCGCCGCCAGCCACGCCGCCAGCGTGACCACGGCAAAGACCGACCAACCGATCGCGGCGGCCAGGCGGGTGCGAGGGTTGAACTGACGAAGGTCGGGCATCGGCGAATCGTGCCAGCTTCGGGGGGCGGCTGTGCGCCGCGCCGCGCCGACTTGGTGACGCAGAGGTGGCGCCAGTCACTGGGGCGCGCCGCGTCCGTGGGCTAAGCTCAACCCATGAAGCCGCTTGCCGTCCTTGATCAAGGCGCTGTCCGGGGCCTGCCATGCGCTTGGTGGAGGACCTGACCCGCAGCGTCGCGCGCTCGGGGCGGCTCAGCCCGGAGCAGGCCTCGCACGCCGTGGCGGCCATGTTGCAGTTCCTTGCGGCCCGCCTGCCCTCGCCCTTTTTCGGTGAGTTGCAGGCCCGGCTGACCGACGAGCCCGCGCCGAGTGCCTTGCCTCACCCGGCCAGCCAACCCGCCACCACACGCGTCACCGCCGCCACGCCGCCAACCCGGGACCTGCCATGACGACCGAGGCCGTTGGCCGCACCGCCCCACTGCGCCTGCTGGTGGTCGACGACCAGCCGTTGATTCGCCGCGGCCTGTCGATGATGTTGGCAGCCGAGTTCGGCATCGAGGTGGTCGGCCAGGCCGCGGACGGCCTGGAGGCCATCGAACTCGCGCTGGCCACGTCGCCCGACATCGTGGTGATGGACCTGCAGATGCCGCGCGCCAGTGGCGTGGTGGCCACCCGCGAGATCACGGCCGCACTGCCCAACACCCGGGTGGTCGTGCTGACGACTTACGACGACGATGAACTGGTCTTCGAGGCCATCCGCGCGGGTGCGCAGGCCTACCTGTTGAAGGACACCACCGAGGCCGATGTGCTGGACACGGTGCACGCGGTACACCGCGGCGAGTCGCGCCTGTCGCCAGCCATCGCGCGCAAGGTGGTCGAGCAGTTTCGGCTGATGGCCACGCGCAGCGCGGCCGGCGGCCACGGCGCCGCGGTCTCGGCCCCACCACCGGCCCACCGCGCGCCCGCGGGCGCTCACGACACCGACGCCTTGACCGACAAGGAAGCCCGCATCCTGGACTTGCTCGCCCAGGGCAAAAGCAACAAGCAGATCGCCGCCACGGTGTTCCTGGCCGAAGGCACGGTCAAGAACTACGTCAGCCGCATCATGGAAAAGCTGCACGCCAGCAGCCGGCTGGAGTTGGCGGTGCGCGCTGCGTCGCGGCGCGGCTAGCCGCGCGTCAGCCCCGCCTGTCGCCCATGAAAAAGCCACCCCGCAGGGTGGCTTGGACCGGGCTCGAAGCCGACCGGACGCTCAGTCGGCGTACTGGCCAGCGGCCTTGATCGCCGGGCCCCACTTGTTGATTTCGGCTTCCACGAACTTTTTGTGGTCCACCGGGTTCAGGCGCGCATCGGTCACCACCACCGCGCCCAGGGCCTCTTGCTTCTTGATGAAGTCGGCGTCCTTCAGGGCGACCTTCAAGGCCGCGTTCAGTTTGTCCTGGATCGCCTTGGACGTGCCCTTCGGCGCGTACATGCCGTGCCAGATGCTGACGTTGAAGCCCTTCACGCCCGACTCGTCCAGCGTGGGCAACTTGGCCAGCGCCGGGGTCGTCAGCCGCTTCGGCGTGGTCACCGCATAGGCCTTGACCTTGCCGGACTCGATCTGGCTGGTTGTGTTGGTGGTCTGGTCGCACATCAGGTCAACCTGGCCGCCGAGCAGGTCGGTCATGGCCGGGCCGGTGCCCTTGTAGGGCACGGTGGTCATGTCGATCTTCATGCTTTGCTGGAACAGCAGACCACACAGGTGGCTGGCGGCACCCAGGCCCGCGTTGGCCAGGTTGATCTTGCCCTTGTTGGCTTCCATCCAGGTCTTGAGCTCGGCGAAGTTGTTGGCCGGCAGCGTGGCGCGGCCGATCAGCGTCATCGGCACTTCGTTGACCATGCCCAGGTACTCGAAGTCCTCCAGGGTCTTGTACTGGAGGTTGCGGTACAAGGCCGGCGCGGTGGAAATGCCGATGTGGGCCAGCAGCAGCGTGTAGCCGTCATTGGCCGCCTTGGCCACCTTGGTGGCGCCCAGCGTGCCGCCGGCGCCGCCGACGTTCTCGATGATGATCGGCTGGTTGCCCAGGGGCTTGCGCAGCGCCTCGGCCAGGTCGCGGGCCACTTTGTCGGTGGGGCCGCCGGCCGCGAAGGGCACGACGATGGTGACGGGCTTTTCAGGGTACTCGGCCAACGCGGCGGTGGCGGTCAGGGCCAACGCGGTGGCCATCAGCAGCTTTTTCATGATCGGTCCTTGCAGGTCGACGGAGGTCCAGCGCCCGGGGGCACTGATCGGCTGCGTCATTGTCAGCAGCATCCACGCCACCGCCATGGCGGAAACTACGTAATCCCACGCCGCGCAAGGTCTTGGCTCAGGCGAGGTGCTGGCGCAGCACGCGGGCCACGTGCAGGGCCTCGCGCTGGGCGCCGTCGGCGATCTGGTGGCGGCAGCTGGTGCCATCGGCGACGATGAGCGCGTCCGGCGCGGCACGCACCGCTGGCAGCAGCGACAGCTCGGCCATCTGCATCGACACCGCATGGTGCGCGGCCTCGTAACCGAAGCTGCCGGCCATGCCGCAGCAGCTGCTCTCGATCAGCTCGGGCTGGGCACCAGGGATCAGCCGCAACACCTCCAGCACCGGCTGCACCGCCCCAAAGGCCTTCTGGTGGCAATGGCCGTGCACCTTGATCGCCTGGGTGGCCGGGCGCAGTCGCGGGGCAAAGCGCCCCTGCGAGGCCTCGCGGGCCAGGAACTCCTCGAACAGCAGCGCGTGATGGGCCACCCGCTGCGCCGCCTCGCCCAGATTCATCACCAGCGCCTCGTCGCGCAGCGTCAGCAGGCACGACGGCTCCAGCCCGACGATGGCGATGCCGCGCTGCGCAAAGGCGTCAAGCGCGCCCACCAACGCGCCCAGGCGCGCGCGGGCCTGGGCGGGCATGCCGGCGGCGAGGTAGGTGCGGCCACAGCACAGCGCGTCACCGCTCGGCGCGCGGCCCTTGTGGGCGACGTGCACGGCGTACCCGCCGGCCTGGAGGACGGCCACGGCGTCGACCGCGTTCTCGCTGTCGAAGTGGCCATTGAAGGTGTCGACGAAGAGCACGGCGACCGGCCGGCCCACCGCCTGGGCCGCCAACAGCTCGGCGGCGGACAACAGGCCTTGGTCGGCCGCCTGTGCCCAGAAGGTGTCGCGGCGAAAGCGCGGCAGGCTGCGCCGGGACGACAGCCCCAGCCAACGTTCGGCCAGCGCGGCGGCGCCGGGCAGGTGCTCGCGCAGGTTGACAAGCCACGGCAGGCGCGCCGCATGGCGCGCATAGGCCGGCAGGTGCGCCACCAGCCGGTCGCGCAGCGTGTGGCCGTGCCGGGCCTTGTCGTGGGCGGTGAACTCCAGCTTCATCTTGGCCATGTCGACGCCGGTCGGGCAATCGCGCTTGCAACCCTTGCAGCCCACGCACAGGTCCAGCGCCTCGCGCACTTCACGGCTGTGCATCGCATCGCTCGCATGCAGCCCGTCGATCTGCCCGGACAGCGCCAGCCGCAAGGTGTTGGCACGGCCGCGGGTCAGGTGCTGTTCGTCGCGGGTGACGCGGTAGCTCGGGCACATGGTGCCGGCGTCGAACTTGCGGCAGTGGCCGTTGTTGTTGCACATCTCGACCGCCTTGGCGAAGCCGCCGCTCGGGTCGCCGCCTGTGCCCGGCGCGGTGGTGCGCTCGGTCACCGGGTCGTTTTGCACGTTCCACGCCGACCAGTCGAACACCGGCGTGAGCGGGATGGTGCGGTAGCCCGGCGGGTAGCGGAACAGCCGCGCGTCGTCCATGCGCGGCGGGTCGATGATTTTGCCGGGGTTGAGCCGCCCAGCCGGGTCGAGGTGCTGCTTGATGGCGCGGAAGGCCGAGTCAATTGCCGGGCCGAATTGCCAGCGAATCCACTCGCCGCGGCACAGGCCGTCGCCGTGCTCGCCGCTGTAGGCGCCCTTGTACTTTCGCACCAGCGCGCTGGCTTCTTCGGCGATGGCGCGCATGCGTGCCGCCCCGCCCTGGGGACCGCCTTGACGCATGTCGAGGATGGGCCGCACGTGCAGCGTGCCGACCGACGCGTGGGCGTACCAGGTGCCACGCGAGCCATGCCGGGCGAAGACCTCGGTCAGCGCGGCGGTGTACTCGGCGAGGTGCTCGAGCGGCACGGCGCAGTCCTCGATGAAGCTGACGGGCTTGCCGTCGCCCTTCAAGCTCATCATGATGTTCAGGCCGGCCTTGCGCACCTCCCACAGGGCCTTCTGCGCTGCCTCGTTGGGCATCTCGACCACGCTGCCGGGCAGGCCCAGGTCGCCCATCAGCTCGACCAGGCGGGCCAGCTGGTTCAGCAGCGCGCTGCGGTCGTCGCCGCTGAACTCGACCAGCAAGATCGCCTCGGGCGCGCCGATCAGGGCGGTCTCGATCGTCGGGCGGAAGGCCGGGTTCTGGCGCGACAGCTCGATCATCGTGCGGTCGACCAGCTCGACGGCGCTCGGGCCGAGCTTGACGATGTGCTGGGCCGAGTCCATCGCCGCGTGGAAGCTGGCGAAGTTCACCACGCCCAGCACCTTCGCGGTGGGCAGCGGGCTGAGCTTCAGCGTCAGCGAGCGGTACACCGCGAGCGTGCCCTCGGCGCCCACCAGCAGGTGGGCCAGGTTGACGCTGCCGTCGGTGGTGTAGGGCCGCTCGCTTTGCGGGTGGAAGATGTCGAGGTTGTAGCCCGCCACGCGGCGCATGACCTTGGGCCAATGGGCGTCGATGTCGGCGCGGTGGCGCAGCGCCAGGTCGCGCACGAGGTCGGCGATGGCCCGCTCCCGCGGGCCGGCGCGCTCCACCGGGCCGAACGTTAGGCCGCGGCCGTCGGCCAACCAGGCGTCGATGCCGAGCACGTTGTGCACCATGTTGCCGTAGGCGATGCTGCGCGAGCCGCAGGAGTTGTTGCCCGCCATGCCGCCCAGCGTGGCCTGCGCGCTGGTGCTGACGTCGACCGGATACCACAGGCCGTGCCGCTTGAGCGCCGCGTTCAGGTGGTCCAGCACCAGCCCAGGCTCCACCACGGCGGTGCGGGCTTCGGCGTCCACGTGCAGCACCCGGCGCAGGTGCTTGGTGTTGTCGATGACGAGCGCCGCGCCGGTGGTCTGACCGCATTGCGAGGTGCCGCCGCCACGCGACAGGATCGGCGCGTCGAGGTCGCCGGCGATCGCAATGGCCGTGGCCACGTCTTCAGGACAGCTCGGCACGAACACGCCCAGCGGCATGGCCTGGTAGATGGACGCATCGGTGGCGTAGCGGCCGCGGGAGGCGGCGTCGAACATCACCTCACCGCGCGTTTCGGCGCGCAACCGGCGCGCCAGTTCGTTGACGTCGCTCAGCACGCCGGCGGGCAAAGGCGCGTTCATCGGGCGGCCTCCGAGCGGCGCTGGCGTTGGCGGGTGGCGCCGGTGATGGTGGTGCTGGTGGTGCCATTGGTGGCGTTGGTCGACTGGCGCATCAGCTCGATCACCGCATCGCGCTTGTGTTCCAGGTGGGTCACCAGGATGGCGCGCAAGGCCGCGGCGTCGCGGTTGGCCAGGGCTTCGATCATCTGTTCGTGTTCCTTCACGGCGCGGGCCCATTTGGCCTCGTCGAAATTCGAGCGAAAGCGCAGCGCCTGCAGCCGCGCGTTGATGGTCTGGTAGGTCTGCGTCAGCACCGGGTTGCGTGCGGCGGCGTTGATCTGCCGGTGAATCTGCGCATTCAGGCGGTAGTAGGTGGGCAGGTCACGCCGGGTGTGGGCGGCCAGCATTTCGTAGTGCAAGGCATGGACCTCGGCGCGCTCGGCGTCGGTGATGCGCAGCGCGGCGAGTTCGCCCGATTGCCCTTCCAGCCCGGCGATCACTTCGAAGGTGTCGACCACGTCCTGTTCACTCAACTGCGCCACCACAGCGCCCCGGTTGGGCAGCAGAGCGACCAAGCCCTCGGCCGCGAGCATCTTGATGGCCTCGCGCAGCGGCGTCCGGGACACCTGCAACTGCTCGCACAGTGCGCGCTCGTTGAGCTTGCTGCCAGGGTCGATCTGGCCCTCGACGATGCGCTGGCGCAGGCGCACCGCCACCTGCTGGTGCAGCACCTCGCGGGGGATCGTGAAGATTTCGGCCATGCTTCATCCTTGTTTTGTATGCACTCTGGCCTCAGTGATTACACCTGAATTGGCGCAATTTCGCTCGCTCAACGTTGACATTCGTATTTTGTATGCAAAACTTTGGTCATCGCAAGGAGCTTCCATGATCAGCCTCGACCACCATCCGAGCGGCCGGCACTTTCTGCAGATCCCCGGTCCCAGCCCCGTGCCCGACCGCATCCTGCGCGCGATGAGCCTGCCCACCATCGACCACCGCGGGCCGGAGTTCGCGGACCTGGGCAAGAAGGTGCTGAGCGGTCTGCAGGCCATCTTCCAGACCCGTCACCCCGTGGTCGTCTACCCGGCCTCGGGCACCGGCGCGTGGGAAGCGGCGCTGGTCAATGTGCTGAGCCCGGGCGACACGGTGCTGATGTTCGAGACCGGCCACTTTGCGAGCCTGTGGCACCGCATGGCCTTGCGTCTGGGCGTGCAGCCCGAATTCCTCAGCGTGCCCGGCACCGACACCGCCACCGGCCTGCCCAACGGGTGGCGCCACGGCGCCTCGCCCGAGCTGATCGAGGCGCGGCTGCGCGCCGACCCGCAGCACCGCATCAAGGCGGTGTGCGTGGTGCACAACGAGACCTCGACCGGCGTGACCAGCGACATCGCCGCCGTGCGCCGCGCCATCGACGCAGCCGGCCACCCGGCGCTGCTGATGGTTGACAGCATTTCGGGCCTCGCCAGCGCGGACTTTCGCCACGACGAATGGGGCGTGGACGTGACCGTCAGCGGGTCCCAGAAGGGGCTGATGCTGCCGCCGGGCATCAGCTTCAACGCGGTGTCGCCGAAGGCGCTGGAGGCCAGCAAGACCGCCACGCTGCCCAAGGCCTTCTGGGCCTGGGACGAAATCATCGAGATGAACAAGGGCGGCTACTGGCCTTACACCCCCAGCACCAACCTGCTGTACGGGCTGAGCGAGGCGCTGGACATGATCCTGGGCCAAGGCCTGGACGCGGTGTTCGCGCGGCACCAGCGCTGGGCGGCCGGCGTTCGCAGTGCCGTCACCGCCTGGGGCTTGCCGATCCAGTGCGCCGATGCGCGCCTGCATTCGCCGGTGCTGACGGGCGTGATCACGCCCGTCGGCGTCGACGCCGACGCGCTGCGCGCCCTGATCCACCGCCGCTTCGACTTGTCGCTGGGCACCGGTCTGGGCAAGGTGCGCGGCCGCATGTTCCGCATCGGCCACCTGGGCGACTGCAATGACCTGACCCTGATGGCAGCACTCGCGGGCGTGGAGATGGGCCTGAAGCTGCACGGCGTGAGGCTGGCCGGCAGCGGCGTGCAAGCGGCCATGGACCACTTTGCCGCCCACCCGGTGCAGGCCACGCTGGCCGCCGCGGCCTGAGGGCCTGGCCCGCAGCCGCCCTCGCATCGCCGCTCAGCCCGCTCACCCCGACCCCAGCGCAAGCTCACCCAAGGAGACACCATGCAACGACGATCCCTGCTGCAAGCCGGCGCTGCCGCCGCGGCCACCCTGGGGGCGCCGCGCCTGTTCGCGCAGACGCTGCCCAATGGTCCGATCCGCATCATCGTGGGCTTTCCGCCGGGGGGCGGCACCGATGCGCTGGCCCGGGTGGTGGCGCAGAAGCTGACCGTGATGTGGAACCAGCAAGTGATCGTCGAGAACAAGGCCGGTGTGGCCGGCGTGCTGGCCGCCGAGTACGTGGCCCAGCAGCCGGGCGACGGCACCACCTTGCTGATGGCACACATCAACAGCCACGCGCTGGCGCCCAGCCTGCAGCCCAAGATGAATTACAACGTGGAGCGCGACTTCGTGCCCATCGTGCTGGTCGGCGTGACGCCCAACCTGCTGGTGTGCAACGCCGGCCAGCCGGCCAAGACCGTGGCCGAGATCGTGGCCCTGTGCAAAGCCAAGCCGGGCCAGGTGAGCTTTGGATCGGCCGGCAACGGTTCGGCACAGCACCTGGCGCTGGAGCTGTTCAAGCAGCGCGCCAAGGTGGACGCGCTGCATGTGCCCTACAAGGGCAGCGCGCCGGTGATCACCGACCTGATCGGCGGGCAGATCAACTACGCCTTCGAAACCATGACCGCCGCCACGCCGCACGTCAAGGGCGGCAAGCTGGTGGCGATCGCGCAGACCCGGGCCAAGCGCGCCAAGGGCCACCCGGGCGTGCCCACCATGACCGAGCAAGGCTTCCCCGAGTTCGAGGCCACCACCTGGTACGGCCTGGTCGGCCCGGGCAAGCTGCCGGCGGGCATGGCCAAGCGGATGAACGAGGACGTCAACAAGGTGCTGGCGATGCCCGACGTGCAAGAGCGCCTGGACAGCTACGGCGCAGAAGACGGCGGCGGCAGCCAGGACAAGTTTGCCAACTTCATCCGCAGCGAAACCGCCCAGTGGGCGAAAGTGGTCAAGGACGGCAACGTCAAGGCCGACAGCTGACGCCCGGCCAGCGTCAGGCGATGCGCATCGGCACCGTCACCGGGCCGTCGTTGACAAGGTGCACCTGCATGTCGGCGCCAAAGCGCCCGCAGGCCACCGCCGGGTGCTGAGCCCGGGCCTGCTGCAGCACGCGCTCGTAAAGCCGTTCGCCCAGCGCCGCGGGCGCGGCGCCCGTGAAGCTGGGTCGGTTGCCGCTGGACGTGTCGGCCGCCAAGGTGAACTGGCTGACGATCAACAGGCCGCCGCCCACCTCGGCCACGCTGCGGTTCATCTTGCCGGCCTCGTCGCTGAAGATGCGCAGCTTCAGCAGCTTGGCCACCAGCTTGTCGGCCTGAGCATCGGTGTCATTGGATTCGGCGCACACCAGGACCAGCAGGCCCTGCGCGATGGCGCCGACGACCTGACCGGCCACCTCGACACGGGCCGCGCCCACGCGCTGGATCAGTGCCAGCATGGCGACCGGCGGCACCGCGCCTCACCGTGACCCGCCCGCGCACAGACCACGGCCATGAGCGGCATCAGGCCAAGGTCACGCGCGCGAACTTTCGCTTGCCGACCTGCAGCACGAAGGTGCCGGCCGGCAGCTTCAAACCTTTGTCGCTGACCACCGCACCGTCGATGCGCACCCCGCCGCCGTCGATCAAGCGGTTGGCCTCGCTCGACGACGGCGCCAGCGACGCCTGCTTGAGCAGGTTGGCGATGCCCAGCGGCGCGCCGCCCAGCGTGACCGTGGGGATGTCGTCGGGAATGCCGCCGCGGGCGCGCAGCTCGAAGTCCTGTTCGGCCGCCTCGGCCGCCTCGGCACCGTGAAAGCGCGCCGTCACCTCCTTGGCGAGCAGCACCTTGATCTCTTTCGGGTTGCGGCCCTCGTCGATCGCGCGCCGGAAGCTGGCGACTTCTGCGTCGGTGCGCCAGCTCAGCAGCGCAAAGTAACGCCACATCAACTCGTCATTGACCGACAGCAGCTTGGCGAACATGCTGTTGGCCGGCTCGGTGATGCCGATGTAGTTGCCTTTGCTCTTCGACATCTTCTCGACGCCGTCCAGCCCTTCCAGCAAGGGCATGGTCAGGATGCACTGCGGCTCCTGCCCGTACTCCGATTGAAGCGCCCGGCCCACCAGCAGGTTGAACTTCTGGTCCGTCCCGCCCAGCTCCAGGTCGCTTTTGAGTGCCACGGAGTCGTAGCCTTGCATCAGCGGGTACAGGAACTCGTGCACGCTGATGGGCGTGCCGGCCTTGAAGCGCTCGTGGAAGTCGTTGCGCTCCATCATGCGCGCCACGGTGTAGCGTGAAGCCAACTGGATCATGCCGCGCGCGCCCAGCGGGTCGCTCCACTCCGAGTTGTAGCGAATCTCGGTCTTGCTCGGGTCGAGCACGAGGCTGGCCTGCTTGTAATAAGTCTGCGCGTTGGCTTCGATTTGCTCGCGGGTCAGCGGCGGGCGCGTGGTGTTGCGGCCCGAGGGGTCGCCGATCATCGACGTGAAGTCGCCGATCAAGAAGATGACCGTGTGCCCCAGGTCCTGCAGTTGGCGCATCTTGTTGAGCACCACGGTGTGGCCGAGGTGGATGTCCGGCGCGGTGGGGTCGAGCCCGAGCTTGATGCGCAGCGGCTGCCCGGTGGCCTCGGAGCGCGCCAGCTTGGCCAGCCACTCACCCTCGGGCAGCAGTTCTTCGCAATGACGGCGTGACACCGCCATGGCGGCCAGAACTTGGTCCGTGACGGGGTGGACGGGCTTGACCGAGACAGAACCAGCGGGGACGGATGAAGACATGTTCGCAGCAGTACTTGAGAATTGGCGATGGTTGGCGACCATTGACCTGATGTGAGCCCAAATGGCCCTGCGCAACGCCTTCCATCGCAGGCAACCGGTCGCCCAGATCGGGGGGCGAAAATGTAAAGCCGATGACGCATCCCCAAACGGCGAGTACCTGGGCCGATATACTCGCGCACAGGTCGCAGCGGTACCGCTTGCGGTTGAGTTCTGGGCGTCGGACGCTTCCCACAGGATGACGTTCATTCTAGAAGAGTCCCCGCTCCCCATTCACCCTGAGGCAGCTCCCGCTCCGGCACACCGGCGCGAGTGCCGTAGTCGAGCGTACCGCGCTCCTTACCGTCTTGAGCCTTCTGGTCACCATCGACCGCGTCTGCCTGGACGCGGCACACGCCACCGGCCGATTCATCACCCAGCACGCGCGCGGCGTCACTGCCGCCGCCGTGGCCGTGATGCTCGGGTTTGCAGCCACCGCCTTCGGCATCGCGCCAATGGCCCCCGACGCCGCTGAACTGCCTCAGCGTGTGATCACCGAGCCCATCGAGGCGGAGCCCCTGGCGCCGCAGCTCGAAGCCCTGGCCGCTCACGCGATCGCGCTGTACCGCAGCGAGCACATTCGCAGCGGCGACACGGTGGACAGCCTGTTCAAGCGCCTGGGCATCGTCGACGTGCGTGCGGCGAATTTCCTTCGCACCGACCCGGTGGCGCGCAGCCTTTTCACCGGCCGCAGTGGCAAATCGGTCCAGGCCCGTGCCGACGCCAACGGGCGCCTGGAAGAGCTGGTGGCCCGCTACGCCCCCGACAACGCGGACCAGTTGACCACGCACTTCAACCGCCTGCGCATCAGCCGCAGCGCCGTGGCCTCCACCACCACCCCCACCAACGCCTCGGCCTACACGTCCCGGCTGGACGTGGTGCCGCTGGAAATGCAAACCCGGCTGGGCAGCGGCACCATCCGCAATTCGCTGTTCGCTGCGGCCGACGACGCCCGCATCCCTGACGTGATCGCGAGCCAGATCGCTGAAATCTTTTCCGCCGACATCGACTTCCGACGCGAACTTCGGCGCAACGACACCTTCACCGTCGTCTACGAAGCGCTGACCGCCGATGGCGAAGCGGTCACCTGGAACCAGGGTGCCGGTCGCGTGCTGGCCGCAGAATTCAACAACGACGGCAAACTGCACACCGCGGTGTGGTTCAGCGAGAGCGGCAAGGGCGCCTACTTCGACATGACCGGGCAAAACAAGCGCCGCTCGTTCTTGGCCAGCCCGCTGGAGTTTTCGCGGGTGACCTCGGGTTTTGCGATGCGGCTGCACCCCATCCTGCAGTCCTGGCGGCAGCACAACGGCATCGACTATGGCGCGCCCACCGGCACCCCGGTGCGCACCGTCGGCGACGGCCAGGTGGTGTTTGCAGGGCGCCAGGGCGGCTACGGCAACGTGGTGAAGGTGGCGCACAGCAACAACCGCACGACGGTTTACGCCCACCTCAGCCGCATCGACGTGCGGCAAGGCGAACGCGTTGAACAGGGCGAGCGGATCGGTGCGGTGGGCGCCACCGGCTGGGCGACGGGTCCGCACCTGCATTTCGAATTCATCGTCAACGGGGACCACATCGACCCGATGGTGGTCGCCAAGTCGTCCGAAACGAACGTGGTGTCGGCCGCCGCACGCCCGCAGTTCCAGCGCTGGGCACGCGGCGTGCGCAACCAGCTGGACGCCGCGCAAACGGCGGCCGCCCGCTCGAACAACTACGCCGAGTGAGCCCCACCCTGCCGGCGACCAGACCGGCCGAGTTGTACATCGGCCTGATGTCCGGCACCTCGCTGGACGGCCTGGACGGCGTGTTGGTGGACTTGGCCGACATGGACCATGGCCAGCTCACCGTGCTGGCCCACGCGCACGCCCCGTTCGAGTCCGCGCTGCGCGACACCTTGATGGCCTTGAACGCGCGCGGCGACGATGAATTGCACCGCGCGGCCCTTGCAGCGAACGCATGGGCCCGCCATGCAAGCGTCATCGTCGCCCGCTTGCTCGACGGGGCGGACCGCCCCGCCAGCGCGGTGACCGCCATCGGCGCACACGGCCAGACCGTTCGCCATCGACCAGGTGAATTCGATGGTGTGGGTTACACGTTGCAGCTCAACCAGCCTGCCCTGCTGGCCGAACTCAGCGGCATCGACGTGGTGGCCGACCTGCGCAGCCGCGACGTCGCCGCCGGCGGACAAGGCGCGCCGCTGGTGCCCGCCTTCCACCGCGCGGTGTTCGGCCGACCCGGCGAGGCGCTGGCCGTGCTGAACGTGGGCGGCATGAGCAACCTCACGGCGCTGCATCCCGATGGCCACACCATCGGCTTCGACTGCGGCCCAGGCAACGCGCTGATGGACCTCTGGTGCCAGCGCCACCGGGGCCTGCCCTACGACGCCGATGGCGCGTGGGCGGCGTCAGGGCGCGTTGACCCCTTGTTGCTCGCCCGCCTGCAAACCGACGGCTTCTTTGCCTTGCCACCGCCCAAGAGCACCGGGCGGGACCGCTTTCATGCCCTTTGGCTGGACCAGCACCTGGCGGCACAGACCGCCACCGCCGGCCGATCGACCGCGGCCGAAGACGTGCAAGCCACGCTGTTGGCGCTGACGGCCTGGGCCTGCGCCAGCGACGTGCAGCGCCATGCACCGGCGGCCGCTCGCCTGCTCGTGTGCGGCGGCGGCGCACTCAATGGTGGCTTGATGCGCCATCTGGCCGCTCGGCTGCCTGGCTTGAGGGTGGCGCCGACCGACGATGCCGGTTTGCCCGCCCAGCAGGTGGAAGCCGTCGCGTTTGCCTGGCTGGCGCGCCAATGTGTGCAACGGCGGCCAGGCAACCTGGCGGCCGTCACTGGCGCCCACGGCCCCCGCGTCCTTGGCGCCCTCTACCCTGCGCAATGAGCACGGCCTGCTGAGCGCATTGGGCACCGAACTCTGGGTGCATCGGCGCCCAACGCCCCATGAAAAAGCCGCCCGAAGGCGGCATGCTGCGGGATCCGCTGGCTTCAAGACGCCAGCTTGTCCAGGCGATGTCAGACAACAGGGCCGCCGGCCTCCAAAGGCCACTCAGACCGAGAAGCTCGACCCGCAGCCGCAGGTGGTGGTGGCGTTCGGATTCTTGATGACGAACTGGGCACCCTGGAGATCGTCTTTGTAGTCGATCTCGGCGCCCACGAGGTACTGCAGGCTCATCGCATCGATCAGCAGCGTGACACCGTTCTTGTTCATCTGGGTGTCGTCCTCGTTGACGACCTCGTCGAACGTGAAGCCATACTGGAAGCCGGAGCAGCCGCCACCCTGCACGAACACACGCAGCTTCAGGTCGGGGTTGCCTTCTTCATCGACGAGCTCCTTGACTTTGGACGCTGCGCTGTCGGTGAACACCAGCGGAACGGGGGGCTCTTCGTGCGAGGTGATGGACTGAAGGTTGTCGGCGACGGCACTCATGGGAGCTCCTGAAAAATACCTGACTGAAATTATCCCTGATTCGATGCCGCCAGCTTCAGTGGGGGCTTCTCTTCGAGTTCGGCGACGCCCTTGAGCGGCCGAAGCTCGCCGTCAATGACCGCGCCTTGGTGCATCTCCAGCGCCTCGTACTTGACATCGCCAGTGATGCTGGCCTTGGGCTGAAGCTCCAACAACTCGGTCGAGGTCACGGGCCCGATCACGGTGCCATTAACAATCACGTGGCCGGCCTGCACCGTGCCTTCGACCCGCGCCTTCTCGCTGATCACGAGGATGTTGCGCCCTTCGCCGGCCGCCATCACGTCGCCAATCACCTCGCCGTCGATGCGCAGGCCATCCACAAAGCGCAACTCGCCGCGGATGGTGGTGCCTTCGCCGATCAGCGTGCGGATCGGGGCCTGCTGCTTCTTTCCGAACATGGGTGGCTTTCAAGGTGCGCCGGGGCGCAGGGCGGGCGGGCCCGGGGCCGTCAACTCACAGGGCCGCGGATTGGGTGGCCTTGACGACGCCGGATGCGTCCATCAACTTGACCTGCGCGGTTTTTACCACGGCCTGGGGCGGCACATCGATCACCCCCTCCACCCGAGCGTACTGCTTCATTTGGAGGGTGTGCGTTGCGGCCGGAACCGGGTAGACCCAGGGCTTGCTGTCCATCGTTCCCATCAGCGTGAAAGCGTACCGACCGTTGAATTCGGTCTGGCCCTTGGCGGCGGATTGCATGACCAGCAGCTGGTATCGCAGCTGACCGTTTTCAAGCGCTTGCACCTGAAGGCCGCGGATGCTGACCCCTTCGTCGCTGCCAGTGGGCAGCAAGCGTTCGAAGAAGCCGAGGTCGGCTTTCAGCGACAGGTTTTCCGCCTCAAGTTGGCGCAACTGCTGTGCCAGCCGGTCCTGGGCCGCCTTCTCCGCCTTCAACAGGCTGTCGGCGGTGTTGGCCACCGACACCGCCTGATCGCGATCGGCACCCAGCTTGGCCACCTCGTCGCGCAGGCGGCTCAGCTCCAGCTTCGCATCGCGGTCGAGGCCGGCAATGCCCTTTCCGAACTCGAAGGCCCACAACGCCAGTGCCGCCGAGAAGCCGAAGACCAAGGCCGCCACGGCCCAGCGCAGCGGCCAAGGCAGGTGGCTGCGCACGATCATTCGGGGCGCGGTGATCGACAGCCGCCGTCGCAGAAGCTTCCAGCGCATGGGGTGAGAACGTGAGAACCAATGAAAAAGGCCGCACGGAGGCGGCCTTGACAACGCGCAGTGCCCCGGCGGGGCACCGCGTGGCCGGCATCAGCGCTTGCTGAACTGCTTGCGGCGACGCGCGCCGTGCAGACCGACCTTCTTGCGTTCCACTTCGCGGGCGTCGCGGGTGACGAAGCCGGCGCGGCTGAGTTCAGGCTTCAGCGCCGCGTCGTAGTCGATCAGCGCGCGGGTGATGCCATGGCGAACGGCGCCGGCCTGGCCGGACTCGCCACCACCGTGCACGTTGACCTTGATGTCGAACGCCGCGTCGTTGGCGGTCAGCACCAGAGGCTGGCGAACCACCATGATCGACGTCTGCCGACCAAAATACTGATCAACCGGGCGTCCGTTGACCAGGATCTGGCCAGTGCCCTTCTTGATGAAGACGCGCGCCACCGACGACTTGCGGCGGCCGGTGCCGTAATTCCAATTACCGATCATCACCGCTCCTTAGATGTCCAGGGCCTTGGGCTGCTGGGCAGTGTGCGGGTGCGTGGCACCGGCATAGACCTTCAGCTTCTTGACCATCGCGTAGCCGAGCGGACCCTTGGGGAGCATGCCCTTGACCGCCTTTTCCAAGGCGCGGCCGGGGTGCTTGGCCTGCATGTCCTTGAAGCTGGTGCCGTAGATGCCGCCCGGGAAACCCGAGTGCCGGTAGTAGATCTTGTCCGTGGCCTTGTTGCCGGTCACACGGAGCTTGTCTGCATTGACGACGACAATGAAGTCACCGGTGTCAACGTGGGGCGTGTAGATGGCTTTGTGTTTGCCGCGCAGGCGGAGGGCGACTTCACTGGCCACCCGTCCGAGGACCTTGTCGGTCGCGTCAATCACAAACCACTCATGCACCACCTCGGCCGGTTTGGCGCTGAAGGTTTTCATGGTGTTTCGAGGTTGTACCCAGCTCCTGAATGGGCTTGGCCGTCTGACGCGGTCAAGGCGCCGCCTCGTGGGCGTGGGCGGCCTCTTGTCGCCGGGGCGGTCAAGCCAATCTTTCCGGGGAGCTGATTCCGGAAAAGCCGCCGATCATATCACGGTGAATCCAAAGCACCCGCCGCTGCGTTACCTCCAGACGCCGGGTCTGGAGACGTTCGCCTAAATCAAGGGCTTTCGCGCCGCGCCGTTCGGCCCAAACTCCGGCACACTCGGGTTAACCCTGAAAGCACGACATGCCCACGCCGACCCTCCACGCTGCCGACGCTCCGAACGAGACGCCGCCGCCCGCGTCCGCGACGGTCAATTCGCCGCCCCAATCGGGCCGGCCCAACGACCGCAACTGGTCGTGGGTGCCCATCCGATCCCTGACGCCGCGCCACCGCGAGCGCCTGCACCTTCACTTGTTGGCGTTGGTCCCTCATGACCGCTACCTGCGGTTCGGCTACCCCGCCACCGACGCCCAGATTGGCCGCTACGTCGACACGCTGGACTTCGATCGCGACGAGGTGTTCGGCATTTTCAACCGCAAGCTCGAATTGATCGCTGCGGCCCACCTTGCCTACTCGCCCAGCCCACAACGGGAAGACCGGCCGGCCATGGCCGAATTCGGCGTGTCGGTGCTGCCCAACGCGCGGGGCCGGCGCTTCGGTGGCCGCCTGTTCGCCCACGCCACCTTGCACGCGCGCAACCGGGGCGTCGAAACACTGTTCATCCACGCGCTGACTGAAAACACCGCCATGTTGAAGATCGCCCGCCACGCGGGCGCCGAGGTGGTGCGCGACGGGTCGGAAACCGAGGCCTGGCTCAAGCTCCCGCCCGACTCGATCGCCAGCCGCCTGGACGAGGTGGTCGAGCAGCACGCAGCCGAGCTGGACTACCAATTCAAGGTGCAGGCCCATCGGGTGCAGTCGCTGCTCGAAGTCATCTCCGAGGTCAAAGGCCAGCTTCACGGCAAGACCGCCAAGGAGTGAGCCATCGCCGCCCCAGGGGCCGGTGCCTTCCCGCTGGTTACCATGCCGCGTGACCGACACCACCCCCCACCGCCACGCCGACGCTGACGCCCAGGTCGACCCCAAGGCCGTCATCCCGCCAGCCGCCACCCAGGCCACGGCGCCCCTGCCCCCGTTCACCGGTTTGACGCCGGACACGGTGCTGGACGCATTGGACACCGTCGGCCTGCGCGGCGACGGTCGGCTGATCCAGCTCAACTCCTACGAGAACCGCGTCTTCCAGGTCTTCCTCGAAGACGGCCGCGTGGTCGTTGCCAAGTTCTATCGGCCCGCCCGGTGGACCGACGCCCAGATCCTGGAGGAACACCGCTTTGCGGCCGAGCTGATGGCCGACGAGTGCCCGGTCGTGGCGCCGTGGCCGCTCAGCGTGCAGCCCGACCCCTTGCTGCCGGCACGGGCCTGTTCGCTGGAGGGTCACCCGACCAGCTCGCTGATCGAGGTCGAGACCGCCGGCGGCCCCTACCGCTTTGCGGTGGCCGAACGCCGCGCGGGCCGCGCGCCGGAGTTTGACCAGCCTGGCGTGCTGGCCTGGGTCGGCCGGCTGATTGGCCGCATGCACCGGGTGGGCGCACGCCAGCCCTTCGAGCACCGCGCGAAGGTGGACGTCGACAGCCTGGGCCGGGCCTCCCGCGAGACCTTGCTCGCCTGCGGCCAGATCCCGCCCGATGTGCTGCCGATGTGGTTGACCCAGGTCGACCGCGTCATCGAGCTGACGCAACGTGCCTTTGACCGCGCGGGCGACGTCCGTCCGCTTCGCTTGCACGGGGACTGCCACATCGGCAACATCCTGTGGACCGAGGCCGGCCCGCACTTCGTCGACCTCGACGACTGCGCCACCGGCCCCGCTGTGCAGGACCTGTGGATGCTGCTGTCCGGAGGCGTGGCGGACGGGCGGCGCGACGTCCACGAGATGCTCAGCGGCTACGAGCAGTTCATGGACTTCGATGACCGCGAGTTGGCCTTGATCGAGCCCTTGCGCAGCCTGCGCATGCTTCACCACAGTGCCTGGTTGGCACGGCGTTGGACCGACCCCGCCTTCAAGGCGGGCTTCCCGTGGTTCGAGCAGCCCACCTACTGGGCCCAGCGCGCCACCGAGTTGCGCGAGCAGGTGGCGCTGCTGAGCGATGCCGACTGAGCAGGCTCGCCCACCCCAAGGCCAGCGCAGCAGGCGATCAGGCCATCACGCGGCCAGCAGCAGCGCATTGACCCGCTTCACGTAGGCCGCCGGGTCCTCCAACTGTCCCCCTTCGGCCAGCAGCGCCTGGTCGAACAGGATGTGGGCCAGGTCGTCGAAGTGACTGCTGCCGTCCAGGCGCTTGACCAGCGCGTGCTCGGCGTTGACCTCCAGGATGGGCTGCGAGGCCGGCGCCTGCTGACCCGCCTGCTTCAGCATGCGCGCCAGGTGGCCGCTCATGTCGCCCTCGTCCACCACCAGGCAAGCCGGTGAGTCGACCAGGCGGGTGGTCACCCGCACGTCCTTCGCGCGGTCCTTGAGCGACGCCTTCAGCCGTTCCAGCACCGGCTTGAAGGCCTCGGCGGCCTCCTCGGCCTGCTTTTTCTCGCCCTCGTCCTGGAGCTTGCCCAGGTCGACCGCGCCCTTGGCCACGCTTTGCAGCGGCTTGCCGTCGAATTCGTAAAGGTGGCTCAGCATCCACTCGTCGACACGGTCGGTGAGCAGCAGCACCTCGATGCCCTTCTTGCGGAAGATCTCCAGCTGCGGGCTGCTCTTGGCGGCGGTCAGGCTGTCGGCGGTCAGGACGTAGATCGCCTCCTGGCCGTCCTTCATGCGCTGCACGTAGTCGGCGAAGGACACGCCCTCGTCGGCGTGGGTCGACGCGAAGCGGAACAGCTTGGCCAGGCGCTCGCGGTTGGCAAAGTCCTCGCCGATGCCTTCCTTGAGCACCACGCCGAAATCTTTCCAGAAGGCGGCGTACTTGGCGCGTTCGGCCTCGTCCTCGCTGTCGGCCAGCGCCTCGAGCATGCCCAGCACGCGCTTGGTGCTGCCTTCGCGGATGGCCTTCACGTCCCGGCTTTCCTGCAGCAGTTCGCGGCTGACGTTCAGCGGCAGGTCGGCGCTGTCGATCACGCCCTTGACGAAGCGCAGGTACACCGGCATCAGCGCCTCGGCGTCGTCCATGATGAACACGCGCTTGACGTACAGCTTGACACCGCCGCGCTTGTCGCGGTTCCACAGGTCGAACGGGGCCTTCTTCGGGATGTACAACAGCTGCGTGTACTCGCTGCGGCCTTCGACGCGGTTGTGGGTGTAAGCCAGTGGCTCCTCGGTGTCGTAGCTCAGCTGCTTGTAGAACTCGGCGTACTGCTCGGGGGTGATGTCGGACTTGCTGCGCGTCCACAGCGCCGCGGCCTTGTTGACCGGCGTCCACTCGTCGCGCGTGACCTGCTTTTGCGCCTCGGCGTCCCATTCCTCCTTCTGCATCAGGATGGGGAGCGAGATGTGGTCCGAATACTTGCCCACCACCGACTTCAGCTTCCAGTGGCTCAGGAATTCGTCCTCACCCTCGCGCAGGTGCAGGATGACGCTGGTGCCGCGGGCCGCTCGGGTGATGTTTTCCACCTCGAAATCGCCGGTGCCTTCGGAGCTCCAGCGCACGCCCTGATCGGCGGGCAGGCCGGCCCGTCGCGATTCGACGGTGATGCGGTCGGCCACGATGAAGCCGCTGTAGAAGCCCACACCGAACTGGCCGATCAGCTGCGCGTCCTTCTTCTTGTCGCCGTCCAGCGCGGCCATGAATTCGCGCGTGCCGCTCTTGGCGATGGTGCCCAGGTTGGCCACGGCCTCGTCCGCGCTCAGGCCGATGCCGTTGTCGGTGATGGTGATGGTCTTGGCCTCGGCGTCAAAGGCCACGCGCACTTCCAGGTTTGGCGCGTCCTCGAACAGCGCGGCGTCGTTCAACGCCTCGAAGCGCAGCTTGTCGCAGGCGTCCGACGCGTTGGAGATCAGCTCGCGCAGGAAGATCTCCTTGTTGGAGTACAGCGAGTGGGTGACGAGGTGAAGGATCTGCTTGACTTCAGCCTGGAAGGACAGGGTTTGCTTTTCCATGGTCGTGGTGGCTCTTGTTCTGGTGGGTCGCGAAAACGAGACGGGGGCATTTGCAGGCCGCCCGAGAAATTTCAAGGGCTGATTCAGTGCCCAAGGTCATGAATCTTCGGTGACCACTGGTTTCGATGGTCACCAATCGGCGACCAGACGAAACTTTCACCGCCGCAAGCCCGTCGATGAGGCACAAGAACGCCAACAAGACAGGGGGAGGCGGCACACGATGAACGACCTGATTCAGTGGGCGGCGCCCGGCGCCGCCCCGTTGTGGACCCTGGAAGGCCTGCGTGGCGCCGACCCGGTGCTCGGCCTGGCCTTGCTGATGGGCGTGGCCGTGGTCGCGGCCGACTGGCTGCACCGGCGCACACGGCTGCCGCGCGCCTGCGGCACGATGCTGATCGGCGCGCTGGCCAGCCCCATGCTGCTGCGCCTGATCGACCGCACCGAGCTCGACCCGTGGAAGCCGATCCTGGACCTGGCGATTGCCGTGCTGGTGTTCGAACTGGGCAGCCGCATTCGCCCGCGCTGGCTGATCGACAACCCGATGCTGGCCCTGACCTGCGTGCTCGAAGGCCTGGCCGCGGGGGTGGCCGTCACCGGCGCTCTGAGCTTGCTGGGTGCGCCGCTCGTGTCGGCGGCCGTGGCCGGGGCGGTGGCCATGTCAACCTCCCCGGTGCTGACCATGGTGATGATCCACGAGGCCCGGCCGCGCGGCCAGGTGACCGAACGGTTGCTGATCATGACCGCCGTCAACAGCGTGCTGGCGGTGCTCGCGCTGAAGGCCTGGGCGGTGCTGGCGGCCAGCACCGCGGCGTCCCCGGGCGACGGCCCTGACCTGCTGGGCACGGTCAGCAGCGCGCTGGTGGTGGTCAGCGGGTCCTTTCTGCTGGGTGCCGCTTGCGGGCTGCTGCTGGACCGCCTGAGCCGCCACATGGGCGACGCCCGCAGCCTGCCGGTGCTGCAGATCGCGCTGGTGGTGGGGGCCAGCCTGCTGGCCGTGCAGTGGACCTTGTCGCCGCTGCTGGCGTTGCTGGTGGCCGGCGTCGTGGCGCGCCATCAAATGCGCCACCGCCTGACCGTGGAGCCGCAACTGGGCTCGGCCGGCGCGGTGCTGAGCGTGGTGCTGATGATTTGCCTGGGGGTGCTGTTGACGATGGACGGCGTGGCCGCGCTGTGGCCCTGGGTGCTGGCCATCATCGCCGCGCGGCTGCTGGGCAAGGCCGCCGCGGTGCTGGCGCTGGCTCGCCCGAGCGGGCTGGGCTGGCGGCAGGCGGCTGCGCTGGTGGTCGCCCTGCAGCCCATGAGCAGCCTGGCCGTGCTGCTGGCGGCCGACAGCTTCGCCTGGACCGCGCAGTTCCCCGGCGTGGACCTGCGCGTGCTGCAGGCCTTGCTGATCGCCAGCACGTTGATGCAGCTCAGCGGCCCCTTGTGGACCCACCTGGCCCTGGGCCGCGTGGCCCGTGAAACCACCGCCACCCCCACCCCATGAGCCTGGACGCCTTCACCCCTTCGCAGCCCCTGACCATGGGCGTCGAGCTGGAACTGCAGCTCGTCAGCACCCACGACTTCGACCTGGCCCCGCAGGCCGAAGACCTGCTGCGGGTCCTGCGCCACCACACCGGCGCCTGGGACGTGAAGCCCGAGATCACGCGCAGCATGATCGAGATCGGCACCTCCATTCAGCGCGAGCACACGCCGCTGCTGGCCGAGTTGCACGACCTGCGCCAGCAGCTCAGCGACGCCGGGCGCAAGCTCAACATCGCCATCGCCGGCGGCGGCACCCACGCCTACCAGCACTGGAGCGCGCAGCGCATCTACCCGAGCGAGCGCTTCCACTACATCAGCGAACTTTACGGCTACCTGGCCAAGCAGTTCACCGTGTTCGGACAGCACGTGCACATCGGCTGCGAAAACGGCGACACCGCGCTGTGGCTGCTGCACGCGCTGTCGCGCTATGTGCCGCACTTCATCGCATTGAGCGCGTCATCGCCCTACGTGCAGGGCGTGGACACCGGCTTCGACTCGGCGCGGTTGAACTCGGTGTTTGCCTTCCCGTTGTCGGGCCGGGCGCCGTTCTGCACCCGCTGGGACGAGTTCGGCGCCTACTTCGACAAGATGACCAGCACCGGGGTCGTGCAGTCGATGAAGGACTTCTACTGGGACATCCGCCCGAAGCCCGAGTTCGGCACCATCGAGCTGCGCGTGTGCGACACGCCGCTGACGGTGGACAAGGCCGCCGCCCTCGCCTGCTACCTGCAATGCATCTGCCGCCACCTGCTGCAGGAACGGCCGTTCGAGCCCAGCGAAGACGACTACCTGGTCTACACCTTCAACCGCTTCCAAGCCTGCCGTTTTGGCTTGAACGGCGACATCGTCGACCCCAAGACCAAGCAGCGCCACAAGCTGCGCGACGACATCCTGCGCACGCTGTCGCGGGTGGACGAGCACGCCATCGACCTGAACGCGCTCGAGGCCAGCCGCGTCATCCGAGACAGCCTGTTCGATGGCAACGACGCGAGCGCCTTGCGCCGCCTGCGCGATGCGGGCGAACCGTTGCCGTCGGTGGTCGAAATGGCGGCGCAGCGCTGGATGGGGTGAGCGGCATGGCGTCTGGCGAGCGCGCCGCGGATCAAGCCCTGCGGGGCGCCACTCAGCGCATGTTTCAACGGGTCCTTCAGCGGGTCTTTCAACGCGCCGAGATCGGCCTCACGTTGCCACAGCTCGCCGCCAGCCATTTGCCGGTTTGCGCCATCTGCATCACGTGGGGCTTGCCGTCCTGGGTGGTGCGCACGGTGAAATTGCCACTGTAGGCGGTCGGGCTGGCCCAGGTCAGCTGGCCTTCGCCGCTGGACGGCGGCGGGCCCTTGCACTGGAAGCTCATGGACCACACGTTGCCGGTGCGGCGGCCGGTCTGGGTGCAGCCGGGCTCCTGCGGGGTCGAGCCGCGCTCGATGTCCTCCTTGGTCAGGCACACCTTCACCGTGTTGCCCTGCGGCCCGATGCCCAGGCCCTGGCGGGCCATCATGTCTTCCATCATCTTGCGCTGCTCGGGCGGCATGGCGGCCAGGCGCTCCTGCATTTGCTGCATCGCGCCTTCCATCTTGCCGTCGGACGACTTCATGCTGAAGCCGTGTTCCCACAGGCCGGGGTTGAGTTGCACGTTTTGCGCGCGGGCCGCGGGGCCCAGTGTGGCGGCGGCCAAGGCCAGGATCAGCGTTGCACAGCGGGTCATTTCTCGCTCCGTGGTGGCATGGCCGAACCCTAGCGCACTGCGGGCGGTTTCGCCACCGCGGCGTGCGCCCCGCGAGGCGCCGACCACCCGCCGGCTCACCTGCGGGGCGTGCGCTCGCGCAGCTCGCGCTTGAGCACCTTGCCGATGGCGCTGCGCGGCAGCTCGTCGATCAGGTGCACGGCGGCGAGCCGCTGGGTCTTGCCGACGCGGGCGTTCAGCCACTCGCGCAGCGATTCGGCCTGGGCGGCTGGGTCGGTGTCGTGGCCCGGGCGGGGCACGACGAAGGCCACCGGCGTCTCGCCCCACTGCACGCTGGGCACGCCCACCACCGCGGCCTCGGCGACCGCCGGGTGCTCGCGCAGCTGGGCTTCGAGGTCGCTCGGGTAGATGTTGAAGCCGCCCGAGATGATCATGTCCTTCTTGCGGTCGAACAGCACCATGAAGCCGTCGGCATCAAAGCGCCCGATGTCGCCGGTGCGGATGAAGCGCTTGCCGTCCGGGGCGAACCATTCGGCCTCGCGGGTCTTCTCGGGCTGGCGGTGGTAGCCGCTCATCATGCCGCCCGAGTGGCCGACCACCTCGCCGGCCTCGCCCGGGGCCACTTCCACGCCGGCGTCGTCAATCAGGCGGATGTCGTGGCCCTCGGCCGGCTTGCCCACGGTGTGCAGCTTGGTCGGGTGCAGGTGAGCTTCCAGGATGCAGGTGCCTCCGCCTTCGGTCATGCCGTAGAACTCGGTCAGGCCGCCGGGCCAACGGCGCAGGACGTCGGCCTTCAAGGCGGCGTTGAAGGGCGCGCTGGTGCTGAACTTCATCTGGCAGCTGCGCAGGTCGAACTGGCCGAACTCCGGCCGCGCCATGAGCCGCTGGTACTGAACAGGCACCAGCATCGTGTGGGTCATGCGCAGCCGCTCGGCGAGCTGCAAGTAACCCAGCGCGTCGAACTTGGGCATCAGCACCACGGTGCCACCCATCGCCAAGGTGGGGAAAAACACGACCAGCGTGGTGTTGGAGTACAGCGGCGTGGCCAGCAATGTCACCGTGTCGGGCCCGTAGCCATAGGCCGCCCCGCGCTTGACGTGCACCCAGCGCATGCCGTGGGGCTGCACGATGCCCTTGGGGTCGCCGGTGGTGCCGGACGAATAGATGATGTTGAAGGCGTCGCCGGGCGCCACCTCGACGGGCTGCGGCACGCCGCCGATGGGTGCCATCCACTGGCTCAGCGGTTGAGCCACTGCGGCGCTGTCGTCGAGCGCGGTTCGCGGCAGGTCGGCCGGGACGGCGGTGAACTCGCCCACCGTGGTCGCGTCGACGAACAGGCGTCGGGCGTCGGCGTCGGCCACCATGCGCGCCAAGCTGGCGGGCGTGGACCCCGGCGCCAGCGGGGCCACCACCACGCCGGCGCGCAGCGCCCCGAGGAAGACCACCGCGTACGCCACCGACGCCTGCCCGCACACCGCGATGGCCGCGCCGCGCCCCAGCCCGTCGCGCTGCAGCGCAGCGGCCACGCGGTCGATGCGGGCGTCGAAGTCGGCGTAGCTCAGGGCCTGGTCGCCGGCCAGCACCGCGGTGCGCGTGGGCGCGTGGCGGGCGTGGTCGCGCACCAGGTCGCTGATCAGGGCGAAATCGGGCAAGGCGGTGGGGTCGAGGCGCATGGGGTGGGTGCGGGTGGGTGCGGGCGGGTGCGGGCCGGTGTCAGGGCGGGCCTGCTGGGTGGGCCTGATGGATCGGTTGCAGAAACGTGCGGTTGGCGCGGACGTCGGGTGGGCGCGGCTGGATCGCCGTCAGGCCAACGCCCTCACAAGGCCGCGTAGACCAGCGCCTTGTACTGCGCCCAAAACAGGTCGCGTTGCTCGGGCGCCTGCATCATCCACACGGCGATCAGGTCCTCGGCCGGGTCGATCCAAAAGTAGGTGCCGGCCAGGCCGCTCCAGTGGTAGTCGCCCACGCTGCCGGGCACGCCGGCCTCGCCCGCGGCCACACGCACCGCAAAGCCCAGGCCGAAGCCGTAGCCCGGCCCGGGCAGGTAGCCGGTGGTGGCGCCGGGCACGCGGCTGGCGCGGATCAGGTCGGCGCCCAGGTGGTCGCTGGTCATCAGTTCGACCGTCTTGCGCGACAGCAGGCGCACGCGCTTCAGGCTGCCGCCGCCCAGCAGCATGCGGGCAAAGCGCAGGTAGTCGGCCGCGGTCGACATCAGCCCGCCCCCGCCCGACTCGAAGACCCGCGGCGCGCGAGGGTTCAGCAGGCGGATGGGCGCGCCGGTGACGGGGTCGGCGGCGAAGGGCTCGGCCAGGCGGTGGTGCTGCGCGGGCAGCACGTGGAAGCCGGTGTCGCGCATCTTCAGCGGCTCGAAGATGCGCTCGCGCAGGAAGTCGCCCAGCGTCTGGCCGCTCAGGCGCTCGATCAGCGCGCCGATCAGGTCGGTGGCGCGGCTGTATTCCCAGACGGTGCCGGGGCGGTAGGCCAGCGGCATCGTGGCCAGCGTCTTGGAGAACGCCGTGTTGTCTTCCTTGCCCGACTCCAGCCCCGCGGCGATGTACTGCGACTTCAGCAGCGAACTGCCGAAGCTGCCGTAGGTCAGGCCCGCGGTGTGACGCAACAGGTCGTGCACCAGCGGCACGGTGGGCGTGGCGGGCGCCGTGGGCGGCAGCGGTTCGCGTTTCAGGCGCTCGCGGCCGCGGGCGTCGCGCTGCACCACGGCCAGGTCCAGCTCGGCGAACTCGGGCAGGTGGCGGGCCACCGGGTCGCGCAGGCGCAGGCGGCCTTCCTCGACCAGCATCATCAAGGCCACCGAGACGATGGGCTTGGTCATCGAGTAGATGCGGAAGATGGTGTCTTCGCGCATCGGCGTGCCGGCCTGCGGGTCCTGCTGGCCCAGCACCGCGTGGTGCACCACGCGGCCGCGGTGCTGGATGAGCATTTGCGCGCCGGGGATCAGGCCGTTGTCGATCTCGCGGGCAATGGCGTCGTTCAGGCGCTTGAGGGCGGGTTGGTGCATGGGGCGGTCGGGCGGTGACGGGCAGTGACGGGCAGTGACAGGGGCGGGGCGGCGATCAGTATCCTGCGGCGCGGTCGATGGCGTGAAGCGGGCGGCGCCCTTCGCGCACCGCCTGCAGGGCGGCCAGGCACTGCGCGGCCACGGTGTCGAAGGAGGCCTGCGCGGCGATGTGCGGCGTGGCGCGCACGCGCGGGTGCCGCCACACCCAGTCGTCGGGGGCCGGCGGCTCGCGTTCGAAGACGTCGAGCGCGGCGCCGCTCAAGTGGCCATCGTCCAGCAGCGCCTGCAGATCGGCTTCCACCAGTTGCTCGCCGCGCCCGACGTTGACGACAAAGGCACCGCGCGGCAGATGGCCCAGGGTGCGAGCATTCAGCAGGCCGTGGGTCTGGGGTGTCAGTGGCAGCGCGCACACCAGCACGTCGGTGGCGGCCAGCATCGCCGCCAGGCCCGCCTCGCCGGCGTGGCACTGCACGCCGGGCACCGCGCGCAGGCTGCGGCTCCAGCCGGCCACCGGGTAGCCCAGCGCCTGGAAGGCCCGCGCCATGGCCTGGCCCACGGCGCCCAGGCCCAACAGGCCGATGCGGCACTGCGCCGCGCCGCGCACCGGGTGGCGCAGCCAGCGCGCCTGCGCCTGCTGTTCGGCATAGCGGGCCAGTTCGCGGGTGTGGGCCAGCGTCACGGCCACCGCGTACTGGGCCATCTGCACGCCCTGCTCGGGGTCGACCACGCGGGTGATGGGCAGCTCGGCGGGCAGGTCGCCGGTGCCGGTCAGCTTGTCCACGCCGGCGCCGGTGGAACACAGCAGCTTCAGGCGCGGGCAGGCGGGCACCGTGCCCGGCTTCAGCCGCCAGGCCAGCAAGGCCTCGACCGCCTCGGGCGGCGGCTGGTCGGCTTCGGTCCACACCGGCAGGCCGGGCGCGGCGCGGCGCAAGGCCTCGGCGAAAGGCGCCGAGGGCAAGGGGTTCGACAGGACGAGGATGGCCATCGGGGTCGGGGCGAAAAGAGGAAGGCGGCCGCGGTGCTCAGGTGGCGTGGCCCGGGTTGACGCGGTCCAGGCGCCGCAGCAGGCCCGGCCACACCAGCGACGCGCCCAGGCCCTTGGACACCTCGCGGGCCTGCGCCGGCATGCCGTCGACGATGTCTTGTGGCACCGGGCGCAGCCGGCCGCCGGCCTGCGCGGCGATCTGGATTTCGCAGGCCCGCTGCAGCCGGTACATCGCCAGGAAGGCCTCGGCCACGTTGCGCCCGCAGGTCAGCAGGCCGTGGTTGCGCAGGATCATCTGGTTGGCCGTGCCCAGGTCGGTGACCAGGCGCGCCTTCTCCTCGTCGCGCAGGGCCAGGCCTTCGTAGTCGTGGTACGCCAGGTTGACCAGCGGGAAGCACGACTGCTGCGAGATCGACAGCAGGCCCTCTTCCTGCGCCGACACCGCCACCCCGGCCACCGTGTGGGTGTGTACCACGCAGGCGGCGTCGGCGCGCGCGTGGTGCACCGCGCTGTGGATGACGAAGCCCGCCGGGTTGACCGGGAAGGGCGTGTCCATCAGCGGGGTGCCCTCGGCGTCCACCTTGACCAGGCTGGACGCGGTGATCTCCTCGAAGAACAGGCCGTAAGGGTTGATCAGGAAGGCGTGCGAGCCGTCGGGCTGGTGGTCCGGCACGCGGGCCGACAGGTGGGTGAACACCAGGTCGTCCCAGCCGAACAGGGCCACCAGCCGGTAGGCCGCGGCCAGGTCAACGCGGACTTGCCATTCCTCGGGCGACACCTGGTCGCGCACGCTGCGCAGTTCAAGGGCGGGGTTCATGCGGGACTCCTGGTCTGGGGATACTCAAAAATCGATTTCCGCTTGGCGGAACCGTGCGACGGCAGCCGGGCACGCGCGGCAAACCGCGTAAAAACCCGATGCCCATCCGCTGATCTTGCCCGAGCAAACCCCGATCTGCGGTCGCCTGGGCGTCGGTGTTTGCCCGCAATTGTTCCGCACAGCAGCACCAATACCGCATTTTCGATTGACGGCCTGGGAGGCGAGATCCACCATTCGGCGCCTTCACGTTCCCCCGCCGCCATGGACCTCTTCCTGCAGCAAGTCCTCAACGGCCTGACCCTCGGCGGCATCTACAGCCTCGTCGCGTTGGGCCTGACGCTGGTGTACGGCATCCTGCACGTGCCCAATTTCGCCCACGGGGCCTTCTACATGGCGGGGGCCTTCGTGTCCTTCCATTTGATGAACGCCCACGGGGTCAACTACTGGCTGGCGATGGCGGGTTCGGCCGCGGTGGTGGCGGTGCTGGCCACGCTGGCCGAGCGGCTGGTGTTCCATCCGCTGCGCGCGGCCTCGGGCCTGCACCCGATGATCGCGGCCATCGGCGTCCTGCTGTTCCTGGAGGCGGGCGCACAGGCCCTGTGGGGCGCGGACTTCCACCGCATGCAGACGCCTTACACCGGCATCATCGAACTCGGTGGCATCGTCGCGCCGGTGCAGCGGCTGCTGATCATCGGCGCGGCCTTCGCGCTGATGGTGGTGCTGCACCTCTTCCTGACCCGCACCGTCACCGGCTCGACCATCATCGCCATGGCGCAGAACCGCGACGGCGCCTCGCTGGTGGGCATCAACGCCAACCGCGTGGCCATGATGACCTTCGCCATCTCCGGCGCGCTGGCGGCCATCGCCGCCACGCTGTACGCGCCCATCAACCTGGTCTACCCGGCGATGGGCAACCTGGTCATCACCAAGGCCTTCGTGATCATCATCCTGGGTGGCATGGGCAGCTTTCCCGGCGCCATCGTGGGCGGGTTGATCATCGGCATGGCCGAGAGCTTCGGGGCCTTCTACATCTCGCCCGACGCCAAGGACGTCATCGCCTTCGTGGCGCTGGTGCTGATCCTGTCGGTGCGCCCGCAAGGCCTGTTCACCAAGGGAGCGCACTGACATGGGCTGGCTGCACAAACTCGAAGGCACCCCGGGCTGGGGGCTGCTGTTCCTGGCGGGCGCGCTGTTTCCCTTCCTGGTGGGCAACGACTACCACCTGACGGTGATGTCCACCGCCTACATCTTCGCCATTGCCACCCTGGGGCTGAACCTGATCACCGGCTACACCGGGCAGTTCAACCTGGCGCACAGCGGCTTCATGGCGGTGGGGGCCTACACGGTGGGCATCCTGACGGTGGACTACCACGTGTCGTTCTGGGTGGCCTTCGCGCTGTCGGGCTTCGTGGCGATGGCGCTGGGCTTCTTCGTGGGCATCGTCTCGCTGCGCCTGAAGGGCCACTACTTCTCGATCTTCACGATGTGCGTGGGCTACATCATCTACCTCGTCATCGAGAAGTGGGAAAGCCTGACCCATGGCACCGTGGGGATCATCGGCATCCCGGTGCCCACGGCCATCGGCCCGCTGAGCTTCGAGACCCCGCGCGCCCTGTACTACATGGTGTTCTTCTTCCTGGTGATCGGCGTGTGGGTGATGCACCGCATCGCGCGGTCGCTGCTGGGCCGCACCTTCATGGCCATCCGCAACGGCGACGAGCTGGCCGAGTCGCTGGGCATCAACCTGATGCGCAACAAGCTGCTCGCCTTCTTGCTGTCGGTGTTCTATGCGGGGCTGGCCGGCGGGCTGTACGCGGGCTTTGTGCGTTTCCTGGGCCCGGGCATTGCCGGGGTGGAACACACCTTCGACATGACGATGTACATGCTGGTGGGCGGCCTGGGCACGCTGCTGGGGCCGCTGCTGGGCGCCCTGGGCGTGCCCTGGCTCACGCAGTACCTGCAGTTCCTGCAGGAGTACCGCTTCATCGTGTTCGGGCCGATCCTGGTGCTGCTGGTGATCTTCGTGCCGCACGGCATCGTGGGCAGCTACCTGGGGCGCCAGGCGTTGAAGGCCTCGAAGGCGGCCAGCGCCGCCAAGGCGGAGGCCGGCAGCGCCAAGCCCACGGTCGGCGTCTTGTCGTCCGAAGGAGGCCGCCGTGCTTGAGATCATCCAGCTGACCAAGCGCTTCGGCGGCAACGCGGCCGTCAACAGCGTCAGCACCATCGTCGAGAAGGGCAAGATCAACGCCATCATCGGCCCCAACGGCGCGGGCAAGACGACCTTCTTCAACCTGATCAGCGGCGTGCACCAGCCGACCTCGGGCCAGATCCTGTTCAACAGCCGCGACGTCACCCGCCTGGGCGCCGACGAGATGGCGCGCCTGGGGGTGTCACGCACCTTCCAGACCACCACGCTGTTCGACCGCACCTCGGTGCTGGACAACCTGATCGTGGGCCACCGCCTGCGCACGCGCAGCGGCCTGTGGGACGTGCTGACGAACTCGCGCCGCCTGCAGGCCGAAGAAAAAGCCTGCCGCGACAAGGCCCGCGAGGCGCTGAACTTCGTCGGCCTGAGCCACCTGGAACACCGCATCGCCGGCGACGTCACCCAAGAGGAGCGCAAGCGCGTGGCGTTTGCGCTCGCACTGTCCACCGACCCCACGCTGGTGCTGCTCGATGAGCCCGCCGGCGGCGTCAACCCCGACGAGACCGAAGGCCTGGCCACGCTGATCCGCAAGATGATCAAGCATGGCCTGACGGTGTGCCTGATCGAGCACAAGATGAACATGATCATGACCCTGGCCGACAAGATCATGGTGTTGAACCACGGCGAGAAGATCGCCGAGGGCACGCCGGCGCAGGTGCGCGCCAACCCGGCCGTCATCGACGCCTACCTGGGCAGCGAACACGCGGAGCCAAGCCATGCTGCAGCTTGACCAACTCACGCTGAACTACGGCAGCTTCCGCGCGCTGGACGGCGTCAGCCTCAGCGTCAAGGACGGCGAACTGGTGGTGCTGCTGGGCGCCAACGGCGCGGGCAAGAGCTCGATCTTCCTGACCACCAGCGGGCTGCACAAGGCCGCGGGCGGCAGCGTCCGCTACCGCGGGCAGGAACTCAGCGGCATGAAGCCCTCGCAGATCGTCGAGCACGGCGTGGTGCAGTGCCCCGAAGGCCGCAAGCTGTTTCCGGGCATGTCGGTGCTGAAGAACCTGATGCTGGGCGCCTACGTGCACCGCGGCGACAAGGCCGGCAACCAGCAGCGGCTGGACGAGGTGATGAAACTGTTCCCCATCCTCGCCGAGAAGCGCAACGACCCGGCCGGCTCGCTCAGCGGCGGCCAGCAGCAGATGGTGGCCATCGGCCGCGCGCTGATGGGCCGGCCCCGGCTGCTGCTGCTGGACGAACCCTCGCTGGGCCTGGCGCCGCTGGTGGTCAAGCAGGTGTTCGAGGTGATCGAGCGCATCAACCGCAGCGGCACCACCGTGCTGCTGGCCGAACAGAACGCCTTCGCGGCGCTGAAGATCGCCCACCGGGCCTACGTCATCGAAGGCGGCCGCATCGTGATGGAAGGCGACCGCGACACCCTGCTCAACAACGAGGCGGTCCGCCGCGCCTACATCGGCGCCTGAACCGCCCGCCCCCACGGCAACCCCGTTGCCGCCCCCGCCGGCCCCCCGGCGAACCACTCGAAGGAGACCCGCCCATGACCCCAGGATTCACCCGCCGCCAGATCACCACCGCGCTGGGCCTTGCCGGCCTGACCGCGGGCTTCGGCGCCCGCGCGCAAGCGCTCGAGGTGGTGAAGATCGGCTACAGCGGCCCGCTGTCCGGCGGCGCCGCGCTGTACGGCAAGAACGTGCTGGACGGCATGAACATGGCCGCCGCCGAAATCAACGCGGCCGGTTTCGAAGTGGCCGGCAAGAAGTACAAGCTGGAAATCGTGGCGCTGGACGACAAGTACAACCCCAGCGAGACCGCGATCAACGCGCAGCGCCTGGTGCAGGAGCACAAGACCCCGGCCATCCTGTGCCCGCACTCCGGCGGCAGCTTCGCGATGCAGACCACCAACGAGCAGCAGAAAGTGCTGCTGCTGAGCTACACCAGCGTGCCGCAGGTGACCGCCCGCGGCAACAAGCTGACGCTGCGCATCCCGCCGGAATTCACCAGCTACATCGAGCCCTTCGTGAAGCACGCGATGGGCAAGTACGGCCGGGCCATGGCCGTGGCCAACGGCGACCACGACTACGCCAAGGCCTGGACCGCAGCCTTCAAGCCCGCCTGGGAAGCCGCCGGCGGCAAGGTGGTGGCCGAGAACCCGATGAGCTACAACCGCGCCACCGACTTCTACAGCGGCGTGAGCCGGGTGCTGGCGGCCAAGCCCGACGTGCTGTTCATCGGCGGCGCGTCCGAACCCACGGGCCTCGTGATCAAACAGGCCCGCGAGCTGGGCTTCAAGGGCGGCTTCGTGATCATCGACCAGGCCAAGATGGACGAGATCGGCAAGATCACCGGCGGCTACGGCCCGCTGGAAGGCGCGATCGGCGTGCTGCCGCTGGTCGAGGACAGCACGCCCGATGCGAAGGCCTTCGTCGAGCGCTTCCGCAAGGTCTACGCCGGCCGCGACCCCAGTTCCGAGGTGTCGCTGAACTACTCGGCGGTGCACGCCACGGCCGCGGCCATGAAGCTGGCCGGCTCGGTGAGCGACGCCACGGCCATCCGCGCGGCGCTGGACAAGGCCTACAAGGGCTTGCCCGCGATGCACAACCCCAACGACATCGACGGCGTGAACGAGCGCGGCGGCTCCACCGCCAACACCCGCGTGGCGGTGGTCGAGGCCGGCAAGATCAAGGAAGTGCGGCTGAGCAGCTTCAAGTGAGCGCGGCGCCCGGGCGTCAGGGGCTGCCGCTGACGTACAACCACAAGGCCTGCAGTTCCTCGGCCTTGAGGGTGTTGCCCCAGGCCGGCATCGCGCGCAAGCCCTGGGACACCGACCGCTGGAAGCGCTCCGGCTGATCCTTCGGGAAGGTGCGCAGGTCGAAGCTGGCGCCGTTGGTGACCATGTTGAGGCCGTGGCAGCGGGCGCAGTAGCTGGTGTAAAGCGACTTGCCCTGGGCCGCGGTGACGCCCGCGGCCGCGGGCACCCCCGCATTGGGAGCCGTGGCCGCGGCCGGCGCCGTGTCGCTGCCCTGGGCCGCGGCCGTGCCGGCCGCCAGGCCCAGCAAGCCCGCCGTCAGCGCGCGGGCGAAGGTCCATCGCATCACCGCTTGCGCCCCCTCAATCCAGCACCTTGAAAGTCCACACCGAGGAGCCGGCCGGCACGTTGGCCAGCTTGGCGTCGCCGCCCAGGAAGCCGTAGACCGTGGCCGCGCCGCTGGTCACCGTGATGTACTGCTGGCCCTTGTGCTCCCAGGTGATGGGCAGGCCCGAAATGCCCGAGCCGGTCTGGAACTGCCACAGCTTGGCGCCGTTGTCGGCGTCAAAGGCCATGAACTCGCCGGTCTGCGCGCCGGTGAACACCAGGCCACCCGCGGTGGAGAGCACGCCGCTCCAGAACGGGGTGGCGGTGGGCACTTCCCACACCTTCTTGCCGCTGGCGGGGTCCCAGGCGGTCAGGGCGCCGCGCATGCCGTCCTCGGGGTCGGCCCAGCCGCCCAGGTCCAGCCCCAGGTACCACGCGCCCTGCTTGTAGGCCGGGGTCTGGTACTTGACCTTCATGCCCAGGTTCAGCGTGTTCATGTAGACGCGCTTCTTGGTCGGGTCGAAGCTCATCGGCATCCAGTTCTTGGCCCCGAAGGCGCTGGGCCAGGCTTCGATGAAGTCCTTGCTCTCGACGTTGTTGCGCACCGACGTGGTCATGGGCGTGTCGATCGGCCGCCCTGTCTTCATGTCGACGCCGGTCGCCCAGTTGACCTTTTTGCCGAACTGCGTGGCGCTCAGCAGCTTGCCGTTGGTGCGGTCCAGCACGTAGAAGAAGCCGTTGCGGTTGGCCTGCATCAGCACCTTGCGGTTGGCACCTTCCACGGGCAAGTCGCCCAGCACCAGTTCGTTGGTGGCGTCGTAGTCGTAGGGGTCGCCCGGCGAGGTCTGGTAGTGCCAGACGATCTTGCCCGTGGCCGGGTCCAGCGCGAGGATGGAGCAGATGTACAGCGAGTCCTTGCCGCGCCAGGCCGGGTTCCACGGGCCGCCGTTGCCGGTGCCCCAATACACGAGGTTGAGGTCGGGGTCGTAGGTGCCGGTCAGCCAGGTGGGCGCACCGCCCTTTTCGTGGCGGTCGGCGTTCCAGGTCTCGCTGCCCTTCTCGCCCGGGGCGGGCACGGTCCAGGTGCGCCACTTCTTCTCGCCGGTCTTCAGGTCCCAGCCGTCGAGGAAGCCGCGGGTACCGTACTCGCCGCCGCTGATGCCGGTGATCAGCACGCCCCCGGCCACCAAGGGCGCGTGGGTCATGCTGTAGCCGAGCTTGTAGTCGGCGGCCTGCTTCTTCCACAGCATCTTGCCCGTGGCCATCTCGATGGCCATCACGTGGGCGTCGATGGTGGTGCGGTAGAGCACGCCGTCCAGCACCGCCGCGCCGCGGCTGTGGATGCCGCAGCACAGGTAGCCGTTGACGTCGGCGGGCAGCTCGACGGGCGTCTTCCACTTCTGGCGGCCGGTTTCGGCGTCGATGGCGATGGTCGCGTTGTGGGAGGTCACGTACATCACCCCGCCCACCAGCAACGGTTGGGTGGACGCATTGGCGGAGTGGTCGAGGCTGAGGCTCCAGGCCGGCACCAGGCGCTTGATGTTGGCCTTGTTGATCTTGTTCAGCGCCGAGTAGCGCTGCTGGCCGTAGCCCATGCCGTAGGTGGTGACGTCGCCGGGCGTGGCGGCGTCGTTGCGCAGGTCGGCCAGCGTCTGGGCTTGCGCCCAGGGGGTGACTAGCCAGGCCGTGATGGCCGTGGCGGCCAGGCGTTGGGTGAACTTCATGCGGTGTCTCCGGCTGACGGCAGGCGGCGGGCCCGCGCCGTGATCGTTGTTGGACCACGAACCATAGGCGGCGCAGCGGGCCGGGCCCAATCGGGTACTTTCCCTAGGCGGTTTTTGTTCCACTTCAGTACAGATTCGAAGGACCAGGAATCGCACCGATGGTCCGACCAAAGTCCCCGCCTGCCCTGTCAGCCGCCGCACCCGCCGGCCCCTTCTTCACCACGCCGGAACAGCGGGTTGCGCTGGCCCGCGAGCGCTTTTTCGAGGAGGGTGTGCGGCCGTCGGGGCTGGTGCCCGAGCCAGTGATCCAATCCTGGTCGCGCTGCCTGGAAGCGCGCCGAGCGCCGCAGGAGCGGGTGAGTTTCGATCCGGTCACCAAGTCGCGCGTGGCCCGCACGCTGGCGCGCAACCGGCAGCTGCTGGACGCGGCGGCGGCGGACCTGCAGCAGCTCGATGCGGCGCTGTCGGGCACGGCGTGCAAGGCCTTCTTGACCAGCCACGACGGCATCGTCGTGCACGCCACGCCCACGCAGCGTGGCGAAGGGCAGCTGATGCCAGTCGTCACGCGGGTCGGCGTGAACCTCAGCGAATCCGCCATCGGCACGGGCGCGCCCGGCGTGACGGCGCGCACCGCAGAGGTGTGCGTGGTGCACGGGGCGGAGCACTTCTTCAGCGGACTGCGGGTGATGCACTGCGCGGCCGCGCCCATCCACGACAGCCACGGCATGGTGGCCGCGGTTCTGGACCTGAGCAGCGAGGGCCAGGCCTTCCGATTTGACGCGCTGACGATGGTGCGGCAGTTTGCCGCCGTGATCGAGAACCGACTGCTGGTGGCGCAGTCGCACGAGCGGCTGCTGCTGCGGTTCCAGGTCAGCCCGGCGCTGCTGCACACGCCGCTGGAGGGGCTGGCGGCGGTGCACCCGGACGGCCGTCTCGCCTGGCTCAACGGCATTGCGGCCAGCCTGCTGGGCAGCCCGCGCCGGCCCGCCGCGCACAGCACCAGCGAGGACCTGCTGGGCCTCAGCGTGGAGCAGCTGCTGAACCTGAGCCGCCGCAGCGGCCCTCAGCCCCACGCGCTGCCCAGCCGATTGGGCGTCTGGCTGCAGGCCCGCTGGACCGGCCCCGCGGCGTCGGCAGCGACGTCAATCCCTGCCGCCGTTGACGATGGGCCGGGCAACGCCAGCCACCGGCGGGACCTGCCCGCCGAGGCCCCCTTGGCCTCGACCACGTTGAACGACGCCAACCGCGCGCTGATCGAGCAGACGCTGCAGCGCCATGGCGGCAACGTGTCGCGCACCGCGCGCGAGCTGCGGGTGTCCCGCGGCCTGCTGTACCGCCGCCTGAAGGAATGGCAGCGGCACTGACGGTGAGGCTTACTTCGCGAGCAAGCCCAGTCGGTCGATCAACGCGCGGTCCTTGGCGAAGGTGGCCACGGCCCAGGCACGGTAATCGTCGCCCGTGCGGTACCACATGTCCTGGTTCAGCTGGTCCAGCACCTTCTGGTGCTCGGGGTCGTCCATGGCCTTCTTGAAGGCGTCGTGGATCACCTTGACCACCGCCGGGTCCATGCCCTTCGGGCCCACCAGCCCGTACGGCGACGAGGACACCACGTTGTAGCCCAGGTCCTTGGCGGTGGGCACGTTGGGCCAGCGCTTGGTGCGCTTCTCGCCGAAGGTCACCAGCAGGCGCATCTGGCCGTTGTCGACGAACTTGTCCCAGCCCGAGGCGTCGCTTTGCGCCATCACGTGGCCGCCCAGCAGCGCTTGCTGCAGGTCGGCGTTGCCCTTGAACGGAATGTGGTTCAGCGTGACCTTCGCGTTGTCGGCCAGCTCTTCCATCAGCAGGTGCGGCGAGGTGCCGATGCCGGTGGAGCCGTAGTCGATCTTGCCGGGCTGCTTGCGGGCGGCCTCGACGTAGTCGTTGAAGGTCTTGAATGGCGAGTCGGCCTTGACGGTGAAGCCGAAGGTGTAGCCGGACACGCCCATGATGAAGGTGAAGTCCTTGATCGGGTCCCAGGCCACCTTCTGCATGTGGGGCAGGCGCAGCATGCCCATGGGGTATTGCGCGATGGTGTAGCCGTCGGGCTTGGCGGTCAGCGCCATCGTGCTCGGGCCGAGCGTGCCGCCGGCGCCCGGCTTGTTCTCGATGACGATCTGCTGGCCCAGGTGCTTGCTGGCCAGCTCGGCCAGCGCGCGGTGGTGGCGGTCGGTGGACCCGCCGGCGGGCCAGGGCACGATCAGCGTGATCGGCTTGCTGGGGAAAGCCTGGGCCTGGGCCAGGCCCGGCAAGGTGGCCAAGGGCGCGGCCAGCGCGGCGCCGCCGGCGGCCAGCAGCAGCCCGCGGCGCAGCGCGCTGGTGGGGGCGGTCGGGCGGGAGGGGGTTCGGGTCATCGTGGAGTCTCCTGGTCAAAGTCGCCCTGGGGTGCAGGGCATCGGGGATCTTGAGTCGTCGCGCGCGGGCGGGTTCCGCCGGATCGGGTGGGTGTGGAGGCCGAGGCGCTCAGACGGGCGGCGCGGCCGCCTGGGCCTCGCGCTCCTGCAGCTCGCGCCACTGCACCTTGCCCGAGCCCGACTTGGGCAGGCTCGGCACGAATTCAACCAGGCGCGGGCACTTGTAGGCCGCCATGTGATCGCGCGACCAAGTGACGATGTCGTCGGGTTGAACACGACCGGCGTGCTCGGGCTTCAGCACCACCAGCGCCTTCACGGTCTCGCCGCGGCGGGCGTCGCGCGCGGCGATCACGCAGGCTTCCTGGATGGCGGGGTGGTGGTACATGATGGCTTCCACCTCGGCCGGCCAGACCTTGAAGCCCGACGCGTTGATCATGCGCTTCAGGCGGTCGACCATGAAGAAGTAGCCGTCTTCGTCGACGCGTGCCAGGTCGCCGGTGCGCAGGAAGCGCTTGCCGTCGAGGTCGATGAAGGCGTCCGCCGTGGCCTGCGGGTTGTTCCAGTAGCCGCGCATCACCTGCGGGGCGTGCACCACGATCTCGCCGACCTCGCCGTCGGGCAATTCCTGCCCCGTGGCCGCGTCGATCACGCGGGCGTCCACGTCGAACACCGGGATGCCCAGGCATTGCGGCTTGGGGCGGTGCGGCGGGTTGATGTGGGTGGCGGCCAGGGTTTCGGACATGCCGTAGCCCTCCACGTAGTCCAGCCCGGTCACGGCCTTGAGCTTGGCCACGATGGCCGCCGGCATGGCCGCGCCGCCGCCGCGGATGCCGCTGAGGCTGCTCAGGTCGTGATCGGCCAGCCGCGGGTTGGACAAAAAGTCGATCATCATCGTGGAGATGACCTGCCACACCGTGACCCGGTAGCGCGCGATGCACGCCGCCGCGGCCTCGCGGTCCCAGCGCGGCAGGATGACGATGGTGGCGCCGATGTAAGCCGGGCCGTTCATGCTGCCGGCCATGCCGGTGACGTGGAAGAAGGGCAGCACCGACAGGTAGACCGCGTCCTGCGTGCGCGAAAACCATTGCACCCCGCCCACCAGCGTGCTCATCGTGCTGCGGTGGGTGTGCATGCAGCCCTTGGGCTGGCCGGTGGTGCCCGAGGTGTAGGGCATGACGCACAAGTCGTCCGGGCCCACCGTGACGGGGCCGGGCACGCGCGCGGCGGCCACCACGTCACACCAGGCCACGGTGCCGGGCTGGGTGAAGCGCTGGCGCGGCGAGGCAACGAAGTCAGGCACCTTCAAATCCGTGGACGTTGTCAGGTGGTCGCTGTAGGTGGCGACGATCAGGTGCTGAAGGCCATGCCCGTCGGGCCCGCTGCGCAACAGCGGCAGGAAGTGCTGCGCCAGGTCCTGCGGTGCAAAGGCCACGGCCGCGCCGCTGTCGGCCACGTAGTGCTTCAGCTCCTCGGCGAGGTTCATCGGGTTGACCGGCACCACCACCGCGTTGGCCCGCAGGATGGCGTAGAAGGCCAGCACCCATTGCGGGCTGTTCTGCATGTACAGCAGCACGCGGTCGCCAGCGCGCACGCCGCAGTCCTGCTGCAGGTAGCCGGCGATGCGCTCGGCTTCGCGCTGGAACTCGGCGTAGCTCAGCGCCGAGTCGTAGAACACGGTGTACGGCTTGTCGGGAAAGCGCGCGGCCGACACCTCGATGTTGTGGAACAGGTGGGTCTGCGGCAGCGTCAGGTGCCGCGGCAGGCCGGGTGGCCAGTGGGCCAGGTGGGCGGGGTGGCTGGAGCTCATGGGGCGGGAGGAAGGCGCAGGTGGAACACGGCGATGGCGGGGTCAAGTCGGGAACGTGGCAACGCCGCCGCCCCAAGGGGAACGGCGGCGTGCTGCCGCGCGCCCGGCCGGGGCCAGGCCCCGGCCGGCGCGCAAGTCATCGCGGTCGTGCGGGCGCCCGGCGGTCACTTCGGTCGGGACACCGGCGCGGCGGCGAACGGCACGCCGCCCGGGCCGGCCTTGAAGTTCAGGGGCGAGACGGCGGCCTGCTGGCCCACGCCCGGCTTGCCCCAGTCGCACACGCCACCGCTGAAGACGGTGCGCAGGCGCGCCAGTTGGGCCGCGTCCAGCTTGCCGCCGTAGTCGGCGGTGTCCACCGGCTTGAGCTGGCACTTGAGGATGTCCTCGGTGCGCGGGCTGCCGGCCACCTGGCGCGGCGAGGTGCGCGGCGCCAGGTAGGTGTCGGCGTTGCAGACGGCGGTGTCGGTCACCTTGGTGGACTGGGCGGCGTCGGTGCTCAGCAGGCAGAAGTCGCTGAGGCTGGCGGGCTTGCTGGCCTTCAGGCGCGCTTCGATGGACGCGGTGCTGGTGCTGGCCTTCAGGCCGGTCAGCCATTGGTCCATCGCCAGGAAGGCTTCGCCGGACAGCGCGGCCGAGGGGCTGAAGCCGCTGCGGCCAAAGCGCCACAGCACCTGGTTGTCGTGGTTGCCGGTGTCGCGGTCCAGGCGGTCGCGGATCGAGAAGCTGCGCCACTGGTGGTGGATGCCAAACAGCGCCACGCCCTGCAGCGAGGCGGCCGGGATGCCGGCAAAGCCCGGCGGCACGTTGATCAGCGAGTCGTCGTAGCCGCGCAGGTCGATGACCGCGGTCTTGGCGAGGTTGGTGCCGCTCATCACGATGCCGGCGCGGTAGGCGATGTCCAGCGCCTCGGCGTCGGCCACGCTGCGCGCGGCGGTCAGGTTGGTGTCGCGGTCGTTGCCGCCGACGATCTCGTTGAGGGTGACGAATTCCTCGCCGGTGATCGCGCCCGACTGCAGCGCCTTCAGGCCGTACTGCACCCCGGTGTTGTCGCGGGTGTCGCGCGCGGCACTGGCGCCCGGCACCTTGCCCCAGATCGACTCGGCCCACGACCACGCGTTGCAGCGCGCGCCGTTCGGGTTGGTCACCGGGTCGTAGACCTGGCTGGCCGGCAGCTGGCAGTTGTTGGTCGAGGCGGGCGACTGCACGATCACGCCGCTGTCGTTGTTGGTGGCCGGCACCGTCCGCGGGAAGTAGTTGCCCGCCTTGGCGTTGCTGCCGAAGAAGTTGTACCAACCATGGCAGGCGGTCTGGTCGAGGTGGCCGTTGATGGCGGCCTTCTTGGCGTTGACCTGCGCCTGCGTCAGGCCGGCGTTGCTCATCAGCGTGGACCAGGCGGGCTTCTGGTAGGCCTCGACCAGCAGCACGCAGTCGGTGACTTCCATCGTCACCGTCTCCGAGTCGGGGTAGGTGCACGACACGGTGACGCCGTCCAGCAGGCCCGGGTTGATCGAGGCGTTCATGTTGCTGTTGATGGAGCCGCCCGAGCAGCCGCTGCCCATCGTGTACTTGATGGCGCCATAGCGGTCGGCGATGTGCTCCTTCATCATCATCACCGTCTCGCTCATCATCACCCGGTTCGAGTTCTGCAGCGAGTCGGTCATGCTGTTGGTGGCCACCAGAAAGCCGCGCGACAGCGCGCGGTCGTCCGTCCAGGCGGTGGCCGGGCGGGCCTGGCGGCGCGGCTGGCCGGTGCTGGCGCCGAAGGTGTACAGCACCTTGCCGTTCCATTGCGGCTGGGCTTCCAGCGACGAGGTCCAGGGCTTGGTCGGGTCGACCAGCACGGCCATGTCGTAGATGCCGCGGTTCAGCGAGCCGCGCTCCACCCGCACGATGTACGGCACGGTGACGCCGGCGTCGGTGGTGGTGGTGGCCAGGTCGGCCGGCGCGGCCGCGCCCACGGTGTAGGGCTTGAAGCAGGGGTTGGCCGGCGGCGTCGGGTTGGCCGGCACGGTGGTGGCGGTGAAGGCCACGCTCGGGCTCGGGTCCGGCAGCGCGAAGCTGCAGCCGGCGGTGGTGGTGCGGTAGTACAGCTTGTACTCACTGGCCACGTTGCACTTGGCGTCGGTGGCCGCGGTGGTCAGGCCGCTGGCGTTGGTGGCCGGCAGCGTGCCGGCGGCCGGCTGCGGCGTGGGCGTGGCGCACACGAAGGGCGTGGGCTGCGCGCCGGAATACACCGGACCGCCGCGGTCGGCGTTGGTGATGGTCAGGGTGGCGGCCGCGGCTTCGCTGGCCTGCGCGGTGACGACGTTGTCGCCCACCTTCAGGCCCGTCACCAGGCCGGTGATGCGGCCATCGGCGCGCAAGGCAAAGGCCGAGCTGACGTCCACGCCGTCCACATCGACCTTCAAGCCGGTGGTGGGGGCACCGGCCGGCAACACGAGTTGCACCAGGGCGTCGCCGCCGCTGACCAGGTCAGCGCGCGCATTCAGCGTGCGGATTTCGATCGGGGCGAAGGCCGACCCGCTGTCGCCGCTGCCGCAGGCGGTCAGCGCGCTGGCCATGCCGAGCGCGATCAGCGACAGTGTCAGCCGTGGTGGGGCGGTGGGGCGTGAGCGGGTCATGGGCGTCTCCGGTGTCGATGTTGTGGGTGCGCTCGCCGCCACGTCCTCGTGGTCGGTTGATATTCCACACATCGGAATACCCTGGGAACGCTGTCACCAGTCTACGCAGCGCCCCTGTCGCTGTAAACCGAGCTCAGGGAATGCGATGAGTGGTTGTCAACTGGGCGACTCGGCCTGTTTCAACCTGCGGAACGACCACCGTGGAAATCAGCCCTCAGGCCCACTATATTTCGACCAGCGGAAAATAAATCCAACCGAGGAACCCCCGTGGGACGCAAGCGCAACCCGGCCGACGCCGACGATGAAGTGGACCCCAGCCAGGACCGGCGCTACGTCACCGCGCTGGCCCGGGGCCTGGCGCTGTTGCGCTGCTTTCGGCCGCAGGACCGCTGGCTCGCCCACCAGGCGTTGGTGCGGCGCAGCGGGCTGCCAGCGGCCACGGTGTCGCGCCTGAGCTTCACGCTGGTGGCGCTGGGCTACCTGCGCCACCGCGCCGACACGGGCGACTACGCGCTGAGCCCGGCGGTGCTGTCGCTGGGCTTCAGCGTGCTGACCAACTTCGAGATCGGCCGCATCGCTCGCCCCTTCATGGAAGCCCTGGCCGAGCACACCCAGGCCGCGATTTCGCTGGGCGTGCGGCACGACACCAGCATGGTCTACGTGGCCCACTGCCGCAGCAGCGCCCGGTTGATCCTGGGCCTGGACGTCGGCACGCGGCTGCCGCTGGCCGTCACCGCGATGGGCCGCGCGATGTGGTGCAGCGCCAGCCCCGGCATCCGGGACCTGATCAACCGCCGCCTGGCCGCCCAGGACCCGGCCGACTGGCCCGCCCTGCACGCCTCGCTGCTGCGCGCCCAGGCCGACCACGCCCGGCGCGGCTACACCAGCAGCGAGTCCGAGTGGGAAACCGACATCGCCGCCATCGGCGTGGGCATCGACATCGGCGACGGGCGCGAGCCGCTGTCGCTGACCATCGGCGGCCCGGCCACGCGGCTGCGCGGCGCGCTGCTGCACGAGGACTTTGCGCCCGCGCTGGTGCGCACCGGGCGCGAGATCGTCGCGGCGATTCAGTCGGCCGACTGGCAGGAGTGAGGGCGCACGCCGCGGCCCGAAGGCCGCAGGCGGCCTGGCCTACAGCCGCCAGGGCACCGCCCGGTCGGCGGCGTCCTGGCGCCGGAAGTCGCGCGGCGCCAGGCCCACGGTGCGCTTGAACACCTTCGAGAAGCTGAAGGCGTCCTGGTAGCCCACCGCGGTGGCAATGCGGTCCAGCGCCTGGTCGGTGTCGCCCAGCAGGCGCACCGCGCGCTGCATGCGCAGCAGCCGCAGGTAGTTCAGCGGCGTGTCGCCCATGGCGCGGCGGAACTGCGTGGCCAGGCCGGTGCGCGACAGGCCCACTTGCTGGGCCAGCGCGTCCAGGGTCCAGTCGCGGGCGGTGTCGGCGTGCATCAGGGCGACCGCGGCGCGCACCTTGGGGTGCTGCACCGCCTGGCGGAAGCCGGCGGCGGCCGCCTCGTCCGGCGCCAGCAACTGGCGCATCAGGTAGGCGAAGGCGGCGTCCATCAGCGCGTTGACGATGGTGGGCGACCCGGCGTCCGGCTGGGCCAGTTCGCCGGCCAACAGCGACAAGCTCAGCGCCAGGGGCCCCAGCCGCGGCTGGCGGTCGGCGCGCAGCACGCGCCAGTCGGGCAGTTCGGCGAACAGCGGGTGCAGCGGCGGGTGCCACAACTGGTACGCGGCGCTGACGACCGCGGCGGCCGCCGCACCGGGCGCTGGCGCCGGCGGCGCGTCACCCACGGGCGTCATGCCGGCGCGCGGAATTTCCCCGGCTGGCAGCCGGGCTTCGGTGGACAGCACGTGCGGGCAGCCGCGCGCCATGAAGGCGATGTCACCGGCCTGCAGCAGCACGGGTTCGGCCAGCGCGTCGGCGTGCAGGTGCACGTGGCCCGAGGTCACCACGTGGAAGCCCATGCTGCGGTCGCAGGGAAAACGCAAGGCACCGGCGGGCGCCAAGGCCTGCAGGTCGAGCAGGCGGCGCTGCAGGCCGGCCTGTTGCAGCACGTCGGTCAGGAGGTCCATGGCGGGGTCGGGAAAGCCGTCTTCAACATGTCGAATCATGCCTCGAATTTGTACGTTTGAACATGATTCTTGGATTTTTCGACATTCTCAGACCAATCTTTGGCCCCTACGATGCCGTCATCCACTCCTCCTTCGACGAAAGGCATTCCATGACCAAGACCCTCGTGATTGGCGCCACCGGCACGGTCGGCGGCGCGCTGGTGCCCCTGCTGGCCGCGCAAGGCCACCAGGTGCTGCAGGCCACCCGGCGCCCGGCCGCGGCACCCGGCCAGGTGACGCTGGACCTGGGCTCCGGCGCCGGCGTGGCCGAGGCGTTGGCCGCCGCCGACCGCGCCTTCGTGATGGCCCCGCCCGGCCACGTGAACCAGCACGAACTGCTGGGCCCGCTGATCGCCCAGGCGGCCGAGCGCCGCCTGGACAAGCTGGTGCTGATGACCGCCATGGGCGCCAACGCCGACCCGACGGCACCGCTGCGCCAGGTCGAATTGCAGCTGGAAGCCTCGGGCCTGGCCTACAACATCGTGCGGCCCAACTGGTTCATGCAGAACTTCAACAGCCACTGGCTGGCCGACATCCGCCAGCACGGGCGCATTCGCCTGCCGGTGGGCCGCGCCAAGGGCAGCTTCATCGACGCCCGCGACATCGCCGCCGTGGCCGCCGCCCTGTTGAACGGCCATGAACACGACCAGCGCGACTTCGACCTGACCGGCGGCGAGGCGCTGGACCACGACGAGGTGGCGGCGGTGCTGTCGGCCGCGGCCGGCCGCCCCATCGCTTACGAGGACATCAGCCCCGACGCCATGCGCAGCAACCTGATGGCCGCCGGCCTGCCCGCGCCCTACGCCGACTTCATGCTGGTGATCCTCGGCTTCTTCAAGGCGGGCTACTCGGCCGCGGTGACCGACGCGGTGTCGGTGGTCACCGGCCGGCCGCCGCGCCGCCTGGCCGACTACGCGCAGGACCACCGCGACGCCTGGCGCACCTGACGCGGCGCGCGACGCCGCAGGGGCGCGCGAACCCGACGCGCCGGCGGCGGCGCCCCGCCCTTCTCACCACTGCAGGCGCGTGACCAGCGGGCAGTGGTCGGACACGCCCAGCAGCGGCTCGGGCTTGGTGTCGGTGGCGGCCAGCGTGCGACCGCGCACGCCCAGCGCCACCTTGGTGGCGTCGTCGGCCCGCAGCGTGCGGCCGATGGCAATGTGGTCCAAGCCCAGCGGGTTGCGGCAACCCAGTTCACGGGTGGACGCCACCTGCTGCATTTCCTCGCGCTGCAGCGGCCGCGACTTGGCCTGCGCGCACAGCGCCTGCACTTCCGGCGAGCCCGGGCAGGTGGTCGTCAGCAAGCTCAGGGCCGACGAGGCCGGTGCGCCGTCGTTGACCTCGCGCCACAGGCTGCGCACGCGGGTGCCGGGCCCGTGGGGGTCGATGGGCTTGCCGCCGCTGCGCACCACGGCGCTGGCCGGCTCGGCGTCCTCGTGGGCCAGGTTGCGGTTGAAGTCGCCCAGCACCACCAGGCCGTCCACCCCCGCGCTTTGTGCTTCCACCCACGCCTCCAGCGGCGCAACCTGCTGCTGGAGCACCGCGCAGTTGGGCTCGGCGCCGTCCAATTGGCCGCGGCCGTCGGGCTGGGTGGCTTCCAGCGGCGACACGCAGGACGACTTCAGGTGCACCGTCAGCAAGCGCAGCAGCTTGCCGTCGACGCGCAAGGTCAGCGCCAGGCCGGGCCGCGGCTGGTCCTTGGACGCCGCGGCGGGCAGGGACAAGGGCCAGTAGGCTTCACACGACACCGCCGGGCCCAGCGCCTTGCGCCACGCAAAGGCCAGGCGCTGCACCTTGTGGCCTTCGTAGCTGCAGACCTCGTGATCCGCGCCGCCGCCCGGCAGCACCTCGCGCACCGAGGCGGCGCCGCTGACTTCCTGGAAGGCGATCACGTCGGCCTGCACCTGGCGCTCCAGCACCTCGGCGATTTGCCGCTGCCGCACCGCGTAGGACGCGGGCGTCACCGGCACGATCTGCCCGCGCTCCTGGAAGACGTCGCAGGGCGGACGCTGGGCGATGTCCCAGTCGATGGGCGCGTTGCGGCCCCATTTCAAGGTCCAGCCGGTGTTGGGCCCGCTGGCCGCCGGCGCCCAACGGCCGGTGTCGGCCGACTGCGCAAAGGGCGAGCCGCAAGCCTTGATCCAGGCGGCCGCCTCGGCGGTGCTGAGGTGCCAGCCCAGGTTCCAGGTGGCGATGCGCAGGTCGGTGGCGGCGGCCGGCAGCGCCATCAGCGCGGACACGGCCAGGGTGACGAGGGATTTCATGCAGGCTTGCAAGCAATGAGGATGGGCGAAGGATATGCAATCGCCACGATGGGGGGATGGCGCGGGGGTGTCGTGCGGTGACATGACCTTGGCCTGAGGGCCCATCGGCCAGCCGACCCTCGTGCCCCCGCCCCTGCCAGGGCGCCGCGGCCGCCCGCCAAAGGGCCAGGGGCAGAATCCGGCCCATGGCCACGACCGACCACGACCCCCTCGCCAAGCACACCGCGCTCGCCGCCAGGGACGCGGCCTCCCCACTCACGGCTGCGCCCGACGACGGCACCGCCGCCCCCGGCGACGCCGTGCTGGTGGCGCACCAACTCGGTTTCGACCACCCCGGCTTCACCGTGTTCGACCGGCTGGACCTGCGCCTGACGCCCGGCCTGAGCCTCGTGCGCGGTGGCGACGGCCGCGGCAAGACCACGCTGCTGCGCGTGCTGGCGGGCGAGTGGGCGCCCACGCGCGGCCAACTTCAAGGCGAGGCCTCGTCGACCTTCCTGGCCCACCCGGCCGACGCGGTGCACGACCGCACCGTGGCCGCCGACTGGCTGGGCGCGCAGGCGGCACGCTGGCCGCGGTGGAACGCGGCCTTGGCTGACGCCTTGGTCGACGCGTTCGCGCTCAGCGAGCACCGCGCCAAGCAAATGCACATGCTGTCGACGGGCACCCGACGCAAGGTGGGCCTGGTGGCCGCCGCGGCCAGTGGCGCTCGCCTGACGATGCTGGACATGCCCTATGCCGCGATCGACGCCGACTCGGCCCAGGTGCTGAGCGACCTGCTGCGGGAGGCCGCCAGCGACGGCCACCGCGCCTGGCTGGTGGCCGACCACGCGCCGCCGAAACGGCTGGCTGGCGTGCGCTGGGCCGCGCAGATCGACCTGGGCGACTGACGACGGCCCGCGGGGCGAGCCGTGGGCGTCAGGCGGTGGCCAGCGCCGCCAGCCGACCGGTGTCCAAGTCGGCCAGCAAGGCGTCCAGGGCCGCCACGTTGCGCGCGTCGGCGGCGTGGTCGCGCGCGTCCACCAGGACTTCGCGGATCGCCTCGGCGTCCACCCGCTCCATGTCCCAGTCGGGGAACAAGCGCTCGCGCGGTTCCTCGACCTCGTTGAGCACCACCATGTCGTGGTGGCGCGGGTCGGCGTGCAACAGGGCCATCAGCTGGCTGAGGCCGCTGCGCGGGCCTTCGAGCCACTGGAAGAAAACGCCGCTGCCGAAGACCAACATGCCGGTGATGCCCAGCGCCGGGTTGTGGCGGCGCGCCGCGGCGATGATGCGTTCCACGTCGGCCTCTGCCACGTCCGCGCTGGCGCGGCTGCAATAGACCAGGTTGCACAGCACCGGCGTTCGCCAGGCGGCGCCGGGCTCGTCGGCCTGCTCGGCGCCGTCGTGGGCGTGGGAGGGTTGGGTGCTGGCCATCTGGATGCCTTCGCGCCATGCGCTTCATGTGTCGGCATCGGTGCGGCACCCCGCGCACCGCACCCTGCATGGGCTGGAGGATAGCCCACCGCGGCCGTGGGCGGGGGCTTCAGCCGCGCGGCAGGTGGCGGGCCAGCTCTTCCTTGGCGATCGCGTTGCGGTGCACTTCGTCCGGGCCATCGGCAAAGCGCAGCGTGCGCGAGCTGGCGTAGGCCTTGGCCAGGCCGAAGTCGTCGCTGACCGCGCCGCCGCCGTGCACCTGCATGGCCCAGTCGATCACCTGGCAGGCCATGTTGGGCGCGGCCACCTTGATCATCGCGATCTCCTGGCGGGCGTGCTTGTTGCCAACCTTGTCCATCTTGTAGGCCGCGTGCAGCACCA
>CALRPU020000032.1:0-62500 GCA_943370175.1 Hydrogenophaga intermedia | reverse complement strand
CCAGCGCCCTGACCTCGCGTGGCCCGGCGGGCCACGCGCTCCCCGCTGAACCGCGCATGCACCATGACTGAAATCTTTGGCATCCCCATCCAGGCCTTCGCCGGGCAATTGCTGCTCGGGCTGGTCAATGGGTCGTTCTACGCGATGCTCAGCCTGGGGCTGGCGGTCATCTTCGGCCTGCTGGGCATCGTCAACTTCGCCCACGGCGCGCTGTACATGATCGGCGCCTACGTGGCCTGGCTCGGGCTGGAAAAGTTCGGCATGAATTACTGGGTGGCGCTGATCGTGTCGCCCATCGTCGTGGGCGCGCTGGGCGCGCTGATCGAGCGCACGCTGCTCAAGCAGCTCTACAAGATCGACCCCATCTACGGCCTGCTGCTGACCTTCGGCCTGGCGCTGATCGCCGAGGGCATCTTCCGCGACCAGTTCGGTGTGTCGGGCCAGCAGTACGCGGTGCCGGACGCGCTGCAAGGCGCCACCAACCTCGGCTTCATGATCCTGCCCAACTACCGGGCCTGGGTGATCGTGGCGTCGCTCGTCATCTGCCTGGGCACCTGGTTCATCATCGAGAAGACCACGCTGGGCGCCAAGCTGCGCGCCGGCACCGAGAACCCGGCGCTGGTGCAGGCCTTCGGCATCAACGTGCCGCTGATGGTCACCATGACTTACGCCGGTGGCGCCGCGCTGGCCGCCATCGCCGGCGTGCTGGCCGCGCCGGTCATCCAGATCACGCCGCTGATGGGCAGCAACCTGATCATCGTGGTGTTCGCGGTGGTGGTGATCGGCGGCATGGGCTCGATCCTCGGGTCCATCCTGACCGGCGTGCTGCTGGGCCTGGTCGAGGGCCTGACCAAGGTGTTCTACCCCGAGGCCTCGAGCATCGTCGTCTTCGTGATCATGGCCATCGTGCTGATGATTCGCCCCGCCGGCCTGTTCGGCAAGGAGAAATGAAATGAGCACCGCAGTGAGCAAGGCCGCCAGCGACGCGGCGGCGGCGGATTCGGTCAAGGCCGCGGCCCAGTCGGGCCAGGCCACGCGCAGCGGGCGCACGGCCTGGCTGGTGGTGCTGGCGCTGTTGATCGCCGCGCCCTTCGTCGGGCTGTACCCGGTCTTCATGATGAAGGCGCTGTGCTTCGCCATCTTCGCCTGCGCCTTCAACCTGCTGCTGGGCTTCACCGGCCTGCTGTCCTTCGGCCACGCCGCCTTCATGGGCGCGGCCGCTTACGCCACCGGCTGGCTGGTGCGCAGCGCGGGCTGGTCGCCGGAACTGGGCGTGCTGGCCGGCGTGGTGGTGGGCGCGGGCATCGGCCTGCTGGTCGGCCTGATCGCCATTCGCCGCGAGGGCATCTACTTCGCGATGATCACGCTGGCGATGGCGCAGATGGTGTACTTCGTGTGCCTGCAGGCGCCCTTCACCGGCGGCGAAGACGGCCTGCAGGGCGTGCCGCGCGGCAACCTGCTGGGCTTCATCCCGTTGGCCAACGACACGGTGATGTACTTCGTGGTGCTGGCGGTGTTCGTGGCGGTGTTCCTGTTCATCATGCGCATCGTGCACTCGCCCTTCGGCCAGGTGCTCAAGGCCATCCGCGAGAACGAACCCCGCGCCATCTCGCTGGGCTACGACGTCAACCGCTACAAGCTGCTGGCGTTCGTGCTGTCCACCGCCATCGCCGGCCTGGCCGGGTCGCTGAAAACCCTGGTGCTGGGTTTCGCCACGCTGTCGGACGTGCATTGGTCGCTGTCCGGCGAAGTGGTGCTGATGACGCTGCTGGGCGGGCTGGGCACTTTCGCCGGCCCGGTCATCGGCGCCTTCACCATCATCGGCCTGCAGAACTTCCTGGCTGACCGTGTCGGTTCGTGGGTGACGGTGATCATCGGCGCGATCTTCGTGTTCTGCGTGCTGGCTTTCCGCAAGGGCATGGTCGGCGAGTTGCAGGCGTGGATGCAGCGCCGCCGCGGGCGTTGACGCAGGTGCTGGGCCGCCGCCGCTGAGGGGCGGCGGCGCCTTCCAAGTGCATGCGGGCCGGTGCGGCGGGGCGCGGCTCGGCGCCGCCCACAAGCGGCCGCGGCCTGCTCAGGCGGCCTTCAAGGCCCCGCCGCAGCTGCTGCCCTGGCCGGCAGTGCAGCCATAGCAGTGGTCGGCCACGCGGATCGCGCTGCCTTGGGCGTCGTGGGTCAGCAGCTCGCGCAGGTGCAGGCGGCTGCTGTCGGCCAGGCGCATCGGCAGGCCCAGCATCTGGTTGAAGTCGCAGTCGTACAGCCGGCCTTCGTGGTCCACGCTGACCAGGCTGTTGCACATCACCGTGGCCAGGTTGTCGGCGCGGTAGCTGTCCTTCAACAGCTGCATGTAGGGTTGGAACTCGCCCTTGGAAATCAAGGTGCTGCCGAAGCGCTGGATGGGCATGTTGGCCAGCGCGTACAGCTGGTTGAAGCGGATGCCGTAGCGCTGGCCCAGCTCGCGCTGGTAGTCGGCCTGCAGGCCTTCCTGCGCCGGCGGCAGCACCGCGCCTTGCGGGTTGTAGACCAGGTTCAGCACGCGCCGGCCGTCGGCGTCGGCGTAGCCCAGCGCGTTCAGCCGCTGCAGGCCGGCGATGCTCTTGTCGAACACGCCGTCGCCGCGTTGGCGGTCCACGCGTTCGAAGGAATAGCAGGGCAGCGACGCGGTCACCTCCACCTCGTGCTCGGCCAGGAATTCGGCCAGGCCTTCCTGGCCGGGCTCGAACAGGATGGTCAGGTTGCAGCGGTCGATCACCTTCACGCCCAGCGCGCGGGCGGCCACCACCAGGCGGCGGAAATGCGGGTTCAACTCGGGCGCGCCGCCGGTCAGGTCCAGCGTCTTCACGGCGCGGGCCTTCAGCACCTCGACGACCAGGTCGACGGTGGCCGCGTCCATCTGCTCGGTGCGGTTGGGCCCTGCGTTGACGTGACAGTGCAGGCAGCTCTGGTTGCAGGTGTAGCCCAGGTTGACCTGCAGCGTGTCCAGGCGCTGGCGGCGCAGGGCCGGAAAGTCGGTCTTGGCGAGCAGGGGCAAGGTGGCGTGCATGGCGGGTCCGGGCAGGGTTCGTCAGCAGGTCGCGACGTTGCCGGGATTCTTACACCCGGCCCAAGCCCGACGCCGCCCAGGGGACGGACGAACGGCCTGGCCGCCCCGCAGGGCTGCCAGGCCACGCCGGGCTCGTTCACACCTCGTCAGGCCACCTTCTGCGCCGCTGGCTGCCGCCAGGCCTGCATCAGCGTCGCCCAGCGCGGGCGCACCGCGGCCAGGTGGCGGGCCTTCACGTGGCCATAGCCGCGGATGTCCTCGGGCAGCCGGGCGATTTCCACCGCCTGCGCCAGGTTGCCGGCGTTCAGGGTGCGCAGCAGTTCGGCGATGGTGTCGCGGTATTCGCCGATCAGCGCGCGTTCGGTGCGGCGTTCCTCGGTCTTGCCGAAGACGTCCAGCGCCCCGCCGCGCAGGCCCTTCAGCCGCGCCAGCACGCCGAAGGCGGTGCGCACCCACGGCCCGAAGGCCTGCTTCACCGGCTCGCCCTGGGCGTTGGTCTTGCCCAGCAGCGGCGGGGCCAGGTGGTGCACCAGCTTGTAGTCGCCTTCGAACTGCTCGGCGATGCGCGCGGTGAAGCGCGGGTCGGTGTGCAGCCGCGCCACCTCGTACTCGTCCTTGTAGGCCATCAGCTTGAACAGGCCGCGGGCCACGGCCTCGCTGAGCTTCTCGCTGCCCAGCGGCGCCTCGGCGGCGCGCACCTGGTCGACGAAGGCGCGGTACTGCGCGGCGTAGGCCGCGTCCTGGTAGCCGGTGAGGAACTCGACGCGGGTGGCGATCACCTGCTCCAGCCCGGGCTTCTTGACGAACTGGATCACGTTGGCCGGCTTCAGCAGCGCCTGCACCGCGGCCAGGTCGTGCGCCGCGCGACGGCCCCAGGCGAAGGCCGCCTTGTTGTTGTCCACTTGCACGCCATTGAGCTCGATGGCGCGCATCAGCGCGGCGAAGCTCAGCGGCACCCAGCCGCGCTGCCAGGCGTAGCCCAGCATCAGCGGGTTGGCGTACAGCGAATCGCCCAGCAGGCCCACGGCCAGCGCGTCGGCGTCCAGCCGGCCCAGGCGGGCCGTCCCCACCGCCTGCGCCACCATCGCGTCGCATTGCGCCGCGGGCGACTGCCAATCGGGTTGCTGCACGAAGGTGGCGGTGGGCGCGCCGTGGGTGTTCAGCGCCACGTGGCTGCGGCCTTCGCGCAGCACGGCCAGCGTGGCCTTGTTGGCTGCCACGATCGGGTCGCAGGCGATCACCAGGTCGGCTTCGGCCGTGCCCACCTTGGTCGTCAGGATGGCGTCCATGCGGTTGGCGATCTGGATGTGGCTCCAGGTGGCGCCGCCCTTCTGGGCCAGGCCCGCGGCGTCCTGGGTGACGATGCCCTTGCCCTCCAGGTGCGCGGCCATGCCCAGCAGCTGGCCGATGGTGATCACGCCGGTGCCGCCCACGCCGGCCACGACGATGCCCCAAGGCGACTCGGCCAGCGGCAAGGCCGGCTCCGGCAGCGCCGGCAGCGCGAAGGGGTCGGGGCGCGACGCCTTGTCCTTCTTGGCGGACTTCAACTGCCCGCCTTCCACCGTGACGAAGCTCGGGCAGAAGCCCTTCACGCAGCTGTAGTCCTTGTTGCAGCTGTTCTGGTTGATGCGGCGCTTGCGGCCGAACTCGGTTTCCACCGGTTCCACGCTCAGGCAGTTGCTTTGCACCGAGCAGTCGCCGCAGCCCTCGCACACCAGCTCGTTGACCACCACGCGCTTGGCGGGCTCGACCATCGTGCCGCGCTTGCGGCGGCGGCGCTTCTCGGTGGCGCAGGTCTGGTCGTAGATGATCACGGTGCAGCCGGGCAGCTCGCGCATCTGCTTCTGGATGGCGTCCAGCTCGTCGCGGTGGTGCACGGTCACGCCCGCGGCCAGGCGGCCTTTCACGGCCTCGTACTTGTCGGGCTCGTCGGTCACCACGACAATTTTCTTGGCGCCCTCGGCGTCCAGCTCGCGGGTCATCTCGGGCACGCGCAGGGTGCCGTCCACCGGCTGGCCGCCGGTCATGGCCACCGCGTCGTTGAACAGAATCTTGTAGGTGATGTTCACGCCGGCCGCGATGCTCTGGCGCACCGCCAGCAGGCCCGAGTGGTAGTAGGTGCCGTCGCCCAGGTTGGCAAACACGTGGCGGTCGGTGGTAAAGGCGGCCTGGCCGATCCAGCTGACGCCTTCGCCGCCCATCTGGCTGAAGGTCACGGTGCTGCGGTCCATCCACACCGTCATGTAGTGGCAGCCGATGCCGGCCACCGCGCGCGACCCTTCGGGCACCTTGGTGCTGGTGTTGTGCGGGCAGCCGCTGCAGAACCACGGCGTGCGCTCACCGGCGGTGGCGCCGCTGCCCAGGGTCAAGGCCTGCAGGCTTTGCGCCTTGGCGTCGAGCAGCGCGATGCGGGCGTCGATGGCGGCGGCGGTGTCGGCGTCCACGCCCAGCTTCTTCAGGCGCTTGCCGATGGCCTTGGCGATCAGCGCCGGCGTCAGGTCGGCCTGGGCGCGCAACAGCCAGTTGCCGCTGGGGTTGGGCTGGCTCCATTCGCCGCCGCTTTGGTCGCCCTCGGCTTCGTCGAACTTGCCCAGCACGTTGGGGCGCACATCGGGGCGCCAGTTGTAGAGCTCTTCCTTGAGCTGGTACTCGATGACCTGGCGCTTTTCTTCGACCACCAGGATTTCCTGCAAGCCGCGGGCGAAGTCGCGGGTGATGGTGGCTTCCAGCGGCCACACCACATTGACCTTGTGCAGCCGGATGCCCAGCGCGCGGCAGCGGGCCTCGTCCAGGCCCAGGTCCAGCAGCGCCTGGCGGGTGTCGTTGTAGGCTTTGCCGCTGGCGATCAGTCCGAAGCGGTCGTTCGGGCCGGCGATCACGTTGTGGTTGAGCCGGTTGGCGCGCACGTAAGCCAGCGCGGCGTACCACTTGTGGTCCATCAGGCGGGCTTCCTGCTCCAGCGGCGCGTCCGGCCAGCGGATGTGCAGTCCGCCTTCGGGCATCGGGAAGTCCTGCGGCAGCACGATGTCCACCCGGTCCGGGTCGACGAACACGCTGCTGGACGATTCCACGATCTCCTGGATCGTCTTCATGCCCGACCACACGCCGGCAAAGCGGCTCAGCGCGAAGGCGTGCAGGCCCATGTCCAGGATGTCCTGCACGCTGCTGGGGAAGAACACCGGCAGGCCGCAGGCCTTGAAGATGTGGTCGCTTTGGTGCGCGGCGGTGCTGCTCTTGGCGATGTGGTCGTCGCCGGCCAGGGCAATCACGCCGCCGTGCTTCGAGGTGCCGGCCATGTTGGCGTGCTTGAACACATCGCTGCAGCGGTCCACGCCCGGGCCCTTGCCGTACCAGATGCCGAAGACGCCGTCGACGCGCTTGCTTTGCGGGTACAGGTCCAGCTGCTGCGAGCCCCACACCGCGGTGGCCGCCAGTTCCTCGTTCACGCCCGGCTGGAAGACGATGTTCTGCGCCGCCAGGTGCTTCTTGGCCTGCCACAGCGCCTGGTCGTAGCCGCCCAGCGGCGAGCCCCGGTAGCCGCTGATGAAGCCGCCGGTGTTCAGCCCGCCCAGCGCGTCGCGCTTTTTCTGCAGCATGGGCAGGCGCACCAGGGCCTGCACGCCGCTCATGAAGGCGCGGCCGTGGTCCAGGCTGTACTTGTCGTCCAGCGTGACGGTTTCCAGGGCCAGGCGGATCGATTCGGGCAACGGCGCGTTCATGGGGGCAACTCCTGCGGTGGACGCCAAAGTTTAGGCAGCGCGGCTCAACATGTCCTTTCTAACTTTGCGCCAGATCGATGGCGTCGAGCAACAATCTTGCGTTGAACAACGTCAAACGGGCTCTGTCATGCCGACTCGCGCAAATCCAGGGAAAACCATGAGCGCCTCGGGCAGCGAGCCCGGCGAGCGCCAGGGCGCGGCGCTGGACCGCTACGACGTGGCCATCCTCCACGAACTGCAGCAGGATGCGCGCCTGAGCAACGCCGAGCTCGCGCAGCGCATCGGCCTGTCCGCCGCCCCCACCTGGCGCCGCGTGCGCTGGCTCGAGACCGAGGGCTACATCACCGGCTACCGCGCCGAACTGAACCGGCGCAAGCTGGGCCTGGGCGTGCTGGCCTTCGTGCGGGTCGACGCCGAGCGCAACAACGCCAGCGCCACCCGCGAACTGGAAGAGGCCATCCGTGGCCTGCCCGAGGTGATTTCCTGCCACTACATCTCCGGCGCCGGCACCTTCGAGCTGCAGGTGATGGTGACCGATCTGGACCAGTTCTCGCAGTTCTCGGTGAAGACGCTGTTGAACCTGCCGTATGTGAAAGACCTGCACACCAGCTTCTCCTTGGGTGAGGTCAAGGCCGCCGGCGCCCTGCCGCTGGGTCACCTGGGCGGGCGCAGCGCCGCCTGAGCCCGGCCGGGCCAAGCCCAAGGCGCCACTGGGCCACTGCGCCCCAAATTGTTGCAATTTGGACACATTGGGCGCATGTCACTGCCCCGCAACAGGGCGGCTCCAAGATACTGACCGACCTGTGAGGTTCCCTCCAAAGGGGGTAAAGACGTGCAAAGTGCCTGTTACGGCGCGCGTCTTGCTAAGCCTCCGTCCAGTTTTCGTTTGCAGGCGGGCCCTCGGCCGCCTGCGCCGTGAAGTCAAGCAACCAGGAGTTCCAACAATGAAGCAATGGGGTCGAGGGAGTCGCGGGTTCGCGCCCACCGCCGTCTGGGTCGCCGTGGCGGCCATTTGCGCGCCGGTGATGGCGCAGAACACCACCTCGTCCGTGGGCGGCCGCATCACCGGCCCCGATGGCAAGCCCCTGGGGGGCGTGGCGGTGACCATCCTTCACGTGGAGTCGGGCTCGACCAACCGCGTGACCACCGACGCCGAAGGCCGCTACAGCGCCCGCGGCCTGCGCGTGGGCGGCCCATACGTGCTGACCTTCACCAAGGACAGCACGACCCAGCGCCGCGAGGGCGTGTTCCTGGACCTGGCCGAGACGCTGGCGCTGGACGTCACGCTGGGCGGCTCGGCCACCTCGCTGGGCGCGGTGTCGGTGACCGGTTCGGTCACCAGCGACAAGTTCAGCAGCAACACCATGGGCGCGGGCACCAAGATCAGCAGCCAGGAGCTGAAGGCCTTCGCGTCGATCCAGCGCAACCTGCAGGACTACGCCCGCCTCGACCCGCGCGTGTCGCAGACCGACAAGGAGCGCGGTGAGATCTCGGTGGCCGGCCAGAACTCCCGTTACAACTCGGTGACCATCGACGGCGTCCGCACCAACGACACCTTCGGCCTGGAGAGCAACAACCTGCCCACGGCCAAGCAGCCGATCTCCATCGATGCCATCGAGTCGGTGCAGATCAACGTGTCGAACTTCGATGTGACCCAACAGGGCTACACCGGCGCCAACATCAACGCCGTCACCAAGTCGGGCACCAACGACCTGAAGGGCAGCGTCTACTACGTGTTCCGTGACGACAAGGGCACGGGCGACCGCTACAACCGCAGCAACGACACCTACACGCCCACGCCAGCGTTCAAGGAAACCACCAAGGGTGCCACGCTGGGCGGTCCGATCATCAAGGACAAGCTGTTCTTTTTCACGAGCCTGGAAGAGCTGCGCAGCAGCCGCGCGTCCCCGGATTTCGGCCCCATCGGCAGTGGCGTCACCAACGTGGGCATCACGCCCCAGCAGATCGCCGACGTCCAGAACGTGGCCCGCACGCGCTACGGCATCGACATCGGCGGCGCCGACGTGCCGGCCGGCACCGAGTTGCTGGTCAAGGACTTCATGTTCAAGCTCGACTGGAACATCAGCGACAAGCACCGCGCCAACGTGCGCTACTCGAAGACCGAGCAAAGCGAGCCCTTCTTCTCGAATTTCGGCAGCCGCTCGCTGGCGCTGAACTCGAACTTCTACAACCAGGAAAAGAACCTCGAGACCCTGGTTGGTCAGTGGTTTGCCGACTGGACCGAGAACTTTTCAACCGAGTTCAAGCTGTCGCAGCGCAACTACGACAGCGAGCCGCTGAACCCGTCCAAGCTGCCGCAGGTCACGCTGAACTTCACCGGCCCGCTGCCGGCCGGCTCGCCCGCGGGCGTGGCCACCGGCACGCGCACGCTGGTGTTCGGCACCGAGCGCAGCCGCCATTTCAACCAGCTCAACACCAAGACGCTGGACGGCTATTTCGCTGGCAACCTGTTCGTGGGCAACCACGAGATCAAGGCCGGTGGCGATTACAGCAAGAACAAGGTCTTCAACGCCTTCCTGCAAGACACCAACGGCAACTACGCCTTCACGGCGGCCGACCCGATCGCGGCCTTCCTGGCCGGCATCCCGTCGACCTACCAGGTGCAGCTGCCCGCCGTGGCCGGCGGCAACATCAACGACGGCGCGGCCAACTGGTCGTCGACCAACCTGGGCCTGTTCGCGCAGGACACCTGGACCGTCAACGACCGCCTGACCCTGACCTACGGTGTTCGCATCGACCAGCTGCAAATGCCCAGCAAGCCGGCCGCCAACGTGGGCGCTGCGGCCCCCACCGTGGCCGGCAACCCCGCCACGGGCGCGCGCCAGACCGGTGGTTTCGGGCTGGACAACACTTACACGCTGGACGGCGAAACCCTGGTGCAGCCGCGCTTCGGCTTCAACTACGCGCTGGACGCGGCCAACAAGAAGAAGGCGCAGATCCGCGGCGGCTTCGGCCTGTTCCAGGGCGCGGCCGCCAACGTGTGGCTGTCCAACCCGTACTCGAATACGGGCGTGTCGACCCGCATCGTCGGTTGCGGCGGCAGCTTTGCCGCGTGCACCAATGCCGCCACCTTCAGCGGCAACCCGAACGCGCAGCCGGGCAACCTGCCGGGCAACACGCCGGCGGCCAACGTCGACTTCCTGTCGCCGGCGCTCAAGCAGCCGTCGGTGTGGAAGCTCAACCTCGCGGTCGACGCCGAGCTGCCGTGGTATGGGCTGGTCGCCGGTGCCGAGTTCCTGCACACCCGCGTGGACCAGGGCATCTACTACCGCCACCTGAACCTGGGTGGGCCGACCCGCAAGGGCTCGGACGGTCGCGACCTGTTCTACACCGCCCAGGGCTACAACGCCGCCTGCTGGAGCGCCACGGGCGTGGCCACCACGTCCGGCGCGTGCACGGGCTTGCGCACCAAGGCGCTGAGCAACGCGAACTACAACAACGTGCTGGTGGCCGAGGGCACCGACCTGGGCCGCGGCAACTCGTTGACCCTGTCGCTGGGCAAGCAGGTCAGCCGCGACTTCGCGTGGAACGTGGCGTACACCCGCGCCACCGCGACCGAAGTCAGCCCGCTGACCTCGTCGGTGGCCAACTCCAACTTCAACGCGCGTTCGGTCTTCAACCCGAACGAGGAAGTGGCGGCCAACTCGGCCTACCTGGTGCGTGACCGGGTCAACGCCTCGGTCAACTGGTCCAAGGCCTTCGTCGGCAACTACAAGACCACCTTCGGTCTGTTCTACGAAGGCCGCAAGGGCAAGCCCTACAGCTGGACCTTCAACAACGACATGAACGGCGACGGCGTGGTCGGCAACGACCTGATGTACATCCCGACGGCGCCGGGGTCGGGCGAGGTGGTGTTCCGTGGCGACACGGCCACCAACCGGGCCAACGAAGACAAGTTCTGGCAGATCGTCGGCTCGGACCCGGCGCTGAACGCGGCCCGCGGCGGCATCGTCAAGCGCAACAGCGCCTATGCGCCGTTCGTCAACAACTTCGACCTGCGTCTGAGCCAGGAAGTGCCGGGCTTCACGGCCAAGCACAAGGGCGTGCTGACCTTTGACATCTTGAACGTGGGCAACCTGCTGAACAAGCGCTGGGGCCGCATCGACGAAGTGGGCTTCCAGGGCGGCGGCGCCTCGGCCCGCAGCTTTGTCAACTACGCCGGCATCGACGCCAACGGCAAGTACGTCTACAGCGTCGTCGACGTCGAGGACGTGACCACCCGCCAGGCCAAGGGCGAGTCGCAGTGGGCCGTCCAGGTCACGCTGCGTTACGAGTTCTGACGCCACCCGGCCGCCGGGCCTGACCCGGCACCCTGAAGCGGCCTGCCCTGGTTCCGGGGCAGGCCGTTTTTCATGGCGGGCCGTTTCGTGAAAGACTGTGGGGATGAGCCGATCTGTCCTTGTTCAAACCCCTGCCCTGGGCGTGTCTGATGGCGCCTTCGACGGCGCAACGGCGCCCGCATCCGCACCGCTGCGCCAGCGCGGCCCCGACGCCGACCCCGACGCCTGCCCGGACCGCGTGGCGTCGCCCGCGCGCCGCCGCGCGCTGTTCGGTGCCCGCGACCTGGCCCTGGCCGGTCTGGCCGCGCCAACGCTGGCGGCTGCGCAGCCGCTGGGCGCGGCGACGGCACCCGGCGCCGGCAGCTTCTCCACGCCGGCCCTGCGGGTGATGCACGGCTTCACCGACCACCAGACGACCACGCTGTGGTTGCAAGGCCGGCAGGCCCTGCGCCTGCGGGTGGAATGCCGGCGGGCCCCAGCCGCCGCGCCCACCGCCGCGAGCGCGCCGCCGGCCACGCCGCCGTCGCCCGCCGAAGGCCCTGCGCTGCAAGCGGTCGCCCTGGACGCCGCCAACGACTGGGTGGCCCACGTGCGCTTGAGTGCGCTGGAGCCCGGCACCGCCTATCAATACGCGGTGAAGGACGAGGCCAGCGGCGAGACGCTCGCGCAGGGCACGGTGCGCACGCCCGTGTATTGGCACTTCCGCGCCGAGCCGCCGACGCTGCGCATCGCCGTGGGGTCGTGCGCTTACCTGAACGACGGCCGCTACGACCGCCCCGGCACGCCCTATGGCGCTGGCGAGGACATCTTCGACCGCATCGCCGACGCGGCGCCCGACCTGATGCTCTGGCTGGGCGACAACATCTACCTGCGCGAGTCGGAATGGACCAGCCGCGAGGGCATGAACCGCCGCCACCGCTTCTACCGCGAGCACCCACGCCTGCAGAAGTTGATGCAGGCCACGCCCCACCTCGCCCTGTGGGACGACCACGACTTTGGCCCGAACAACTCCGACGCGAGCTTCAGCAACGCGGCCTGGGCGCGCGAGATGTTCCTGCGCTACTGGCCAATGCCCTATGCCGTGCCGGCCGATGCGATGTATGGTCAGGTGACGCTGGGCGACGTCGACCTGTTCCTGCTGGACGACCGCAGCCACCGCGACCCCAACGACTGGCCCGACGGCCCGGACAAGACCATGTTCGGCCGGGCGCAGATGGCCTGGCTGAAGCGCGCGCTGGTCGCCTCGAAGGCGCCGTTCAAGCTGGTGGCCACCGGCGGCCAGCTGTTCAACCTCGCCGGCACCACCGAGTCCTGGGCGGTGCTGTACGCGAACGAGCACCGGGCCCTGCTGGACTGGCTGCAGCAGGCCAAGGTGTCGGGCTTGATCTTCCTGACCGGCGACCGTCACTTCGCGGAATTGCTGCGCGTCGAGCGGCCTGGCCGCTACCCGCTGCACGAACTGACCACTTCGCCGCTCACCTCGGGCCCGGTGCGCAAGCCCGACGCCGCCGAGGTGAACAACCCGGCCATCGTCCCGGGCACGCGGCTTTACAACCAGCGCAACTTTGCGATGTTGACGGTGAGCGGCCCGCGCCGCGACCGCGAGCTTTGGGTGGAGCTGAAGGACACCGCCGGCAAGACGGTGTGGGACTGGCGGGTCAAGGCCAGTGCGCTGACCGCGTGAAGGTGGGGCGCTGCCAGGTCACGCCGGCCCGTCGGCTCGATCTTGCGCCGCCCGGTCCCGCCGGTCACCGGCCCAGGTCGGCCGCGCCGAAGCCGAGCGGCAGCAACTCGCCCGCGGTGGTGTGGCGTGTGGCGCCCGCGAGGTTGCCCAGCGTCACCGCGAGGGCAGCGCCGCCGAGCTCCAGCATCACCTGCCGGCAGGCGCCACAGGGGGAGATGGGCTCGGGCGTGTCGCCCACCACGGCCAGCTCGGCGATCTCACCCGCGCGCACGCCCGCGGCGATCGCCGTGAACAGCGCCGTGCGCTCGGCGCAGTTGCACAGGCCGTAGGACGCGTTCTCGACGTTGCAGCCGCTGAACACGCGCCCGTCCCGGCACCGCACCGCCGCCCCGACGCGGAAGCGCGAGTAGGGCGCGTGGGCGTGTTCGCGCGCGGCCACCGCGGCGGCCATCAGCGCGGCCGGGGTGTCGCCCGCCGCGGGCGCTGGGGTTGGTGCGGACGTCAGCGTCGACGGGTTGGGGGGCTTGGTCGCGGTCATGGGGTGGCCTTGGGTCAGACGGCATCGCCGTGGGTCAGGTGCGCCAGCACGGCGGGCTCGGGCAAAGGGGCCTGATCGCTCAGGCGGTGGGCGGTGCGCACCTGCGCGATGGCGGCGTCGGCCTGCGCTTCGTCGGCGGCGTGCACCCACGCCAGGGGCGTGCCGGGCGCGCGCGGGCCGAGCGGTGCGAGGCCGCTCAAGCCGACGCGGGGGTCGATGCGATCGCCGTTGCGCACGCGTCCGCCGCCCAGGGCCACCACCGCCATGCCCAGCGCGCGGGTGTCGACCTGCGCGACGAACGGCCGGTCGCGGTCGGCGTCGGCCGGCGGCACCGGCCGCACCACGGGCGCGGCGGCCAGGTGCCGCGCGGGGTGCTCCATCACGTCGCCCGGGCCGCCGAGGCCGTGCACCATCTGCGCAAAGCGTTCCGCCGCGTGGCCACTGCGCCAGCGCGCCATCAGGCGGTCGCGCGCCTCGGCCGCGGTGGCGGTCAGGCCCGCCTGGCGCAACAGCGTGGCCCCCAGCGACAACGTGACGTCGACCACCCGCGCGTTCGCTGCATCGTCCAGGCCCGTGCCGCGGAGCAGGTCGATGCTGAGCGCGGTTTCCAGGGCGTTGCCGGCGCAGGTCGTCAACGACTGGTTCATGTCGGTCAGCAAGGCCTCGGTGGGCAGCCCGGCCTCGCAGGCCACCGACACCAGGCTGCGCGCCAGCGCGCGGGCGTCGTCGAGCGCGGGCATGAAGGCGCCGTTGCCGTGCTTGACGTCGAGCACCAGGACGTCCAGGCCCGCGGCCAGCTTCTTCGACAGGATCGACGCGGTGATCAGCGGCAGCGAGTCGACCGTGGCGGTCACGTCGCGCACCGCGTACAGGCGTTGGTCGGCCGGGGCCAGCCCGGGGCCGGCGCCGACGATGGCCACGCCGGCTAGCCGCAGCACGCGCAGCAGCTGCGCGCGGTCGGGGTGCACGGTGTAGCCGGACAGGGCCTCCAGCTTGTCCAGCGTGCCGCCGGTGTGGCCCAGCCCGCGCCCGGAGATCATCGGCACGAAGCACCCGCAAGCGGCCAGCAACGGGCCCAGCAGCAGCGACACCAGGTCGCCCACGCCGCCGGTCGAATGTTTGTCCACTACCGGCCCGCCCAGCGCGGCGCTGCGCCAGTCCAGGCGGTCACCGCTGTCGCGCATCGCCCGGGTCAGGGCGACGGTGTCGGCGCGGCCCAGCCCGCGGCAGCGCACCGCCATGGCGAAGGCGCCCACCTGGGCGTCGCTGACCTGCCCCGCCGCCATGCCGGCCACGAACGCGGCCAGCTCGCCCGGGACCGGCGGCGTGGCGTCGCGCAGGCGGCGCAGGGTTTCCTGGGGCAAGAAGGTCGACGGTGGGGCGTTGGCGTTCATGGCGGTGGGCGCGGTGGTCAGGTGGGGTCGACGGGCCAGGCAAGGCGCAGTGGCGTCAGCATGTCGTCGCCATGCCACGGCCGTGGTGTTAGAACGCGGTCACGCGGCGGCTGTGGTCCAGGCCGCCTCATTTTGTAGCCCGCTGCCGCGGTGGCAGGGCACTTGCATGAGATTTCTCCATGTCGCTTTTCACCTTCCGCCCCCCTTTGTCATGGTCGGGCCGACGCGGCGTCGCGTTCGCCGCGCTGGCGTTGTGCCTGGCCACCCCGCTGCAGGCGGCACCGGACGCGGTGTCGCTGCGCCTGATTGGCTTCAACGACTTCCACGGCAACCTGGAGCCCGGGAACCTCAGCCTGACGCTGGCCGACCCGGCCGCGCCCGGCAAGGTGCTGCGCGTGCCCACCGGCGGGGCGGCGGCCCTGGCCGGCACCGTGGCGCGCCTGCGCGCCGGTGCGGAGCACAGCCTGCTGTTGTCGTCGGGCGACCTGGTGGGCGCGGCGCCGCTGGTGTCCACGCTGTTCCGCCACGAGTCGACCATCGCGGTGATGAACCGCATCGGCCTGGACCTGAACGTGGCCGGCAACCATGAGTTTGACGACGGTGTGGCCGAGCTGAAGCGCCTGTACCGCGGCGGCTGCGCCGCGGTACAGGCCACGTCGGCATTGGTGTCGTGCGCGCAAGGGCCCTACACCGGCGCCAGCTTTCCGCTGCTCGCCGCCAACGTGCTGGACCCGCAGCGCAAGCCGGTCTTCGCCCCCTGGGTCATCAAGCAAATCGACGGCATCCCGGTGGGCGTGATCGGCGCGGTCACGCGCAGCACGCCAACCATCGTGGTTCCGTCGGGGGTGGCGGGCCTGAGCTTCACCGACGAAGCCGACGCCATCAACCGCGCCGTGGGCGAGCTGCGCCGGCGCGGCGTGAAAGCCATCGTGGCGTCGTTGCACGAGGGCGGCGAGGTCGGCCCGGCGGCCCGACGCGCCGACTGGAACGACAGCACTTGCCCTGGCGCCGAGGGCCCGATCTTCGACATCGCCCGCAAGCTGTCGCCCGAGGTCGACGTGGTGTTCTCGGCCCACACCCACCAGGGCTACCGTTGCGAGGTCGGTGGCCGCGTGGTCATCCAGGCCACGTCTTATGGCCGCGGGGTGTCGGTGGTGGACCTGGTGATCGACCGCCGCACCGGTGATGTGGACCGCAGCCGCACCCGCAGCATCAACTTGCCGGTGCTCAACGAGCGCACCGAGCCCGACACCCGCGAGCGCCTGGCCGCGGGCACGCCCGAGCCCTATGGCGCCCTGCTGCGCGTGGTCGCGCCCGACGCCGAGGTGGCCGCCCAGGTGGCCGCCTTCAGCGCCATCGTGGCGCCGCGCGCCGCCAAGCCGGTGGGCCGCGTGGCCGGGCGCTTCACGCGCGCCAGCGGCCCGGGCGGCCCAAGCGACAGCAGCGCCGGCCGCCTGGTGGCCGACGCGCAGCTGGCCGCCAGCGCGGCGGCCGACCGCGGTGCCGCGCAGATCGCCTTCATGAACCCCGGTGGCATCCGCACCGACCTGGACTGCGCCGCGCCACCGTGCGAGGTCAGCTTCGGCGCCGTCTTCAGCATGCAGCCCTTCGGCAACAGCCTGGTGGTGATGAGCCTGAGCGGCGGGCAGATCAAGGCCTTGCTCGAGGCCCAGCAGCGCGGCGACAGCAGCGAGCCCAGCTTCCTGCAACCCTCTGCCGGCTTCACCTACCGCTGGAAGGCCGCGGCGCCAGCGGGCCAGCGCGTGCAGGACATGCAGCTCAATGGTCAGCCCATCGACCTGTCCAAGCGCTACCGCGTGACCGTGAACAGCTTCCTCGCCGAGGGCGGCGACGGCTTCAACGTGCTGCGTGAAGGCAGCGACCGCGTGGGTGGCGCGCAGGACCTGGACGCCCTCGTCGCCTACTTGCAAGCCGATCCGCCGCGCGCGCCGTCGGCCGAGCCACGGGTGCGTTATGAGCGCTGAGCGCCCGCACCGAGCCCCATGAACACGCCGTCCACCCCGCCGCCGGACGCCCACCCGGCCACGCTGTCCGCGCAGCTTCAGCTGCTGCTGCAGTCCACCGGCGAGGGCATCTACGGCATCGACATGGCGGGCTGCTGCACCTTCGTCAACCGCGCGGCGGCCGAGATGATCGGCCTGCCGCCCGACCAGGTGCTGGGCCGGAACATGCATTACCTGATCCACCACACGCACGGCGACGGCCGGCATTACCCGGAGACCGACTGCCCGATCTTCGCGGCCTTTCGCCAGGGCGACAGCTGTCGCATCGACCGCGAGGTGTTGTGGCGGGCCGATGGCACGCCCTTCGCGGCCGAGTATTCGAGCTACCCCATCGTCGACGGCGGCCAGGTGCGCGGCGCGGTGGTGACCTTCAGCGACGTCAGCGAACGCCGCCAGGCCGAGCAGGCGCTGCGCGAGGCCCATGACCAGCTGGAGCAGCGCGTGGCCGAACGCACCGACGCCCTGACCCAGGCCCTGGGCCAGCTGCGCGAGCTGTCCGACTACCTGGAGTCGGTGCGCGAGCAGGAGCGCACGCGCATCGCCCGCGAGGTCCACGACGGCTTGGGCTCGCTGCTGGTGCGCCTGCGCATGGACCTGAACTGGCTGGACAAGCGACTGGGCGACGCGCCCGACCTGCGCCAGAAATGCCAGGGCATGGGCGCGCTGGTGGACACCGCGGTCGACCAAGTGGGCCGCATCGTCGACGACCTGCGGCCCAGCATCCTCGACCACCAGGGCCTGTGGGCCGCGATGGAATGGCAGGCGCTGGAGCTGCTGAACGCCGCCGAGCTGCAACACGACCTGCGCATGCACGTGGCCGCCGGCGTGCAACTGCCCAGCGGGCAGCAGGGCGACCGATGGGCGCTGGCCGTGTTCCGCATCTTTCAGGAAATCCTGAGCAATGTGCTGCGCCATGCGCGGGCCAGCGGCGTGCGCGTGCGCCTGTACGTGGACGGACCGCCCGACCCGGTGCTGCACCTGGAAGTGAGCGACGACGGCGTGGGCGCGCAGCCCGACGCGCTGAACCACCCGCGCAGCTACGGCGTGATGGGCATGCGCGAGCGCGCCGGGCACTTTGGCGGCACGGTCGACATCCGCGGCACCGCAGGGATGGGCACCCGGGTGCGGTTGACCATGCCCTTGCCGGCGGGGTCTGCGCCCGCCGATGGGCCCACCTCGGCGCCACCGTCGGCGCCTGTGGCTGCGCCCCATCCCGGCGAGGCCGCCGCATGATCCGCGTGCTGGTGTGCGACGACCACTTGATCGTGCGGCAAGGCATCCGGCAGGTGCTGGCCGACGCGGACGACGTCAGCGTGGCCGGCGAAGCCGACAACGGCCCCGACGCCATCCGCCAGGTGCGCCATGCGCCACCCGGCGAGGCCATCGACGTGGTGCTGATGGACATCGCCATGCCGCAGCGCGACGGGCTGGACGTGCTCAAGCAGCTCAAGCGCGAGTTCCCCAAGCTGCCGGTGCTGATGCTCAGCACCTACCCGGATCGCCAGTACGCGGTGCGCAGCCTGAAGCTCGGCGCGGCCGGTTACCTGAACAAGAGCGCCGACTCGCAGCAGATGATCGAGGCCGTGCGGCGGGTGGCCACGGGGAAGTTGTTTGTGACGCCGGGCGTGGCCGAGCTGCTGGCCGAGCAGCTGGCCGGCCCCGGCGTGGCGGACCGCAACGACGGCGAGGCGGTGTCCAGCGACGCGCCGCTGCACGAGCGCCTGTCGCACCGCGAGTACCAGGTGTTTCGCCTGCTGGTGGGCGGGCGCAGCGTGGGCGAGATCGCCGAACAGTTGTCCCTGTCGCCCAACACCGTCAGCACCTACCGCGCGCGCATCCTGGAGAAGACCGGCGTGCGCAACGACGTCGAGCTGGCGCTGTACGCCGTCCGGCACCGGCTGCTGGAGGCCTGAGGCTGACGCCTCATCGGCTGAGCCACCCATGAAAAAAGCCAGGGAAGGCCCTGGCTTTCTGAGGTCGCAGCGCGGTGCTGCAGACGTGCTTACTTCTTCTCTTCAACCTTCTTCTCTTCCTTGGCCTTCTTTTCCTTCATCTCTTTCTTTTCCTTCTTCATCGGCGCGCTGGTGGCCGGTGCGGCGCCGGAGGCGGCGGCCATCGGCGCAGCGCCGGCGTGGGAAGCGGCTTGGGCCGAGAAGGAGAAGGCGCCGATGGCGGCAACGATCAGGGCAGACAGGAGTTTGTTCATGGTGTCGCAGCAGTCAATGGTTGGGTGGGTCGGCTAACAATCGACACGCCCGACAGATCCGAACGTGTCAGTCTCCAACGCTTGCCGCGCGGCACGGTTGACACGCCCCTCATCAACACGATTCGCCGTTCGGCCTATGCCAACCCCCGGGGTGCACCGGATGGCGGGCCATGGCAATGACCCGGGCACCCGCGATACTCCGGCGTTCCTGCACAGTCTGGCCATGAGACCCCATCCCTTTTCTGCCCTGGCGGGCCTCGTCTTGCTGATCGGCCTGTTGCCAGCCGTTTCATTTGCAAAAGGGCCTTACCTGCCCACCAGCGACGCGCAGGTGCTCGAACGCTTGCCCCAGCGCCAGAGCGACCCCGACGCGCGCGAGCAGCAGCGCCTGCGCCTGCGCCTCAACACCGCGCCACGCGACCTGGACGCGGCCGTGCGGCTGGTGCGCCTGTACCTCGGTCATTTCGCGGCCGATGGCGACCCGCGCTACATCGGCTACGCCGAGGCCGCGCTGGCGCCATGGTGGCCCGAGGCCCAGCCCCCGTTGCCGGCCCGGCTGATGCGCGCGGTGCTGCGCCAGTACAGCCACGAGTTCGGCGCCGCCGTGGCCGACTTGAAGCAGGTGGTGGCCGAGCAGCCCGACCACGGCGAAGGCTGGGCCTGGCTCGCTGCCATCGCCATGGTCGAGGCGCGCTACGACGACGCCCGGGCCGCCTGTGACCGCGTGCAGACGCTGGCGCCCGCTTTGTCCGGCCCGGGTTGTGTGGCCGCAGTGCGCTCGATCACCGGTGACGCCGCGGGCGCGGCGCAGTTGCTGCGCCAGGCCCTGCAGGCCCATGCCGATGCCCCGCCCGCCGAGCGCCTGTGGGCCTGGACGCGCCTGGGCGAAATCGAAGAGCGCCGGGGCCGCTGGGCCGAGGCCGAGGCCGCGTTTCGCAGCGGCCTGGCCCTGAAACTGGAGGACAGCTATCTGCTGGCCGCCTACGCCGACTTCCTGCTCGACCGTGGCCGCCCCGCCGACGTGATCGCCTTGCTGAAAGGCAAGGAGCGGTCCGATCTGCTGCTGTTGCGGCTGGCCCTGGCCGGCAAGCAGGTGGCGTCGGCCCAGGGGCCCGCCTGGGCGCGCGACCTGGGCGCGCGCTTCGACGCCGCCCGCTTGCGCGGCGATGTGCTGCACCAGAAGGAAGAGGCCCGCCACGCGCTGGGCGTGCTGGGCGACGCCGCCCGCGCCCTGCCGCTGGCCCAGGCCAACTTCGCCGTGCAGCGCGAACCCGCCGACGCCCGCGTGCTGCTGGAAGCAGCGCTGGCCGCCCGCCAGGCCAAGGCCGCCCAGCCGGTGCTGGACTGGATGGCACGGTCGCGCATTGAGAGCGTGGCGCTGGCGCAGCTGGCCGACCGCCTGAAGGCGCTGCCATGAGCCACCCCATCGAAGCGCCTGCCGGCGACCACGCCGTTGGACGATGCCGACCGGCCACCGTGCCCCTGGCGCGCTGGTCCAGGCCCTGGGCCTTGCCGTCGGTCCTGATGGTCATGGCCTGCGCGCTCGCGCTGGTGCTGGCCAGCCCGGCCGCGCAGGCCCACAAGCCGTCGGACAGCTACCTCAGCATGTCGGTCCCCGACCCGGCCGGTGCCGCCGAGCCCCAACGCCTCGCCGGCCAGTGGGACATTGCCCTGCGCGACCTGGACCACGCCATCGGGCTGGACGCCGACGGCAATGGCGACATCACCTGGGGTGAGCTGCGCGCCCGCCACGCCGACATCGCCGACTACGCACTGGCCCGCTTGAACGTGGCCGCCGACGGCGCCACTTGCGCGCTGCGGGCCGGCGAGCAGCTGGTGGACGAGCACACCGACGGCACCTACACCGTGCTCAAGTTCACCGCCACCTGCCCTGCGGCGCCGCGCGTGCTGGAGATCGGCTACCGCCTGTTCGCCGACCTTGATCCTCAGCACCGGGGCCTGCTCCGGCTGGATCACGCCGGGACATCGCGCACGGCCATCTTTTCGCCCGAGGCCGCCAGCCAGCGTTTCGAGCTGGCCGCCACCAGCTGGCTGACCCAGTTCACCGCTTACTTCAAGGACGGCGTCTGGCACATCTGGATCGGCTTCGACCACGTGCTGTTCCTGCTGTCCTTGCTGCTGCCGGCCGTGCTGCTGCGCGAGCGCGGGCGTTGGGTGGCGGTGAGCCGCCTGCGCGAGGCCGCCACCGACGTGCTGAAGATCGTCACCGCCTTCACCGTCGCGCACTCCATCACCTTGACCCTGGCGACGCTCGGCGTGGTCAGCCTGCCGTCGCGGTGGGTCGAATCGGTGATCGCCTTGTCGGTCGTGCTGGCGGCGTTGAACAACCTGTTCGCGGTGATCAGCGGGCGGCGCTGGGCCATGGCCTTCGTGTTCGGCCTGATCCACGGCTTCGGCTTTGCCAGCGTGCTGGCCGACCTGGGCCTGCCGCAGTCGACGCTGGCGCTGGCGCTGGTGGGCTTCAACCTGGGGGTGGAGGCGGGGCAGTTGGCCATCGTGGCCGTGTTCCTGCCTCTGGCCTTCTGGGGGCGCCACACGCGCTTCTACCGCTGGGGCGTGCTGGTGGCGGGCTCCATCGCCATCGCGCTGCTCGCGCTGGCCTGGCTGCTGGAGCGGGCGTTGGGCCTGAGCCTGCTGGGTTGAGACCGAACCGCGGTCGATGCGAGCGTGAACTGTGCACGCCATGGCGGCTTTGCGGCGCGGACCGTGACCGTTGGAAACAGTCACGGTGGCCTGTTCGGCGGCACAGTGTCGACTCTGTTGCCTGAGCGCGCTCGTTGCGCGTCGACCCCATGACCGTGCCCAGCCCCAGCATCCAAGCCAACGCCAACGCCAACGCCAACGCGTCCCTGGCCACCGGCAACACCCCGCGCCGCCCGCTGGCCGCCACCGACCCAGCGGCCCAGGCCGACCAGTGGCTGGCGCTGCTGCGCACCGACGCCAACAAGGCCTGCGAGGCGCTCAATGCGCTGACCTCGGACCTGACGCGGTCCGAGCGGTCGCTGTTCGGCCGGGTGCTGGATGTGCGCTTGGGCATTCGCGACCGCAGCCTGGTGAGCGCCAGTGAAGCCGGCCGGATGCTGCTGTTCCAGATCGCCACCGACCGCGCCAACCGGCCCGAGCCGCCGCAACGCCAGATCTTCGCCACACCCAAGGCCGCGGCCGCCTACTTTGCGGCGCTGCTGTGCCAATACGGCAGCCGGGAGGCGCAGCAGCGCCTGCGCCAGGGCCGGCCTTCGTTGCTGGCGCTGCGCCGCAGTTCGTCCACCCTGGCCAACCGCGGCCTGGGCAGCTACGACGACCAGCTGGCTGTGCTGAACGCTGGCGGCGTGGCGGGTCAGCTGCGCTTGTTCCCGATCTGCACCGAGCCCGGGGCGCAGTACTCGCAGCGGGCCGACAAAGGCACCAGCGCCCTCGGCCTGATCGACCAGCGCTATGCGATGGTGTCGGACAACAAGAAGAACGAGGGCGCCGACGTCAACGGCGACGGCATCAAGGACATCGGCCGGCTTGTGGCCGCCACCTACCATTACCACGAGAAGAAAAACGGCCACCTCGGTGCGCGGGCCTTCATGGTCAAGACCACCCAGGTGGCCGAGCGCGACACCGACGGCGACGGCTGGTTCACGCTGAGCGACCCGTCGCGCATTGACCCATCCACCGCCGGCACCTCGATGTACATCCACCGCGGCGGCAACGACGGTGGCGGGGCCAACACTTGGTCGGCCGGGTGCCAGACCATCCCGGGCCGGGTGTATGGTGCCTTCCTCGGCTCGCTGGGCGGCTTCGGCAACTTCTTCTATGTCCTCGTCAATGCGCGCTGAGCCGATGATCGCCGCGGCGGGGTTCGGGCGGCTGCGACGCGGGGCGGCGGTGCTGGTGTGCGGCCTGCTGACCGCGTGCGTGCAGGCGGCAACGCCGGGTGCGGCGGCCGGGGCGTCTCCGCCTTTGGCCGCGCCCCCCGCAGCATTCCCCGCGACCCAGCCCGCTGGCGCCACCGCATGCCGCCTTGGAGCCTTCGTGCAAGAGACCGACCCGGCCGGCCTGAACGTCCGCGAGTCGCCGTCGCTGAACGCCCGCGTGCTCGGCCGCCTGCCGCCGATGGTCAAGGGTCAGGACCTGCCCGACTACCTCGTGCGGGTGGAGGTGGACGTGGTGGCGGGTGTCGACGCCTGGGTGCGGGTTCAGGGCGCGCGCGACAACACGGCCCTGACCGGCCGCCCCGCGCGGCCGATGCACGCCGGCAGCGGCTGGGTGGCGGCGCGCAAGCTCACCGTCAAGTCGCAGGCGCCCACCGGCCACGCACGGCCCGATGCGCGGTCGCCCGTCACCGTGGGCCTGAACGACGGCGGCGGCTTCGACGGTGATGCCTGGCTGGCCGCCAGCCAGCTGGTCACCTGCCAGGGCGATTGGGCCTTGGTCGAGGTGAACGAGCGGGCCATGTCGGCTGACGTGCGGTCCGGCTTCCGGGTGGGCGCGCTGGCCCGACAAGGCGTGCCGGCCGGCCGCTTCCGCGTGTGGCTGAACCAGGTCTGCGGCAACCAGGAAACCAGCTGCGACGGCCTGGCGCCGCCCCCGCCGCCCGCTGCGCCGCGCTGACCCGGTGCTGGCCCCGGGCCGGCGCTGCACAGGCGCTGTGCGGCCCGCGTCCGCCGGCCCTCGTCTCGTCTTGCCATCGCATCCGGGTCCGGGTCCGGACCCACCCCCTGTAGTGCCAGCCCTACAGCGTTTTCCCCGTTGTCGCGATGCCGCGGCACGGCGGTCGTTCCTAGCATCGATCCCATCGACAGCCCAAGGACGACTGCATGAGCCCGGACCGCCACGACCCCTACGACGCCGACCGCCCGCTGATGATGGCCTGCGCCTGCGGTCGGCACCGCAGTGCCGCCGAGCACGCGGCCGAGCACGAAGCGGCCCGCGCCGTTGGCGTGCTGCGCGAGCGCAGTGAAACGGCCGCTTTCGAGGCCGAGTCGAACAACTTCATCGAAGCCAGCCTGATCAAGGCCTTGTTCCCGCAGGACGCCGTTCGCCGGCGCTTCCTGCGCGCGGTGGGCCGCGGCAGCGCGATGGCCGCGATCAGCAGCGTGCTGCCGGTGGCCAGCCTGCAGGCCATGGCCCAGGAGAAGGGCGGCGCACTGGAAAAGAAGGACCTGAAGATCGGCTTCATCCCGATCACTTGCGCCACGCCGCTGATCATGGCGCACCCACTGGGCTTCTACAGCAAGCAGGGCCTGAACGTCGAGGTGGTCAAGACCGCGGGCTGGGCGCTCATCCGCGACAAGATGATCAACAAGGAGTACGACGCCACGCACTTCCTGAGCCCGATGCCGATTGCCATCTCGATGGGTCTGGGCTCGACCGCCACGCCGATGAACGTGGCCACGATCCAGAACACCAACGGCCAGGCGATCACGCTGAGCGTCAAGCACAAGGACAAGCGCGACCCCAAGGATTGGAAGGGCTTCAAGTTCGCCGTGCCCTTCGAGTACTCGATGCACAACTTCCTGCTGCGCTACTACGTGGCAGAAGCCGGTCTGGACCCGGACCGCGACATCCAGATCCGCGTGGTGCCTCCGCCGGAGATGGTGGCCAACCTGCGCGCCGGCAACATCGACGGCTTCCTCGGCCCGGACCCGTTCAACCAGCGCGCCGTGTTTGAAGAAGTCGGCTTCATCCACCTGCTGACCAAGGAGCTGTGGAACGGCCACCCGTGCTGCGCCTTCGGCACCAGCACCGAGTTCATCCAGAAGAACCCCAACACCTTCGCCGCGCTGTACCGCAGCGTGCTGACCGCCGCCGCCATGGCCCGCAAGGCCGAGAACCGCGAGCTCATCGCCAAGGTGATCTCGCCGCAGGCCTACCTGAACCAGCCGGAAACGGTGATCGCGCAGGTCTTGACCGGCAAGTTCGCCGACGGCCTGGGCAACGTCAAGACCGTGCCCGACCGCGCCGACTTCGACCCCATCCCGTGGCAGAGCATGGCCGTTTGGATGCTCACGCAAATGAAGCGCTGGGGCTACGTCAAGGGCGACGTCAACTACAAGCAGATCGCCGAGAAGGTGTTCTTGCTGACCGACGCCAAGAAGACCATGAAGCAGCTGGACATGAAGGCCCCGGATGGCGCCTACCCGAAGTTCACCGTGATGGGCAAGGCCTTCGACCCCGAAAAGCCCGAGGCCTACATCGCCAGCTTCGCGATCAAGCGCGCCTGAGCCCGCGGCCAAGACGATGAACGCTACCCGAAGCCTGGGCCTTCGCGCCGGCCTGCTGTCAGTCGGCATCCTGATGCTGATCCTCGCGGTGTGGCACCTGGCCACGCTGACGCCCACGCCGGTCGCGTCGGCCGCGCCCGCGGTGGCGCTGACGCCCGAGCAGATCGAATACGCCAAGCTGATGGGCAAGGACCCGGCGACGCTTGGTGCGGGCGCGGCGGCGGCACCCGCGCCCAGCCAGAAGTCGGGCTTTCCCACGCTCGCGCAGATGGGCGCGGTGGTGGTCAAGAACCTGGCCAGCCCCTTCTACGACAACGGTCCCAACGACAAGGGCATCGGCCTGCAGCTCGCCTATTCGCTGGGCCGGGTCGGCCTGGGCTACCTGCTGGCGGCCTTGGTGGCCATTCCGCTGGGCTTCGTGATCGGCATGAGCCCGCTCGTCTACAAGGCGCTGGACCCGTTCATCCAGGTCCTCAAGCCGATTTCGCCGCTGGCCTGGATGCCGCTGGCGCTGTACACCATCAAGGACTCGTCGATCAGCGGCATCTTCGTGATCTTCATCTGCTCGGTGTGGCCGATGCTGATCAACACCGCTTTCGGCGTGGCCGGCGTGCGGCGCGAATGGCTGAACGTGGCCAAGACGCTGGAGGTGACGCCGCTGCGCAAGGCCTTCCTGGTGATCCTGCCGGCGGCGGCGCCCACCATCCTGACGGGCATGCGCATCAGCATGGGCATTGCCTGGCTGGTGATCGTGGCCGCCGAGATGCTGGTGGGCGGCACGGGCATCGGCTACTTCGTGTGGAACGAGTGGAACAACCTCTCGCTGCCCAACGTGATCTTTGCGATTCTGGTGATCGGCATCGTCGGCATGTTGCTCGATTTGATGTTCGCCCGGCTGCAGAAGGCGGTGACCTATGTCGACTGAGTTCCTGAAAGTCGAGGCGCTGGCCAAGGCCTACCCGGGCGCGAAAGAGCCGGTCTTCGATCATGTCAACTTCGGCATCCGCCAGGGCGAGTTCGTTTGCATCATTGGCCACAGCGGCTGCGGCAAGACGACCATCCTGAACGTGCTGGCGGGGCTGGAGTCGGCCAGCAGCGGCCACGTCTTCATGGACCAGCGGGAAGTGGCCGGGCCCAGCCTGGAGCGCGGCGTGGTGTTCCAGGGCCATGCGCTGATGCCGTGGCTGACGGTGCGCGGCAACATCGCCTTCGCGGTGCGCAGCAAGTGGCCGGGCTGGAGCCGATCGCAGGTCGACGAGCACGTCGAGAAGTACGTGGCCATGGTGGGTCTGAGCGCGGCCATCGACAAGAAGCCCTCGGCGCTGTCGGGCGGCATGAAGCAGCGCGTGGGCATTGCGCGGGCCTTTGCCATTCAGCCGCGCATGCTGCTGCTGGACGAGCCCTTCGGCGCCCTCGACGCGCTGACCCGCGGCACCATCCAGGACGAGCTGCTGCGCATCTGCGCCGAGACGCACCAGACGGTGTTCATGATCACGCACGACGTGGACGAGGCCATCCTGCTGGCCGACCGCATCCTGCTGATGAGCAACGGCCCGCAGGCGCGCATTGGCGAGATCGTTCGCAACACCATGCCGCGCAGCCGCCAGCGCGCCACGCTGCACCACGACCCGCAGTACTACCGCATCCGCAACCACCTGGTCGACTTCCTGGTGGCGCGCAGCAAGGACTTGTCGCACGGCCGCGCGCCGGTGCAGCCGCCCGAGGTCAGCCCGGGCCTGGACAGCGACCCCGAGCCGGCGCCCGCGTCGCCGGACCCCACCGCCCCCCCCTCATCCGCAGCCAAGGTGCTGCCGCTGCGCAGCGTGGCCTGAGCGCCGCGCTGCATCTTCCCCCCAAGGCCCGCCCGAAGGGCCCCAACGCAACCTCACAGGAGACCCCATGAGCCGCCTCGACGTCACCGAAAAGATCATCACCACCAAAGTCACGAAGGGCCTGAAGTGGGCCGACGTGGCCGCCAAGGTCGGCCTGAGCAAGGAGTGGGTGACCGCCGCCTGCCTGGGCCAGATGACGCTGAACGACGAGCAGGCCAGCGTGCTGGCCGAGGTCTTCGGCCTCACGCCCGACGAGAAGAAGTGGCTGATGGTCGTGCCCTACAAGGGCAGCCTGCCCACCAGCGTGCCCACCGACCCGCTGATCTACCGCTTCTACGAGTTGGTCAGCGTCTACGGCACCACCTTCAAGGAGCTCATCCACGAAGAGTTTGGCGACGGGATCATGAGCGCCATCGATTTCAAGATGGACCTGAAGCGCGAAGCCAACCCCATGGGCGACCGCGTGGCCATCACGATGAGCGGCAAGTTCCTGCCCTACAAGACCTACTGACCTGCGCGCGGCGCGGGCGGTGCCTGTTTCATCCTCAACCGGAGTTGTCATGAGTGAACGTTCGACGGTGAAGGCGGCGCTGGGTCGCCGCTCGGCCCTGAAGGCCGGCCTGGCCGGCGCGCTGGCCGTGCCGGCCGTGGCCCACGCGCAGCAAAGCTTCAACTGGAAGATGACGAGCGCCTACCCCAAGGGCTCGCCGTTTTACATGGACGGGCCCGGCAGCGCCACCGACCTCGCCAAGCGCATCGCCGACATGTCGGGCGGGCGCTTGAAGATCCAGGTCTTCGGCGCGGGCGAACTGGTGCCGGCCTTCGAAGGCTTCGACGCGGTGCGCGCTGGCACGGTGGAGATGAACCACGCCAACAGCTACTTCTGGACCGGCAAGACCGCGGCCGCGCAGTACTTCACCGCCGTGCCCTTCGGCCTGAACTTTCAGGGCATGAACGGCTGGCTGTACGACGGCGGCGGCCTGGAACTGTGGAACGAGGTCTACGCCCCCTTCGGCATGATCGCGCTGCCCTGCGGCAACACCGGCGTGCAGATGACCGGCTGGTTCAAGAAGGAGATCAACTCGGTCGCCGACCTCAAGGGCCTGAAGATGCGCATTCCAGGCCTGGCGGGCAAGGTGTACGCCAGCCTGGGCGTGGACGTGAAGGTGCTGCCGGGCGGTGAGATCTTCCCTGCGCTGGAGCGGGGCGTGATCGACGCGGCCGAGTTCGTCGGCCCCTTCCAGGACCGCCGCCTGGGCCTGCAAAAGGCAGCCAAGTACTACTACACCACCGGCTGGCACGAAAGCGCCACGGTGAGCGAACTGCTGATCAACAAGGCGGCGTGGGCCAAGCTGCCCAAGGACTTGCAGTCCATCGTCGAGAACGCCGCCGCGGCCTGCAACGTGATCAGCGAGGGCTGGTGTCAGAAGCACAACTCGGAGGCCATGGAAGACCTCGTCAAGAACCAGGGCGTGATCGCCAAGCCGCTGCCGGACTCGGTGATTGCCGCGCTGCGCACCGAGACCAACAAAGTCCTGGCCGAGGCGGTGGCGAAGGACCCGATGACCAAGAAGGTCCACGAGTCCTACATGGCCTTCAAGGCCAAGTTCGACCGCTGGAGCGAAGTCAGCGAAGAGGCCTATCACATCAAGGTTCGCGGCTGAACCCGGAGCACTGGCCATGTCGAACGCGATGGAGATCGTGGCGAAGCGGGTCGAGTCGCTGATCGACCGGGTGGGTCACGCCACCCTCTACGTCTGCCTGGGGATGATCGCGCTGGTGGCGACCAATGTGCTGCTGCGCTATGCCTTCAGTTTTGGCTCGGTGTGGGCGCAGGAACTGGAATGGCACCTGCTCGCCACGGTCATCCTGTTCGGCATGAGCTACTCGCTGCAGCGCGGCGAGAACGTGCGCGTGGACTTGTTCTATGCCAACTTTGCGCCGCGCACGAAGTTCATCGTGAACATGGTGTCGGGCGGCCTGACGCTGCTGATCGCCGCCATCTTCATCAAGTTGTCGCTCACCTACGTGGGCCAGTCCTACGCCATCAACGAGACCTCGCCCGACCCCGGCGGCATTCCGTTTCGCTGGGCGGTGAAGGGCCTGATCACCGTGGGCTTCGGCCTGTTGATGCTGCAGACGCTGGGCAGCGTGCTGCGCCTGATCGCCGACGAGCAGGCCCGCCTGAAAGCCGACCATGTTTGAGCCGCAAACCTATGCCGTGTTGATGCTCGTCGGCTTCTTCTTGATGCTGATGATCGGCGTGCCGGTGGCGGTGACGCTGGCGACCGTGGGCTTCCTGTTCGGCTGGCTGGGCTTCGGGGACGTGCTCTTCAACCTGCTGCCCGCGCGCATCTATGGCGTCGTGGCGGGTTACCAGTGGATGGCCATCCCGCTGTTCGTCTTCATGGGCGTGATGCTCGAGAAATCGCGCCTGGCCGACGACCTGCTGGACGTGATGGGCCACCTGGCCGGCGGCGTGCGTGGCGGCATGGGCGTGGGCATCATCCTGTTCGGCGTGCTGATGGGCGCCACCACCGGCATCGTTGGCGCCACCATCATCACGCTGGGCCTGCTGACGCTGCCCACGCTGATTCGCCGCGGCTACAACAAGAGCATCGCCTGCGGCGCCATCTGTGCCTCGGGCACGCTGGGGCAGATCATCCCGCCCAGCCTGATCCTGATCCTGCTCAGCGACATCATGCAGTTGTCGGTGGGCACGCTGTTCGCGGCGGCCGTCGGGCCAGGCTTGCTGCTGTCGTCGGTCTACATCATCTTCCTGCTGGTGCTGGGCATTCTGAAGCCCGACCTGATGCCGCCGCTGCCGCAGGCCGAACGCGACGCGGTCAGCCGCCGTCAGCTGTGGGTGCGTTTCTGGAAAGTGGTGGTGCCGCCCATCCTGCTGGTGGTGTCGGTGCTGGGCTCCATCGTCGGCGGCATTGCAGCGCCGACCGAGGCGGCGTCGATGGGCGCCGTGGGCGCCGTCCTGATCACCGCAGGCGCGGGCCGCTTGAAGTGGTCGGTGCTGCGTGCGGTGGCGTTGGACACCACGAAGATCACGGCCATCATGATGTTCATCCTGATGATGGCGCAGGTGTTCGCGCTGGCCTTCCGCGGGCTGCACGGGGAAGACCTGATCGTGCGGATGTTCGAGTGGCTGCCCGGCGGCGTCAACAGCGACATCTGGTTCATGATGGCCTTGATCTTCGTGCTGGGCTTCTTCATCGAGTGGATCGAGATCAGCTACATCGCGGTGCCGCTGTTCCTGCCGGTGCTGATTGCCCAGGGCGTGGACCCGGTGTGGCTGGCGATGCTGATCACCGTCAACCTGCAGTCGTCCTTCCTGACGCCGCCATTCGGCTGGGCCTTGTTCTACCTGAAGGGCGTGGCGCCGCCGGAGGTGAGCATCAAGGACATCTACAAGGGCGTCGTGCCGTTCATCGGCTTGCAGGCGATCACGCTGGCGCTCGTGTTCTTCTACCCGGCCATCGCGCTGTGGTTGCCCAAGGCCATCGGGTGGTGACCGCCCGCCGACCGCCCCATCCGGAGGACCCGCATGAGTGAGACCCGCCCGCCGCTGCCGCCGTTCAATGCCGAGACCGCCCGCCAGAAGGTGCGCATGGCCGAAGACGCCTGGAACACCCGCGACCCGGACCGGGTGGTCGGCGTCTACACCGAGGACACGCGCTGGCGCAACCGCGCCGAGTTCCCGGTGGGCCGCGAGCAGGTGCGCGGCTTCCTGCAGCGCAAATGGGCCCGTGAGCTGGACTACCGGCTCATCAAGGAGCTGTGGGCCTTCGAGGGCCGCCGCATCGCGGTGCGCTTTGCTTACGAGTGGCACGACGACTCGGGCCAATGGTTTCGCAGCTACGGCAACGAGAACTGGGAGTTCACCGACGCCGGCCTCATGCAGCGCCGCTACGCCAGCATCAACGACCTGCCCATCGCCGCGGCCGACCGGCTGTTTCACTGGCCGCTGGGACGTCGGCCGGACGAGCACCCGGGCCTGAGCGAACTGGGCCTGTGAACTGGGCGGCCCCGGCGTCGCCCGCGGCGCTGCGCTATGGTCGAGGCATGAACGAGCTGCTGCCGCTGCCGCCGACCCCGCTGGGCCGATACCGCCACCACAAAGGCAATTTGTACGACGTGGTGGGCGTCGTGTGCCACAGCGAAACCCTGGAGCCGCTGGTGCTGTACCGCCCGGTGGTGGGCGACGGCCGCCTGTGGGTGCGGCCCCACGCGATGTTTTTCGAGTCGGTCGAGGTCGGTGGGCGCTGGGTGCCGCGCTTCGCGCCTGAGCCGGGCTGAGCCGCACGGCGCCCCGCGGCGCTGAGGCGCCACGCGAGGGGCCGGGTTGTGGGGCATGCGGTCTGGGACGACACACCGCCTTCGCGCTGGCCTCAGCCCGTCAGCCACGCTTTCAATTGCTCGGCCACCGCCGGGTGGTTCAGCAGGCCCCAATGGTTGCATTCCGGCACCACCAGGCGCCGGCGTGCCGGCACCTTCAGCGCCAGGCGGCGGTCGGGGTGGTCGCCCAGCGCGCTGGCCAGTGGCACCAGACCGTCGCCCAGCAAGCGGTCGCGCAGGCGGCCGGGTCCATCGGCCTGGGCGGCCTGGGTGGCCGCCACGAGGTGGCAGGCCACGCCGCGGGGCAGCGGGGTGGGCACGCGGCGGTCGTCGGTGGGCCCGCCCGGTGCGTGGCCCTGCCAGTCGGCGTCTTGCAGGTTGCCGTGGCGCAGGTCGGTGATGCCGGCGCTGCGCGCCTCGCCGATGCGGCCCAGCGGCCGCAGGTAGGGGCTGAGGCCCAACAATTGGTCCAAGCGCCGGCCACCGCGTTCGAGCGGCGCGCCGTGGTGCGGCGTGCCGAGGCACACCAGGTGGCTCAGGTGGGCGGGCCAGTGCAGCCGCTGCTGGCGCGCCTGATGGCAGGCGCTGCGAATCACCAGGCCGCCCATGCTGTGGCCCAGCAGCGCGACCTGTTCAACGGGCACCGGCCAATGCGCCACCAGCCGCTCCAGCTGCGCGGCGAATTCACGGCCGTTGACCGACACGTGGCGGCCGCTGTTGTAGTGCAGGTACAGCACCGTGTGGCCGCCGGCCGCGGCCAGCATGGCGCCGTGGTCGTGGCCGTCGCGCTGCCACTGCAGGTCGTTCATGCACAGGCCGTGCACCAGCACCAGCAACTTGCCGGTGGCCTGGGGCAGTTGGTGCCCCAGGGTCTCGTCCAGCGTCACCGGCCGGCCGTCGCGGCGCAGCGTCATGGGGATCGCCAGGGGGTTGTGCTCGCTGGCCAGGCGGTCGCCCCACACGCCATTCAGCGCCGACACCACCGCGTCGCGGCGCGGTGCCGGGCCGTTGGCGGGCGCGTCGGGCCACAGGCGCAGCACGGTGTCCAGCGTGGCGCCCACGCCGCGGGTCGTGCCGCGGATGCTTCGGTAGACGAAGCCGGTGATGCCGCGCGTGGGGCCGGTCGGGCTGCGGCCCAGTGGCGCGGCCAGCGAACCGATGGTGCGGTGCATGGCCTCGACCACGTCGGTCATGCCCAGCACGGCGTTGACGCCCAGCTTGGCCGCACCGCGCAGGTCGCGGCCAAGTTGGCCGTGGCGGGCCGGACCGAGGCCGTCGGCTTCGCTGTCGGTCGCAAGGGGTGGCGTCGTGGGGGCGTCGTTCATGCGGCGCACTGTGCGGGCGCGCCGCCGGGCGGGCAAGCGATGGTTTAGAGGCCGCTCCCTCGGGCTGCCCCGGCCGCGGGCCGGATCAGGGTAGACCCGGACCACCATGGGGTGGCCCTGCGCGCGATGATCCTGGCCTGCTCCCGCCACCCCCTGGAGGCCGCCATGCGCACCCTGGAAGACCAGCTCACCCAATACGCCGCCTATCACCGCGACGGCCGCAACGTCGCCACCCACTTTGTCGGCATCCCGTTGATCGTCGTGGCGGTGGCCATGTTGTTGTCGCGCCCGGTGCTGGGCGAGGTCGGCGCGGTGGCGCTGTCGCCGGCGCTGGCCGCGGTGGTGGTCACCACGCTGTATTACCTGCGGCTGGATGCGCGCTTCGGCATGGTCATGGGGCTGCTGCTGGCCGCCTCGCTGGCCGCCGGCCAATGGGCCGCGGCGCTGTCGACCGCGCAGTGGCTGGCATGGGGGGTGGGGCTGTTCGTGGCGGGCTGGGCCATCCAGTTCGTGGGCCACGTGTTTGAAGGGCGCAAGCCCGCCTTCGTTGACGATTTGATGGGTCTGATCATCGGGCCGCTGTTCCTGGTGGCCGAGGCCGCGTTTGCCCTGGGCCTGCGCCGCACGGTGCACGAGGAGATCGAGCGCCGCCTCGGCCAGGGCGCCCACGCCCCGCGAAGCGCCGGCACCGCCACCGCGTGAACGGCGCGGGCGTGGGCGCGGGCTCGGGCGCCGCTTCGGCCCCAATGGCCGCGTCGGTCCCGGGCCCGGTCCTGGTGATGGGCGCTGGCAGCGTGGGCTGCCACGTGGGCGGCTGCCTGGCCGCGACCGGCATCAACGTGACCTTCGTGGGCCGCCCGCGGGTGCTGGCCGACCTGCGCTGCCACGGCCTGACGCTGACCGACCTGGACGGCGCCCGCCACCACCTGCCGGCCCACAGCCTGACGTTGGCCGACCACGTGAGCGCGGGGTCGGCGCCCGCACTGGTGCTGTTGACCGTCAAGTCCACCGCCACGGCCGGCGCCGCGGCCGAGCTGGGCGCGGCCTTGCCCGCTGGCACGCCGGTGCTGTCGCTGCAGAACGGCGTCGGCAACGCCGAGGCAGGGCGCGCCGCGGCGCCATCGCTGCATTGGCTGTCGGGCATGGTCCCCTACAACATCGCGGAGCTGGGGCCCGGGCGGTTTCACCGCGGCACGGCCGGTGTGTTGGCCGCCCAGGACGACGCCGCCCTGCGGCCGTGGGGGCCGGTCTGGGCGCGCGCGGGCGTGCCAGTCACCTGGCACGCCGACCTGCGCCCGGTGCAGTGGGGCAAGTTGCTGCTGAACCTGAACAACCCGGTCAACGCGCTGTCGGGCCTGCCGCTGCGCGCGCAGTTGCTGGACCGCGGTCACCGCCGCAGCCTGGCCGCGCTGATCGAAGAGGCCTTGGCCGTGCTGGCCGCGGCCGGCATCGCACCCGCCCAGGTGGCCGCGGTGCCGCCCGCCACGCTGGTCAAGGTGCTGCGGCTGCCCACCTGGCTGTTCCGCCTGGTGGCGGCGAAGCTGCTGCGCATCGACGCGCAAGCCCGCTCCAGCATGGCCGATGACTTGCGCCTGGGCCGACCGACGGAGATCGACGTGCTGTGCGGCGAGGTGGTGCGGCTGGCCCGGGCCCAGGGCCTGAGCGCACCGCACAACGAGCGCATGGTGGCGCGGGTGAAGGCGGCGAGCGGTCCGTCGGGCTGAGTGGCCAGAACGGTCGCACGGACGCAGGCCGCCAGGGCGGCCGGGAAGATCCCACCCACACCCACCGTCGCGCGCGCCGGCCTGACGCTGGCGCGGGTTCGCCGGCGCATCCGGTGTCGGCGCCTGGGTTCGGCCCGCGCCGCCGGGCTCAGTAGCGTGGCGCGGACGGCATGGCCGCCAGGGTGGCGCGCAGGCGCACCAGCTCGATGTCGTTGCGGCGCAGGCGTTCGCGCAGGCCCTTGCGTTCGTCATCGGTCTTGGCGGCGGCCAGCTGGCCTTCCAGGCGCTTGCTCTCGGCGCCCACGGTGTCGATGCGGCCCTGCACCTTGCGCAGTTCGGTCGCCGCGGTGAAGTTGGCGAGGAACAAGTCCTCACCGCGCCCGCGGCACACCCCGCGGTAGGTGTTCCCGGCCGCGCCTTCGCGCCAGCCCACCTGGGGCGTGCAGTAGCTCATCACGCCGCTGTCCCAGCCTCGGCGCCAGGCGGCGGCATCGGGGGTGACGCCGGCCTTGCGGCAGCTTTCCACGTGGTCGGCCAGGCGGCTGTCGTTTTCACCGCGGGCGCCGTCGTCGCGGCCCACGCGCTGCCAGTCGGCGACGCGGCACGCGTCCTCGCTCATGGTGGCGCAGCCGCCCAGCAGCGCGGCGTTGGCGGCGAGCGCCAGCATCCATCCGTGCCGCCGAGGCCGGGCCGGCGCGGCGAAGGTCAAAGACATCGGCGCCCAGGCGGGGTTGCCCGGCGTGCCATGGCGGAGGGGGGTCGAAGTCGGGGTCGTCATGCCCCCGATTTGAACCCGGCCTGGTGCGATTTGACCAGCGCGACCACGCAGGGCCTGATCGGCGCCGACTCAGCGCACGGTGTAGCCGCGGCCTTCCAGGCAGGCGATGGTGGCGCGGTGAAAGACGCTGGCATCGGCCATGGCGCTGGGCTGGGAGGTGGCCCAGCGGTTGCAATCCTGGCGGTCGGCCTCGGTGCGCTCAGGGCTTTGGCCCTGGCTCGGGTAGACGATGGGCTCAGGCGGCCGCGACGGTGCCGGCGCCACGGGCGGCACGGGCTGCGGCGCCGACTGCACTGGCGGTGGGTACCCCGGGGGCGGGGGCGGGTCCGGGTAGTAGTAGGTCGGGCGTTCCACCACCACCGGCTCCCAGGGGCGTGCAATCAGCAGCGCGCCAATGCCCAGGCCCAGGCCCAGCCCGAGCCCGCCCCACCCGTGGTGGCCGTGCCCGTGATGGCCGCCGCGGTAGCCGCCGTGGCCGCCGCGGCCGGGCCCCACCCGAAACACCGGCGCTGGCGCCACCACCCGCGGCCCGTGGTACGCGCTGCCGAAGGCCCGGGGCTCGGCCTGCACGCTGGGGCTCAGGCCGGCACTGGCCAAAGCGCACGTGCCCCATGCCAGGGCAGCCAGTGCCAAGCGGCGAGTGCTGCCACTGCGGTGGTCGTGGTGGCCGCGGCCGAGTGAGTCGTCTCGTTTGAACAGGCGGTGCATCGTTGACTCCAGAAGCGCCCACCCGCGGGGCGCCCTGCTGGATTCTGCGGCGCCAGGCCGTCCCGTGCCACGCCGCGGGCCGTGATTTACACAGGCGACACATGCCGTGGCGCCGCGGCCAACCCTTCGTGCCTCGGACCCGCCCCGCTCGCTCTGTCTCGCCTGCACCTGCACCTGCACCTGCACCGATGCCCGCGCCGCCCGCTACATCACCGTCGCGTGCGGGTGCTGCGGGTGGTCCAGCGTGTCGGCGATGAGGCGCAGGGCGTCGTCGCAGTCGTCGCGGCCCAGCGGGCCACCCAGGCAGATGCGCACGGCGTCCGGCGGGTCGCCGTCGGTCGAGAACGCGGCGCTGGCCACCACGCCCACGCCGCGGGTGCGCAGGTAACTGGCGAACTCCACCACGCTCCAGCTGGAGCTGAGCGGCAGCCACAGGTGAAAGCCTTCGGGCTGGGCGACCACCGCGTGACGGGCCAGGTGGCGGGCTGCCAACGCCTGGCGGGCGATGCATTCGCTGCGGATGGCCTGCAGCATGGCGTCGGCCGTGCCGTCGTTGACCCAGCGCGTGGCCAGCGCGTTGGTGATCGGCGACGCCATCACGGTGGTGGCGCGCAGCGCGCCGGCCAGGCGCTGGGCCTGGCGCTCGTTCGGGGCGCAGACGTAGGCGGTGCGCAGGCCGGCGCCCAGGCACTTGCTCAGGCCGGTGACGTAGTAGGTGAGTTCAGGGGCCAACTGCGCGAGCGGTGTGGGCGTGTCGCGCGGGAGCATCGCGTAGGCGTCGTCCTCGATGATGGGCACGCTGTAGTTCAGCGCGACCTCGGCGAGCGCCTCGCGCCGGCGCTGCGACATCGTCACCGTGGTCGGGTTCAGCAGCGTCGGGTTGCAGTACAGCGCCTTGGGCTTGAGCGTTTTGCAGGCCTGCTCGAAGGCGGCGGCGCTCGGGCCCTCGTCGTCCAGCGGCAGCGCGTGCAGCTGCAGGCCCAGCTGCGTGGCGATGGCCTTGACGCCGGGGTAGGTCAGGGATTCGACGCAGATCAGCTCGCCCGGCCGCGCCAGTTGCGAGAACAGCGCGGCCAGCACGCTGTGGATGCCTGGGCACACCAGCACCTGCGCCGCGGTGGCCGCCGGCACATAGCGGCGCAGCCAGGCCATGGCGGCGGTCTTGTCCTCGGCCGAGCCGCCGAAGTCCTGGTAGCGCATCAGCGTGTACAGGTCGGCCTGCGCCATCAGCTCGGCGGCGCTGGCGTGCATGCGTTCCAGCAGCGCGGGGTCTTGCGGCTCGGGTGGCAGGTTCATGGTCATCTCGGCGCCACTGCCGCCGCGCAGCGGCAGCGCGGGCCGGGTGCCGCGCACGAAGGTGCCCATGCCCGGGCGGGAGTCGATCAGCCCGCGCTTGCGCGCCTCGGCGTAGGCGCGGGCCACGGTGGTGTAGTTCAGCTTCAGGCCGTCGGCCAGCGCGCGCAGCGTGGGCAGGCGCTCGCGGGCGCTGAGCCGCCCAGTGCGCACGTCGTCGGCGATCAGGTCGGCGATCAGCAGGTAGGCGGGCCGGTCGCTGCTGTCGAGGCGGCGCTGCCAGTGCGGCACGAGCTTGGTCAGGGGCATGGCGTGGGGCCGTTGGTGGGAGACCTGTGAGAGGGGCATGCGGCCACCAGCGGTCCGCTGGATCGCATGGGTTGATCGCATGACTTGATTGCACGGCCTGCCCGCGGTGCCGGCCAGCAAGGCACCGCATGGGGCGGGGTCGGTCGCTGTGGGCGAATGCATCGTTCGTGCCGGGCACCGCGTGGCGGGGCCCGGCGCCCGTGAGGCCCCGGTGGCGCCGCCCGGGGCGTTGCCGGGCTTGCTGCCGGGGCGCGCCGTGATCCCCCAAGCTGGTGCGCCGAGGCGATCACCGACCCCCTTGATCGGAGGCATTGATCGCACGTCCCCGGCTTCATTGCGGTGCGTGCGCGGCGGGTGGCGCCGGGGCCGCCCGCCGCACGCGGCCGCTCACAAAGTTTTTCGCGGGCCGCGAGGCGCGTCGCTGCGGCTTGATTGCAGCTTGATCGCATGGCCCGGGCCGCGCGGTGGCACATGCCATGCAATGTGGACGGGGCGCGCTTCACCTTTTTCCCGTCAACGACCAACCCACGGAGTTCATCCATGCCCCAAGTGACCGTTCCCGCCCGCAAAAAAGGCGATGTGCTTGTCGACTACGAAGAGAAGGTCTTCGAGGACGTCAAGGCCGAACCGGGTGAGAAAGCCCTGGTGACCTTCCACACGGTGGCCTTTGAAGGCTCCATCGGTTTCGTCAACCTGCTGCAGGCCACGCGGCTGATGCGCAAGGGCTTCGAGACCTCGGTGCTGCTGTACGGGCCGGGCGTGACGCTGGGCGTGCAGCGCGGCTTTCCGACGCTGGGCGACGAGGCCTTTCCGGGCCACCAGAACTTCAACAAGCAGATCACGAAGTTCATGGAAGAGGGCGGCAAGGTCTACGCCTGCCGCTTTGCGCTGCAGGCGCTGTACGGCCACGGCGAAGGTTCGTTGATCGAAGGCATCCGCCCGATCAACCCGTTGGACGTGCTGGACCTGATCCTGCTGCACCGCAAATCCAACGCGTTCATGTTGAACACCTGGACCTTGTGATGGAACGCCCCAGTCGCCGCGCTGCTTGCCCGCCAAGGCCTCGCCGGGCGGTCCGGGTCGCCGGAGGACTGGGGTGCGTCACCCCTGATGCGGAGGTGAGTACATGACAAACGCTCGCAAGGTGCGTGCGGCGGCGGTGCAGATCGCGCCGGACTTTGAAGCGGTGGACGGCACGCTGAACCGGGTGTGCGAGGCGATCGATCAGGCGGCCGCACAGGGCGTCGAGTTGATCGTCTTCCCCGAGACCTTCGTGCCCTACTACCCGTACTTCTCGTTCGTGAAGCCGCCGGTGGCGATGGGGCCGGACCACCTGCGCCTGTACGAGCGCGCGGTGGTGGTGCCCGGGCCGGTGACGCACGCCGTGGCCGGGCGGGCGCGGGCCCACGGCATGGTGGTGGTGCTGGGCGTCAACGAGCGCGACCACGGCAGCCTCTACAACACCCAGCTGATTTTTGACGCCGATGGCCGCCTGGCGCTGAAGCGCCGCAAGATCACGCCCACCTACCACGAGCGCATGGTGTGGGGGCAGGGCGATGCCTCCGGCCTGCAGGTGGTGCCCACCGCGGTGGGCCGCGTGGGCGCACTGGCCTGTTGGGAGCACTACAACCCGCTGGCCCGCTACGCGTTGATGACCCAGCACGAGGAAATCCACTGCGCCCAGTTCCCGGGCTCGATGGTCGGGCAGATCTTTGCCGACCAGATGGAAGTCACCATCCGCCACCACGCGCTGGAAGCCGGCTGCTTCGTCGTCAACGCGACCGGCTGGCTGACCGACGCGCAGATCATGGCCGTCACGCCCGACACCGGCCTGCAGAAGGCCCTGCGCGGCGGCAATTTCACCGCCATCGTGTCGCCCGAGGGCGTGCTGCTGGCACCGCCCTTGCGTGACGGCGAGGGCATGGTGGTGGCCGACCTGGACCTGGCGCTGATCACGAAGCGCAAGCGAATGATGGACTCGGTGGGCCACTACGCCCGCCCCGAACTGCTGAGCCTGGCCATCCACGGCCAGCCTGCCACCACCGCCCACCCGATGACGGCCGCCGCGGCCGTGCCTTACCGGAGTTCCCGCCATGAGCCCGAGCCAGTCGAACCCATCGCCGATGCCCACGCCGCTGCCGCGCTCCGAGGCGACGTCCCAGGCCTCCCTTCAGCCCACGGCGGCCACGATCTCGCCGGCCAGCCGGCAGCTGATGACCGAGCTGCAGTCCTTCGGGTTGCGGCTGCTTGACCCGGGTTCGCCCAACGCCGGCGTGGCCAGCCGCCGCGGCGGTGCGGGCCCTTCCGACCACAAGGCCGTCACGGTGGACGGCCACACGATCATGGTGCCGGTGCACACCAGCAGCGCCTGGGCCTCACCCTTCGTGGCCGAGGCGCCCGACGCCCACGGCGTCAGCGCCCTGAAGCGCGGCAGCATCCCCATCGCCCAGATCGCCTTCCCGAAGGCGCCGCGCTTCTATGGCATGCAGACCTTCGACGGCGTGCCCTACAGCCACATCGCCACGCTGCACGGCGCGGACGTGCTGGCCACCACGGTGTTGCAGACCTGCATCCGCTACGAAAGCCGCAAGAAGACCTGCAAGTTCTGCGCGATCGGCCAGAGCCTGGCGGCCGGCCGCACCATCGCCCACAAGACGCCGGAGCAGCTGGCCGAGGTGGCGCGCGCCGCGGTGCTGCTGGACGGCGTCAAGCACATGGTGATGACCACCGGCACGCCGCCCACGCCCGACCGCGGCGCGCAGGTGCTGGTGGACAGCGCCTTCGCCATCCGCGCCGCGGTGGACATCCCCATCCAGGCCCAGTGCGAGCCGCCGGACACCGACCACTGGTTTGTCCGCATGAAGGCCGCCGGCATCGACACGCTGGGCATGCACCTGGAGACCGTCACGCCCGAGGTGCGCGAACGCATCATGCCGGGCAAGGCCAGCGTGCCGCTGCACCGCTACATGGAGAGCTTCGAGGCCGCGGTGGGCGTCTTCGGCCGCGGGCAGGTCAGCACCTACATCCTGGCCGGCCTGGGCGACAGCCGCGAAGCGGTGCTGTCCCAGTGCGAGCGCCTGGTGGCGATGGGCGTCTACCCGTTCGTCGTGCCTTTCGTGCCGATCAGCGGCACACCGCTGGAAAGCCACCCGGCACCGTCGCCCGAGTTCATGAAGTCCATCCTCGAGCCGCTGGGCGCGATGGTGTCCGCCGGCGGCCTGCGCTCGGCCGACATCAAGGCGGGCTGCGGCAAGTGCGGCGCGTGCTCGTCCTTGTCGGTCTACGAGTCCTGACCCGCTTGCACCCTCCGGAGGCCCTGACCATGCTGCGCCAAGACGACCTCACTGAGCTGTCCTCGGCCTACCAGCCTTGCGAGTTCCGCATCAAGTGGGCCGACGCGGGCTGGGAAATCGCCCAGGCCCGCCGCCTGCGCCGGGCCGTGTTCTGCGCCGAGCAGGGCGTGTTCATCGGCGACGACCTGGACGCCATCGACGCCCAGGGGCAATCGCAGTTGCTGGTGGCGGTCTCGCAGGTGGGCGGCATGCCCGACCAGGTGGTGGGCACGGTGCGCATCCACCATGACCGAGATGGCCTGTGGTGGGGCTCGCGGCTGGCGGTGCACCCGGCGTTTCGGCACCTGGGGCGCCTCGGCGCCAGCTTGATCAAGTTGGCGGTGTGCAGCGCGCATGCGCGCGGGGCCACGGCCTTCCTGGCGCACGTGCAGGCGCAAAACCGGCCGATGTTCGAGAAGCTGTCCTGGCGCGCCCTGAAGGACGAGCAACTGCACGGCCGCCCGCACCTGCTGATGCAGGTCGATCTGGCCGCCTACCCGCCGTGCCATGACCCGATCACCGGTTGGGTCGCGCGGGCGCCATTGGCGCCGGCGGGGGGGGTGACGTCCGCGCCGGCACCGTCCCAGGACACCCTCGCATCCGCGTCCACGCCGGCCGCTGTGCCCGCGGCGTCGTCCGCTGCCGCCCACCGGAGCGCCGAGTGAACCTGACGGCGCTGGCCGACCAACTGCGCGCCGGGCGCGGCTTCGCCCACAAGCGCGACATCGCCAGCGTCATGGCCACGCTGGGCCGCGCGCTGCCCGGGGGTGCGGCCGACCTGGCGCAGTCGGTGCCGGTGGGCGACGACTGCGCGGCCATCCCGGACGGCGATGGCCACCTGTTGTTCGCCATCGAAGGCTTCCTGGGCGACTTTGTGGCGCAGTTGCCGTGGTTTGCCGGCTACTGCGGCGTGATGGTCAACGTCAGCGACATCGCCGCGATGGGCGGTCGCCCGATCGCGGTGGTCGACGCGCTGTGGAGCGACGGCGCCGAGGCCGGCGCGCCCGTGCTGCAGGGCCTGGCCGCCGCGTCCCAGGTCTACGGCGTGCCCATCGTTGGCGGCCACAGCAACCACCGCAACCCCAGCGGGCAGCTCGCGGTGGCGATCCTCGGCCGGGCGCGGCGGCTGCTGACCAGCTTCAATGCCCGGCCCGGCGACCGCTTGCTGATGGCCGTCGACCTGCGTGGGCGAATGATGGCGCCTCACCCCTTCTTCAATGCATCCACCGACGCCCCGCCCGAGCGGCTGCGTGCCGACCTGGACCTGCTGCCGCAACTGGCCGAGTCCGGCGTTTGCGATGCGGCCAAGGACATCAGCATGGCCGGCGCCGTGGGCACCGCGCTGATGCTGTTGGAGTGCTCCAAGGTGGGCGCCGTCATCGACGTGGGGGCCATGCCGCGGCCGGCCGAGGTGCCGCTGCTGCCGTGGCTGCAGAGCTTTCCGAGCTACGGTTTCATCATGAGCGTGCGTCCGCAGCACGTGGACGCGGTGTGCGGCTTGTTCCACCAGCGCGCGTTGGCGTGCGCGGTGGTGGGCGAGGTCACCGCCCGCCCCGAGGTCTGGCTGCGCGACGGTGCCAACGACACCCCGCCGGCCCTGCTGTGGAACACCGCGACGCAGCCGTTCATCACCGCCGACGCGGGGGCCGTCAGCGCACCGCTGTCCCCCGTGCTCCCTGTGCCGCCCTTGCCGCCCACGCCCCACCATGGCTGAACCCCTGCGCATCGCCTTGCTGACCCATTCGCTGAATCCGCGCGGTGGCGTGGTTCACACGCTGGCCCTGGCCGACGCGCTGCACGACGCCGGTCACCACGTGACGGTGATCGCCCCCGTCACCGCCAGCCAGGCGCTGTTCCGCCCGATCAAGTGCGCGTTGGACCCGGTGCCCGTCGGCCCCGCGCCAAAAGACCTGGCCGACATGGTGCAGGACCGCGTGGCCGCACTGGTCGCGCACCTGGCGCAGCGCATCCGCGAGTTCGGGCACTTCGACGTGATGCACGCGCAGGACAGCCTGAGCGGCAATGCGCTGGCCACGCTGCGCGAGCGCGGCGTGATCAAGGGCTTCATGCGCACCGTGCACCACCTCGACGACTTTGCCGACGCGCGCGTGGCCGCCTGGCAGCTGCGTGGCTTCATGCACGCCGACCAGGTGCTGTGCGTCAGCCCGCTGTGGGTGCGCGAGCTGCGCCAGCGCCATGGCATCGAGGCGGCGCTGGTGCACAACGGTGTCGACCTGCAGCGCTACCGCCCCACGCCCGAGCCGGGCGATGCCGCGGTGGCCGCGGCGCACGGCCTGCGCCCGGGCGCGCCGCTGCTGCTGTCGGTGGGCGGCGTGGAGGAGCGCAAGAACACGCGTCGCTTGCTCGATGCCTTCGTGCGGCTGCGTGCGCAGCACCCGGCCGCGCAATGGCTGGTGGCCGGCGGCGCCAGCCTGCTGGACCATGGCGCCTATGTGGCCGGGTTCCGGCAGGCGCTGGCCGACAGCGGCCTGCGCACCGGCCCCGGCGGCGACGTGGTGGTGGCCGGCCCGGTCGACGACGACCACGTGCCCGCCCTGTACCGCCTGGCCGACGCGGTGGCGCTGCCCTCGCTGCGCGAGGGGTTCGGCCTCGTGGCGCTCGAGTCGCTGGCCAGCGGCACGCCGGTGGTGGTGTCGCGCACCGAGCCGTTCACCGAGTACCTGGCCGACGACGAGGTGTGCTGGGCCGACCCGCTGTCGCCGGCCTCGATCGCCGAGGCCTTGCAGCAGGCGCTCGACCCAGCCTGGCGCACCCGCCTGGCGCGCGCAACGCCGGCCGTGTGCCTGCGCCATGACTGGGCGACCAGCGCCGCCCGCCACCTCACGCTGTACCGCGCCCGCCGCGCGCTGTCGCGCGTGGCCTCTCGGCGCTCGGCCAGCGCCTGACGCGAGCTCACGCGACCCCACCCGGAGCCCCCATGCCCGCCATGCACTTCCACCTGCGCTGGCCCGACCAGACCGAGATGCGCTGCTACTCGCCGTCGCTCGTCATCAAGGATTACGTGCAGACCGGTCAGCGCTACCCCTTGCCCGATTTCATGCAGCGCATGCGCGAAGCGCTGGGCATCGCGTCCGACCGCGTGCGCGCCAAGTACGGCTTCGCCTGCTCGATGGCGATGGACCAGTTGGCGCGGCTGGAACACACCGCGCAGCGCTTCGACGCCGAGGGCCAGGTCGAGGTGCTGGCCTTCGACGACGCCTGACCCGCCCCCCGCCTCGCAAGGACACCCCATGAGCACCCCCACCGAACACCACAGCGTCGTCATCGTCGGCGGCGGCCAGGCCGGCCTGTCGCTGAGCCATTACTTGAAGCAGCGCGGCATCGACCACCTGGTGGTGGAAAAGCACGAGCCGCTGCACGCCTGGCGCACCCAGCGCTGGGACAGCTTCTGCCTGGTCACGCCCAACTGGCAGTGCAAGCTGCCGGGCTGGGAGTACAGCGGCAGCGACCCGCACGGCTTCATGGTCAAGGACCAGATCATTCAGTACCTGGAAGGCTTCGTCCGGCACGTGAACCCGCCGCTGCGCAGTGGCGTCAGCGTCAAGCGGGTGGCACCGCGCGGGCGCGGCGGCTTCGACGTGCACACCAGCGACGGCCACCTGAGCGCCGACCAGGTGGTGGTGGCCTCCGGCGGCTACCACCAGCCCATCATCCCGCGGCTGGCCGAGCGCCTGCCGCGCGATGTGCTGCAGGTGCACAGCGAGCAGTACCGCAACCCGCACAGCCTGCCGCCCGGCAAGGTGCTGGTGGTGGGCAACGGCCAGTCGGGCGCGCAGATCGCGGAAGACCTGCACCTGGCTGGCCGCGAGGTGGTGCTGGCCACCGGCGACGCGCCGCGCTGCGCGCGCTTCTACCGCGGCAAGGACGTGGTCGACTGGTTGGCCGACATGGGCTACTACGACATGCCGGTGCACGAGCACCCGCTGCGCGAGGGCGTGCGCGACAACACCAACCACTACGTGACCGGGCGCGACGGCGGGCGCGACATCGACCTGCGCAAGTTCGCCAGCGAAGGCATGCAGCTCTACGGCCTGCTGACCGGCCTGGACGGCGAGGTGCTGCAGTTCGCGCCGGACCTGCGCAGCAACCTGGACCACGCCGACCGCATCTACAACGGCATCAACGCGGCCATCGACCGCCACATCGCGGCGCAAGGCATCGACGCGCCGCCGCCATCGGTCTACACGCCCGTGTGGGAGCCCGCGCAGGAGCGCACCTCGCTGAACCTGCGCGAGGCCGGCATCACCAGCGTGGTGTGGTGCATCGGCTTCCAGCCGGACTTTGGCTGGCTGGACGCCCCGGTGTTCAATGGCCGTGGCCACCCGGGCCATGTGCGCGGTGTGACGGCGGTGCCAGGCTTGTATTTCATCGGCCTGCCGTGGCTGCACACCTGGGGCTCGGGGCGCTTCTCGGGCGTCGCGCGCGACGCGCTGTACCTGGCCGAGCAGATCGAGGCCCGCAGCGCCGACACGGCGGTGGCAAGCCAGCGCCGGTCTCAGGCCGAACCGTTGCTGTCCTGAGGCTGGTGTGGGGCCCTCACGCCGGTCTCACCCCGGCCCCACCCAAGCGTCAGCGCGGCCACAGCACCCACATCCTGAGCGGCTGTTTCATGCGGCCGGCTTGCTGCTCGGCCGTGTCGCCCCAGCCCCAGAAGTAGTCCGCCCGCACGGCGCCAACAATGGCGCTGCCGGTGTCTTGCGCCATCACCAGCCGCCGCAGCGGTGTCGTGCCCAGGGGCTCGGTGGTGTCCAGCCACACCGGGGTGCCGTAGGGCACGCTCTGCGGGTCCACCGCGATGGAGCGGCCGGGCGTGAGCGGCACGCCTTGCGCCCCGCGCGGACCGGCGCCGGGATCGGGCAAGGCTTCTTCGCGGAAGAAGACGAAGCGCGGGTTGGCCCACAGCATCTCCGTCACCCGGCCAGGGTTGGCCTGCGCCCAGGCCTTGATGCCGGGCCAGGACGCCTGGTCCGCGCGCAGCTCGCGCTGCTCGATCAGCCAGCGGCCGACCGATTTGTAGGGGTGGTCGTTGTGGCCGGCGAAGGCCGCGCGCACCAGGCGGCGGCTGCCGTCGCGTTCGGTGATGGCCAGGCGGCCCGAGCCCTGGATCTGCAGGATCAGCGCGTCCAGCGGGTCGGCCACGTAGGCCAGTTCACGGCCACGCAAGGCGGTCTGTGCCGCGCCCAGCGTGTCGATCTGCTGGCGCGTGTACCAGGGCTTGCGGCTGGCCAGGTCGGCGGGGGGCTGGTACAGCGGCACGCGCAGGCTGCCGCGCGGCTGGCGGCTGGCCTCGATCAGTGGCTCGAAGTAGCCGGTGACCAGGCCGTCGCGCGCGCCATCCAGCGCTTCGACGCGGTAGGGTTGCAGGCGCTGCTGCAGCCAGGCTCGGGCGGTGGCGTCGTCCGGCGCGGGCAGGGTGCGGGCGGCGGCGCACAAGGCGTCCCAGCCGCCGGCCGGGCGCTCGCAGCCGCGCAGCAGCGCGGGCCACCACTCGGCGGGGCGGTCGCCGGACCAGCCGGGCAGTTCGGCCCAGTCCACCGCCACCCAGCGCGAACGCGGCCGCACCAGTGTGGGCGCCGGCGGCGCGGTGGCCGCGGGCAGCTGGTCGTCCATGGGCCTGGGCGGCAACGGGGCACTGCCGCAGCCGGCGATCACCGCCGCGGCCAACCCTAGAATCGCCGCCCTGATGGCGCTGCCGGCGCCCACGGCCTTGCGGGCGAGGTGCCCGCGGTCCACGAGGAATCGACGCATGTGGGTACTACTCCTGGAGGCGCTGGGCGCGTTGTGCCTGCTGCTGTTCATAGTCTGGTGGACGATGTTCTCGGGCCGCAAGCGCGGTGAACCGCCAAGCAAGGACCCGCCCGAGGACGGCCCGGGCCGCTGACCGCCGCCGGGGCCGGTGCTGAAGCGTCGCCACGGTCACGACCGCGGCGGCACCAGGAAGCTGGCCGGCTGCTGAAGCATGCGCCGGCGCACGGCGCGGTAGATGCGGCTGCGGTCGGCCAGGCGGATGCCGCGCGACCGCAGCGCCACCCGGAAGGCCAGCGTGAAGCTCACGCCCAGGTTCAGCACGCCCACCGACGCGATGCCCGCCACGCACCACCAGAACGCGGGCGTGGCCAGCGTCTGCCAGCCCAGCGCACCCACCGCCGCGGCCAGTTGGCCCGTGGCCAGCGTCACGTGGCGCACTTCCATCGGCAGGCCGAAGAAGGCCAGCACCGCGGGCACCACGCCGAGCATCAGGCCCAGCGAAATGTTCGACGCGAAGCCGGAGATGTTGTTGCGCCAGTAGGTCGCCCAGCGCTGCGCGCGCGCTGCGCCCAGCCGGGCCACGATGCGCGGGTTCCAGGCGATGGCGCTGTCGATGCGGTGCCAGACGAACCAGTTTTCTGCCCAGCCTGCGATCAAGGAGCTGATGAACAGCAGCACCCCGGTGAAGGCGGCGAACAGGGCGGTGGGCCCGAGCAGGGTGTTGGCATGCAGCACGTACTGCGCGTCCTGGGTGCCCACCAGCGGTGCGCCGAAGGCAAGCCAGCATGCGCCTTGCACCAGCAGCACGGTGGGAATCACCGCCCCCAGGTTGCCGAAGATGCCCGCCGCCTGAGAGCGGATCAGGTGCGCCACCTCGTCGACGAAGCTTTCCACCGCCTCGTCGGTGCCCACGTCGGCCAGCTTGTCCGCCATCGCCGGCGCCGTCATGGCCGGCTGCTTGGTGGCCACCGTCCAGTGCAGCAGGTGCACCAGCACGAAGCTGCCCGCGTAGTTGATGCCTGCGGCCAGGCCGCCCCAGAAGGCGGTCAGGCCGAGCGCACCGATGAGGAACTTCAAAAACGTGGTGCCGGCGATCACGAACCCGCCGCCCAGGGCGGCGCCCAGCATCGCGCGGTAGGCCGCGCGGTCGCGGGTGATGTAGTGCTCACCGGTCTCGGCGCTGCGCTCGGCCACCTTGCGCGCCAGCAGCGAATAGTGCTGGGCAAACAGCGCGCGCACGCTGCGCCGCTCGTCGGCGGTGCGGATCAGGCCCGACAGCAGCGTGATCACGTCGCGCGCCGGGGCCGGGCTGAGCACGCAGTTGAGCAATTCTTCGATGCGGCGCGTGCGCTCGCGCAGCTGGTCGAGCTCGAAGACGACGTCGACCGAAATGCCGTGCTCTTCCAGGTGCTCGTGCACGCTGTCGGCGCAGCGCCGACAGGTGTCGAGCAGCGCGCGCAGGTATTGCGAGTCCTGCATCAGCGCCGTGGTGTTGCCTTCGTCGGCGTGCGCCTGCAGCCGTTCGGCGAGGCGCGCCAGCTGGCGGAAGGGCGCATCGACCATCAGCGACGGGTCCATGCGCTGGCGCAGCGGCCCAGAGAAGCCGGCCGCGCCGACCGCCGCGCTGAGGTAGACGATGGCGTCCAGCAGCGGTGTGTTCCAGTGCTCGTCCTCGCCCAGTGCCGGGGCCACCAGCGCGGCCAGGCGCCTCAGCGTGGGCTCGTCGATGGCGTCCAGCCACTGCGCGTCGCTGGCCTGCGGGAACAGCAGGCCGAACAGCTCGCCCAGGTCGCGGGTGGCCGGCGTCAAGGGCAGCACGCGGGCGCGCAGCCGGCGGCCCAGCTCGCCCACGAAGTCCATGCGCGGCGAGAAGCCGAAGTCGGCGAACAGCGCCACCAGGTCGATCTCGTGCCAGAAACGCGCCAGCAGGCCGGCCACGCGCGCGCGGTGGTCGTCGTTGCGGTCCAGCACGTTCAGCAGGTGGCGCAGCCGCAGCACCGGCATCGGCGTGCTGGCGGGCGCGCCTTCGGCGGCAGCCTGGCGGTCGGCGGCGTTGCTCAGCGGCGCGCGGCGCATCCATTCCAGCAAGCGCACCAGCCACAGGTGGCGTTCGGGCAGCGCGGCCTTGGGGTCGGCGCCGTTCAGCAGCGCGGTGAGGTCCCAGGCCTTCGCCTTGGCCTTTTGCCCGGGTTGCGCGGTCGCCTTGCTCAGCGCCATCGGTCGGCGGCTCAGTGCAGTGCCGAGGCCACGGTCAGGCCGAACTCGGCCACCGGCGCCTCGAAGGGGTGCGCGTCCTCGGTCATGCAAAAGAACGTGCCTCGCATGGTGCCCTGGGTGGTGCCCAGTCGCGTCCAGCTCGTGTAGTCAAAGCTTTCGCCCGGCTTGAGCACCGGTTGGTGGCCGACGACCGCCAGGCCGCGCACTTCTTCCACGCGGTTGTTGGCGTCGGTGATCACCCAGTGCCGTGCCACCAGCTGAGCCGTCACGTCGCCGGTGTTGCGGATGGTGACGGTGTAGGCGAAGGCGTACAGCGACGCCGACGGGTCCGATTGCTCGGCCAGGTGGCGCACGGCGACGGTGCAGGTGAATTCGGGTTGGGCCATGCGGCTCATTCTAGGCAGGCTCCTAAAATCCACCGATGACCACGACCGCCCCGACCACGCCCGCCGCCCCCACCCACCGCATCGCGCCCAGCCTGCTGTCCGCCGACTTCGCGCGGCTGGGCGACGAGGTGCGCACGGTCATCGACGCCGGCGCCGACTGGATCCACTTCGATGTGATGGACAACCATTACGTGCCCAACCTGACCTTCGGCCCGATGGTCTGCGAGGCGCTGCGTCCGCATGCCCAAACCCGCGACGGCGCGCGCGTGCCGCTGGACGTGCACCTGATGGTCAAGCCGGTGGACGCGCTGGCCCAGGCCTTCTGCCGCGCCGGGGCCGACCTGGTCAGCTTCCACCCCGAGTCGTCCGACCACGTGGACCGCACGCTGCAGCTGATCCGCGGCGAAGGCCGGCAGGCCGGTCTGGTGTTCAACCCGGGCACGCCCTTGGACGTGCTGGACTGGGTCATCGACAAGGTCGACCTGGTGCTGATCATGAGCGTGAACCCGGGCTTCGGCGGCCAGAGCTTCATCCCCGCGGCACTGCGCAAGCTGCAACAGGCCCGCGAGCGCATCGAACGCCACCGCGCCGACACCGGACGCGACATCCGCCTGGAAATCGACGGCGGGGTCAAGGTCGACAACATCCGCGCCATCGCCGACGCCGGGGCCGACACCTTCGTGGCCGGCAGCGCCATCTTCGGCCAGCCCGATTACCGCGCCGTCATCAACGCCATGCGCGCGCAGCTGGCCGGCGGTCCGGTGGGGTGACGCGCCACCGGGCCCGGCGCTGGTGGCGCCCGCTGGCGGCCCGGCCGCGGCTGATGGCCGCCGCGGCGGTGGCCATGGTGCTCGCACTGGCCACGCCGCATCACCTGGCGGGCCACCCCGTCACCCGGTTGCTGATCGGCTGGAACGCGGGTGCGCTGCTTTACGTGGTGCTGGTCGGCGTGATGGTGGCGCGGTCCACGCCGCAGGCATTGCACCGCCGGGCCTTGCTCGAAGACGAAGGCCAGACGGTGGTGTTGCTGCTGGCGTTGTGCGCGGCGGTGGTCAGCCTCTTTGCCATCGTCGGCGAGCTGGCGGTCAGCCGCGACCTGACCGACTGGCGCAAGACGGCCCATGTGGCGCTGGCCGGTGTCACGGTGCTGGCGTCCTGGGCGTTCGTTCACACCATGTTTGCGCTGCACTATGCGCATGAGTTCTACCTGGCCAAGGCCCGTGGCCTGCCGCCGGGCCTGGCCTTTCCCGGCGACGCCGAGCCGGACTATGGCGACTTCATCTACGTGGCCTGCGTGATCGGCACCTCCGGCCAGACGGCCGACGTGGCCTTCACCACCTCGGCAATGCGCCGCCTGTGCAGCTTGCATTGCGTGCTGTCCTTCCTGTTCAACGCCACCGTGCTGGCGCTGACGATCAACATCGCGGCGTCGTTGCTGTAGCGGGGGCCGGGCAAGGGCGCCGGGCTTGTGCGCCACCGCCGGCAGGCCGCCTCGCTTCGGCCGTCCCATCCCGCTCCGCACCGCACCGTGCCGTGCCGTGCCGTGCCGTGCGGGTGCACCTTTGAACACCATGGGTCATCCACCCGTCATGTTGCATCCGTAACACGGTCCGCGACAACCCAGTGCCGGGCGACCGCGTTGAACAGGCCCGGTTCAAGGGCCGCACCGCCGTCGCGCCAAGCGCCCTCGGGCCACTTGCTCACGCCAGGAGTTGCCGATGTGCCCCGCCTCGCCCCGCTTGTCGCCCCATCAACGGCCCGTCGCCACCCCGGCGCCGGCGGCCAGCGTGCTGCGCCTTGCGCGCCACCGCCATGTCCGCGGCTGACCCCCGCCTGAAGCAGCCGGCGCGCCGCCGCCTGGTGCTGGCCGCCGGGGCGGCCCTGGCGGCCCCTGCATGGCTCAGCGGCTGTGCCACCGCCGCGCGGCCCGTCGCGGCCAATCCTGCCGGCGCCAGCGCCCGCCCCGGCGACGACGACACCGCCTGGCTCAACCGCGTCACCTGGGGCGTGGACAGCGCGGCGCTGGCGGGCCTGCAGCGCGTGGGCCGGCGCGAGTACCTGCAGGGCCAACTGCACCCGGTGGCCACGCCAGTCTTGCCCCCGGCGGTGCAGGCGCAGATCGACGCGCTGACGCTGACCACCAGAACCGTGCCCCAGTGGGTGGCCGACATGGAACAGCGCCGCAAGGCCGCCGACGCGCTGGACGACCTGGACGCGCGCAAGGCCGGCCAGGCCGCCTACCAACAGTCACTCACCCAGGTGGCGCGTGAAGCCAGTTCGCGCGCGCTGCTGCTCGCGCTCTACTCGCCCAATCAGCTGCAGGAACAGCTCACCTGGTTCTGGTTCAACCACTTCAACGTGCACCAGTACAAGGCCAACCTGCGCGTGATGGTGGGCGACTACGAAGCCACGCTGCGCCGCCACGCGCTGGGCCGCTTCCGCGACCTGCTGATCGCCAGCGCCACCCACCCGGCGATGATCCGTTACCTCGACAACGAGCAGAACGCCGCCCGCCGCATCAACGAAAACTACGCCCGCGAGGTGATGGAACTGCACACCCTCGGCGTGGACGCGGGCTACACCCAGCGCGACGTGCAGGAACTGGCCCGCGTGCTGACCGGCCTGGGGCTCAATTTCAGCGACAACGCCCCCAAGCTGACCCCGGCGCAGCAGGCGCAGTACGTGCGCACCGGCGCGACCGAGTTCAACCCGGCCCGCCACGACGCCGGCGAAAAGACCGTGCTCGGCCAGACCATTCCCGCCGGCGGAGGCTTCGACGAAATCATCGACCAGCTGACCCGCCTGGCCCGCCACCCAGCCACGGCGCGCTTCGTGTGCAGAAAGCTGGCGGTCTACCTCGTGGCAGACGACCCGCCCGCGCCCGTGGTGGCGCGCATGGTCGACGCCTTCATGCGCAGCGACGGCGACATCGCCGTGACACTGCAGGCGATGTTCGACGCCCCCGCGCTGAACGACAGCCTGGGCCGCAAGTTCAAGGACCCAGTGCATTACGTGGTGTCGGCGGTGCGCCTGGCCTACGACGGCCGGTCCATCCTGAACACCGCGCCGCTGCTGGGCTGGCTGAACCGCCTGGGCCAGGGCCTGTACAACCGCCAGACGCCCGATGGCTACCCGATGACCCAGGCGGCCTGGTCGAGTTCGGGCCAGCTCAACACGCGCTTCGAGATTGCCCGGGCCATCGGCAGCAACAGCGCTGGCTTGTTCCGCGCAGAAGGCAGCACCGCGGACGCACCGGCCTTTCCGCAGCTTTCCAACGCGCTCTTCCACCAGCACCTGGCCTCCCGCCTGGGCGAGCGCACCCGCAACGCCCTGGGCGCGGCCAGTTCCCCGCAGGAGTGGAACGTGGTGCTGCTGTCGTCGCCCGAGTTCATGTTCAGCTGAGACGGTGCGACCCACCGGAAAGGACACCACCGTGCAACGTCGACACCTGCTTCAAGCCGCCCTGGTCGCGCCGCTGGCCGCGTCCAGCCTGCGACTGATGGCCGCCGCGCCCGGCACCCCACGGGTGCTGGTGGTCTTCTTGCGCGGCGCCTACGACGCCGCCAGCCTGCTGGTGCCTGTGGGCAGCAGCTTCTATTACGAACAGCGACCCAACATCGCCATCGCCCGGCCGGGGAGCGCGGCCGACGCGGCCTTGCCGCTGGGCGCCGAATGGGGCATGAACCCGGTGCTGGTGGACACCATGCTGCCGATGTACGAGCGCCGCCAACTCGCCTTCGTGCCTTTCGCCGGCACCGACGACACCTCGCGCAGCCACTTCGAGACCCAGGACCGCATCGAGCTGGGCCAGGGCGGCCAGCCAGGGCGCCAGTTCAACTCCGGCTTCATGAACCGGCTGGCCCAGGTGCTGGGCGCCCGCGACGCCATCGCCTTCACCGACCAGCTGCCGCTGAGCTTCCGCGGCGACGTGCCGGTGCCCAACCTGGCGCTGGCCAGTTTGAGCAAGCCCAGCTTCGACGCGCGGCAAAGCCAGCTCATCGCCGGCATGTACCAAGGCACGCCGCTGGCCGGCGCGGTGCAAGAGGGCTTTGCGGTGCGCGACGAGGCGATGCGCGAGGTCAATGGCAACGCCTCGTCCACCAGCGGCGCGATGTCGGGCGTCCTGTCCGGCGAGATGCAGGCCGCCAGCCGCAACGCCATCACGGCCAAGGGCTTTGAAGGCGAGGCCCGCCGCATCGCCCGCATGATGCGCGAGCGTTACCACCTGGGCTTCGTCGACGTCGGCGGCTGGGACACCCACGTCAACCAGGGCGCCGGCACCGGCTACCTGGCCAACCGGCTGGCCGAACTGGGCAAGGGCCTGGCCGCCTACGCCGATGAAATGGGCCCGGCCTGGGCGGATGCCACCGTCGTCGTCATCAGCGAGTTCGGCCGCACCTTCAAGGAAAACGGCAACCGCGGCACCGACCACGGCCACGGCAGCGTCTACTGGGTGCTGGGCGGCGGCGTGCGTGGCGGCCGTGTGGTGGGCGACCAGGTGGCCGTGGCGCCGGGCCAGCTCTTCCAAAACCGCGACTACCCGGTGCTGAACGACTACCGAGGCTTGTTCGGCGGCCTGTTCGCGCGCCTTTACGGGCTGAATGCTCAGCAGGTGCAGCGGGTGTTTCCGGGGGCGTCGGGCAAGGACCTGGGCCTGGTGTGACGACCGCCAAGGAGCTTGCCGAGGTTCATCACCACGCGGTGGCTGGTTCACGAAGTGCGCCGACGCCTGCAACTGCGGGTGCTTGAGCCAGCCCACCGCGCCGCGGGCCGTGGTGCCGACGCGGTGGTGAATCACCCGGCACCGCGGCCAAATGAGCTTGTCCATGCTGGGCATGGCCACGAAAGCGGTGGGTTGGCGGTCGTCAAGCACCAGGCGGTGGTTCCGGATGTGCACGTCGGCGCCCGACGGCTGAGAAGGGGCTGTGGACCGCGGCACCCCAGGCTGCATCCGCCCGCGGGCTGAGCCGCACCTCAGGCCATTGAGTGCAGGCCGAGCCGGTTGCCTTCGGTGTCCAGGAAATGCGCAAAGAAGCCGAAACCATGGCCAATTTCGGTCTTCGGCACAAGCACCCGGCCCCCTGCGGCGTCGACGCGGCCCAGCGCGACCGCCAGATCGGCGCCGCCGTGGAGGTAGACCACCGTGCCGGTGCTGGACGGGCGGTTGTTCTCGTCCAGCACGATGGCCCCGCTGACCGCGCCCTCGTCGCCGGGAAACATCCCCATCACCACGGGCCCCATGTCCAGGCGCTCAATGGGAACGTCCAGGACCGTCTCGTAGAAGGCCTTGGCACGCGCAAAGTCGGTCACGGGAAGTTCGAACCAGTTCACGGTGTGGGGCATGGGCGTCTCCTCTGGGTTGGGGTCGGTGCGATGGAGGGTGAGGCGTCTTGTCACCTGGTCTTGGTCTGCACCGACGCCGGGGCTGCTGCCGCTGCGGCGCTTGCGGCGGCGGGCATGGCCGTGGCGTCCTTGCCCTGCCCGTTGGTCTGGCTGCTGCCGAAGTAGTAGCCCAGCACCAGGGTCACCACCGGCAGCAGCGATTTCGAGAAGGTGTCGAAGATCTGCTTGCCCGGGTGCTCCCCTTGGTCGGGGGGCGGGATGAGCGCGTAAAACGCCGCGGCCACCGCCAGCAACACGGCCACCGCGAACAGCACGCCGAACGCCAGATACAGCCGGAAGCACTCCAGGCCCGAGATCGACGCCACCTTCGAGCACTGGATGTCTTTGGCGTAGATGCCGAAACCGAAGCCTGCGGCCACAACCACCAGCAGAAAAACGAAGAATGCTTCTTTGCCCTTCATGGCTGTGCTCCAGGGGGTGGCGTCGGGCGACGGCCATCGCGCCGCGGATGGTGCCGGCTTTCACCTGCGGCGCCAAGGGGCTGCGCCGATTCATCCCCACAATGACGGCGTACACCCCCGCGCCGGGCTCTTGCCGACGCCAGCCGCGGGCGACATCCCGCCCCTTGTCCCAGCCTTCAAACGCACCGCACCATGGCCCTCGCCACGCCCCACGCCGCCATCATCGACCTCGATGGCACCCTCATCGACACCGTCGGCGACTTCGACGCGGCGCTCAACGCCACGCTCCACGCGCTCTCGCTGCCAGCGGTCGACCGCGCCTTCATCGAGCGCACGGTGGGCAAGGGGTCCGAGCACTTGATCCGCAGCACGTTGGCCCACGTGGGTGGCGCGGTCGACGCGCAGTTTGACGCGGCCTGGGCGCTGTACCAGCGCCACTACCTGCGCATCAATGGCGCGCATGCGGCGGTTTACCCGGGGGTCGTGGAAGGCTTGGCACGCCTGCGCGACCGCGGCTGGCCGCTGGCCTGCCTGACCAACAAGCCGACCGCCTTCGCGCGCCCCTTGCTTGCAGCCAAGGGGCTGGACGGTTACTTCCGCCACGTGTTCGGCGGCGATGCCTTCGCCCGCAAGAAGCCCGATCCGCTGCCGCTGCTGGAGACCTGCAAAGCGCTCGGCACCGAGCCCACGCGCACGCTGATGGTGGGCGACAGCAGCAACGACGCCCAGGCCGCGCGGGCGGCGGGCTGCCCGGTTTGGCTGGTCGGCTACGGCTACAACCACGGGCAGCCGGTCGCCGCCGTGGACGCCGATGGCGTGGTGGACCGGTTGGATCAGCTGCCCTAGGCCTCGGGGCGGTCACTCGGGCCGGGTGACGCGAGCCCGGCGAAGCGCCCGCGCTGCCTGCTACACTTTTTGAATGTTCACTGCCCGCAAGCACACACGCAGGTCGCACGACCGGGGAGCATGGCCCTGGCGGGGCCAGCCCACCCGCGCTTGAGCGGGGGCCGCCGGCCCCAGGCTCGTCAGCGTTGTCTGCTTGCCGACTGCGCACCACCTGATGGGTGGCGTCCCGCGCGGCTTCCACTGGCGGTGGCTCACCACCGTCCTTGCCTCTTGAACCGATGCGCGCGGCCAGGCCAACTGAGCCGCACCATCACGCGCGCGCCGCCTGCCGCGCCGGGCTGTGGAGGGCCCTGAACCATGATCACCGAACTCGAATTCAAGAGCCTGGCCAGCCAGGGCTACAACCGCATCCCGCTGATCGCCGAGGCCTTCGCCGACCTGGAAACGCCGCTGTCGCTGTACCTGAAGCTGGCCTGCGCCGGCGGCGGGGGCAAGCACAGCTTCTTGCTGGAATCGGTGGTGGGCGGCGAGCGCTTCGGACGCTACTCATTCATCGGCTTGCCGGCGCACACGCTGCTGCGTTCCACGGGCTTCCGCACCGAGGTGGTCACCGACGGCGCGGTGGTGGAAACCCATGACGGCAACCCGCTGGACTTCATCGCCAGCTATCAGCAACGCTTCAACGTGGCGCTCAGCCCGGGCCTGCCGCGGTTCTGCGGCGGTCTGGCCGGCTATTTCGGCTACGACGCCGTGCGCTACATGGAGCCCAAACTGGCCGCCACCCCCAAGCCCGGCGGCATCGATACCCCCGACCTGTTGCTGTTGCAGTGCGAAGAACTGGCGGTGATCGACAACCTCAGCGGCCGGCTGTACCTCATCGTCTACGCCAACCCCGGTGAGTCAGAGGCTTTTTTCAAGGCCAAGCGCCGCCTGGCCGAACTGGGCGACAAGTTGAAGTACAGCGTCACGGCGCCGGCCGTGAAGCGCGGCCAGTCGCACGGGGTGGAGCGCGAATTCGCCAAGGCCGATTACATCGACGCGGTGCTGAAGGCCAAGGAGTACATCGCCGCGGGCGACATGATGCAGGTGCAGGTGGGCCAGCGGCTGAAGAAGCGCTACACCGAAAGCCCGCTCAGCCTGTACCGCGCGCTGCGCTCGCTGAACCCGTCACCCTACATGTACTTCTACGACATGGGCGACTTCCAGATCGTTGGCGCCTCCCCCGAAATCCTGGTGCGCCAGGAACGCACGCCCGAGGGTGAAAAGGTGACCATCCGCCCGCTGGCCGGCACCCGCCCGCGTGGCGCCACGCCCGAGCAGGACAAGGCGCTGGAGGCCGAGCTGTCCGCCGACCCGAAGGAGCGCGCCGAACACGTCATGTTGATCGACCTGGCCCGCAACGACATCGGCCGCATCGCGCAGACCGGCAGCGTCAAGGTGACCGAGGCTTTCGTGGTCGAGCGCTACTCCCACGTGATGCACATCGTCAGCAACGTCGAGGGCCTGCTGAAGCCGGGCACCACCAACCTGGACGTGCTGCGCGCCACCTTCCCCGCCGGCACGCTGACCGGCGCGCCGAAGGTGCGTGCCATGGAAATCATCGACGAATTGGAGCCGGTCAAGCGCGGCATCTACGGCGGCGCTTGCGGTTACCTCAGCTTCGCAGGCGACATGGACGTGGCCATCGCCATTCGCACCGGCATCGTCAAGGACCAGGTGCTGTACGTGCAGGCCGCCGCCGGCGTGGTGGCCGACTCGGTGCCCGAGATGGAATGGAAGGAAACCGAAGCCAAGGCCCGCGCGCTGATCCGCGCGGCCGAATTGGTCGAAGAAGGCTTCTGAAGGAGACCGCCATGCTGCTGATGATCGACAACTACGACTCCTTCACCTTCAACCTGGTGCAGTACTTCGGTGAGCTGGGCGAGGACGTGCGGGTGTTCCGCAACGACGAGATCACGCTGGAGGGCATTGCCGCGCTGAAGCCCGACCGGCTGGTGCTGTCGCCCGGCCCGTGTTCGCCCAACGAGGCCGGCATTTGCGTGCCCGCCATCCGCGCATTCAAGGGCCAGCTGCCCATCCTTGGCGTGTGCCTGGGCCACCAGAGCATCGGGGCGGCGCTCGGTGGCCAGATCGTGCGGGCGCAGGTGCAGATGCACGGCAAGACCAGCCGGCTCAAGCACGACGGGCAGGGGGTGTACGCTGGCTTGCCCGACCCGTTCACGGTCATTCGCTACCACTCGCTGGCCATCGCGCGCGACACGCTGCCGGCGGAGTTGGAAGTGACCTCCACGTCGGAGGACGGAGAAATCATGGGCGTGCGCCACACCGCGCTGGCTGGCACCGCCGCGCCGCTGGAAGGCGTGCAGTTCCACCCGGAATCCATCCTCACCGAACATGGCCACGCCATGCTTCGCAACTTTCTGCAGATGGGCGGTGCCCGATGAGCCCGATCGACCTGCGCAGCGACACCGTCACCCAGCCCACCGCAGCCATGCGCGCCGCCATGGCCGCCGCCGAGGTGGGCGACGACGTGTTCGGCGACGACCCCACCGTCAACGCCTTGCAGCGCCGCCTGGCCGCGCTGTTGGGCAAAGAGGCGGCGCTGTTCATGCCCACGGGCACGCAAAGCAACCTGTGCGCGTTGATGGCGCATTGCGAGCGCGGCGACGAGTACCTGGTGGGCCAGATGGCGCACACCTACCGCTGGGAGGGCGGCGGGGCGGCGGTGCTGGGCAGCATCCAGCCGCAGCCGCTGGCGCAGGCGGACGACGGCAGCATCCCGTTGGACGCCATCACCGCCAACATCAAGCCCGACGACGCCCATTTCGCGCGCACCCGGCTGCTGACGCTGGAGAACACCTGGGGCGGCAAGCTGCTGCCGCCGGACTACGTGGACGCGGCCTGCAGGCTGGCCCATGAGCGCGGCCTCAGCACCCACCTCGATGGTGCCCGGCTGTTCAACGCGGCGGTGGCCAGCGGCGGCGACCCCTTCGCCGCGGCGGCGCGCTTGACCGAAGGCTTTGACAGCGTGTCGGTGTGCTTCAGCAAAGGCCTGGGCACGCCGGCGGGCTCGATGCTGGTCGGCACCAAGGCCTTGATCGCGCGCGCCCACCGCATTCGAAAGATGCTGGGCGGCGGGCTGCGGCAGGTGGGCGTGCTGGCGGCCGCCGCGCAGCACGCGCTGGACCACCACGTGGCCCGGTTGGCCGACGACCACGCCCACGCGCGCCGCCTGGCCGAGGGCCTGCAAGGCTTGCCTGGCGTCGCGGTCGAGCCACCGCACACCAACATCGTCTTCGTCGACCTGGCGCCCGAGCGCGCCGCCGGCGTGGTCGACCGCCTGCGCAACGCGGGCGTGTTGTGCACTGGCCTGTACCGGCTGCGCTTCGTCACCCACCTGAACGTCGGCAGCGACGACATCGACCGCGCCGTGCGCGTGCTGCGTGCCACGCTCTGAGCCAGGCTCGAACCCGGCCCGATTCCGCCCCGGAGACCCCATGTCCATCACCGACCACGAAGCCCTCACACGCACCATCGAGCACCGCGAGATCTTCCACGACGAGATGCTCACGTTGATGCGCCGCATCATGAGCGGTGAGATGTCGCCGGTGATGATGGCCGCCTTGCTGATCGGTCTGCGCGTCAAGAAGGAAACCATCGGCGAGCTGACCGCGGCAGCGCAGGTGATGCGCGAGTTTTCCACCAAGGTCGAGGTGGCCGACCGCCGGCACCTGGTGGACATCGTGGGCACCGGGGGCGACGGCTCGCACACCTTCAACATCTCCACGTGCAGCATGTTTGTGGCTGCCGCGGCCGGCGCGCGCATCAGCAAGCACGGCAACCGCAGCGTGTCCAGCAAATCGGGCAGCGCGGACGTGCTGGAGAGCCTGGGCGTGGCGCTGAACCTGACGCCTGCGGCCATTGCGCGCTGCGTGGCGGACACCGGCATCGGCTTCATGTTCGCGCCGAACCACCACCCGGCCATGAAGAACGTGGCGCCAGTTCGCCGTGAACTGGGCGTGCGCACCATCTTCAACATCCTCGGGCCCCTGACCAACCCGGCGGACGCCCCCAACATCCTGATGGGCGTTTTCCACCCCGACCTCGTGGGCATCCAGGTGCGGGCACTGCAGCGCCTGGGCGCCGAGCACGCCGTGGTGGTTTACGGTCGCGATGGCATGGACGAGGTGTCGCTGGGCGCGGCCACGATGGTCGGTGAGTACAAGGACGGCGCCATCCACGAGTACGAAATCCACCCCGAAGACTTTGGCATGACCATGGCCAGCAACCGCGCCCTGCGCGTCGAGACGCCGGCCGAGTCCAAGCGCATGCTGCTGGCCGTGCTGGACAACGAACCTGGCCCGGCCCGCGACATCGTGCTGCTGAATGCCGGCGTGGCGCTGTACGCGGCCAACGTGGCGCCGACCATGGCCGAGGGCATCGCCCTGGCGCGAGAGGCCTTGGCCAACGGCAAGGCCCGGGCGCGGCTCGACCATTTTGTCGAGACCACGCGCCAGTTGGCGCCGCAGGCGGCGTGAGCCACCACCCCGTGCCCGCGCCCACCCGTCGAGCCGCCATCCAACCCCCCCCTTCTTCCCGGCTTCGGCCCTGCAGTGCCATGAGTGACATCCTGAACAAGATCGTCGAGGTCAAGCGACACGAGGTCGCGGTGGCTCGGGCGCGGCGCGACGCGGTCTCCCTGCGCCGCGACGCCGAGTCGTTGGGTGGTCAGCGCGACTTTCTCGGCGCGATGCGGAGCAAGGTCGCGGCGGGCGGGGCCGCCGTCATTGCGGAGATCAAGAAGGCCAGTCCGAGCAAGGGCGTGCTGCGCGCCGACTTTCGGCCGCCGGACATTGCCCGCAGCTACGAATCCGGCGGGGCGGCCTGCCTCAGCGTGCTCACCGACGAGCGGTTTTTCCAGGGGTCCTCGGCCTCTTTGGAGCAAGCCCGGGGCGCCTGCACCTTGCCCGTCATCCGCAAGGACTTCCTCATTGACGCCTACCAGGTCGACGAGGCCCGCGCGATGGGCGCGGACTGCGTGCTGCTGATCGTGGCCTGCCTCGACCAAGCGCTGATGGTCGACCTGGAGGCCCAGGCTCACGCCCTGGGCATGGCCGTGCTGGTCGAGGCGCACGACGGCGCTGAACTCGACCGCGCGCTGGCGTTGAAGACCCCGTTGGTGGGCATCAACAACCGCAACCTGCGCAGCTTCGAGGTCACGCTGGACACCACGTTGGGCCTGTTGCAGCACGTGCCCGGCGACCGCTTGCTGGTCACCGAAAGTGGCATCCTCGGTCCGGACGATGTGCGCCGCATGCGCGACGCTCAGGTCAACGCCTTCCTGGTGGGTGAGGCGTTCATGCGGGCCGGCGATCCGGGTGCGGCGCTGGCCGCACTCTTCGCCTGAGCCCCGCGTCCATGGCCGTCCACCACCAGCCGAGCCCGGGGGCCCGCCTGGCCTTCGTCTTCATTTGCCCGGGCCGCCACGAGGCCAACCGCGGCTATCCGTGCGCGGCCGGCACCGGCGCGAACCTGGCCCGTGCACTCGTGGTGCTTCATCAACGGGCCCCGCACATCGTGGTCTCGCCGGACCGCGCGCAGCACGTCATCACCAATGCCTGGCCCCATGTGGAGTACCCGGCGCTGACACAGCGGTCGGTGCCGACCGAGGCCGAAGTGTTGCAATCCGACAACTTGCGGCGTCTGGCCGGCGAGATCGCCGCTGTCCCGTTCGTGGTGGCCTGCGGCGCGCAGGCTCAGGCCGCGGTGAAGGCCTTGGCCGCGGGCGCGGCCGGGCCGGTCGCCTGGCGCGCCGCCCATGCACGGCACCTCAGCCAGCGGTCGGTCAACATGATTCCCGGCGGGTCGACCACCGACGAGCGCATCGCGCGTTGGGTGGACCTGGTGTTGGACCAATGGCCTCCACCGCTTGGGTTGTCGGCTTGAACAACACGGTGCTTGGAAGTCGCAAAATGCTTGTGCTATAGTCACTGGCTCACCGGAGGGGTGCCCGAGTGGCTAAAGGGGGCAGACTGTAAATCTGTTGGCTTACGCCTACGCTGGTTCGAATCCAGCCTCCTCCACCAGTGAGACATTCCATCAGACCGAGTCAGGCCAAGTCGATTCAACCGGGTTCGGTCGACAAGGTTTGGATTGGGTCGAGCTCCCGGGCGGGAGTAGTTCAATGGTAGAACCCTAGCCTTCCAAGCTAATGACGCGGGTTCGATTCCCGTCTCCCGCTCCAGTCGCCACGGGCCAGGGTGGCTTGGGTGGTCTGGACTTGGGTGGTCTTGCGGGTGCTTGCGGTTCAGGCCGTGGGGTGTGATTGGCAAGCGGTTGTGGTTCAGGCGGTTGGCGGCGTCGCCAGAGGCATGTGGTGCACTGTGTGCCCATGCCTGTGTCGACGTGAAGTTGATGGCCCATGTGGCTCAGTGGTAGAGCACTCCCTTGGTAAGGGAGAGGTCGCGCGTTCGATCCGCGCCATGGGCACCAAAGTTTCTGGTTAGCGAAGCACTCACTCTCGTCCTCGAGGAGCGAAACATGGCAAAAGGCAAGTTTGAGCGTACCAAGCCGCACGTGAACGTGGGCACGATTGGTCACGTTGATCACGGCAAGACGACGCTGACGGCGGCGATCACGACGGTGTTGTCGACGAAGTTTGGTGGCGAGGCGAAGGCCTACGACCAGA
>CALRPU020000031.1:0-65201 GCA_943370175.1 Hydrogenophaga intermedia | reverse complement strand
TCCAGCAGGTGACGGAATCGAAGGATGGTGCTCTCGTCGGGAATGCGGCTGTCCCAGGTCAGGCCGACAAACTCGCGGAACAGCGGCATGTCGTGAAGCGCCTCTTCCATCGCAGGGTCGCTCAGCGTGAACCACTGCTGCATGAAGTGAACCCGCAGCATGGTCTCGATGGGAAAAGGCGGGCGGCCCTTCTTGCCTTCGGCCGAGTGAGGCGCCACGATCTGCACCAGCGCCGCCCATGGCACCACTCGTTCCATCTGCGCCAGGAACTCGCGTTTGCGGGTCCGCTTGGTCGTCAGGTTCAGGCCAAGGTCAGATTGCTTCATGGCTCAAATGGTCGCCGCCGTACCGGGGTTGCGCAAGCGGACTTGTGCGGGGGTTTTGCAGACCTTCCCTAGGCGTCACCGCCACCGATTGGGCCACGGCTGCGCCGGAGACCAAAGGCATGCGTGCCGGCGCTATGGCGGAAGTCTTGAAGGCTGGCGAGGCATTGCCCGGCCTGCGCGCTCTGCTGGTGGCACGTGACGGCGAGTTGGTGGCCGAGCGCTATTACTCCAGCGGAACTGCCGAGAGCCTGCAGGCCATCAACTCCGCAACCAAAAGCGTGTGCTCCATGCTCGTCGGCTTGGCATTGCGCGACGGTCGCCTGAAGAGCTTGGATGACACAGTTGCGCAACTCCTTCCAGAGGCCATCGCCGAGGTGCCCGACTCGCCTGCTGGATCCATCACGTTGCGTCAAATTCTCTCCGGCCGGTCAGGGCTCGCCTTCGATCCGATGCTCTTCGGCCAACTCGCCGCAGCGAAGCCACTGGTGCGCTACGCACTCAGCCGGCCCGCCGTTCCTGTGGGGTCGCCCGGATGGTCCTACAACGACGCGATGGTCTCGCTGATAGCCCCCATTCTCGAGCGTGTGCAGGGTGCTGACTTGTCCGTGCTGGCTGCTCGGCAGCTGTTCGACCGGGTGGGTATCGAGCGCTTCGAATGGCGGCGCGACCGCGACGGGAACCCACTTGCACCAGCGGGATTGGCATTGCGTACACGCGACCTTCTTAAGGTTGCGGCCTTGATGCTGGAGGGCGGTCGCTGGCGAGGGGCACAGGTACTGCCCGAATCCTGGGTGACCGAGAGCCTGACGCCGCAGGGCCCAGTGACCTGGCGCGCGGGACCCGTTTCAGACGTCGGTTACGGCCTGCTCTGGTTCACTGGGCGCCTACATGGGCAACGCGTGGCTTGGGCTTGGGGTTATGGTGGGCAGTTCTCGCTGCTGGCCCCTGAACTTAAGTTGGCGGTGGCTACAGCCGCGACATCCCCGCCACCCGCCGCACTTAGAGAGCAGACCGACGCAGTGATGACGCTCGTGGGAAGGATGGTGGAGGCGGCCACGTAGTGTCAGCGGAGAATTGCGAGCGATTGACGGGCGGTTGCCGGGCAGTCGACCAGATTGCCGTGAAGCCGTCTGCCACCAGCTACGGCTCATGGCCGGCACCGTGAGTTGGCGACCGCGCCAGTAAGCTGCCCATCGGTCCGTAGGCGATGGCGTCGGAGTTGATCCAGGGCAAGTCCCGACTGGGTGTCAGCGCATCTTGTCCGGCCCGCAACTCAATGGGAGACCATCATGGGAACCATTGCCAATTCGGCTCACCGCCGTCCATGGAGTTCACGGTGAGGTACCGCGGTATCGAGGTAGACGACGCCCTCGAAGTCTTCGAGCAGACGGAGATCTGATCGTTCGGACAGGTGAAACGCTACGGCGGCGGCATCGGCGGATGCAACCAGGCCAATGGCCAGAGCGGCGCGGGGTTCATCGTGCGGCCGCTGACCGAGCCGCAGGCGCCAGAGGCGGTGAACACGCACAGCCGGCGACCAGGGAACGTTGTGAACGCGTCACCTTGACTTGGCGAGGACATGGGTCGATGTCGATGTCAATGTCGACGCAGGTGGCGCGGTAAGCCCGGCCCCGGTCCCCACATGGAACCAGCCATGCACACGGATGCGGTCAAGGACTGACGGTAAAGCCTGCGAAAGCGACCAGTTCGGTGGCCACCTGTGCGCCACCCCACCAAAGCAGCACCACCGAAGCCACCGCCATCAGCGTCACTAGATGGCCGGCCAGCAGCATCAGACCATCACGCAAACGCAGCCCCCAGGCGACCAGGACAATGGCCAGCGCAGGCAGGACGTTGTCAAAGCTGATGATGGGCACAGGCACCATCATGGACAGTCCGGCCGCCGACAGCATGAAACCGTTGAACACCCGGGTCGACGGACGCGACAGCGACAGCAGGCGGGGCCGTCCCAACCGAGCGATGACACGCACGACGCGGCCGACCATTCGCATGAGCAGCGCCTGAACGCGGCCATGAAGCTCCCGCCGGCCCAGCCAGGTGGGCAAAGGCACCGACCGACCCAAGCCAAGGCCACTGGCGACCAGCAAACAGAAGACACCCACCGCGGTCGCCATGCCGGGCAGCGCCACAGGAAACAGCAACGGCATGGCGAGCAACGACAACCAAACCAGCCGCTGCCGGTGGTGGGTGCCCACGGTGTTGGCGAAAGTGCCTCCCATGGACGCCAGGTGGCCCGCAGCCATCCGCTCGACAGCAGCACGCCGCCTGTCTTGGGGCAGGCCGATGGTGACAGCCATGGCCATGCCCGAAGCCCGCATCGACACCCGCTCGTCCTGGATCGCAGCGGCAGCGTCGCGCCGCCGCTCCACGATCGGCGGCGTCACGAGGCCCCGCCGGTGGCGGCCTGCCCGCGCGTCTTCCACAGCGACACCAGCACACCGCCGGCGATCAGCCCGAAGGTCACGGTCAGCGAGATCACGGCCGGGATCTTGCCGATGATGCCCACCAGGAAGATCTTGCTGCCGATGAACACCAGCACCAGGGCCAGGGCGTACTTGAGGTACTTGAAGCGGTGAATCATCGCGGCCAGCGCGAAGTACAGCGCGCGCAGGCCCAGGATGGCGAAGATGTTGCTTGTGTAGACGATGAAAGGATCGGTGGTGATGGCAAAGATCGCCGGCACCGAATCGACCGCGAAGATCAGGTCGACGAACTCCACCAGCACCAGCGCCAGGAACAGCGGCGTTGCAAAGCGCTCCAGCTTGCCGGTCTTGGGATCGGGTTCATGCACCCAGAACGCGTTACCGCGCAGGCCCTCGGTGACGCGCATGTGCCGCTTCAGGAACTTAAGCAGCGGGTTGTTCGCGATGTCCGGCACGTGGTCGGCAATGATCCACATCTTGATGCCGGTAAAGATCAGGAAGGCACCGAACAGGTAGAGCACCCAGCTGAACTGGCTGACCAGCGTGGCGCCCAGACCGATCATGATGGCGCGCAGCACGATCACGCCCAGGATGCCCCAGAACAGCACGCGGTGCTGATACTGACGCGGGATCGCGAAGAAGGTGAAGATGAGCGCGATGACGAAGACGTTGTCCATCGACAGCGACTTTTCGATCATGAAGCCGGTGTAGTAGTCCATGCCGCTCTGCGCGCCGAGGTACCACCACACCCAGGCGCCGAAGAGCAGCGCCACGCTGATGTAGCCGGCCGACAGCAACAGGCTCTCGCGCACGCCGATCTCCTTGTCGTCCTTGTGCAGCACGCCCAGGTCGAAGGCCAGCAGCGCGACCACGATACCGACGAAGGCCAGCCAGACCCAGGCCGGCTTGCCCATGAAGTCGGAGGTGAGGAAGGGAAGCAGGAAGTCCATGTCTTGTCTTTCAGAGGGTCGCAATGCCCGCGCTGCCCACGCCGCACAGCCCGCTGAACACGCCCAGCAGCGCGACATCGCGCTTCTCGTTGCCCAGGCGCCAGGAGTGGAAGGTGACGCCGGCCAGGGTGGCGGTCAGCAGGGCAAGAAGCAGTGTGCTGGTGTCCATGGTGACGCGTTGGATCTGTTTCGAGTTTATGTTGTACAAGTGGGTCTGGTGGCTGCGCGATCAGCGCGTCGCCAGCGAAGGACCGGTGCTCGGACCGGAGCCACCGCCGCTGCGCCGACGCCACAGCGAGATCAGCAGGTGCAGCGCAGCGCCCAGCACCAAAAGCAGAACGCCGCCGAGGGCCCAGACCACCCAGGCCACGACGGTCAACCCGTCGGCCAGCGCGGGAACAGCCTGTAGCAGGCTGTCGACCAGCGGCCCGAGCCCCACCGCCATCTGGGTCACAGCCTGCACCAGCTCGGTCGGCACCCAAGGTGCCAGCCAATCCGGCAAGGCGATGCTGCCGACACCCGAGGCGGCACCGGAGAGCGCCCCCACGTTGGAGACAGACCAGACCGCAATGGCGTGCAAGGCCCAGGTGGCCAGGGACCACAGGGCAAGCAGCGAAACGATGGCAAACCAGGTGAGAAAGTAGAACATGGTGCGAGGAAGGTAGTGTGATCGGATGGTCGGAGTGTGGGGACGGAGATCCATCGAACAAACCAGAATGACACGCACGTATAGTTCTATTTTTCCGAATTGGAGAGAACATGCTGAACTACCGTCATCTGCACTACTTCTGGGTCGTCACCAAGGAAGGTGGCTTTGCCCGGGCCGCCGAGCGACTGGACATGGCCGTGCAGACGATCAGCGCGCAGGTGCGCGAACTGGAGAAGGCGCTCGGCCATCAGCTGCTCAAACCTTCGGGACGTGGTGTGGCGCTCACCGAGGCGGGCCAGGCCGCCTTCGCCCGCGCCGAAGAAATCTTCCAGCTCGGCCAGGGCATCGCTGACGAGGTGCGCGAAGCGGCCAGCGGCAAGGTGGCCCGCCTCGCGGTCGGTTTCTCCGACGGTATCTCCAAGCTGGCGGCCCATGCGCTGCTAGAGCCTGTGTTGAACACGCCGCATCTGCGGCTCGTGTGCCACGAAGGCGAGTTCGAGCAGCTGCTGAGCGAGCTCGCGCTGCATCACCTGGACCTGGTTCTTGCAGGGCAGGCGGCGCCCCGCAATCCGAACCTGCGCCTCACCAGCGAGCGGCTCGTCGACTCGCCGGTCGAGTGGTACGGACCGGCACGTATGGTTGGCAAGGCCGAGCGCGACCGGTTTCCTCAAAGCCTGAACGAACTTCCTGTGCTGTTACCCACCGGGCACTCCGCCCTGCGCACAACGCTGGACCACTGGTTCGAGGCGCAGGGGCTGCGGCCTCGCATCGTCGGCGAGTTCGAGGACAGCGCGCTTCTCGCCGTCTTCGCAGCCCGCGGCCTGGGCGTGTTTCCAGTCAGCCGGCTGGGCGCAGACGACGTCGGTCTGATGCGGGGGCTGCGCCTGCTCGGTAGCAGCGACGGCATGAAGGAGGAGATCCATGCCATCCGCTCGCGCCGCGGGCAGCACCACCCCTTGGTGATGCAGGTTCTGGCCGCGGCGATGCCTTGATGGCGGTGTTCGCGCCTGTCAGGCGCCGTGAAGGCGGACAGTCTTCTTCGCGCCCGACGGTTCCTCGCCATCGACCAGTTGCCAGTGGTGCCGCGCGGCGTCCACGACCATGGTTTCACCATCGGCCAGGTGCCCGTCGGCCCGCGCCGCAGCCAGCGAGAGGCGCAGCACCTTTCTCTGCAGCACCGGATCCGAGATCTCGGACATGACGGACGCCAAGGTGCTGTCATCGACATTGCTCATGAGCGAGCCCATCTCGTACCCGCTGGCCATCAGTTCTTCGCACAACGTGTGGACGATGTGCGGCAGCAGCTGGGGATCCAGCCCGAGTTCACGTTCGGCGCCCAGGCGCTTGAGGATGTCGAACTCGGAGCTGCAGACATGGCCGTCGGAGATAAGCACGAGCGAGACGATGCGTGCCGCTGCTTCGGGGCTGTTCAAGGGATAGCTGCGCATGGTGGACTGTCCTCTTCAATGGGTGGATGACCGTTCTGGAATGGGCCTGGACTCTTGAAAGAGGGGTGCCGGGGTTGCCGTGCCGCTGAACTCCCTGCCGGACCGATTGGATGCATCGTCCTTCGCGTAGCTCAGTAGCGGCGACGGGATGGCCGATCGGTCACCTCGCTCGTGGGACGGTCGATTCGGATCGGGATCGGCACCAACCGCGGCGGACGAATCGACGCGCTGAGCAACCTGTGCACCGACCGCAGTGCCTGATCGAGGTGGGCGACCGCAAGGGTGGAGAGGCTTGCGATGAGGTTCATGACAGGTCGGTCGAGGAGTAGTGACGAGCTTGAATGTGCACCCGACTGGACTTCGGAGGAAGCGGAGCATTTAGAACTCCCGCTCAGGAAAAGCCGCACTGCACCGCCCGTATATTTCGGCCGGTGAAAACTCCGATCGCCCGCCGTGCTTCCGTCGAGTCCGCTTCCCTGCGGCCCGACCTGCGCACCCCAGCGGGCGGCCCAGCGGGAACTCGCACCGCCCTGCAAGGGATGCTGGTCACGCTGCTGGCCTGGACTGCATTGCTCTGCGCCGGACTGGGCGGCACGGTCGGCGTGGTCTCGCAAACGCTGGCCGGCAAGCTGGCCGCAAGCGTCCAGCACCTGCAGCGTCATGGCGGATCGTCGCTGTCCTCCCGCGCGGTGCGTCGCGAACTGCCGGCCGTCGCGGCCGAGCTGAAGCTTGCCGAAGCCTCAGCCGCCTTCGTCGAGGTGCACACCGACGGCGCAGTTCCGCCGGGCCGAATCGCGCTTCCGACGGTCGAGTGGCATTCATATGCACAAGTGCCTGAAGCGACCGAGCCGCGTCCGGCTGCGCGGCATCGCATGCCCCCGAGCCGGGCGCCTCCTCTCCTGGCCTGACGCCTTGCGCGCACCTTCTGCGCGCCTCTCGCTTTCCCGAAGCCCGCGTGCGCGCGCCAGATGGCTGCGCACGCCCGTCAAGGCCATTTCATGAAGAACTCACCGTACCTGGTGGCCGTGTACCTGGCCATCATCGTCGCGGGTCTGCTGTTCGCGCTGCCGAACGTGCTGCCCGCCTCCGTGCTTGAGCGCTGGCCCAGCGCCTTGCCCGACAAGCCCGTCGCCCTCGGCCTGGACCTGCGAGGCGGGTCGCACCTCGTGCTGGAAGTCGACGGCAGCGAACTTCGCCGCGAGCGGGTTCGCACCCTGGCGGAAGACGCCCGGCGCCTGCTGCGCGAAGACGACATCCCCTGGCGGAGCGTCGAGACAGGTGAGCGCGGCCTGACGATCACCCTGCGTTCGGAGGAGCAGCAGGACGCCGCTATCGACCAGCTCAGGACCTTGTCGAACCCCGTCGGCACGGCTCGGCAGGACCTGGCAGTCACGCGCCGTGGCACTGAGGGCATCGAACTCGCGCTCACCGAAGAAGGCCTGCTCCAGTCCATGAGCCGCGCCGTCGAGCAAAGCCTGGAGGTGATCCGGCAGCGCGTTGACCAGGTGGGCGTGTCCGAACCGACGATCCAGCGGGTCGGGGCGGACCGCATCCTGGTGCAGCTGCCCGGCCTGCAGGATCCGGCGCAACTGCGAGCCTTGCTGGGCTCGACCGCCAAGATGAGCTTCCACCTGCTGGGTGACGGGTCCAGCCCTGACGGCATCCGCACCCTGCAAGACAGCCAGGGCAACAGCTATCCCGTGCGCAACAGCGTCGCCCTGAGCGGTGACCGCCTGTCGGACGCCAGCGCCGGATTCGACTCGCAGACACGTGAGCCGGTCGTCAACTTCCGTTTCGACCGCACCGGCGCGCGCGAGTTCGCGGCCATCACGGAGGCCAACGTCGGCCGGCCCTTTGCCATCGTGCTCGACGGTAAGGTGCTGAGCGCGCCCGTGATCCGCGAGCCCATCACCGGCGGCTCGGGCCAGATCTCCGGCAGCTTCACGGTGCAGGAGGCCGGCACGCTGTCGGCGCTGCTGCGGGCGGGGGCGCTGCCCGCCAAGCTGACCGTCATCGAGGAGCGCAGTGTCGGTGCCGACCTGGGCAGCGATGTCATCCAGAAGGGTGTCTACGCTGGCATCGCGGCCTTCGTGCTGGTGTTCCTGTTCATGTTCGTGCTGTACGGCGGCTGGGGGCTGGTGGCCAACGTCGCCCTCGCGCTCAATGTGATCCTCACGATCGCGGGCATGAGCGCGCTGGGCGCCACCCTCACGCTGCCGGGCATCGCGGGCATCGTGCTGGGCATCGGCCTGGCGGTGGATGCAAACGTGCTGATCAACGAGCGCATCCGGGAGGAGACGCTCAAAGGCAAGTCCGCGCTGCTGGCCATCGACGCCGGTTTCCGGCGCGCCTACGCCACCGTGATGGACAGCAACCTCACCGCGCTGATCGCCACACTGCTGCTGTTCTGGTTCGGCTCGGGGCCGGTGCGCGGATTCGCCATCACCATGGCACTCGGCATCGTGATCTCGATGTTCACCGCGGTGTCGGTGGTCAAGGTGATGATGCTGTCGATCGCGCGGCGCCGCCGGCTGAAGACCATCCAGATCAAGCCCCTTTTCGGCTTCAGACCCGTGCCCGACGGCACGCAGTTCAAGTTCATGAAGGCTCGGCTCGCCGGGCTGGGTCTGACGGCGCTGCTGGTGTTTGGGAGCGTGGCGCTGCTGTTCAAGCCGGGCCTGAACTTCGGCATCGACTTTCGCGGTGGCATCCAGATGGAAGTGGCTGCGACTTCGCCCGACGACCTGTCGCGCTACCGTGCGCAACTCGACGGGCTGGGCCTGGGCGAGGTGTCGCTGCAGACCATGGGGGATGAAGGTCGCCTGCTCGTGCGGGTGGAGCGGCAGCCAGGCGGCGAGGTGCAGCAGACGGCCGCCGTCGAGAAACTCAAGGCGGCCATGCTGGAGGTCGATCCGAAGGACAGCTTCGAGCGCACGGAGGTGGTAGGGCCGAAGGTGAGCGGCGAGCTGGCCCAGGCGGGCGTGATCGCGGTCATCCTGGCGACGCTGGCGATGCTGGTCTACATCTGGGTGCGCTTCGAGTGGCCGTTCGCGGTGGGCGCCATCCTGACATTGGCGCTCGATGTGGTGCTGACGCTGGGCGTCTTCGCGATCACCGGCCTCGACTTCAGCCTCACGGCCATCGCCGCGCTGCTGACGCTGGTGGGCTACTCGGTGAACGACAAGGTGGTGGTCTACGACCGCATGCGCGAGAACCTGCGCAGCCTGCGAAAGCGTCCCCTGCGCGAGGTCATCGACCTGTCGATCAACCAGACGTTGACGCGCAGCCTCTACACCTCGATCACGGCCTTCCTGGCGGTGCTGCCCCTGGCGCTGTGGGGCGGCTCGGCGGTGGCCAGCTTCGCGGTGCCGATGGCCTTCGGCATCGCCATCGCGGCGGCCTCGTCGGTCTTCATCGCGGCGCCCATCCTGCTGTTCCTGGGCGACTGGCGCGGCAGGCGCGGCCATGCGATGTTCGCGCCGGACCAGGCGGAGGCGGCGAATCGGGCCATGGCTCGGCAGGTTGGCGAAGGAAGTGGACCGACGAGCCCATAGCGGCACAGCGGTGCACCTGGGTCGGGCTCGCGACTTCGCTCACATCACAGCCAGCCTGCGCGTCTGAACCGCCAGAACAGGATCCCCGCCGCACCCGTGATGGCGCCCAGGGCCATCAGGTAGCCGTATTTCCACTTCAGTTCGGGCATGTTCTCGAAGTTCATGCCCCAGATCCCGGCCAGCGCCGTCGACACCGCGAAGATGGCGGCATAGGCCGCCAGCCGCTTGGTGGTCTCGGACTCCTCGATCGTCACCATCGACAGGTTGACCTGGATCGCGGTGGCGATCGTCTCGCGGATGCCTTCGATGGCCCCACTGATGCGCGCCAGATGGTCGTGCACGTCTCGGAAGTACTCCTGGCTGCGCGCGCACACGGCCGGCACGCGCCCACCGTGAAGCTTGCCCGCCACCTCCAGCAAGGGTGCGACCACATGACGCAATACGGTAGCTCGGCGCTTCAGTTCGTACAGCCGCTGGATGTTCCACTTGGCCGCACCGCGCTCGAAGATCTGGCTCTCGATCTTCTCCAGATCGGTCTCCAAGGAGTCCAGGACCGGGAAGTAGCGGTCGACCACGGCGTCCATCAAGGCGTAGAGCACGAAGCCAGCGCCTTGCTTCAGGTGATCGGGTTCGCGCTCGCAGCGTTCGCGCACCCCCAGAAAGCCCTGCTGGCTGTTGTTGCGCACCGAGAGCACGAAGTTCTGGCCGACGAAGATCGCCACCTCGCCGCTGTCCAGCTCGCCGTCGCGCATCTCGGGCAGCTTCATCACGACGAACAGCGTGTCGCCGTACTCCTCGATCTTGGGCCGCTGGTGCCCGTGCCGCGCATCTTCGACCGCCAACTCGTGCAGGTCGAATTCCTCCTGCATCTGGCGCAGTTCTTCGTCGGTCGCGTCACGCAGGGCCACCCAGACGAAGCAGTTCGGCTTGAGCAGCCATCCGTCGATGTCCTCCACCGGAATGTCGGCGAGCTTGCGGCCGTCCTGGTAGGCCACGCAGTTGATCAGCATCGGAACGTCCTCCTCGTGTTCATCGAGGAATCTTCCCATGCTGACGCGGGAGCACTCGCCCGCCAACACCTGGCCATGGCGACCAGGCGGGCAAGGTCCACGCCATCTCCGACCCGCGCACAGGGATGCCCCATCTGCACGAGGCACCGAGTTCCGGGCATGTCGCCGGCGTTCAGTCTTGGGCGCCTGCCCTGACTGGCCTGACCTCGCTCACCGTGGTGACGATGAATGCACCGGCTTCATCGGCATAGTCCCACTGCTCGATCTGGCAGCGGCCCGGTGTCGAGACTTGGCCCCAGCGCAGCAGGTTGACCGAGTTGGGAACGCCCGGTCGGACCCGGGTCGAGACTGCCGTGCCGGCCTGCACCGCCCACATCGGCCGCGTCAGGTCCTTCAGTGCCATGACGTACGGCAGGTGGATATGGCCGCCCATGACGAGGTCGGCACCGGCGGTGGCCCAGCGCTGCAGCGCGGCGTCATGCCCGTGCAGACGGTTGGTCAGGTCGTCTTCGCGCGTCACGGCGATCGGCTGGTGGATCACTACCACCCGCAACTGCGTCGTCGCGGCACTTGCGAAGAGTTTAGCCACGCGCTCGATCTGCGGCGGGGAGATCTCCCCATCCTTGTGGCGCCAGGCACGCGTGGTGTTCACGCCCGCCACCAGCAACTCCGGCGAGCGGTACACCGGTTCGAGGTCGGCGCCGAAAGCGGCTGTGTAGTGCGCATAGGGGCGCCGCAGGCGCGTCCACAGGTCGAACAGCGGGATGTCGTGGTTGCCCGGCACGGCCAGCACGGGCGCGCTCAGGCGGTCCGTGAAGGCACGGGCGGCGCGGAACTGCGCCGGTCGGGCCCGCTGCGTGATATCGCCGGACAGCACCACAAGATCGGGTCGCTGCTGGCTTGCCAATGCGGTCAGCGCGTCGACGACGGTCGGCCGCTCGGTGCCGAAGTGCGGGTCGGAGACTTGCAACAGGACGGTCATCCGCCGGTCTCCCTGCGCGGCGGAGCCAGCAGATACAGCGGCTCGGCGAGCACACGGAAGTCCAGCGGTGCGCGCAGTGTCGCCACCTCGCCGTCGAACGCTACCTTCACCCCGCGGTGCCCTTGTGGCAGCGTCGGGTCGACCACCATGCGCTGGAACTCGAAGCGTTCCACCCCGGCGGCCTCGCCGAGGCGGCCCATCGCCCCGTGCAGCATCAGCCCGACCATCGGCAGTGTGCCTATGGGCCGCAGCATCACGGCAGCCATGCTGCCGTCGCCGGGAGTGCCGGCGACGGTGTCCTCAGGCTCGGCACCGAACTGCTGCAGTTGCAGCCGGTTGTTGCCGACGAAGAGCGTCAAAGTCTGCACGTCGCGCACCGTGCCACCCAGCTCGATGTGCACGCGAAGCTTGCGCTGCGCGCGCAGCAGCGTCGCGCAGGCCGCCACTAACGCCACCCAGCGGCTGCGCCCGAAGCGGGCCTTGTAGGCCTCGCGGTCTTCCAGCAGCTCCGGGTAGAGCCCGAGGCTGGCGTTGACGAGGAACAGGCGGTCGTTGACACCCGCCACCTGTACAGGGACGGGCGTCGATCGCAGCAGCGCCCTGACTGCTTCGGTCGGGTCGACAGGAATGCCGTGCGTGCGTGCGAAGTAGTTGAAGGTGCCCTGGGGCACCACGCCCATGGCGCAGCCCGTGGCGTGTGCGGCCTGCGCCACCGTGTTCAGCGTGCCGTCTCCGCCTACCGCCACCACGGCGGTGTGGGTCGACAACGCCCGTTGCGCCTTCTCGTGCGCCACCCGAGCCAGCTCCTGCGGCGCGCAGAAGTGCAGGTCCCCGCGGCGACCCTCGGCCTGCAGCACCGCCTCGATGTTTTCGCGCTTCGTGTCCGCATCGCTGCGGCCGGCGGCAGCGTTGATGAGGAACTGCAGCGGCGCCGCAGGATCGATGCGGTGCACACCCGACATGGCAGAGCTATGCATCAGGCGAAGACTGCGCTCAGTCGCGGCGCAGCAGGTCACCGAACACGGCGTGTTCGCCGTCCCGGCGCTCGGGGCCTGGTGCGTCGTACAGGACCAGCCAGTTCGTCTTGCCGCCCGACAGCGCCGGTGGCAACTGGCAGATCGCCTCTGCCCGGTTGACGCCGCGCGCGTGCGGCAGGGGCACCGACTCGGTCAAGGCCTCTTCGAAGCGAACGGATTCACGGTTGGCAGCCAGCGAAGGCCGGGCGCCGGGCCACTTGAAGACGCGGATGTCACCGTTCAGCACCATCGTCGGGCCGGCCAGGATGAACAGGTCGTCGCCCGAGAAGTGCAGGTCCCGGATGCCCAGGCCGTCGAGCTGCAGGAAGTGCTTGCGGATCAGCGTGCCGCTGTCGTCCAGCGGTACCAAACGCAAGTCGTCGGCGCGGGCCTCGACCTGGATCTCGAGCAGCGCCGACCAGCCCCGCAGCACCGGGCCGCGAAGGCCCAGCAGCAGCCGGCGGCCGTCCACGGCCAGGCCCTCGATGTCGAAACCATTGTCTTTGCCAGGAATGGCCATGTAGGCGCCGAAGTGGGGGTCGTCAGCCAGGGCTCGGGTGAGCAGGTTGGACTGGGCGTCCCCCTTCAGGCGCAGTGCCTTGCGGCCATCCTGGGCACGCCGCACCAGGCAAGGCGAGCCCTGGGCGTCCGGCTCGATCGGCAGGCAGGCCAGCAGGCGTCGGTTGCCGTCCAGCGCCACCTTGGCCAGCCGCCTGCCGTTGTCGGCGTGGCTGCGGTCGGGCTTGGCGTTCTTGCGCTTCAAGCCGTGCGATCCCACCACCCACAGAAGCCCATCGGCAACGGCCATGACTTCGAGATCGGCCTCTTCGTCGGCCGCGCCTGGCAGATCCAGCAGGTCGGCCAGCGGAAAGTCACGTACCTCACCGAAGCGCAAGGCCTCGCGTCCCACGGGGTCGAGCCGGCGCAGGCGGTCCAGGCCGCAGGCTTCGTCGCCGGCCACCCAGAGCCACTCGCCGGTGAAGGCGGCTCCCGAGAGGTTGGACCGGACCAGCGAGTCCACAGCGAACTCCAGGCGGACGGCGTTCGCGGTTCGAGCATTGGGCATGGCGTTTCTCCACATGAGACATGGCAGGACGGGGCGCGCGTTGCGACGTCTGCGCGCCACTGCCACCAAACCCAGCAGTCTGGGGCAGAACCAATGTGCTGCGTTCAGGCTTTTCCGATGTTGGAGTTCCTCCAGCTCTGCTTCTGCAGAGCCGGTGATGGCCCCAGATTCGACCTGTCCAGCAACCGATGGAGATCCGTGATGCAAGTGCTCTTCAAGTCCCGCCACCCCCAGGCCACCGAACTGCGTGACCTGACCGAGCGCCGCGTTCGCTTCGTGCTGCGACGTCTGGGTTGGCTGGTGCCGCGCGCCGAAGTGCAGATGACGGACGTGAATGGCCCTCGGGGCGGCGTCGACAAGCGTTGCCAGGTGGAAATCCGGACGGACGGAGCCGGATCGGTGGTCGTCGCCTCCGTGGCCAGCGACTGGCGCACCGCGCTGGACAACGCGCTGGCCAGAGCAGCTCGGTTCCTCATGCGCATGTGGCGGCGCGGGAGCGACTCTCGTCGCATGCGCCAGCGCCTCAACGGCGTCGAGCGCTGAAGAGCCACGACAGCAGGCTTGGTCACCGCCGGCCTGCATGTCTCGGTCCTCAACCCGTTCATCAGTTTGTTCGGATTCTGCCGTTCCGAAGATTGACACTCACCAGGAATTCACAATGAAGTGCCCGACCTGCACCGACACCGCGCTCGTCATGAGCGATCGCCAGGGCGTCGAGATCGACTACTGCCCGCAATGCCGGGGCGTGTGGCTTGACCGGGGCGAACTCGACAAGCTGATCGAGCGCTCGGCAACGATGGCCCCGGCCACGACCTCGGCCGGCAGCGAGGGCACCCGCTCTCAGCCCGGGTTCGTCGACTCAGATTTCGAGCATGGCCGTGGTGCGCACGGCCACCGCAAGAAGTCCTGGTTGGGCAACTTTTTCGACTGAACCGGGAACGAGCCACTCACGGAGCACCCATCATGCGCAGCTATCCCACCAACAGCCCGCAGGCAGCCGCCCGCATCCTCGCATTGATCGTGGTCGCCGATGGCGACATCGGTGACGCCGAACTCCAGTGGCTCGACCGGCTGGCCGTGCACGAGCGGTTGGGCCTGGCCCGGCATGAGCTGCATGCGCTTCTCGACACCTTCTGCGAGGACCTGTTGTCGAGCGATCAGTTGAAGTGGGCCGACGCCTGCCCGGTCGACGAGCGCACGCTGGCGGGTTTGATGGGCGAGATCCAGGACCCCGAACTGAGGCTGAAGCTGCTGCGACTGTGTGTCGAACTCGCCGAAGTCGATGCGCAAGTCGACGACGGCGAGTCGTTTGTGCTCGTTGCGGCGGTTGAGCACTGGGGACTTCACCACGAGATGCTTCGGTCGGGCCCCGGAGACTGACTAGTTCTCGTTGCCGGGGCATTCCTTGCCATGGGCTCATGTGTCCGCAATGAACCCCAGGCGGCTCAGTTTCCTTAGCCCCAAGCGGCGGTCGTTCGGGCCCGGCGTCGTCCTGGATGCCCAGCGAATCCACCGACGGGCGAGTACGAGCACCTCGCCTGCGCTATCGACCGACTCGGCCGACGACTGAACGCACTATCAGGACGCTGGTCAATTCCCATAGTTGGGTTCGGTGCGCTTTCAAGAGGATTTGACCGGCTCGCTGGAAGTCGGCAACTGCCGCGCACGAAGCTCAATACAGCGTCCGTACCACAGTCTATTGAAGAACAGAACATTCCGTCGGTGATCTCGCCGAAGCTTCGAGTCATCTCCCGGTCGGGTTGACTAAAGCTGAGCACGCGCCGAGCGCGAGCTGGAGTGTGAGGGCGGCCAATTTAGATCGGAGCCGACACGCAAGATCCGACTTTGCTTCGTTCAACGGCTCCTGCCTTCACTTCTTCCCCCGCGCGAAAAAAACGGCCACTGGAAGGTCAAGGAACAGGCCTCGACTGGGCGGGTCAACTTGGCGTCGGCAGAACCGTTGCAAGTCGGTCCATCAGGCGCTCGCACACACTAGTCATCAGTAAAAAGCGAAGTCTAGGATCGACGATTGCCGGTGTTTATCGAGGGATGATCCATTCAGAATGCGACGGAAACGCCTACTGGCGCATGCTCTGCGCCTGCCATCATGAAACGGATTGCTCTCTTCATTGCCACCAACCTCGGCGTCATGCTGGTGCTCGGCTTGGCGGTGCACCTGCTGGGGCTGAACCGCTTCCTCACCGCAAACGGTCTGAACCTCACGTCGTTGCTGGGCTTTGCCCTGGTGATGGGCTTCGGCGGCGCCTTCATCTCGCTGCTGATCAGCAAGCCGATGGCCAAGTGGACCACGCGGCTGCAATTGATCAACGATTCGCCCGACCCCACGCACCGCTGGCTGGTGCAGACGGTCGAGCGCTTTTCGCAGAAGGCCGGTATCCAGACGCCCGAGATCGGAATCTATGAAGGTGCGCCCAACGCCTTCGCCACTGGTGCGTTCAAGAACTCGGCGCTTGTGGCGGTGTCCAGCGGCTTGCTGCAGTCGATGACCAAGGAAGAGGTCGAGGCCGTCATCGGCCACGAGGTGGCCCACGTCGCCAATGGCGACATGGTGACCATGGCCTTGATCCAGGGCGTGATGAACACCTTCGTGGTTTTCCTTTCTCGGGTGATCGGCTACTTTGTCGACAAGGTGGTGCTGCGCAACACGAACGACGGTCCAGGCATCGGCTACTACGTCACGACCGTCGTGCTCGACATCCTGCTGGGTGTGCTGGCTGCCATCATCGTCGCCTGGTTCTCGCGACAGCGCGAATTCCGCGCCGACGCGGACGCCGCCACCCTGATGGGCCGCAAGCAGCCGATGATCAACGCCTTGGCCCGCCTTGGCGGACTGGAGCCGGGCGAGATGCCCAAGGCCATGCAGGCCATGGGCATCAGCGCCCGCCCCAACGGCATGATGGCGCTGTTTTCCAGCCACCCGCCGATGGAGCAGCGTATCGCGCGCCTTAATCAGCAGGCCTAATCCTCGCGGATCCGGATCTGACAAACTGACCTATCAGAGGGCCGTCCCCGTCCTCGTCTACTCGGTGCCGCACTAGTGATGCTCTCGACACAAGGGCCCGTCAGCTCCGCCGAGCTGATCAGGTTTGTGCACGGGTGCCCCTTGAGGCGATCTCGAACTCCGCAGAGGAATCGATGCTTGCATCCAGGCTCGGATCCATCTGCCGCAGCCCTGTGTACGTCATAACCACAAGCTGCAGTCCCGAGAAATCGCCCGGCAGCGAGGCCAGGGTGTACCGCTTTCCCGGGTCGTTGAAGTCGAGCCACCGGCTTCGGAGCGTCGTGGTCTCCGCCACGATGGCTTGACGCCCCTGGGCCCCGATCTTCTCCAAGGTCTGGATGTCCCCGGTGATGTACTGGACCACGTCCAGCCGCAGCCCTGCCGGAACCGCCGAGCGCAGCCGCTTCGCCGCATAGGCCGAACGCGACTTCTCCGCCTGGTCGACCATCGGGGCGCTCGGATGCTCCCGGATGAAGCGCGCATGTAAGCCATCGGCCTCTAGCTCCGACTCGGGCGAGCCCATGGTCGTGGCCAAGATATGGCTCGGCGACAAGCTCCCTGAAACGCGGCTCGATGATGCGGCGCTGTTCCCGCCGTCGCAAGACGATCTGCTCTACGCCACGCTGCAGGAGTCACGTCCCGAGCTCGAGGGCCTGTACTGATCCTCCCATGGCTGAGCCGTAGCGTCGGCACGAGCTCGGGGTCGCGTCTAGTGAAGCGAGAAAAGTCCGCTTCAGCGACTTGATCTGCCTTTGGACGGTCGCGCTCGAATGACGGCAACCGCTGCACACCCGCCGTGAGCCTCGGTGAGGATGCCCCGGTCGGTCAGCGGGGCAGCCAAGTCAAGCGGCCGGACTGCCAAGCAAGGGGTTCAGCAGAGGCCCTCGGCGCGGCCACTCCCGTGCTGACCACCTCGAGCAGATATCGCTCCCGGACCCACTGCTCGATTTCCTGAATGAATCGGGTGGTCCAGTCGTCGTCGTGAGCGTCGGGGGCGATCAAATCGGCCATGGCTACAAGGTAAAACGCCACACGCGCCGGGCATCTCCCTCCGTTGAGGGGGTCGAAGGGGGTATGACCCGGTGCACTGCAGCATCCCGGCTTCGGCCAAGGCATCAGCGCATGGCCACAATGCCGGCAACCGAAGCTCTCCTCCCAGCCGATGCATCACAGCTTTCCCCGTAACGTCCTCGGCGGCGCCTGCGTCGTGGTGGCCATCGCCATCCCTGCCCAGGCTAGCGCAACAACCGTGCGCGTCGCCACCTGGAATCTCGGCTGGCATGTCTCGCAGGCCGAGCTCGGCCCATGGATCACCCAATGCGGCAAGAGCTACGCCAAGGACTCTGCGTCCGGCATCTGGTCAGTTGTCCCCGCACAGACACCCGGCGCCCAGATCGGCTGGGAGATCGACGAAAGCCGCCCGCAACTCCAGGGCGTCGACCTGGCGGTCATGCCGCCTTGCGGCGTCTACCGATCCCCGTCCCGGGCCGGCATCGCCGTCACCCCGGCGGCCTGGGCCAAGCGCAACGAGCAGATCGCGAAGTTGCTGAGCGATGTCGTCAAACCCGACGTGATTGCGTTTCAGGAGGTTTCGGGCGCGGCGGCCGTGCGTGAAGCGCTCGGGCCGGCTGCCGGCGACTACGAGGTCTGCTCCTTCGAGCCAAGGTACAAGATTCAGCGGCTCGCCTTCGCCTGGAAGAAGTCGCTCGGGCCCGCGGTCGGTGCCTGCCAGGACTTCCGGGAGCTCTCGCTGCCACAGCTGGCGCCGAAGGACCAGGTTCGCCCGGGCTTCGCCGTCACCTTGAAGGTGGCCGGCCGAACAGTCCGCTTTTTCACATTGCACTTGAAATCGGCCTGCGTTTCACCGCTGGACCGAGGCCGTGGACGCCTCGACGGCAACACCGGGCCCGCCGATCCGTGCCCGGTGCTTCAGCAGCAGGTGGCCCCGCTCGAGGCAATCCTCGAGGACTTGCCCAAGGGCGTCGACCATGTCGTCGTGCTCGGCGACTTCAACCGCAACCTCTCCCACGAATCGGCCCGGGTCGCCGGCGCCGAGCCGGTGCGCAGCGACGGCAGCACCGACCTCGCCAAACCCCGCCCGCCGGGTGTCGCGACGCGCAACCTGCTGGCCGAGGTCAACGATGCGCAACCGCCCGCGTCGACGCTCGTACTGCTGTCGCCAACCTGCACTGGGTCGGCCGAACTCACAGCAGCATGCGACCGGGCCAAGACCCAGGTATTGAACACGGACGAACGAAGGGTGCTGACCGACCGGACCGGCCTCGGCTGCCGCAACCCGATCGGGCTCGACCACATCCTGGTCTCTGACGAACTGGCCAAGGCGGTTCTGTCAACGACCAAGGTGCCGATCGGGAATTTCGGCCGATCGCTGTCGGCCCGGCCTCCACAGAACCCCGAGCCGCTCCTGGCGATATCGGACCACTGTCCACTGGTGGCGGAAGTCGACCTGTAGCGTGCGCCGCCGGCTGCAGGCCGGTCAAACCGACGACCAACTCCGGCGAAGCGACAACCGGAGATAGAAGCCCCGACGGTGCGTCGGGGCCTCCTGGCGGTGATCACCGCCGGCAGCGCTCAGCCCGTCACGCACACCACCTGCTTGAGCGTGTGCACCACCTCCATCAGGTCTCGCTGGGCTTACATCACCGTGTCGATGCCCCTGTAGTCCTTTCGTCACTCGACACTGGCGGTCGCCTCCAGTTGGTCTTCCAGCGAGAAACGCCGCTTCGCCTTGCCGCGGCTCATCACCCGCCCGGCGCCATTCGAGCAGGACTCGAAGGACTGCGGGTTGCCCGTGCCGAGCACGATCTAGCTGCGCGTGCCCACCTCGACCGGGATGATCGCGAGTTGCCCGGAGTGCGCCGTCGAGGTGTCTTTGCTGGCACTGCACTGGATCGCGCAGGGACAGACGCCTGACCACAGGAGCGACCGCGTCTTCCCGGCTTGGAAGCATGCCCGTGCGGCCGCGGAGCGCCTAGGAACCAGTGACCGGCTCGATGAACGCATCTCCACCATGGCCACGGGCACCTCGGAGGACGCTCAGCGGGTAAAGCGCATGCTGAGTTTCAACGAACATGCGTTCCGGGCGTGAGGCCCACTGCCCAGTCACCCCCTACTGCCGACGTCCGGCCGCGGGTTTCAGGCCGCGCAGCGCAGGAGGCAGCGGGGTCGTCGCCCCCCGCATCGCCGCACCTTGCTCGGCGGCTTTGGCTTGCAGAAGCGCCAGGCGCTCGACGGTGTCCGGGTGGCTGCGCATCCAGACCGTACCAGCGGGTGTGTCGGGCTGCGGCAGCACGGCAAACAGCGCGGCCACGCCACCGCCGTGGCCGTACAGCGCCAGACTCGCAGCCAGCGCCTCGGCGTCGGCCTGGCGCTCGGCGTCACGGGAGTAGCCCAGCAGTCCCAGTTGCGCTGCACTGCCCAGCAGCCCCTGTGCGGCCTGCGCCGCGCCCTCGGGCGACACCACCGACAGCACCAGTGACACCGCCAGGCCGTGGCCCAGCGCTGCGGCCACGTGGCGGTGCTTCACGTGCGCGATTTCGTGCGCCAGCAACGCGGCCAGCGCTTCCTCGCTGGGCAACTGGTTCAGCAGGCCATGGAACACGCGGATGCGCCCGCCCACGGTGGCGTAGGCGTTCACTGCCGCCGTTGGTTCGTCCGTGACGAGCACGCGCATGCCGGGCGGCAGTGCCATCACGGCCGCCACGCGGTCGGCCAGTGCCTGCAGCGCCGCGCGCCGCTCGCGCGCAGCGGCATTGGCGGAGGAGGGCGGCTGCAAGTCGTCGAACAGACGCTCGGCGAGCGCCAGTTCGTGCTCGAAGGGCACGCGTGGCGCCACCCAGCGCGCGGCGAAGCCAGCCAAGAACACCACCAGGGCCAGCGCCGCCAGGCTGGCGCCCAGCAGCCAGGCCAGTTCGCGCAAGGGGTGCTCGTCGCGCTCGAGCAGGTCCTCCGGCGGCAGCCGATTCTCCAGGCGCGGTGGCGTCATGGCAGGCGTCGATCGCCTCGGGGTGCTGCCGCTGGGCGGGCTCAGCCGACCTGCAGCAGCGCTGTGCCGAAGGCCAGCACCTCGACCGAGGGTGTCGAAGAGCCTGCGATCTTCGTGGTCTGGAAGCGCACGCCGATCACCAGTGTGCTGCCCGCGGCTCGGGCGTCTTCCTTCAGGCGCAGTAATGCTTCTCGGCGCGCGCGCTCCAGCAGGGTTTCGTAGCCACGAAAGCGTCCGCCGAAGAAGGCCCGGAATCCGGCGACGAAGGTCTTGAAGTAGTCGGACGAGATGACCACTCCACCGCTCACTAGACGCGCATCCCTCGCGTGCACGCCGTCGGGCACATAACGTGTGCTCAGCGCCAACACATGCTTCAGCTCGGTTTCACGTTGGCGGATGCTGCGGAAATGGCGCCGCTCCTGCAGGCGGCCGACACCATAGCCCACCACCAACAGGCTCAGCGGGAGCCACAGGTTGAGGGTCTCAGCCCAGAAGCTCGAACTCATGGCCACTCACACCGGCTCGACGGTAACGGCCGAGCCATATGCCAGGATCTCGGCGGCACCCATCGTGATGCTGGTGGTGACGAAGCGAACGTTCAGCACCGCGTTGGCGCCGATCGCACGTGCTTCGGCGGTCATCCGTTCCATGGCCTCGGCACGTGCCTCCTGCATCAGGTCGGTGTAGGCCTTGAGCTCACCGCCGACGATGTTCTTCAGTCCCGCCAGGATGTCCTTGCCAGCGTGCTTGGCGCGCACCGTGCTGCCCTGGACGATGCCCAAATGGGCGGTGATTCGGTGGCCAGGTGCGGTTTCCAGGTTGCTGACGAGCATGAGGGCGGACAGGAATTGTGGACTCGGGTTCGCAATGATAGGCACCGCGGGCCTGGTGCGGGACCTGTGGCTACGGTCTCCGCCCGCGTCCGAACTGCCGGCAGCGAGCGCGCGAGAACCTGGCCAGCTGCCATGGGTCCGGTCAGGTTCGAACGGGCCTCTCCCGGGGCTCGCGGATCCTCACCGCCGTCTCATCGGCATCCCGTCGATCAGCACGAAGAGCCTCTCCAGCGTGACGCCACCTCGCTCCCGGAGCTTGACCTCGCCGTCCTTTCCCACCAGGTAGGTCGACGCGCCATGCGATTCGCCGGCGCCCAGCGCCTTAAGAAGCGCACGGGTCTCTCCCTCCGAAAGCGCCCGCTCGCCGCGGCGGCCCTGGCCCGCCACCACGGTGTAGAGGACCATCTCGCGTTCCTCGAAGCCGGCACGCATCGCGTCGCGGCTCAATTCGGCCTGCATTGCCGTGAGCACCGGATCCCCAGGTGCAGGCACCACCACCACCAGGGGACGGGTCTTCCAGCGCTCCGCGGCCAGCGGATTGGTGTCTCCGGCCGCGGCGTGCAATGACACACCGACCAGCAGACCGGCCATGAGTGCTGAGGTCTTGTGAGGCATGTTTTGCTCTGGCGCATCGGAGTTGGGCGAACGACCCCAACCTTGTAGCTCAGATCGACCCCTCGGCCAGTGACGGGGGCTTTGTCCAATGCTTTGGCGCCGGAATCCCCCGCGCTCGTCGCTGAACCTGGACGGTCAACCGGGACTGGTAACAATCGAGCGCCGGCCCTCGCGCACCACCGTCGTCACGTCAGCAATGAAACAACCACCCCCGTCGACCGGGAGTTTCGTCCCGCTTGCGCAGCAAGCGCATGCCATCGATGCGGCAGCCGACCTCATCGCCCACGCCGATGCCCTGCTCATCGCCGCAGGTGCGGGCATCGGTGTGGACTCCGGTCTGCCCGACTTCCGCGGAACGGAAGGCTTCTGGAAAGCCTACCCGGCGCTCGGTCGGCACGGCTTGAACTTCCAGGAGGTGGCCAGTCCTCGAACCTTCGTGCGCGACCCGGGCCTGGCCTGGGGTTTCTATGGCCACCGGCTCGAGCTGTACCGTCGAACCGTCCCGCACAGCGGTTTCAGCCTCCTGCGTGCCTGGGGCGAGCGCATGCTGAACGGTGCGTTCGTCTTCACGTCCAACGTCGACGGACAGTTCCAGCGCGCGGGCTTCGGCGAAGCCGTCGTGGCCGAGTGCCATGGCTCGATCCACCACCTCCAGTGCACGCGACCCTGCAGCGAGGACATCTGGCCTGCCGACGGCTTCACCCCGGTGGTCGACCTCGAAAGTTGCCGGCTGCTGAACGATCCGCCCAGCTGCCCACGCTGCGGGGCGCTGGCCCGCCCGAACATCCTGATGTTCGGCGACCCCGCCTGGATCGAGGACCGCGCGCAACGGCAGCAGGCCCGCCTTCAAGCCTGGCTGTCCGGCGTGCAGCGGCTCGTGGTCCTCGAAATCGGGGCCGGCACCGATGTCCCCTCGGTGCGGCATTTCAGCCACCAGGCGATCATCGATCGCCTGGCCGTGCTGGTGCGGATCAACCCGCGACAGCCGGCCGTGCCGGGCTCGCCGCATGTGGGCATCGCCGCACCGGCGCTCGCGAGTCTGCTGGCGATCCAGCAGCGGCTCGATGCCGCATGATCCTGCGAAGCCCGGACAACCGAGCGCCCGAGCTCACCCTCCGTATCGACGAAACCTCACCCGCGACGGCCGAAAGAACGCACGTTCCTCCACGACGGCTGGCAGCTCAGCCCGCGGCGACCAGTCGGGGGGACCCCGTCGACGGGCACGTTCTGCTCGAACCAGCCAGAACACGGTGAGGGCCATGTGCGCGATCACGTGCGCGCTGGCCGTGCTCAGGAAAAGGTCGAGTTTCGCGACGGCATCCCAGGGCGCCGACATGATGCGCGCGCCGCGCATGTCGGGCGGCAACAGCACGCCTTCGGCGCAGCATTGCTCGAGCACCAGCAGCACGACGGCATCTTTGCTCAGGGATTCGAGCCAGTCGAAGAACTCCGCTTCGAACGCAGGATCCGCATCGGCGATCGCGCCGTGGTGAGCAAGCTCGGCCGGCAGCAGCGCTGAGAACGCGACATCGTGGTCGGATGCCGCGAACTCCGCGGCGTCCGCTTCGGCCTGCCAGGGATCGGGTTCATCGCGCACGGGGGGGCATCTGGCGTGTGGCCGTCCGGATTCCGCTCACTCGGTTCGTTCCGGCCGATCGGCCATGTCCCACAGCGTCCCCTGCCAGTGGGAGATCCGCCCCTCATGGGAGCACCCCAGGCAGCGCCAGACGATCGCATCGTCGAGCCCCCGGGTGATCTGGATCTCGGATTTGCACCTGGGGCAGGGCGGCTTGGGCAGTCCGATTTCCTCGTAGTCGGTCGCCCAGCTGATCACGGCGCCGTGGAACTCCGCCAGCTGGAGCGCCGCCCCCTTGAGCGGCGCGAGCGCACCCTTTTCGTCCAGATAGTCCCGCGCATCCGTGATCAACATCCTCGTCCCCTGCGACCCGTTGCCATTCTCCCAGGCAGGCATCGGCCGGTGAGCCCCCCGTCGTTCCGGCAGGGCTTCATTCACCACACCCCGCCAAGCCCGCGACGAAGTTTCTCTTCGCGGCATAGCGCTTCCGAAGACTGTCGATCCAGCGCCGCCGCTCCATCGATCCGAGCAGGCCGGCGATCTCGCGCACCAGCGCCAATTCGCTGCGGTAGGGGCTCTTGGCCGTGAGCAGCTGGTCATCGAGCACGCCCACCAGCAGCGCTACCCGCTGCTCGGCGAACTCCGGCGGCAAGGACCGGGCAATGCCGAGTCGCCCGCCTGCGCTGCAGCGCGCCGGCGGCCGCAGCGAGTCCAACAGTTCCACCCAGCGTTCCTCGGTGCACAGGATCTGCGCCCGCAAGCCCACGTCCGGTCCACGCCCTGGGCGGGACTGCACCCCCTCCTGTTCTCGCGCCTGCAACCACCGCATGAGGTTGTCGCGCAGAGACAGCGCATCACCGCCCATCGCCACCTGGGCCGCGAGCAGGCTGCGGTACCGGTCCACGCCGGGATCCAGCTCGAACAGCCGGCGCCGGATCGCGAGGGACTCCGTGCTGAACTGCGCCGCGCCGGCGCCCGTGCCTCCATCACCACCTGCGGTGGTTGCGCCCGACGCCACGCCTCCAGGCCGCTCGACCCGCTGCAGCAGGTCCTCCAACAGCTGCGTCTGGTCCAGGAAAACGGCACAGCCCGCCCGCGCATACGCCAGCGCCTCGTCTGGCCGGCCCATGCGGTCCAGCATGCCGGTGATCCGCAGGTAGCCCGCAGGCTGGCCGAGCCCGGCTTGCATCGCATCCCGCAGTGCTTCGACATCGTGCTGGGCCTCCAACTGCCGCAGGTGGTGCGCCTCCAGCTGGCCGTGGGTGTACGTCAGCCCAGGATCGACCCTGCGCACCTGTTCGGCGTGCTGCCGCACCGTCAAGCGCTGACGCGCCGCGGCTTCCAAGGCGGCGACGTCGACCCGGGTGGCCTCCGCCGGCGCCGCCCGTGCCGCACGGCCAGCGCGAGGCCAGCTCCCGCCGGAAGGCCTCCCTCGCTGGTTCCCCCATCGCCGCCTCGGCCGCATCGGGATCGAAGCAGTCGAACGGCGCGTCGCGCAGCAGCGTCAGGTAGTGGACGCCGTAGGCCGCCGGCCGGGGCGGCGCGGCTGCCAGCGCCGCCACCCACTCCCCGGCGATCCGCCCGATGAAGCCACCGATCTCCCCGAAGGAATCGTCGGCCTGGGTGGTCAGCACCCGCCAGGCCGTCCGCATCGCGTGCTCGCCCAATTCGACCGCCTCGTCCGGATCGCGGGCGCGCACCGAGGCCAGCAGCGGTACCACCGCCTCCGCCCGGGCGACATAGGGCCCGGCCGTCCCCCAGGCGATGTAGTTCCGCCCGGGATCGATGATGTCGTCGACCAGCGTACGCAGGTCGTCGAGCGCCCCCGGCGGTGGCGTCAGCCGGCGCCACTGGAACAGCTCACGCGACACCTCCCGATCCCGCCAGGCGAGCGCGATCAGCCGCTCGGCCAGCGCATTCGCGCCCTGGACGACCAGGAAAGCGCGCATGGCCTCCACGCCTGCGTGGGTCTCGAGCTCATTCAAAGCCGTCTCCCCACTCGGCTCGACCTCCTCGTCGATCGGCATGGCGATCGATCCACGGGATCTCCAGGAGGTGCTCATTGCTCAGCGGGCCTCCAAGGTGCGCGGTGTCACGCCGAGGTCGCGCCATGCCTGCGGATGGCACGTGAACACCAGCACCTGGTGCCGCTGCGACGCATCGAAGATCGCCCGCTTCATCTGCGCCAGCCGCTGGGCATCGCTGTGCACCAGCGCATCGTCCAGAATGATCAGCGTCGGACGCCCGGCTTCCTTCAGCAGGTCGGCATACGCCAGCCGGCTGATCACCCCCATCTGTTCGCGGGCGCCAAAGCTCAGGGTGTCGACATCGACCGATTCCGGGCCACGTGATCCGGGCCGCACCAGCGCCCCGGGCGCGAGGTCCTCGCTCACCTCCAGCCGACCCTGCGGCAGCATCAGTTGCAGATATCGGTCCAGGTGCCGCTGCAGAGGTGCCTGCAGCCGGCGCGTGAGGGCCTGGCGCCGGCTCAGCAGCCGCTCGAGCAGGTAGTCCGCAGCCACGGCCTGGCGCCGCAGCTCCTCGAGCCGCCGACGGGCGAGCACCTGCTCGGCCTGGCGCAGGGCCAGTTGTTCTTCCAGACCCGACCGGCCGGCGCTGGCCAGCTCCGCTTCGAGGCCCCGGATTTCCAGGGCACGCGCCCGCTGGGTCTCCAGCGCCGCGTCGGCGCTTCGGCGCAGCCGCTCGACGTCCTGGGCCAGGATCTCCGGCCGCGCCTGCTGCAACCGCGCCTCCAGCTCGGCGATGCGCGCCTGGAGGGCCGTCGTCTGCACCTGCGACTCGGCCAGGTCCCGCTGCCAGGCCGCGATGTCGGCCAGGAGCGCCGGGTCCTGCAGGGCCTGCCCGAGGACATCGCGTTCGCGCTGGGCGTCCTGCCGCTGGCCGACCACTGCCGTCAGCGCGGCCTGGGCCGCCTGGAGCTGGGCGCCGATCGCGTCGGCCTGCGCCTGGGCGGCCTCCAGCGCGAGTTCGGCCTCTGCCAGGGTGAGTGCCGTTGGCAAGTTCGATTCGGGCGCCGAGGCGACTACTGGTGCAAGCAGCAACGCAAGCTGCTCCAGCCCGGCCGCCGCTTCACGCTCACGGGCTTGCACCTGGTCCAGCTCGGCCTGTAGCGCCGCGAGGCCCTTGGGGGCCAGCAACTCCACCGCCTTGACCGCCGACGCCGCATCGGCCACCGCGCCGGCATGGCTCTGGGCACGGGCTTCCGCCGCGGCCATGTCCGGCAGGCCGAGCCGCTGCAGCAGGGCGCGGTGGGCTTGCTCGAGTTCGGCACGGCGCTGGACCAGTTCGGCGAGATCGCTGCCGCCTGGGCTGATCTGGAGTTCGCCGACCCCAGGAATCGCCAGCGTCGTCGGCTCGAGCAGCAGCCGTTCGCCGCCGCCGGCCAGCGCCTCGGCGCCCAGTGCCAGGGTCGCGCCCGGCATCAACTCGAAACGCAGCCGGGTGGCCACCGCCTGCTGCTCGATCGCGAGCTTCAGCAGCCCCTGGTGCTGCTCGCGCAGCCGGGCCAGGTCGGTCGGCTCGATCCGCAGCAGGGTGGCCTCCCGGCGCAACGCGGCGGCTCGCTCCTCTTGGGCACGGGCCTGGGTGAGCTTGGCCAACAGTTCCTGGCCACGTTCCTGGGCTTCGGTGCGTTGTCGGCTGAGGACCCGGCGGCTCTCCTCCTGGCGGGCGAGGGTGCAGGCGGCCCGCGCTGCGCTCAGCCGCTGCTGGGCCTGGTCGCGTTCGAGCTGAAACGCGCGCGTGCGCTCCTGCAGGCCATCGTGCTTCTGTACCGTGGCAGTGAGCGCCTGCTCACGCTGGATCAGCGCCTGCTTGTCGGCTGCGTGGCGCTGCAGGCGATCAATCAGCAGTTCCCGCAGGCCATTGCGCTGCTGGAGGTTGTCGCGCTCGCGGGTCAGCTCAGCACCCAGCGTCTTGACAGCGCTCAAGGCTTCCTCCGCCTTGGCCTGCTCCGTACGCAACGCTGCCCAGGGCGTGGTCGATTCGTCGGTGGCGTGGGTCTCTCGCAACTGGGCGAGGCGGTCGACCTGGTGGCGGTAGGTCTGGATCTGGGCCTCGAGGTCGGTGATCTGGCGGTCGAGTTCGTCGACGGCCTCGCCGGCCGCCTGGTAGGCATGGCGCGGCTTGCCCGCTTTGGTAAGCAGGTCGTCGCGGCGCTGGCGGACGGCCTCGATGACGGCATCACCGCCTGTGGCGGCGAGGTCGCCGGTGGCATCGTCGGTGGCGGATGCCCCCTCAAGTGCACCGCGCAGGTGCGCGCTGGCCCACTGCACCGCTTCGCGCAGGTGTTGGGCGCTGCCCTGTTCGATCCAGAGCAGGCCGGGGACGCCGAGCAGGTCGAGGCGTGTCCCGCCCTTCTGGGCGAACTGGTAGCCCAGGCGCTCGGCGAGGTGGTCCTCGGCCTCGACGCCCTCCAGGCGGCGGGCGCCGGTGGCACCGATCAGTAGCTCGCAACGCTTCTTCTGCAGAAAGCTCTTGCTCAGCCGGTGCAGCTCACCGTCGATCATGAAGTCGAGCTCGATGCTGGGTGTGGCGGCCGAGTCGCCGTAGGGCCTCAGGTCCTCCACGCTGGTGGACCGGTGACGTTCCACGAAAGCAGCCCGGATCGCTCGCACCAGGGTGCTCTTGCCGGACTCGTTCGGGCCGGTGAAGAGGTTCAGGCCCGGGTCCAGCCCGGAAAGTTCGAAGGGCTGGCGGAACTGGCGGAGTTCGGTCACCCGCAGGCGTTGCAACCTCATGCGGTGGCTCCCGCGACCACGGCCAGGGTGGGCGCTGCAGCCCGCTCTGACAGGACAGCCGTCAGCAGGGCCAGCGCATCGCGCGCGCGTTCGGCCTCGGTTGGATCGGTAGCGTCGCCGCCGGCCCGCAGTTCGGTGATCAGTTCAGCAAGGTAGCCGTCGGCCCGCAGTGCAGCAATGTCATCGGCGGTGGGCGCGAGGCGCAGGCCGCCAAGGTCCGTGCGCAGGCTGCGTGCCCGCGCGGCGGCCGAGGCCACTGCGACGTTCAGGCGAGCTCGGCCCGCCAGATCGATCTGGCCGTCCACCGCCAGCTCGAAAACATCCGGGGCCTCCAGGCGGGCCAGTTCGACCTCCAGGGCATCGAGGTCACTGGACACCGCCAGCCGAACCTGCCGCTGCGACCAGCGGAACTGAGCGACCGGGGTCGGGTTGACGCGCAGGGTGGTGCGGATGTCGGGGGCGGTGAGCTGCGCCCCGGAGCCGGGCCCCTCGATCTCGACCAGGAGAGCCTGTCCGGAATCGTTGGCCTTGAACCGGTCAGGCTCGGGTGTACCGGCATACCAGGTTCGGTCATCGATTCGGCGGGTTCCATGCCAATCGCCGAGCGCGAAGTAGTCCAGGCGGGCGCGCGACGCCCGGTCGGCGGCAATCGGGTTGGCGGAGTCGATGCCCTCGGGAAGCACACCCTGGACGGCCCCGTGTGCCACACCCACCCGGCACCAGCCCTCGGGCGACTCATGCCGGTCGAACCAGTCGGTGAGGTCGCTGTGGGTGTGACGCTGTGTCAGCGGGGCGCACAGCACGCTCAGGCGCAGCGCCGGAAAGTCGACCGCGCCGGGGTTGAGCGCGAGGTGGACTTGGGCGGGCACGACGCCCAGGCGCTGGGCGTGGGTCCACACGCTCTCGGTGAGGGCGGCGTCGTGGTTGCCAGGAATCATCAACCAGGGGCCGGTGAATCCTTGCAACGCGTTGAACAAGCGGCGGATGGTTCGCTCGGAAACGGTTTGCGAATCGAAAACATCGCCGGCGACGATGACAAGGTCGACGGCCTCGCGTTGGGCCATCTGAGCGATGCGCTCAACGGCCGTGAATCGCGCCTCGGCCATCGGAACAGCATCCTCGGGCGGGAAACCGGCGTAGGTGCGACCGATCTGCCAATCGGCAGTGTGGAGAAGATGAAGCATCAAGGCGTCAAGAGGAAGGGAAGGGTGGGAGCGCCCATCGGCCGACGGGCCTCGGGAGCGATTGTGAGGCGCGTCGGGCACAAACCGTTCGAGTTTGATTGATCGCTCACCCGCTCACCTGGTGAGCCAGTCGGGGAAGACAATGGTGAGCCAAGGAGCCGTCATGAACCCATTCGATCCGTCGGTCGTGCAGCGCTGGACCACTGAAAGCCGCTACTACACCTTGCGCATTCAGCAGGACCTGTTCGGGGGATGGGAGCTGCTCAAGGTGTGGGGCAGTTTGCACAGCCGACGCGGCAGGCACCAGGTCTGTCCGGCACCGTCCCACGAAGAGGCCACAGGGCTGCTCAGGCGCGAAGAGCGCCGCCGGCGGCAGCGCGGTTATCGCGAGGCCATCAAGGCGGGCCAGTGAGACACCGGCGGCAAGCCAACGTTTCGCCTTCAGGCCGGGGGTCCGCTGAGGCAGGCTCGAGCGAAGGGGTATGAGTGCAGCGCCACGCACTGTGCCCATGCCGTCGCAATGGCCCGCTCCCGAGAAGCGCAGCCAAGCCAGAAGGACCAAGCGCTGAAGACGGATGATCCCGTGCAGGTGGCCAAGCGGCGACACGGCCCGTTGCAGGCGGGCGCATGCCGGTTGACCCCGAACGCGTCACCCACACTCCTGCGCGCTTGGCCGAGGCAAGCCTGGCGCGCCCAAGACCATCAAGCTTGGTCACTGAGACCGGTCGACCTTGGCTGCCCATTGCGCGCAGGACCTGCACCGATGCACATCTCGACGGAATGGCGCTGCTCGCCCGGTGCCCCGCAATTCGTTGCTGCAGGAGGCACCCCGCAGGTCATGCCCCGACCGGTCACGGGTGTAGTCGGATCCAGCCAAGCTGCCGGGCGTGAGGCATTCGATTTCTGGCCAGTTTGGCGATAAAGCACACGTGGTGGGAGACTTGGCTGGCGAGAGCCAAACGCTCGCAAAGCAGACTTTCAACCGCAAATATGAGGATCGGAACATGAATTCATGGAACCCACCGCCTTGCATGCCATGGCCGCACGGCGAAGCTGTCTCACGCCTGGGGGTCTGACCATGGCTCGCCTGCGCGCGACCCGAAGGGTCGACTACCACAACACGATTCGCATTGACACGGCTGATCCGGCGAACAGGCAGCTCCTGGAGACGCTGAGAGCCTGTCGGTGGGGTGAGGTCAACCAGACAATCACCCAGGCGCTGCGCATCGGCGTGGCGCAGCTTGCCTTGGCACGGTCGACGAGCCCGACCGAGCCCGCGCGCGCATTGGGAAGACGGCCTGATGCGCCCGAGGGCAGGTGCGAAGACGCGGCAGCATCACTTGCTCGCAGGCAACAGCAGACCACCGAGCCAGAGCCGTCCACCGGACGTCCTGAAGCCGGTTTGAAGCCAAAGCCGCCGAGCACGCACCAGAAGGTCGTGGGCATGGACCCCACCCAAGCTCGCCGTCAAGTCATCGACATGGTGGCCAAGCTGACAGGCAAGCGCCGTGAAACGTGATCCCCGCATCCAGAGCGGGGGCGCAATCGGCGAGGCGTACATCCCCACGGGTCGTGGTGAGCAGGCCCAAGGCGCCTGACCCTGCGCCTATCCTGCATGCTCGGCGGGCTGGCGGCGGCCAAGCAAAGAAAGCCGCCCGTTTGGCCTTGACCGGATTCGAGACCAAGGGATGCGGCGCTATGAATGACGGCCGCAGGGCTTGGCGGCACAGCGACATATCGAATTTGTTGGGGTCGGCGACCGACCAGCGTGCGAATTGGTGCACTCTCAAGAGCCGACACACTGATGCGGCGGCTGCTCCGAGCAAGTCGTCGTGACTTGACTGAGCTACCGCGGGCCACTTTACGCTGGATGGACTCGGGCGGGCAGAGCCCTGCAGATGATGCTCGCCGCGGACAAGCCGACACGCGGCGGCTTGAGCAGCCCCATGGCCCCGATCTCCGCCAGCACAGCGACGCCGGCAGCGAAGCGCTCGTGGAAGCCAAGTTCTTGACCGATGGCTCAGCTGAAGCGAAAGTCGTCCGATCGATGACGCCTGCGGCTCGCCAGCACCGCTCGCCGAGCACCCAACAACCTCCGCCGAGTGCGCGGAGCCGCCACTCGTCGTCACGCGCGACCCCTCACACCAGCACGTCGAAGCGCACCCCCGCATGGGCCTGCAGCCGCCGCGTCAGCGCCAGTCCCATCGCGGCGCCCGGGGTCCACACGCCGCCGGGCGTGGCGTCACGATCGACGTCCTGCAACAGGCACAAGGCGCTTTCCGAGATCATTTTGCTGGTGGACCCATAACCCGGGTCGCGGTCGCCTTGAACGCGAACGGACAGTCGCTGCCCATCGACCGCCTGGCCGGTGATCACCACCTCGTAGCGGCCGGACGCCTGCGCACGGCGGCTTGGGCCCTGGCCCGGTTGCGGCAACACGAAGCGGCGCAGCAGCGCGCGCGTGGGCGCCAGGCCCAGCAGCAGGTTCTGCACGCGCGACTGGCGCGCCAGCGCCTTGGCCGCCCGCTCGCCGGCTTTGCCGGCACCGGTCTGCTGGCGCTCGTCGTAGGTGAAGTCGGCGCCCCAGGGGTGGCCTCGCAGGGCGTGGGTGCGGTGCACGTTCTTGGTGTTGATGGCGGCCATCACGAAGGGGCCGCACCAGGCTTGGGCCCAGTCGTCGTACCCGGCCACGTCGCCATCGGGTTGCACCGGGCCGCGGAAGCCCGGCGTCAGCGCGAAGGGGTCGGCCATCAGCCGGTCCAGGCCCCGCTCGCGGCCGATGTGCTCGAAGGTGGCCAGCGCGCTCGCCGCGGTTCCCCCCGACAGCGTGCCTTTCATCACCGTGACCCGGGCGCGCACCTGCGGCGCAAAGACGCCCAGGCGCTGCTGAATCTCGCTTTGCAGGAACACCACGCCCAGGTCGAAGGGGATGGAGTCGAATCCGCAGCTGAACACGATGCGCGCACCGCTGGCCTGCGCCGGCGGCTGCAGCGCCGGGATCATCTTGGCCATCCACAGCGGCTCACCGCACAGGTCCACGTAGTCGGTGCCGGCGTGGGCACAGGCGGTGACCAGGGCCTCGCCGTGGCGCTGGTACGGCCCCACGGTGGTGATCACCACCCTCGCCTGACGCACGAGCTCGGCCATCGCTGCGGCGTCGGACGCATCGGCCGTCAGCAGCGGCAGGCCGGGGTCGGCATCGATCGCGTCGCGCACCTGAGCCAGCTTGGCGGCGTCCCTTCCAGCCAGCGCCCAACGCAGGCCCCCATGGCTGCTCAGCCGGCGTTGCAGGTACTCGGCCACCAGCTGGCCGGTGAAGCCGGAGGCCCCGAAGACGACAAGATCGAAGGTGCGTGCCATGCGGTCATCGTCTCACAGGGCCACGACGGGCTGGCGGGCCGGCCACCGCAGGTTCAAAGCCATGGCCGCCACCGCCACGACCGCCGGTCGCCTGTCGCCGGCATGGAGCAGGTGCGGAGCAGGCGCGGAGCTGCGGGTTGCCGAAGACGAGGCGAGGTCGGGCTGTCTTGCCACAAATGCCGGGCACCCGGATCAGACTGTCTGCAGTCGCTCGGATTCGGCGGGCGAACTTCGGCGGGCGCCGATTCCTGACGCTGGACAGCTCGTCGGGCGGATGTCCGCTATACCTCGGAACTTGACGTTCGGCGGCGGCGGGGCGCGTGGGCGGGTCAGCGACTCGGCGACGAGCCCAGGCCGACGACTGCTTCCACCGCCGGCGAGTGGTCGCTGCCGACCCATTGCAGCCGGTCGCCGACGTTGGACAGCAGTCATCCGAGACTGGCAAGACGGGCCACATATCCCAGCAATGAAGCTGCCAACCCAAGACGTTGATTCCGGCGCCACCGGCAACGCTCAGATTGCACTGCCAAGTTGGCAGCCCACTGACAGCTCTGACAGCGAGCTGCAGATCTTGTCCGCTCGCTGGCTAACCTTGGACGCCTAACTTACTGATCTAAAAAGACTTTTTTCAGGCGGCCTTCTGGCACGCATCTTGAGACATTCCGTTGACCATGCCCTACCGGCATCGCGCGAGGACCCCAAGATGTTCGACTTTCCCGAAGCCCTGCTGCTGGCGCGCATCCAGTTCGCGTTCACCGTCAGTTTTCACTTTCTGTTCCCAGCCATCACCATCGGACTGGCCAGCTATTTGGCCGTGTTGGAAGGCCTGTGGCTGAAGACCGGCCGCGAGCACTACATGGACTTGTTCCGCTACTGGATCAAGATCTTCGCGCTGGTCTTCGGCATGGGCGTGGTCTCGGGCATCGTCATGTCCTACCAGTTCGGCACCAACTGGGCGGTATTCAGCGACAAGGCCGGGCCCATCATTGGCCCGCTGATGGCCTACGAGGTGCTGACGGCCTTCTTCCTGGAAGCCGGCTTCCTGGGCGTGATGCTCTTCGGCATGAACCGCGTCGGCAAGAAGCTGCACTTCATGGCCACGTTGATGGTGGCGCTGGGCACTTTTGTCTCCGCTTTCTGGATCCTGTCGGTCAACAGCTGGATGCAGACACCCGCCGGCTACGCGATGAACGCCAACGGGCAATTCATCTCTGCGGGCAGCTGGCTGGCCATCATCTTCAACCCGAGCTTTCCGTACCGCCTGGTGCACACCTTGTCGGCGGCCTACCTGACGACTGCCTTCATCGTAGGCGCCGTGGGCGCCTGGCACCTGTTGAAGGAAAGCCGGAACCCCCGAGCGCGGCTGATGTTTTCGATGGCCATGTGGATGGCCGCCATCGTCGCGCCGCTGCAGATCGTGCTGGGCGACATGCACGGCCTGAACACGCTGGAACACCAACCCGCCAAGGTCATGGCCATGGAAGGCCATTACCAAAGCCATCCGGAAGGCGCGCCGCTCATCTTGTTCGGCATTCCCAACAGCGCCGAGAACCGGGTGGACTACGCGATCCAGATCCCCAAGGCCTCGTCGCTGATCTTGAAGCACGACGCCAACGCGCCGCTGGCCGGGCTGGACAGCCTGCCTGCAGCCGACCGCCCGCCAGTGGGCATCGTCTTCTGGGCTTTCCGCATCATGGTGGGCCTGGGCTTCCTGATGGCGCTGCTGGGCATGCTGAGCCTGTGGGCGCGGTGGCGAGGCCAGCTGCACAGCTGGCGCGGCCTGCACCGTTTTGCGTTGGTGATGGGCCCGTCTGGCTTGATTGCCGTGCTGGCCGGCTGGGTCACAACCGAAGTTGGCCGCCAACCCTGGACCATCCACGGCCTGCTGCGCACGGCCGAATCGGCCTCGCCGCTGGCCGCACCCGCCGTGGCCGCTTCGCTAATGGCCTTCGTGGTCGTGTACTTCGCGGTTTTCGGCGCCGGGGTCATCTACATCCTGAAGCTGATGGCCAAGCCCCCGATGCAGCACGAAGCATCACCGCCCAACATCCCCGAGCGCGCTGCAGGCACCACGCCCGTCGTGGCCCTGCGCCCCAGCGTCCTGACAGCAGATTGAGGGCCGCGCCATGAACATCGATCTCACACTGATTTGGGCCTTCATCATCGTGCTGGCCGTTTTCATCTACGTCGTGCTGGACGGCTTCGACCTCGGCATCGGCATCCTCTTTCGCCGCTTCGCCGTGGGTCATGACCGCGACACCGCGATGAACAGCATCGCCCCGGTCTGGGACGGTAACGAGACCTGGCTGGTGATGGGTGGCGGCGGTCTGCTGGCGGCCTTTCCTCTGGCGTATGGACTGATTCTGTCGGCCCTGTACGCGCCCATCGTGCTGATGCTGCTGGCGTTGGTGTTCCGCGGCGTGGCTTTTGAATTCCGTTGGCGCGACCCGGCCCATCGGGGATTCTGGGACCTGGCCTTCAGCGGTGGCTCTTTGCTGGCCGCGCTGTCGCAAGGCGTGGTGCTCGGCGCGCTGCTGCAAGGCGTGGCAGTCCAGGACCGCGCCTACGCTGGCGGCTGGTGGGACTGGCTGACCCCCTTCACCCTCTTGACAGGCGTGAGCGTGGCCGTGGCCTATGCGCTGCTGGGCGCCACCTGGCTGGTGATGAAGGCGGAAGGCCGGCTGCAGCAGCAGGCCCGGCGTATGGCGCTGGGCCTGGGCGCGGCCACGCTGGTGGCCATTGCCGCCGTGAGTCTGGCCACGCCTTTCCTGAATGCCGACTACTTCGACACCTGGCTGCGCTGGCCGGGCCTGCTGGCCGTGGCGCCAGTGCCGGTGCTGGTGGCGCTGGCCAGCTTCGCTTTCGTGCGCAGCCTGAAAGCCGGCGCGGAAAAGGCGCCATTCCTGCTGACGCTGTTCGTGTTCCTGCTGTGCTTTGTGGGCCTGGGCATCAGCGTGTTCCCGGATGTGGTGCCGGGTGCCGTGAGCATCTGGGAAGCCGCCACAGACCGCAGCAGCCAGGTCTTCATGCTCTGGGGCACGGCTGTCGTGTTGCCGATGATCCTGGGCTACACCGCGTGGTCATACTGGGTGTTTCGCGGCAAGGTGGCAGCCGACGGGTACCACGCATGAAGCCCGCACTGCCGCCCCAAGGGCGAATCCCGCAGTGTGCAGTACAGAGGGTTCTTCAATGAAGCCGAAATGGTTGGCGTGGCCCCAGATCACAGCGCCGAAACCCGGGCAACGGCTGCCCCCGCTGTGGCAACGGCTGGCCTGGATGGCGGGTATCTGGCTGGCCAGCATCGCGGCCTTGCTGCTGGTGGCGCAGCTGTTGCGCTGGGTCTTGAAGAACTGATCTCCGCGGCGGGTTCAGCACTTGAGGCCCAGCGCCGTGAATCGGTGCCAGTTGTGCAGAAGCTTCAGAACACCGCAGGGATGAAGCGTTTCGTAGCAGCTTGGTAGGCCGTGTAGTCCGGGTGCTGCAAGGCCATCCAGCGTTCCTCCAACACGGCCTTGGTGCACAGCACTGCCACCAAGGCCGCCGTCAACAGCCAGCCCCAGCCGCCCCAAGTGGCCGACGCGGCCCACGCGCCCGCCGCGGCGCACAGTGCCACAGCGCTGTACATCGGGTGGCGAATCCACCGGTAAGGCCCCTGGCTGACCAGACGCCCGCCCGCGCGCGGGGTGGGGCGGATATTGAAGTTGCCGCGCGGATGCGACAGCAGCGCCCACGCGCCCAGCAGCCCGCCACTCAGGGCTGCAGCCCAGGCACCAACCGGCGCGCTGCCGGCGGTGAATGCCGGCGCAGCCAGCACGCCGACACCTGCGATCAGACCGAACTGCAAACCCACCAGCACCGTGCCCAGCCGCTGCTGATGGCCAGGGTCGACGTGGGCCTGGGGTGGCGTCATGGCTTGCCAGCCGGGCGTCGGGCCACCAGCCCCACCAGGGCCGACTGCCCGTGATGGCCCGCGCCTTCCCTCACCATGGCTTCATAGCTGCGCAGCGTGAGGATGTCGAGGCTGGCAAACGCGGCGCGCAACAGGTCTTCGGTGTACAGATGCGACAGGACGGGCGGGCCGCCCGTGCGAAATTCCAGCTGCTGCGGCGTGTAGCCCTGCAGCACCAACACACCACCGGGCTTGAGGCTGCGCACGATGCGCGCAAACAGGCGCTCGCGCAGCGCCGGGTCGGCGAACTGGATGAAGATGGCGGCCACGCCGTCGTAAGCGCCTTCAGCCCAGGCAAAGGCATCGCAGTCGGCCACCGAGAAGTTCACAGCCACACCCTGCTGCTCGGCCAGGCGCCTGGCCTTGGCGACCGCCACTTCAGAGATGTCGAAGGCGTCGACTTGCAGCTTTTGTCGAGCCAGCCACACGCTGTTGCGGCCCTCGCCGTCGGCCACGCACAAGACGCGTTCGCCGGGCTGCCAGACGCCGGCGTGTTCGCGCAGCCAGACGTTGGGTTCGGTGCCGAACAGGTAGTCGGCTTCGGCGAAACGACGATTCCAGGTGTCGGCTGGGTTGGTGAAGGGTGCCGGGGGTGGAGCGATCATGGCCAGCTGTTCTCCAATGGTGAGGGTGGGCGGTACGTTGCGCTTGGAAGCCGAGACCATTGAACGAAACTTTGCGCGGTACCCAATCAGTCAATCTGCGCCGTCTTGAACCGGCAAGGCCTCGGCCCGCCAGCGCAGCATGCCGCCCGCCAGGTTGGCCAGCTGCTGGAAGCCGGCCTTTCGCAGCAGCACCGTGGCCTGGGCCGACCGCGCGCCAGATCGGCAGACCGTTACCACCGGTCGGTCCCGTGCAATTTCATCGGTCCGCGACGCCAACTGCGACAGTGGCAGCAACTTGGCGCCTTGAATGTGGCCCAGCACGTCGGTGAATTCTGCGGGTTCGCGCACATCGATGATCTGGATGTCGTGCCGCTGGCTCCCGGCGGTGCGATCCTGCAGCGCCGTCGGCTCGATTTCCCAGATGCCGCTGAAGCTGTAGACCAGCGGTGCCCAGCCGGGCTCTGCAGGCAGCGACGCCAACGCATCAGGCTGTCCACAGCGCAGGTTCGCCGGCACCGCGATGTCCATCAGCTTGGGGTGGGGCAGGCCGAGGTTGTTCATGTAACCCGCGAAATCGGCCGCGTCCACATCGCCGCCCAGCCGTGGGTTGAAGCGCTGTTCTTCAGCGACGCTAGTGACAGTGAGACCGCGGTAGTCGTGCGCCGGGTACAGCAAACACGCCGATGGCAGGGACAGGATCTGCGCCTTGACCGAAGTGAAGAGCTTGTCTGGCGAACCCTGCTGAAAGTCCGTGCGGCCGCAGCCGCGGATGAGCAGGCTGTCGCCCGTGAAGGCCATGCTGTGGTCGTCCAGCACGTAGCTCAGGCAGCCGCTGGTGTGCCCGGGTGTGGCGCGTACCTCCAGGCTTCGCGTGCCGAAGCTCACCCGGTCGCCATGCTTCAACAGGCGGTCTGCGTTGGCCGCGCCTGAGTCCGCAGACAACAAGATCTGGCTTCCGCAGCGCTGTTTCAGCAACCAGGCGGCGGTGACGTGATCGGCATGAACGTGGGTGTCCAGCGTTGCGACAAGTCGCAGCCCCAGTTCTCGCAGCAGCGCCGAGTCGCGCTGTTCGTGCTCGAACACCGGATCGATCAGCACGGCCTGCCCGCTGTCGCCCAGCAAGTAGGTGTAGGTGGACGACGCGGGGTCGAAGAGTTGGCGAAACATCAGCATGGTGATCGGATTTCCAGATGAACTGACTGCACTTGAACTTACCGCGCCGCAGGTGTTGGCGGAGTAACTTTGCTGGGGGCCACCATAGGCCAGCGGCGCCGGGCCCATTCGCTCATGCCGCCCTGCACGAACTGCAGGTTGGTGTAGCCGCGTTGGCGCAGCGCGTCAAAGGTGGCGCGCGAGCGGTTCTGCGTATTGCAGATCAGCAAGACCGGCCGGTCCTTGGGCAGTTCCGCCAGGCGGCCGGGAAGCTGGCTCATGGGCAACAACCGCGCGCCCGCGGCGACGCCAGTGGCGTGCTCGTCAGGCTCCCGGATGTCCACCAGCAGGGCGCGGCCGGCTTCGGCGTCAGCCCGTGCTTGGTCAAGCGTCACCACGGCCGACTGGGCCTGGCTGCGAGACGAAGCGAGCAGCAGGGCTGTGCCGGCGGTGCCTGCGAGAAACAGCATCATGAGCCCGCGCCTGCTGCGGCTGGGCGAATTTGAAAGCGAACGCGCGGCGATCATGCTTTCACCATGAACTTGTCGTGAGCCACCATGCCCACTAGCATGGCCGCCACGAAGATGCCCGCCTCGCCCATGCCGCTGCCCAGCGCCACTAACGCTGGCCCGGGGCAGAAGCCCCCGATACCCCAACCTGCGCCGAACAACACGCCGCCCAGGATCAACCGGGCTTCGATGGTGCGGTTGGTGGGGATCTCGATGTGCGCACCTGTCCACGACAGTTCACGCCTCTTGGCCTGCGCAAAGGCCACGATGCCCAGCGCAATGGCGCCGCCCATCACCAAGGCCAGGCTGGGGTCCCAGGCACCTGCAAGGTCGAGAAAGCCTTTCACCTTCAGCGGCTCCGTCATGCCGGCCAGGATGAGGCCCAGACCGAAGATCAGGCCGCTGAGGAGTCCGAAGAGATTGCCCATGTTGCACCTACAGCACGTGCCGAAGCACGAAGACCATGACAAAGCCGGCACCCATGAAGGCCAGCACATTCACCAGCGAGCGGCCTGAAAATCGGCTGAGGCCGCAGACGCCATGGCCGCTGGTGCAGCCATTGCCCATGCGCACACCGACCCCGACCAGCAACCCCGCCGCCACCAGCCCCGCCGTACCGACATCGACGGACGCTGCTGGCATGGGTGCAAACACACGCCATACCCATGGCGCGAGCAGCAAGCCCAGGATGAAGAGCAGGCGGTTGATGTCTGGCGCCAGGCTCTTGCCTGCCAGCAAGGCGCGCAGAGGACTGGCCACGATGCCTGCAATGCCGGCGACGCGCCCGTTGGCCAGAAGGTAGATGGCAGCAGCCAGGCCAATCACCAGGCCCCCGGCCAGCGATGCCCACGGCGTGAAGTTTGCGAAGTCGATGTTCATGAAGTCGCCATGGTGAGCGGGCGCGAAGCGGTTCTTTGCCCTGCTTTACCCAATCAGATCAGTGCCCGGTACGCCTTCAAGCCGCCGGTGATGTACCGCGCTTGTCGGTAGCCCATGCCGCGCAGGGTATCTGCCGACAAGGCGCCACGGTTGTTGGCGTTGCAGTAGCAGAGGATGACGGTGTCCAGGTTCGGGATGACGCTTTCGATGTTCATCTCCAGCTTGCCGCGGCTGACATGCAGTGACCCCGGTATGTGATCCAGGTCGTGCTCTTCCTTGTCGCGGATGTCCAGGGCCACGGCCCCTTGGGCCAACATGTCGTTGACGCGATTGGGCGCAACGCCTTCGACGCGGGTCATGGCGGCATCGGCCAGGGTCTGGAATTTTTCGGTGTAAGCCATGGTGGCGTCTCCTTGCTTGTCTACGGACGGGGGATGAATGGGGAGCCAGCGAGCGGGCTCGAACCGCAAGCTGCGAAGGCTGCGTGCAGGAATCGAGTCAAATCATGGGCGTGAGGCAACAGCGATGCGCGCAGGTCGTGCCCACCCTCCACCAGCAAGAGCTGGGTTTGAGCTCCTGCCTTCAGCAGGCGTTGCGCATCTTCGACAGGAACGGTGTCGTCCTGTCGCCCATGAACCAGCAGCACCGGGCAACGGATCTTTCGCAGGGTGAAAACAGGTGCGATTTCGTCGAACGTCGCGCTGATCACGCGCTGCACATGGCGCAGGATGTACCAGCCGAGCAAGAGGTAGGGCAATCGCCTCTCGGCCAACCAGCGCCGCATCACCTCGCCCGGGTGCGCAAAGGCCGACAGGCTGACCACTGCACAAACATCGTGGCGCGCTGACGCATGCAACAGCGCTGCTGCGGCGCCAACCGAATGCCCCAGCAGTGCCATGCGAGCGGCATCGATCTCGGGCTGCAACCGCAGGAAGCTCAGCCCCGCAGCGATGTCTTCGGCAAATCGCGGCAAGGACGTGAAAGCCTCGTCGTCGCTGTGGCCGTGGCAGCGTGCATCGAGCAGCAACACGGCAAAGCCAGCGGCGCACAGGGGCGCTGCCGTTGTGGCCATCATGGCGGCATTGCCACCCCAACCGTGCATGACCAGCACGGCAGGTGCCGGCAGCCTGGCGCCCGCTGCCGGCGCCACGAGCCAGCCGAAGAGGCGCTTGCCGCCGGGACCGGGTAGTTGCACGGCTCGAACCGCCTGCGTACCGCGGCTGATGCCACTGAGCTCCACCGGGGGCTCGTCGTAACGCACCCGCGGTGCACGCAAGCCGCTCAAGATCGCTGCATGGGCCAAGCTGCGCAAGCCCCAGCCCAGAACGATAGCCAGTGCGAGAAGCCAGGGGGTCAAAGCTTCTTGGTCGAGAAGTACCAGTCCACCGTGTTGTAGCCCTCGCCAGCGCGGGCGGCCACGGCCTCGGCCGTCTTCGGGGGCGGCACGATGACGTCGCAACCCGGTGTCCAGCCCTCAGGGGTGGCGATCTTGTTGGCGTCGCTGGTTTGCATCGCCTGCAGCAGGCGGACGAATTCGTCGATCGAGCGGCCGTTGCTCATCGGGTAGTAGACCATCGCGCGCAGGATGCCGTTGGGATCGATGAAGAACGTGGCGCGCACAGCCTGGGTATCGGCAGCACCCGGGTGCACCATGCCGTAGGCCTTGGCCACGTCCATCTTGATGTCTTCAATGATGGGGAAGCTGATCTCGACGCCGAACTTTTCCTTGATGTTCTGCACCCAGGCCAGGTGCGAGTACAGGCTGTCGATGGACAGGCCGATCAACTCGCAGTTCATGCTGCAGAAGGTGGAAGCATGCTTTTGGAAGCCGATGAATTCAGTGGTGCACACTGGCGTGAAGTCCGCCGGGTGCGAGAACAGGATCAGCCACTTGCCCTTGTAGTCCGACAGGCTGCGGTCACCGTGGGTTGTCTTGGCCTTGAATTCAGGTGCCGGCTCGTTGAGGTGGGGAAAGCTGGAAGTGGTTTCGCTCATGGGGTATCTCTGTAAGGGCTGAAGGGCGACAGACATTGCCGTCCAGGAACCAAGTGTTGGTCGTTAATCGGTATATAAGTAACAACAAATAGCATGGGTGCGATAGTCAGAGCCATGAACCTCTGCGGGTCCCGCCATCGGCTTCGTTCACGGTGTCGTCCAGCCCCATTTGGCAAAGATCGCAGCGCCTGCGGCCGATTGCAGGAACTCCACAAAGGCCTTGGCCTGCGGCTTGTCTTGGCCGCGCACGGTGATGGCAATGCCGGCATCCCGGTAGATCGCATAGTCCGGCGCAATGGCCACCACGTCGGCGAGCTTCGGGTTCGCGACCTGCCAGATGTTCCAGATCAGCCAGACATCAATGTTCGGGTCGGCTTCCCAGGTGGCCTTTGCTTCTGCGCTGTTGCGGGCATAGCCCACGATATTGGCGCGCAAGGCCTTGACGGTGCGTATGTCGCCTTTGCGGCCGGCCGCGTCTTCCCAGGCGCCGTTCTGGCCAGCGCCGTTGACCACCAACACCGAGACGCCTTGCCGCAATAGGTCTTCGAACGCGCGGATGCGGCGCGGGTTACCCGGTCGCACCAGCATGGCCAGTGGGCGCAGGTACAGCGGTGTGACCTGGCGGTGCGCCAGCTGCGGTTCCATGGCCACCACGAAGTCCGTCATCATCGTTTCTGAGCCGCTGTAGATCAGGTCGGCATCGGCCTTCGCCTGGGGCAGCCACTGCGGGGTGGGGCCGGCCACCACCTCGACCCTGGCGCCGCCCTGGCGCTCGAAGGCGCCTGCCGCTTCCTTCATGGCGGGTGCCGGTCCACCTGGCCCGTACATGCGCAGTGTCTGGGCCGATACGGGAAAGGCCGCCAGCAAAGCAAGACCTGTGATGGCAATCAAGCGGCGAAGCTGGTGGTTCGGGAATGTGGGGAACATGGACGCTCTCAGGTGGGTGATATGGGGTCAATGCGCCGGGCACGGCGATGAGGCTGAGGCCTCTGTGTTCACCAAGTGGCCGGCCATTTCGTCGAAGGCCCGAATGACGCCGGCTCTCAGCCGTTCATCGACCACCAGTTCGGCCAGGGCCTGGTGCATGCACAAGAGCCATTCGTCACGCTCGGTGGGCCCCACGCTGTACGGCGCATGGCGCATGCGTAACCGGGGATGCCCGCGTTCGCGGATGTACAGCGGCGGCCCGCCAAACCAGCCACTGAGGAACTTGAACAGGCTGTCGGCGCTGCCTGCAAGGCTTTCAGGGTGCATGCGGCGCACGCCGTAGGCCTCGGGCAGTTCGTCCATCAGGGCGTAAAAGCGGTCGACGAGTCGGCGGATGGCGGACTCACCACCCAGTTGTTCGTAAACGCTGGAGGCATCGGCGCTTGTTGTGTCGGGTGTCATGTCTTGCAAACTGGGCTGGGGTACAGGCCAATGAAATCCATCTGGAAAATCTCCTGACACTGCACGCTTGTCCCGACTTCAGCGGGCGGTGCTTCGAGGCATGGGCCCCCGCCCGGGGGGTGGGGGCCGGGCGGCATGACCCTGAGGTGCGAGTGGCCGGTCAGAACGCCAGGGTGCTGACCGAGGGCTTGAGCAGGTAGGCAGCAACCTCGGCCGGCTTGGCGGCGGTGACGCCGGGGATCAGGTCGCTGGCCTGCTTGCCGGTGTTGGGCAGGTACAGCGCGCAGACCTCGACCTTGGCGCCAGCCTTGATCACGCCCTGCAGGATCTGCTGCGGCGTGACGTTGCGTGGCTTGAGGGTGGGCATTTCCTTGCCAACCAAGGCGATGTCGCCGGCGGCATCGCACAACAGGATCCGGACTTCGGCTTTCTGCTCAAGGGCCTGGGTGGCGATGGCCAGACCCGCACCTTGGGCCATGGGCTGGCCAGAATGGATGTTGACAAACAATTCAGCAGCGTTGGCCGATGTGGCACCCAGCAGGGCGATGCTCAGAGCGATGAGGGAAGTCGATTTCATGGTGAGTTTCCGTTGTTGGAATGGAAGAAGCGAGAAGCGGGGGTGAAGGTGATCAAAAGCGATGGGCGATCAGCGCACGGGCAAGGCCAGCGCCTGCAGTAACTCGGCTGCGTTGGTGACGTAGCTGATCTGTTGCACCACGCCGTCGCGCAGCGCAATCAGCGTCACCTGGCCTTTGTTGTGCGGCAGGTCGGCGGCCAGTGCGGCGTCGCGCACCAGGCCAACGGCGAACGGCACTTGCCGCAACGCGGGCAGGGCAAACATCCTGGTGATGAGCGCTGGCATCGCATGGATGTCGGCGATGAAGACCGCCTGGCGCGCTGTCAGTGCGTCGGCGCCGAAGGGCTGCAGACCCTCTGTCACCAGGTCGCTGGCCTTCTTGTCGGCGGCAAACAGCAAGGTGCGCGTGGTGGGCTCGGTGCGCAGCGTGCGGTCGTGCTGGTCGGTGGTGACGATGGGGGCGAAGGGTTGGCCTGGCGTCGCAGGTGCTGCCCAAGCCACTCCCGACAGCGCGAGGGTGACCCCCACAGCAAGGTGCTGCAAACGGGAGACAGAAAATGCGAGGGCAGTCGTCGTCATGGTGGGTGCGCCTTGCGAGTGTTCTAGGCGGCCACAGCAGGCATGGCTGCGATGTCGGTGGCCAGCCGGTCCACCACGCGGCGCAGCGTGGCGCGGGCCATTTCGCAGGCGGCGCGCACTTCCGTGTTGTCCGAGAGCGCTGCGATCACGCGCGGGTCTTGCAGCACGATGCGTGTGTGGCCCGGTACGGGCTCCGAAGCACCGCCGCCGCAGGGCAACAGCGCAGCGATGTCCGGTTCGGCGCCCATCAAGGCGTGCGCGATCCTTGGGCTGCAAATGCCCAGCAGCTTTTGCGGGTGGCTGTCCAGGTCCAGCTTGGCCTTCAGCGTGGCCTGCACATCGACCTCGCTGACGATACCCATCTGTTCTGCGGCAAGGGCGGCGCGCAAGGCGTCGACGGCGGCTGGCAAAGGCAAGGGCAGTTCGATGGCGAAGGCGTAAGGGGTGGTCATGGGGTCTTTCAGCTCGTGAATGGATGAGGGTGGGTGATCAGTGGTGCGGGGCGACCAGCGCCGTGTCATCGACCCGCTTCGGAGGCAAAGTCGCCACCCGCGCCAGGAACTCATCACGACCGGCGGCGCCGAACCAGGGGTGCCAACGACGTTGTTCCATCACGTTGGACACGGCGCGTGAGCGCTGGGCGTGGCCGCAGAACAGCAGCGTTTCGGCCGGCAGTGTGAACACCTGCTGCGTCACGCTGTCCCACAGCGCTTGCGGCAAGGCCGGGCGGGGCTGGAACGGGCAGGCGTCCACCGCCAGAAGGCCCCCGCAGAACAGGCGGTCGCGCCACAGGAAACTGAGGCAACCTGCGGTGTGGCCCGGTGTGGCCAGCACCTGCAGGTGTTCGTGGCCGACAGCAAGCACGCCGTCTTCCAGCGCCGGTGCCTGGTGTTGCACGCGGGTGGCACCCAGCACGTCGAGGGCGCCCAGCGCGATGGCTTCGCCGCGCTGCTGGTCATCGTGTTCATGCGTGCGCAGCAGCCAGCGCAAGCGCAGCTGCTTCTCGTCCAGCATGGCCAGCAGCAGCGGCACATCGTTGCCGCGCGGGTCCACCAGCACCGCGTCGCCGGTGTCCAGGTCGGCCAGCAGGTAGCTCACGGCCCCGGTGGCATCGTCGTGCAGCAGTCGGAAGTACATGGCGGGTCCTGGTGTCGCGGGTGGGTGGGTGGAAAGCGGTCGAGATCGAATCCGGGCGTTGGTCGTGTGCTCAGGCCACGGGGTCTTCGCCGATGAGCAGGCGCGTGTCGCTGGCGTAGCGGTGCGGCGGAATCTCCAGATTGGTGGGGGCCGGCTTGTTCTTGTAGACACGGCCCGCGCCGTCGAAGGTGGAGCCATGGCAAGGGCAGAAGAAGCCGCCCGGCCAATCGGCCGGCACGCTGGTGTTGGCCGTGCCTTTGGGCACATCGGTGGGTGAGCAGCCCAGGTGCGTGCAGATGCCGATGGCCACGAAAACCTCGGGCCGCACGGCGCGGGCGGCATTGCGTGCGTAGGCGGGCTGCTGGTCACGTGCCGATTGGGGGTCGGCCAGATCGGCCTCGCGGCCTTGCAATGCGGCCAGCATCTCCGGCGTGCGCCGCACCACCCACACGGGTTTGCCCCGCCATTCCACGGTCTTGGAGCCGCCGGGGGGGATGTCGCTGATGTCGACCTCGACCGGACCGCCTGCAGCCCGCGCCCGCTCGCTGGGCGCAAGCGTCGAGACGAAGGGAACTGCGGTGGCGACGGCGGCTGCGCCGCCTGCCGCGGCGGTGGCCAAGAGCCACACCCGGCGTTGCGGGTCGCCGGGCTGTGTGGCAACGCTGAGGGGTTGGAGGCTGGGGTTCATGAGGGCTCCTGGCTGACGGGGTTCCCTCTCTCTGTCTCAAGACGCGTGCCATCTGCGCAGGATTTGGAAATCCTTTGTTGATCAATGACTTAGGTCGACGCATCGAGGAGCGTCGCCAGCGGCGCCAGCGCACGAACTGCCACACGGGTCACTCGACTGCCAGCGCTGGCATATGCTCATCGCCAATATCTGCGGGCAACCCCAGCAGGCGGACGTAAAAACATCAGCCAAGGCTGATGAAAGCAAGAAGCAAAAATGGAGCACTGACGCATGGCCAGCGTGTTGCCTGAACTCGTCTCTTACCTGGAAGGGCTGCCCGAGCCGCACATCCTGTTCGACAAGCAGTACCGCATCGTCGCGGCCAATGCGGCGTATCGGCGGCAGTTCAGCCCGCAAGCGGCCGTGGTGGGGCGTACCTGCTACGAGGTGTCGCACCACTTCAGCGTGCCCTGCGACCAGGCTGGAGAAAGCTGCCCGATGGCCCGTGCGCGTGAGAGCGGCCACCGTGAGCGTGTGCTGCACCTGCACCACACGCCGCAAGGCGAGGCCTACGTCAACATTGAACTCGTGCCGCTGCGGGATGCAGCAGGCGAACAGGCCTACTTCATCGAGAAGATGGAGCCGCTGCGCGTGGCCCAGGGCCAGCCTGCGGCGCAGGGCTTGATCGGTCGTTCACCGGCCTTCCAGCAGATGCTGGAACTCGTGGCGCGGGTGGGGCCTTCCAGCGCCAGCGTGCTGCTGCTTGGGGAATCCGGCACGGGCAAGGAACTGGTGGCACGCGCGGTGCACGAAGCCAGCGCCCGCGCCGCCGCACCGCTGGTGGTGGTGGATTGCGCCAGCCTGCCCGAAGCGCTGTTCGAGAGCGAGCTGTTTGGCCACGAGCGGGGCTCGTTCACTGGCGCTCATGCCAACAAAGCCGGCCTGGTGGAGGCTGCCAGCGGAGGCACGCTGTTCCTGGACGAAGTGGGCGACATTCCCCTGGCCATGCAAGTGAAGCTGCTGCGCCTGCTGGAAAGTGGCACCTACCGGCGCGTGGGCAGCACCGACCTGCGCCGCACCGATGTGCGCGTGGTAGCAGCCACCCACCGCGACCTGCAGGGCATGGTGGCTGCAGGCAGCTTCCGCGAAGACCTGTTCTACCGGCTGTCCACGTTTCCGATCCATCTGCCACCGCTGCGCGAACGCCTGGAAGACATCCCCCTGCTGGCTGTGGCGCTGCTGGCCCGGGTGGCGCCCGAGCGGCGCCTGAGCTTGTCCAAGGACGCCCTGGCTCGGCTGACGGCGCATGCCTTCCCGGGCAACGTGCGCGAGCTGCGCAACGTGCTGGAACGTGCGGCCCTGATGACCGACGGCGACCGGATCGAGGTGGACGCCATGGTGCGCGCTCTGGCCGTTCACGGCACGGCACGCGCCGCCGCGCCGGCCAAGGCACTCGCTTCCGATGCGCCTGCTGCGGGTGCCCTGGCTGACGGACCAGCGGGCACATCGGTGTTGCGCGACGCAGAAAGTGCGGCCATTCGCGCGGCCGTGCTCAAGCACAAGGGCAGCCGTGCCGAGCTGGCGCGGCAGCTCGGCATCAGCGAACGCTCGCTCTACCGCAAGCTGCGCGACATCGAGGGCTGACGCCCCGCGGTTCAGGGCTGCAGGCTGGCCTTCTGCGCGGGTGGGTCGATCACCTCGGGCGTCAGCGCCTGTACCGCCTGGAACTGGCTGATGAAGACTTGTCCGCGCAGGTGCTGCAGCAGCTCGGTCGCGCGCAGCCGGTCCATCACCGGCCCTTTCACTTCGGACAGGTGCAAGAGAACGCCCGCGTCCTTCAGCCGCGCGTCGATGGCTTCCAGGCTTTCCAGAGCGCTGGCGTCGATGTCGTTGATGGCCGAGCACTGCAGCACCACATGGCGCAGTTCAGGCCGGCTGGCCACGGCGTCGTTGATGCGGTCTTCCAGGCTGCGCGCGTTGGCAAAGTACAGGCTTTCGTCCACGCGCAAGCTCAGCAGCTGCGGGCTGGTTCGTACCGGGTAGCGGAGCACGTTGCGAAAGTGTTCGGTGCCGGGCAGCAGACCCACTTCGGCCATGTGCGGCCGGCTGGTGCGGAACATGTAAAGGGCCAGCGACAAGCCCACCCCCACCACAAGGCCGGTCTCCACACCGAGCGCCAGCGTGGCCAGCAAGGTGGCCGCCACGGCCGCGAAATCAGGCTTGGAATAGGCCCAGGTGCGCTTGAAGATGCTGAAGTCCACCAGGGACAGCACCGCCACGATGATGGTGGCTGCCAGCGTGGCTTGCGGCAGGTAGTACAGCGCGGGCGTCAGGAACAGCGAAGCCAGCAGGATGCCCCCTGCCGTGTACACGCCGGCTGCCGGCGTTTGCGCCCCAGCGTCGAAATTCACCACCGAACGAGCGAAGCCCCCTGTCACTGGAAACCCGCCACTGAAAGCCGCACCCAGGTTGCTGGCGCCCAGCGCCACCAGTTCCTGGTCGGGTTCGATCCGTTGGCGGCGTTTGGCGGCCAGCGTCTGCCCTACCGACACCGATTCGACGAAGCCCACGACGCTGATCAACAGCGCGGGTACCGCCAGTTCGCGCCACAGAGCAAGATCCCAGCTGGGCGCCGTCAGGGGTGGCAGGCCCTGGGGAATGCTGCCCACGATCTTCATGCCCTGCGCCTGCCAGCTCAGCCACCAGGCCAGGCCGGTGGTGACGGCGATGGCTGCCACCGGGCCGGCCTTGGCGATGACGTCGGCCAGCCTGGGGCCAAGCCCCCAGCCCACCAGCAGCGGCTTCAGGCCCTTGCGCACCCAGAACAGGAAGGCCGTCGTGGCCACGCCGACCACCAGCGTCAGCCAGTGGGTGTGGGGAGCCTGGCTGGCCAAGGCGCCCAGAAGCTCAATCAGGTTGTGGCCTTCGGCCTTCACGCCCATCAGCGTTTTCAGCTGGCTGGCCGCAATCAGCAAGCCCGATGCCGAGATGAAGCCGGAGATCACCGGGTGGCTCAGGAAGTTGGCCAGGAAACCCAGGCGCAGCACGCCCATCAGCAGCAGCATCGCACCCGACAGAAACGCCAGCGTGATGGCCACCTGCCAATAGGCTGCTGTGCCCGCTGCGGCGTGTTCGCCCACGGCCGCCGCCGTCATCAGCGACACCACGGCCACCGGGCCCACAGCCAGAACGCGGCTGCTGCCGAACACAGCGTACAGCAGCAGCGGTGCCACGCTGGCGTACAGGCCCACCTCGGGCGGCAGACCGGCCAACAGCGCGTAGGCCAGGCTCTGCGGAATGAGCATGATGGTGACGATCAGCGCTGCCACGCCGTCGCCAACCAGCGTGTTGCGGTCGTAGCGGCGGCCCCAGTCCAGCACCGGCAGCCCGGGCAAGGACAGCGCAGACAGGCGCTGCGCCCAGGTCCGGATGCCTGGGTTGCTGTGGCTTCCGGTGCCCGTGCTGCCTTGCGTCATCAGCCCACCATCTCAGGCTGGGCCAGCCATTCGCGGCCCTTGAGCATGCCGTCCCAGTAAAGCGGCGGCATCACGCGTTCCTTCAGCAGCCAGGCCAGGGTGGAAGGCCGTGTGCCGTCGATGAGCCATTTCGGAAAGCTGGGCGCGAGCTTGCCGCCGTAAGTGAATTCGGCCAGCACGATCTTGCCGCGCGCAACCGTCAACGGGCATGAGCCGTAGCCGTCGTACTTCGCCTCGCCCTTCATGGCACCGCGCAGGGCCAGCAGGTTATGCGCCACCACGGGCGCCTGTTTGCGCGCGGCAGCAGCGGTCTTGGCGTTGGCGGTGTTGGCCACATCACCCAACGCGAAGATGTTGGCGTGGGTCTTGTGGCGCAAGGTGCTGGCGTCGGTGTCGACCCAGCCCGCCGCGTCGGCCAGGGGACTGACGCGGATGAAGTCGGGCGCGCGTTGCGGTGGCACGGCGTGCAGCATGTCGAATTCGCGCGTGACCAACTCTTTCTTGCCATCTGCGCCGGCCACACTGAAGGTCGCCTTCTGTGCAGGGCCGTCCACCGCCACCAGCGTCTGGCCGAAGTTCAGGCCGATGCCATAGGCCTTCACGTACTCCATCAACGCGGGCACATAATCGGACACGCCAAACAGCACCGCCCCAGCATTGCAGAACTGGATGTCGATGTTGCCCAGCACACCCTGGCGTTTCCAGTGGTCGGCCGACAGGTACATCGCCTTTTGCGGCGCCCCGGCGCACTTGATGGGCATGGGCGGCTGGCTGAAGACGGCTCGGCCGCCCTTCTTTCGCGCCAGCTCCTGCACCAGCTGCCAGGTGTAGGGCGCCAGGTCGTAGCGGTAGTTGCTGGTCACGCCGTTGCGGCCCAGCGTGTCGGTCAGGCCTTCGATGCCGTGCCAGTCCAGCTTCAGCCCGGGGCACACAACGAGCTGCTGGTACTTCACCACGCGGCAGCCATCCAGGATGACCGCATTGCGTTCGGGTTCGAAGGCGGCCACTGCCGACTTGATCCAGTGCACGCCGCGTGGCAGCACGCTGGCCAAGGTGCGGGCGGTGTCCGCAGGCTTGAAGATGCCCGCGCCCACCAGCGTCCAGCCCGGCTGGTAGTAGTGCACGTCGGCTGGGTCGATGATGGCGATGTCCAGCCCTGGGCTGCGCGCCAGCAGGCTGGAAGCCACCGCGATGCCGGCCGCGCCGCCGCCGACGATGACCACGTCGTGCGAAGCGTCGGCTACTTCCACGGGTGTCTTGCCCCCGTTGACGATGCGCCGCACCACGCCTTTCAAGTCGAAGCCGGCCTTGGCTGCGGTATCGATGATCTGTGGCAGCGGCAGGCTGCCAGCCTGAGACAGCGCCCACATCGTGGTCGAGCGCATGCCCGTACGGCAAAAGGCCAGCACGGGCTTGGGCAGCTCGGCCATCAAGGTACCGAAGGCCTTGCCCTGTTCATCGGTGACCTTGCCTGACTCGGCCGGCAAGTAGCGAATCTGCAGCCCGTGGCTCAGCGCTGCGCGTTCAAGCTCGGCCACCAGTGGCTGATCCGCGCCCTCACCGTCGGGCCGGTTGCAAATGACCGAACGAAAACCGCTTTCGGCGACGACAGCCAGATCGGCCGCCGCGATCTGGGCGGCCACCGACAGTTCAGGGGTCAGGTTTTTGATGTCCATGGGCTTGTCTCCAATGTGTTGCTTTTGGCGCGCTATGGGCCGCGGTCAGTGCCGCGGTCCATCCCGACTTTTCAGACCGCGTTCAGCGGAATCTTGATGTACCGCATGCCATTCGATTCGGGCTCGGGCAGGTGCCCAGCGCGCATGTTCACTTGCACCGACGGCAAGATGAGCGTGGGCATGGACAGCGTGGCGTCGCGGGCCTGGCGCATCGCGACGAACTCGTTTTCGCTGATGCCGTCTCGCACATGCACGTTGTGCGCGCGTTCGTCAGCCACGGTGCTGACGTACTGCACATCGCGGCCCCCGGGCTGGTAGTCGTGGCACATGTACAGGGTGGTCGCAGGCGGCAGGCTGAGCACCTTCTGGATGGAGCGGTACAGCGTGCGCGCGTCGCCGCCGGGGAAGTCGCAGCGTGCGGTGCCGTAGTCGGGCATGAACAAGGTGTCGCCCACGAAGGCGGCGGTCTCAGGCGGTGTGCTGGTCTCGTCGCTCACCACATAAGTCATGCAGGCCGGCGTGTGGCCCGGCGTGTGCAGGGCGGTGGCGGTCAGTTCGCCGATCTGAAAACGCTCGCCGTCCTGGAACAGGTGGTCGAACTGCCGGCCGTCGCGGGCAAAACCTGGCTCGGCGTTGAACAGGTCGCCAAATGTGCGCTGAACCGTGGTGATGTTGCCCCCAATGCCCAGCTGCCCGCCGAGCACCTGTTTCAGATAGGGCGCGGCAGACAGGTGGTCGGCATGCACATGCGTTTCCAGGATCCACTGCACGGTGGCGCCCAGTTCACGAACGCGGGCGATCAATTGGTCCGCGCTGCCGTGCGAGGTGCGGCCTGACTTGGGGTCGTAATCCAGCACGCTGTCGACTAGGGCGCACTGCTGGGTGCGGCGGTCCATCACGATGTAGCTGACGGTCCAGGTAGCGGGGTCGAAGTGGCCTTCGACCAGCAGATTGCTTTGCGCGGGCATGGGGGTGTCTCCAGTTTGGGTCATCCAGCGTGAACGATGCGGGGCACGCAATGCGGCCGGTCGCTGCTTCAGCGCTTGTTCAATGAGCAGGTGTTGATGCCGAAGATGGAATACACCGGACAGTTGCCTATCGCGCCCGTCAGCAGCGGCACGACGCCGATGTAGCCCCACAGGCCGACCTTGCCAGTGGCGGCCAGACCGATGAGGACCAGACCTGCAGCAACGCGCACGGCGCGGTCCAGGGTGCCTGAGTTGACTTTCATGAAGCGTCTCCTTGGGGTGTGGGTTACTAGCCGGCGGAGAAGCGCCAGCATGAACAACACACCTCAAGACGCATGCCAGGCTTTGCGCCACCTCTTCTTCGCTATGCAAGCCATTGATCTACCTAGAGTTTTTGCCCAACTCAGGGACCGAGAGACCGCTACCGCCACTTGGCTTGGCAGTGCAGTGCCAGCGGTTTTGGCAGTCTGTACTGCCGCTTCTGTCAGTCTTGGCAGGCTTGAGCCATCCACTAGACACGGCCCTGGAATCGCGAATCTGGTGATCTGCAGTGCTTGCAATCGGTACAGGTCGCAGGCATGCGGGTCGCGCTAGACGGTCGGTCGCGGCGTCAAACGACCGCTGATTGGCGGCCCTGCCGAATGACTCTTGATGGCCGACAGCCGCATTTCGAGGCACTACTGCATAGCTGACCTTTAGCGCCCGCAACAGCTGCTGGCCTGAATTGATGCAAGACAAGAACGCCATTCGCGCGTCGGCGCATCTTGTCAGGCCCTCAACTCGACGGAGACCATCATGGGATCTGCAGCCAATGCGGCTCATCGCGAGCAATGGAATAAGGGCAACATCGTCGGCCAGAAGGCACTGTTCAAGCTCAAGGACATCTGGGCCCTCCGCGTGCGCCTTCAGATGGAAGACCGAGTCCGGGAACTTGCTCTCTTCAACCTGGGCATTGACAGCAAGCGACGAGGTTGCGACCTCGTCAGTCTGATGGTCCGGGACGTTTGCCGCGGAGACCAGGTCGCATCCCACGCCATGGTGATGCAGCGCAAAACCCAGCGCCCGGTGCAGTTTGAAATCACGCCGGGTACCAGAATGCGACACCATGTATGAACTGCCCGTGCTGATTGCCACCTTGAAGCGGTTGCTCAAGGCGCGCGGCCTGACCTACCGGGATGTCGCCACGGGCCTGGGCCTGTCGGAGACGAGCGTGAAGCGCTTGTTTTCCAGCGAGCGTTTCACAGTCGAACGCCTGGAGCTGCTCGCAGGCTTGCTCGGCTACACCCTGTCCGAACTCATGGCCGAGGCGGCGGGGCAGGGGAGTCGCCTGCAGGCACTGACCGCCGAGCAGGAAGGGCAATTAGTGCGTGACGAACGGCTGATGCTGGTGGCGGTGTGTGCCTTCAACCACTGGAGCGTTGACGACATCGTGAACACCTACCGGCTGACGCGCGCCGACTGCCTGAAGCGGTTGCTGGTGTTGGACCGCATGGACCTGATCGCGCTGCTGCCGGGCGACCGCGTTCGGCTGAAGGTGGCGCGCGACTTTGACTGGCTGCCCGATGGACCGATCCGGCGGCACTTCATCTTGCGCAACCTCGCCGACTACGTCGACAGCCGATTCGACGCGGAGGGCGAGCAGCTGGCACTCGCGTTCGGGATGCTGAATGAAGCCTCATGTGTGGAGTTGCACGGCGAGCTGCGGCGGCTGGCAAAGCGGGTGAGCGAACTGCACCAGGGCTGCGCCGCATTGCCCCGGGCGCACAAGCAAGGCGTGGCGGTGCCGTTGTCGGTGCGTGATTGGGAGCCGAGGGCGTTTGCAGTGCCGCGCAGGCAACCGCAGGAGGTCGCGTTGGAGTGAACGCCATGCGCCGTTGGCCCGTGGCTGCGCCTGGCAGTGCAGGTCGGGACGGTCGGCCACTTGGCCCTAGGCGAACTGGAAAGCCCGACGGTCTGGCCACGCGCAGGGTCCAGACCCTCAGAAGACCGGGCGAGGGTGGAGGGGCGGGGGAAGCGACAGCACGTCTGAAGCCGCCGCTTCAGCGTGGCCGCTCGCCGTGGTTCAGGGAGTCAGGGATGCTGATCGGCACCGCACCGCAGCTGACGAAGCTGCTGCAACCGACAAATCAGCAGCGTGAACCAGACGCCTCAAGGCGCCGGCAAATTGGGTGCTCACCGGCATGGGGCCGGCGGCAATGCAACTACTGCCATTGTTGAAATGTCAGCATTGCACCCAGGCGTCCGCTCGAACCGACTGCGCACCGATTGCGGGGCTCGAGCGGGGGGGTGTTGGGCTTTCATTTCGACACCACCCTGTTTCTGCCGCATCGAGCGCTTTCATCCTACTTTCAAGGAAAACTGAGGCGCTCGACGCCTTGAGGAATGAATGCATACATTGCGGGCAATGCAATGATTGCATTGAAGCGGCCGCGACCGAGGCGCCCGGCTGCCCGTGCCCGAGGCCCACAGGCCGGCGCACTGGCTTGGCGGATGCGTCATTTGATTTGCAGTCGCACGATCGGGCCAGCGGGGAGCACCAAGTCGCTGAAGGGCAGTGTCGGCCGCATGGGGCCCTTGCCGGTCGACCACCACCTCGCCACAGCGGTGCTCAGGTCTTGACAGTGGGCAGCTCGGTCCACCGGGTCGTGTACCTCGGTGACCGCGAATCCTGCCGTGTTGCCCATCGCGGCACTTCGCTGTTCTGGCTGGCCAGGGTGGTGCTGCCCACCCGCACCGAGTCCCGCCCGAAGCGGCGGTTCAAGCTGTCCATGGTGGCCATCAGCGCCGACCGATCACGGGCGGACTCGGCCGGCTTCTGGACGTTCACGGCTCCGAACAGGTCGAGCTCGCCCTGGCGCACGGAGGCCGGCTGGAAATCGACCAGGAAGGCTCCGGCCTTGGCGTAGTTGAAGCCTGGCCGGAACGATCGTTTCACCATCGCGACCGCCGCGCCCACCAGTTCGGCCGTGTCGTCGGTCGGCCGGGTCAGCGGCACCGTGAGCTGCACCTGGTGCTGGGCATCGTGGGCCCGATAGGGGCTCGTCCGGAAAAACACCCCCACCGACCCCGCCACGCTGCCCTGCTGCCTCAGCTTTTCGGCGGCCCGGGAGGTGAACTCACTGACCGCCTCGACGATGCCGTTCAGCGCGCGGATGGGCTCGCCGAACGACCGCGAGACCAGGATCTGCTGCTTGTCCGCCGGGCCGTCGGCGACGTCGTTGAAGGCGTGGCAGGCGATGCCGTTGAGCTCTCGCCAAGTTTGCTCAAGCACGACGCTGAAGCGGCGGCGCAGCTGGCTCGGATCGGCTTCGATCAACTGGAGGACGGTGCGAATGCCGGCCTCCTGCAGCCGCGCACCAATCTTCCGCCCCACACCCCAGACCTCGCCGACCGGGGTCGCGGCGTACAGCGCGCCGCGGGTGACATCGTTCAGCCGGCCGAGGTCGCAGACCTGGGCGATCTGCGGGACAAGTTCGGCCGGCAGGGTCTCGGCCTTGCGGTCGGCGGTCTTGGCCAGATGGTTGGCGAGCTTGGCCAGGGTCTTGGTCGCCCCGAAACCGATCGACGTCGGCAGCCCCACCTCGCGCAGCACCGCCGCCCGAAGCGCCCGTCCGATCGCGAGCCGGTCCTCCGACACGCCCGCGAAGTCCAAAAAGCATTCGTCGATGGAGTAGACCTGCTGCCGCGGCGCATAGCGGGCGGCCACCGACATCATCCGGGCGCTCATGTCGCTGTACAGCTCGAAGTTCGCCGACACCGCGATCAACCCGGCGCTGCGCTGCAGGTGCCGGACCTGGAACCAGGGCTGGGCCATGCCAACGCCCAGCGCCTTGGCCTCGTCGGATCGGGCGATGCAGGCGCCGTCGTTGGAGGACAGCACCACCACCGGCCGGCCGATCAGGCGCGGTGCGAACACACGTTCGCAGCTGACGTACATGTTGTTGGCGTCGAGCAGTGCGAGCATGGCAGGGCTGCGGCGGTGGTCCCGATGCCGGCGGGAGTCAGCGCAACAGGGAGCGGATGACGGTCGTCACGACGCCCCAGATCTGCAGCGGCTCGGCATCGGCCCGGTCCGCCGGACTGGCGGCCCCGCTGTCGGCCGGCGAGTCGGGGGCGGCCCGCAGCATGAGGCGGCTGCCGTACCGGACGATCTGGCGGCAAGTCAGTTCGCCATCGACGATGGCGATCACGACCTGGCCCGGTTCGGGGCTGAGCGCCCGGTCGACCAGCAGCACGTCGCCGTCGGCGATGCCCGCGCCGAGCATGCCGCTGCCGGCAGCGCGCATGGCAAAGGTGGATTGAGGGTGCGGAATCAGCGCCTCGTCGAGACTGATCCGCCGAACGGTGGCGTCCTCCCCTGGCGAACCGAAACCCGCTGAAGCCATCGAGCGGGTGGGCCCTGCCTCAGGGTGGGCAGACCCCACCGCGGCGCCATCCGGCAGGCGTTCTCGGCTGATCATGGGAGCGGTGCGGCGGATCGGCGCAGCGAGACGGCAGGCGCGGTGCTCAGGCGTCGCGCTCTGCAGGCTCGACCAAACGCACTTCAAAGCAGACTTCCTCGGCTTCGCCCCCGTCTTGACGGCCGGCCCGGCGGGCGGCATCGGCCGCGCGCTGCCAGCGCTGGACGGTGGCCACGACCTCAGATCCTCGTTCGTCGGCCCCTTCGTCGGCGGCGCTTGTCCAGCCGGCATGAGCCCCAACCACGGCGTCCGGGCCACCCATCGCGCGCTCGTGTGACTTGGAGAACCGGACGTCTGCCTGGATGCGGCTGTTCAACGGCAAGACAGGGCATTCGAGGTGGACGGCAAGATGCGGGGTGGCAGGCATGGTGGACTGGCAAAAGGCAGGACCGAAGCGATACTGTATAGATCATCAGTATTCGCTTCAAGCTCGGTACGAGTGGCTGCCGGTTTCCCGTCGAAGAGTCCGAGGATTGCCTGCCTGCTACAACCGTGCTCTTGGTCGCGACGCGTTCTCCGACACGACTACAGGCCGTGGACAGGCAAAGACCCCGCCGAGGTTGCCGGGGTTTCGAGGCAGTCAGGCCCGGTGACAGCCCTGGTCAGGCTCGAGATGATCCGCAGGTGGTGCTCGGATGATCTCAGTTGAGGACAGCGCGGGGTGGCAACCGCTATCGCTTGGGCCGACGGCGCTTTGCGCTTGGAGCCGGGAGCTTGTCCAGGCGATCGAGTTCTCGGAGCTGCGCCTCCAAACGCTCAGCCCAGCCGGCTAAGGCCTCCGGGGGGATGCTGGTGGCCACGGTGCCGATGACGCCCGAGGGGGTCATGAACTGCATCACTTGCTTGTCGCCGCGGCGGAGGATTCTGGTGGTCATGTCGTTGGTGAGTCGAGCTGTCGCTCGGCGAGCAGCAGTTCTTGGGTCTGAAACTTCAGCCGTGTCCCATCACCCGCGCGGCGTCAGCGGTCGAGTTTGGGGGCAGGTGCGCACCAGGTTCGTCAACGTGGCCTCGCAGCCCATCCGGTCCGGGGATCGGTGGACCCGCCCGGCAGGCCCAACGACCACCGTCATGTCGGCCACATTGGGGGCATCCCGGGCGCCCAACGGCGTCCGGTCGAGGCCGCCGCAGCCGACTGCATGCCATCCGGCGAGCTGGAACTCGGCCTCGACGCCGCTTTGGCCGATGTCGCGCTGAGCGTGCCACAGAGAGCGCCTGAGCGCTGCGGGCTCTTTGGCAGTGGCCGGCTGTGCGCCTGCCTCGATCGCGGCGGCCCACATCGCCTCGACAATCAGGGCATCGAGCAGCGTGGGCGGCGTGATCATGGGATGACCTCCGTGTGGGTACTTGCACGGGAACGATGTCGCGACGGGCACGGCTACGCCGTCGACATCGACGCTGACATTGTGCGCGACATGGGAGCGCCGGGCATCGAGCGCAGAGGGTCATGCTCCACCACACGCGCTTCTGAACGAGTCCGTTGCCCATGCGAACCACCGCGTGCGCCGCCGGTCAGCCGCCTGCACGCGACCACGCCATCGTGAACGACGAGCCGATGGCGTCCGAGCACCGAGTGCTGTGCGGTCGATGCTTCAAGGAAGCCGCCGCCGGCCGTCTCGGCTTGGTTGGCTTCGAGCATGGGGGCGTCGAGCACGAGTTCAGGCTTCGGACAAGGCTGTTAGGGGCGGGCTTGGCGATCGACGCTCTGGACTTCCGCGACGGCGAGCAGGGCGGGCATGAATTCATGCGTGGTCGGAAAGGCCGATGACGACGCCTTGGCGCTGCTGGGCAGGCTCATCGGCAAGATGCGCCGGACTTTGGCGCACACTCATCGCCTGGGCACCGACCACGGCACGCAGGTGAGCGACGGCCCGATCCTGCGCGGCAGGGTCAGCTGCGATCTTGGTGCAGCGGAAAGCTCGCCGCTGCCCATCATCGATGGCCGGGCGGTTTCCTGGACGAGTTCGGCCGCAGAGTGGCTGCCTCCGACGGCTGGCCGTTCAGGCTGGAGTGTGCCGCCCGGAGCGCCGAGGGCTGAGCCCGCCAGACATGGTCAGGCCCAGACCTCAGCCTCGTGGCATCGAAGGCAGTGGTCGCTGCATGGCGCCCGGGTCTCGCAGCGAGCTCTCACTGAAAGTCTTCCTCGCGCTGGTGACGCGCGCCGATGACGAGCACCAGTTCTGGCGAGCGAATGTCGAAGCGCAGGACGTAACCGGTCGAGCCGAAAGGGACGATCAGCTCGCGCAGCGTTGGCCTCGGGCCGACCCTGCGGTAGCTGTAGGGCGATGTCGACAGATGGCTGTCGGCGGCGACACGAATGGCCTCCACCGCCTCGTGAGCGCGCATCGCATCCTCGACCGTCTGCGCATGATCGAGCAGAAAATCGAAGAGTCGATCCAGGTCTGCATCCGCCTCAGGGGTGAACTCGACCCTGAACCTCATTTGCGCAGCTGTTTCACCCGTGCGGCGACCTTCGCCTCCAGATTCGACAGCACGGCCTCCGAGGCGACCGAGCGCCCCGTGCGCTCGTACGCTGACAGCGAGGCGTCGCAGCGCGCGGCGAAGTCGGTCTGCACCCGACGGAATTCGACGGCGCGACGCACCGACGTCTCGACGAACTCTGTCAGCGTCTCGCCCGGCAGGAGCACCGCATCGAGATCAGCGCGCAACTGTGGCTCGACACGGACTTGGGGGATCACGGCGGTCTTCATCTGTTCAGTGTAGTGCGGATGCACTACGATGCCAAGTTGCCTCCGCCCCAGTCGGCCAAAAGCGTCGAAGCACCGGTCGCCAGCGTGCGTCGGGACGTCAACCACGGCGAAGAAGTCGATGCCAGGCAAAAACTCTTACTTGATCGGATCGTCAAGCGGCTGCAGGCCTCAGGACAGCGGCGGAAACTGCAGACTGACGGAGGGACGCTGCCCCATAGAGTGGCAGAACCGATGTGGGCTGTTGGCGATCGCGGTATGGATGCCGGTTACCCGGCACCCCCCGCACAGATCCGTACGTGCCCAATTAAGGCATACGGCTCGATCGTGTCCCATCTCGTGGTGTAACTCCACAGCCCGGACGGGCTGAGATGCACGTGGTGCTCAGCGCTGCACGGCGGGCAGGCGAGCCGGTCCATCCGCGCCTAGGTCACATGGCCCTTCTGACTTCGCCTTTTCAGCGAACGCCGCCACAGGTCACTGACATGGTGCCGGTACGCCCCGAGAGCTTGGGCGCTGGTCGGCACCGCATGGTACGCGAAGTAACTGGCGACCACCTACCGCAGCCATTGACCTTGGTCGGCCAGGCTGTCGTGGCGTCGCCGCCGCATCTCGTCCTTGATCTCCCGCAGGGCCGCACACATGCGGTCGCGTCGCGTGCGGCGCCGAAGCAGGAATGCCCCGCGCCGCGAGCGTCCACAAATGAACGTGAACCCCAGGAAGTTGAACGTCTGCGGCTTGCCCGTTGTGCTGCCGCCACTTGATCGCATAGCGGCCGAACTCCAGCAGCCGGGTCTTTTCCTGATGCAGTTCGAGCGAGAACTGCTCGAACCTCGTTCGCATCGCGTCCCAGAATCGGCGCGCGTCGGCCTCGTGCTCGAAGCCCACTACCAGATCCGCGGCATGGCGCACCAAGATCATATCGCCCTTCGCTTCGCGCCGCCGCCATTGCTGCGCCCACAGGTCGAAGACGCAGTGCAGGTAGACATTGGCCAGCAGCGGCGAGATCACCGCGCCTTGTGGTGTCCCCTGTTCACTGGCGCTTCATTGCTCGTCTTCCAGGACTCCGGCCTTGAGCCACTTGCCCACCAGCCGGGCGAGGCGCTCGTCGCCGACGCGATGCCTCACGAAGCGCAGCAACCACGAGTGATCCACCGCGTCGAAGAAGCCCTTGATGTCGGCGTCGAGTATCCAGTTCACGGCTTGCCCTTGATCGCCACGCACAAGACGTCGAACGCGTCGTGCTGACCTCGCTCGGGCCGGAACCCGTACGAGAAGCCGAGGAAGTCTTCCTCGTAGATCGCATTGAGCACGCTGACGACTGCACGCTGGACGATCTTGTCCTCCAGCGCGGCAATGCCCAGCGGACGCTGTCGCCCGTCCGGCTTCGGGATGAACCGTCGCCGCACAGGCAGCGCCCGGTACTTGCCGCGGTGGACCGGGGTGTGCAGGTCCTGGAGACGATCCTCCAAGCCCGCCTCGTAGTCCTGCCACGTCATGCCATCCACACCCGGTGCGGCACGGCGTTTGAGCGCCAGGAACGCGTCTCGGAGCGCGTCGACGGTGACGAGGTGCAGCAGCGCCGTGAACGCTTGCCTCTTCCTTTGCCTTGCGGCCTGCCGTACGCGTTCCAGCCCCTGGGACACGCTATCGCGGCTCTGAGTCCGTCGCGTGCGCGGCGGGTCCGCGTTCCCCTTGGTCCCCGCCCTTGGCTCCACCCAATCCGCCGCCGGTAACCCGGCATTGTTCGCAAGCTTCGTCGCTACTACTGCGAGGTCTGACTTCTCCAGCCCGTGCATCATCGGCGTCGGCTCCTCACCTTCCCGGTGCGGGCCGCCGGCCACGACAGGCACCTGCGGTCAGACTGGAGATCTCCCGGTTCCCGTGCAAGGAGCGTGCGTGCATGCCAGGGTCTACGACCACGCCGGGTCGCGCGGGCGCTTGCGATGGCGCGCCCGTGCGTGTTGCCTTCCGCAGATCGGACGGCGTCGGCACCCGGATCGAATTTCTTACACGGCCCAATGGCTGGCCTGCATGTACCCCTGTCAACGCTTCGCCGTGAACCTCGCGATGCCCAGCGCATGACTCGGGCACAACATGGTTCGCTACACCTTTGCTGTGAGGGACTTGCACCCTTTGCTCCTTGCCGGTCTCCCGGCGCACCCGACCGAAAACTGAGCCTCAGTTTTCGGTCGGCGCCAACAACCCAGTTGCTCAGGCTGGCCTTCGGGATGCCAAGAACCTTCGCCGTCATCCCCACCGACTGACCCGTCTTGACCAGCCTGACGGCCTCCAGCTTGAACTCCTGCGTGTACTTCCCACGCACTTGCTTGTCACTCATCTCGTAGCTCCTGTCTCTGATTCCATCATCAGCCGAGGACTACGTTTTTCCGGGGCAAGGTCAGATAAGTGGCTGCGCGGATCGACCGAGGGAGCATAGGGCCGCGGCCTTGATCCGGCCCCACGAGGCCTGAGGTCAGCCGTCGCCGCCGTGATGCTGGACGGGCGTGAAGGGCTCCATACCGTGGACCATGAAGGCGCCGGCGTAGGGTGAGGCAGCAAAGGACCGCGCCTACGGTGTCATCTTGAAGCCGACATAGCCCGCCGCGCTGATGCCCAGGAGGGCCAGCGTGGTGCCCGGCAGCACGGGCATAGCTCCTTCCCAAAAGGCCTGCCACAGAAAGACCGAGGCCACCATTGGCGTGAAAAAAAGTAGTTGCAAGCGGTGCAGGCCGTTGTCCGAGAGCAGGTCCTTCCAGAAATTCTGGCTGTTGATCTGGGGGTCGTCCTGGATGTCCGCTGCGGCGTCGGCACGCGCCTGGCTGCCTGTTCCCGCCAAGGTGTAGGCGGTGATCAGCCGCGTCACTCCCGGCGGTGTGGCCACCGCGGCGCCCACTGCCGTCGCGGCGCCGATGCCCATCAGCGTCAGCGCAGTTTCGTTGATGGTGAACCACTGGCCGGTGGCAATCACCCCGTTGAGCCAGGCCAGGATGACGACGATGGTCCACAGCAACATCTGGCAGCGGCCCAGGCTGAAAGAGCGCCTCTCTGTCGGTATGAGCTGGTCAGGAATGTCGTAGCGGTCGCGCAGGAGCGCCCACTTGCTCGAAGTACCCACTGCCGCGACCACCGTGGCGAGCAAGAACAGCGCAAACGCCAACCAGAAGGCGCGGCGTTCAGGTGCCATGACCACGAAATACAGTTTCGGGTCGACATTGTGCAGCGTCCTCATGGGGCCCTTCGGGTCCGCCAGACCCAGGGCCATGGTCGAAGGGCTGGGCTTCAGGGCCGATTCCTGCAGCGTCCGCCAAGCCGCAACGCTCTCGGGCTTGTCGGCAAACCGCTGTAACTGGAACGTCAGCTTTCCGTCGCCGTTTGCGAGTGGCACGTAACGCGGAATGAGGCCCGGCACCTTGGTGCCGTCCAAGGTCAGGGTGAGCTTGTCGGTATCGTTGCCGGCGGCGGCGCGCCAGGCCGCCAGGCCCATCACGGTAAAGCTCACGTCGCTGTCGAAGCGGCAGGGTTCGGCGCAATCGGCTGTCCGGACCTGGGGCTCCAAGACGCCCCCGCTCCACAGCGTCTGCAGGTCGATGCCCACGCTGGCCGATTGAGGGGTACCGGTGGCAGGCTGTAGTGAAAGCACCAGCGTGGCCTTGCCCGCGGCAGAGCACATGAGCGCCGCGCGCGAACCGCTGCTGGACATGCGTGCCAGGAGCGGCGCCAAGGGCAATGAGAGCGGCGTGAAGGTTGTCCCACCGACGACCATCTCAAACTCCACATCGGGCGCTGGGCAGTCGCGCCGCGGCAGAAGTTTCAAGCGCAGGGACGCCAGCGCGCCGGGTGTCGTGTTGCCCTGACCCTTGATGTCCAGCGTATCGCCAGGCGTGCACTCGACTTTGCCGGCGCAGGTGGCTGAGTAGATCGTCGAGACGTCCATCGAAAGCGTTTCGGCTGCACTGGCCGGGCTCGCACCGGCTGTCGCCAAGGTCACCGCGAAGGCGCCCCAGTGAATCCGTCGAATGAATGCAAGCATCTCCGTCCCCTTTCCGGCGCCCAGCCCTATCGAAGCCCGTGTGGCTCCACTCGCCACAGAATGGCAAGCGGGATTCAGACCCGTGTTGGCAAGTCCCAGGGGCCCGGCGGCATCTCGCCACCGACTTCGTCATAGCTCCCGGGCCCGAGAATTCGCCAGGCAGGCACAATGAACGACGTGCGGGCAGCCTCGTTGCCAGCGATGTGCATGCCCACGAAGGTTGGGTCGTCGCCCTCGTTGGCCAGCAGCACCGGGCAGCCGCTGTCGCCGCGCAGGGTGGTCTCGCCAAATCGCACCTGCAGTTCCACCACGCCATGCAGAATGTTTCTGCGGCTGCCGTCCGCGAAGTCGTACTCCAGGTGCAGGTCCTGCTCGACCAGCGAGCGCTCGGCCAGCAAGGGGGGTTGGCCTGGATTTTGGCGCCGCGGGTTGTTACCCGGCACGTGGATCTGGAGCGGGCGGCCCAGGGCCAGCAGCTGGTCGAGCTCCGTCTCACTGCGCACCCAGGGGAGCTGTGACGACAGGCGCATCGCACCGAAGGCCGATCGGATGGGTTGCGGATCCAGCACCTCGGCCAACTGAACATCTACGCTTCTAGCATCTCCCGCGACGATGCGGCCGCCAAAGGCGCTGCCCCGCAAAGCCGTCACGCCGATCGGTCCGCTCCCGTCGGGTCCTATTGCCTGCCCGGTTTCGCCCGCTCGCAGGCCGACCCCGTCGAGCGTCGGCCGCGGGCTCAGCACATGGATAGCTGACAACACCATGGGGGGGCGGCCATGGGGCGCGAATGCCCAGGCCAAGCTACCGCGGGCACCTTCCGCGCCCACTGTGAAGGCCGTGTCGGCCTGAGCCCTCCCCGCGAGCAGACGTCTTTGGAGCTGGACATCGGTGGGGACTGCGACCACCTGCTCGCGCCCGTCGACCCATCCCGGGCTCAGCAACTCGGCTGGCAGGGACTGGCTTGGACGCCGTGCCAGCTGCTCTGGCGCCAGTTTGCGCCGCACGATGAACACAACACAGGGCTGGTTATGGAGGAACTCCGTACCCGCAGCGTCGTTGCTGCGCTTGAGCCCGGCAGTGACACCTACCACCTGGCGGTAGCGGCGCGTGAACTCGCCCCGTTGGCAATCGGCCAGGCAGCGCGCGAGCTGCATCTGCTGCGCAGCGTCCATCGTGCGCCAGCGGTCTCGCGCCGCATCTAGCACCAGGGAGTCGTGCTGCGAAGACCGTGCCTCCCACGAGCGCGACGCCTCTGCTCGGCGCCGCCCCGGCGCCGATTTGACGGTACTCATTTGACGCAACCGTTGATGGCCCTGAGCGCAAGGGTCTCCGGCTTGGCCTTGACGGCGTCAGCCGTGGCCTGCGGCAGTTTGAAGAGACTGACCAGGGTGAGGAGCAACTGCTCGCGCACCACCTCATTCGTCGGCGGTACCGCAGGAATGGGCTTACAGCTAAGCGTCACAGCCGAGCCCTTCGCATCGGAATTGCTGTCGCTTAGGGAAGGTCTGAACAATGAAGCATTGGCCGGCCCAATTTCATCCTGCTGATCAGGTTCAGCCTTGGTGATGGCTTCGAGTTCGATTCGATTTCGTTGGGAGGGTCAAATCGGGGTTCCAACCCCTTGTTCAGGCCGCTTTCGCGTTC
>CALRPU020000030.1:0-65791 GCA_943370175.1 Hydrogenophaga intermedia | reverse complement strand
TGGCGCGTCAGCGACGCGCCAGCGCGGGGGTCACTTCCAGGCCGCGCACTTGGTTTCGGCCTTGGTCGTCCACGCGGCCTCGCCCTTGAAGGTCTCGACCACGTTGTAGTAGTCCCAGGGCTCGACCGACTTGTCCGGCGACTTGACCTGCATCAGGTACATGTCGTGCACCATGCGGCCGTCTTCGCGGATGAAGCCGCCCTTGGTGAAGATGTCGTTGACCTTGGTCTTCTTCATCTGCGCCAGCACCTTGTCCGCGTCGTCCGTGCCGGTGGCCTTGACGGCGTTCAGGAAGTGCAGCGAGGCCGAGTAGTCGCCCGCCTGGATCGACGAAGGCATGCGCTTGAGCTTCTCGAAGAACTTGCGGCTCCAGGCGCGGGTCTCGGCGTCGCGGTTCCAATACCAGCTGTCGGTCAGGTACATGCCCTGGGTGGTCTTCAGGCCCAGCGAGTGGATGTCGTTGATGAACACCAGCAGGCCGGCCAGCTTCATGGTCTTGGTGATGCCGAACTCGTTGGCGGCCTTGATCGAGTTGATCGTGTCGCCACCGGCGTTGGCCAGGCCCAGGATCTGCGCCTTGCTGCCTTGCGCCTGCAGCAGGAAGGACGAGAAGTCGCTGGCCGACAGCGGGTGCTTGACCGCGCCGACGATGTTGCCGCCCGCGGCCTTGACCACGTTGGAGGTGTCGTTTTGCAGTTGCGCGCCGAAGGCGTAGTCGGCCGTCAGGAAGTACCAGCTCTTGCCGCCGGCCTTCACCACCGCGTTGCCGGTGCCCTTGGCCAGCGCCACGGTGTCGTAGGCCCAGTGCACGGTGTAGGGGTTGCACTGCTCGTTGGTCAGGGCGGCGGTGGCCGCGCCGATGGCGATGAACAGCTTCTTCTTCTCGGCCGCGACCTTGGCCATGGCCAGCGCCGTGCCCGAGTTGGTGCCGCCGATCAGCATGTCCACGCCCTGGGTGTCGAACCACTCGCGGGCCTTGCTGGCGGCCACGTCGGCCTTGTTCTGGTGGTCGGCAAACAGCACTTCGATCTTCTTGCCGTTGATCGCGCCGCCCATGTCGGCCACCGCCATGCGGATGGCTTCGACGCCGCCCTGGCCGTCGATGTCCGAGTACAGGCCGGACATGTCGGTGATGATGCCGATCTTGATGGTGTCGCCGGAAATCTGCGCCTGGGCCGGCGCGGCGGTCATCAGCGACGCGGCCATCGACAGGGTGCAGGCCGAGGCCAGCTTCGTCAGTTTCTTCAGTTTCATCGGTGTCTCCGTGGGGTGAGGGGTGACGCGGGGTGACTTGAGTGAGGCAGGTTGGCGCACGTTGGGCGCCAAGGGTTCAACGGCGGATGGCGGGGCCCGATGTCAGGCTAGACCCCGAGGTACTCGTGCAACTGCTCCAACCGCGCGGGCAGTTCGGCCTGGGTGAAGGACTGCTGGATCTCGCCGTGCTCCATCACCAGGAAGCGGTCGGCCAGGGGGGCGGCGAAGCGGAAGTTCTGCTCCACCATCACGATCGTGTAGCCCTTGGCGCGCAGCGTCACCACCATCTCGGCGAGCTTTTGCACGATCACGGGCGCCAGGCCTTCGCTGATCTCGTCGAGCAGCAGCAAGCGCGCGCCGGTGCGCAGGATGCGCGCCACCGCCAGCATCTGCTGCTCGCCGCCCGACAGGCGCGTGCCCTGGCTGCCCGCGCGCTCCTTCAGGTTCGGGAACATCGCGTAAATCTCGTCGATGCTCATGCCGCCCTTGGCGAGCTCAGGCGGCAGCATCAGGTTTTCCTCGGCCGACAGGCTGGAGAAGATGCCGCGCTCCTCCGGGCAGTAGCCGATGCCCAGGCGGGCGATGCGGTGGGTGCTCATGCCCACGGTCTCGGTGCCGTGCACCTTGATCGAGCCCTTGCGGCTGCCGGTCAGGCCCATGATGGCGCGCATGGTGGAGGTGCGCCCGGCGCCGTTGCGGCCCAGCAGCGTTACCACCTCGCCTTCGTTGACGCTGAAATTGACGCCGTGCAGCACGTGCGATTCGCCGTACCAGGCGTGCAGGTCCTTGACCTCGAGAAACGGGGTCGCCATGTCAGTGGGCTCCCTTCAGTTCGGTGTTGGCAGAGCCCATGTAGGCCTCGATGACGGCGGGGTTCTTCGACACCTCGGCATACGGCCCTTCGGCCAGCGTGGCGCCGCGCTGCAGCACGGTGATGGTGTCGGCGATGCTGCTGACCACGCTCATGTTGTGTTCCACCATCAGCACGGTGCGGTTGGCCGCCACCTTCTTGATGAGCTGGCGGATGCGGTCCACGTCCTCCAGGCCCATGCCCTGGGTGGGCTCGTCCAGCAGCATCAGCTCGGGGTCCATCGCCAGCGTGGTGGCGATCTCCAGCGCGCGCTTGCGGCCGTAGCTCAGCTCGACCGTGGTGTGGTGCACGTAGGCGCCCAGATCCACCGCGTGCAGCAGCTCAATGGCACGCTCGTTGAGCACCTCCAGGCTGCGCTCGGGGCGCCAGAAGTGGAAGCTGGTGCCCAGCTTGCGCTGCAGCGCCACGCGCACGTTTTCCAGCACGGTCAGGTGCGGAAACACCGCCGAGATCTGGAACGAGCGGATGATGCCGCGCCGCGCGATGTGGGCCGGCGCCTCGCCGGTGATGTCGATGCCGTTGAACAGGATCTGCCCGCGGGTGGGCGTGATGAACTTGGTCAGCAGGTTGAAGCAGGTCGTCTTGCCCGCGCCATTCGGTCCGATCAGCGCATGGATGGTGCCGCGCTGAACCTTCAGGTCGACGGCGTTGACCGCGACGAAGCCCTTGAACTCCTTCGTCAGCTGGCGGGTTTCGAGGATGGTGTCGGTGCTCATGGACGCTGAAGACCTTTGCAGGAGGGGTCGGCCGGGTTCGAGGTTCAGGTGGACGCGCGGGTCGGCCCATGGCCGCCCAGGCGCTCGGTCAACTGGCGCGCCACGCGCAGCACGTGGTCCAGGTGCTTGCGGCGCGCCGCCGGGTTCAGCGCGGCCTTCTGGATGCACACGCCCACACCGGCCACCACGGCGCCGCTGGCGTCGAACACCGGGGCGCCGATGCAGTGCACGCCCTCGCGCACGCCTTCGTCGTCCAGGCTGTGGCCCCGCGCTCGGGTGGCGGCCAGCTCGGCCATCAAGGTGTCAAGCGTCAGCGCGGGGCCGCGGGCCGGCGGCTCCAGCGCGAGGCCGGCGTACATCGCCAGCACATCGGCGGCGGGCAGGTGCGCCAGCATCGCCCGGCCCGACGCGGCCAGGTGCGCCGGCAGCCGCATGCCCACGCGGAAGGCCAGGCCCAGCGGGCGCTGACCGCTGCGCGCGGCCACGTACACCACGTCGGTGCCGTTGAGCACGGACAGGATCACGGTCTCGTCGGGCGGTGTGCCGAAGTCGTCCCACACGGCGTTGAAGGCCTGCGCCACGTCGGTGCCCGAGACGAAAGCGTCGGCGAGCGGCATCACGCGCGGACCGATGAAGAAGCCACCGTCGCCCTGCCGGCGCAGGTAACCCAGGGCCAGCAAGGTGTTGCACAAGGCGTGCACGCTACTCTTGGGCAAGCCCAGGCGCTGGGCCAGGCGCACCAGCCCCATCGGCGCGCGCTCGCTGGCCAGCAGGTCAAGCAAGGCCATGGCCCGCGTGACCGACGGCACCAACGCGGCGGGCGACCGCGCCTCGCCCGCCGGCGCGGTCGCGCCGGGCAGGCCGGAGGGGGGCAGGTCGCTGGCGTCGAACGCGATCACGGTGGTGCGGAAGAAGCTCGGGGTGGGGACGGTGAAGCGGGCAGTGGCGGACGCGGTCGATGGTTGATGACGAGCGTTGACCGCGGCCCGGCCAAGCGCGCCCACCACGTTCAACCGGCCGAACACCGTTCAACCCGCTGAACGGCGCGAGTGTAATTACGGCCGGCGGGTGCAACAGGCTGTCACAGGGTCTTTCTAGGGAAAGCCCCGAGAGGGGTATCCCGCAGGCGGCCGCACCGCGTCGGCACGGCCTGGGCGCCGGCCGGTTCGGCAAGCAGACGACAATCACGCCATGGCCAAGACACCCCCCCTCGTGATTCCTTCGGCGGCATCGCTGCCGTCCCGCGACCTCAGCGACGCCGAATTCGCCGAACTCGACGAACTGCTCGCCACCACGCCGGAGCCGCTGGAACCGCTGGACGTCGTGATGCTCGACGGATATCTGTGCGGCGTGCTGGTGCAACCGGTGCTGCTCGATGCCAGCGCGTGGCTGCCGCCGGTCTTCGACCTCGACAGCCGCCCGCTGCCCGACCAACCCGACCCGGTGTGGCTGGCCCGCACGACCGAACTGGTGATGCGCCGCCATGCCGCGCTGAACCGCGCGATGGTCGAGGACGGCTGGTTCGACCCGCTGGTGCTGGAAGACGACGAGGCGGCGGCCGCCGGCCTGCCGACCGACGCGCCCCCCGCGGCCGACGCCGACGCCGACCCCGCCGAGGCTGCCGGCCGCGCCGAGGCCGAGGCCCAGCTGGCCGCGCTGTCACCGGTGTCGCGCGCGCTGATGCCCTGGGTGGCTGGCTTTCAGCATGCCACCTTGTGCTTTCCCCAGCTGACCGACCTGCCAGACGACGACGTCGCGCTGGCGCTGGCGCGCCTGTTCCGCCACCTGCCGGCCGAAACCGACGAGGAGCGCGAGCTGATCGCCACCATGGACCGCGAGCACCCGCTGAAAGACATGGAAAGCGCGCTGGAGGACCTGGTGGTCACGGTGGCCGACCTGTCCGACCTGACCCGGGACGCCCGCTACCGCGTGGAGACCGTCACCCGCGAGGGTCCCAAACTGGGCCGCAACGACCCCTGCCACTGCGGCAGCGGCAAGAAGTTCAAGGCCTGCCACGGCAGGGCCTGATCGCCGGCAGACCGCCAAGGGGGAACGAGCCCGCGATGCGCCTGCAGCTGCTCAGCGACCTGCACCTCGAGACCGAAGACCACCTGCCCGAGCCCGCGCCCGGGGCCGAGCTGCTGGTGCTGGGCGGCGACATCTGCGCCCGCTGGGACGGCTATGCGCGCTTTCGCGACTGGCCGGTGCCGGTGATCGCGGTGCCCGGCAACCACGAATTCGACCAGCGCGAGCTGCGCACCGCCTTGCCGGCGCTGCGCGCGCACTGCGCCAGCCTGGGCATCCGGCTGCTGGAACGCGAGAGCGTGGTGTTGACGAGCCGCGCCGGCCTGCGCGTGCGCTTCGTGGCGACGGTGCGCTGGAGCGACTTCGACGTGTTCGGCCCGGCCGGCCGCGACCGCGCCCAGCGCGCGGCCACCTATTACGTCAAGGTGATGCGGGCCCAGTGCGACGGCGCGGTGTTCGACGCCGCCGCGGTGCGGGCCGAGTCACTGGCCTGCCGCGCCTGGCTGGCGGACGAGCTGAGGCGCCCATCCGACCCCGCCAACGCGGCCGCCGCCTGGGACCGCACGGTGGTGCTGACCCACTACGCCCCGAGCCTGCGCAGCGCGGACCCGCGCTACGGCCTGCAACCCGGCACCGCCAGCTTCTGCAACGCCGACGACGATCTGCTGCCGCTGGCCGACCTGTGGCTGCACGGCCACCTGCACTGCCGACACGATTACGTGGTGGACCACCCGCCCGGCAGCCGGCGCGCCCGCACACGGGTGGTGAGCAACGCCCGCGGGCACCACCACCGCGGCGAGGCCGCCGCGCACGACCCGGTCTTCACGTTGACGGTGTGATGTCGCCGCCGCTTGCGGTGGCTCAAGACGCTGACACGGGGGCCGTGACACACTGCGGCCAGTCCGCTTGACGCCCCCTGACGAAACCCCGAAGCCCCCGAGGAGACAACGATGAAGATCCTGATCGCTGCCGATGGCAGCAGCTTCACCAAGCGCATGCTGGCCTACCTGGCCGCCCACGACGAATGGCTGGGCGCCACGCACCAGTACACCGTGCTCACGGTGTCGGCGCCGCTGCCCCCGCGCGCAGCCACCGCGCTCGACAAGGAGACGATCCGCAGCTACCACGCCGACGAAGCCGAGCGCGTGTTCAAGCCCATCCGCACGTTCTTCAAGAAGCAAGGCATGAACGCGGACTTCATCGCCAAAGTCGGCGGCGCCGCCGACACCATCGCGCGCACCGCCGACAACGGCGGGTTCGACCTGCTGACAATGGGCTCGCACGGCCATGGCAGCCTCGCCAACCTGGTGATGGGTTCGGTGGCGACCAAGGTGCTGGCAAGCTGCAAGACGCCGCTGCTGCTGGTGCGCTGAGGCAGCGCCGTGCCGCGCGCCACCCGGCGCGCCTGGCTCACGCCCGCAGGCCGTTGAAGCAGGTGTCGAGCAGCATGGCAATGATCTGGTCGTTGCTGTACTGGCCGCCGGCCTTCAGCAGGCCCAGCACCGGGTCACAGGCCCGTGCAAACAAGGTGTACAGCACCAGCTCCGAGGGCAGCGCCGGGTTGACCTGCCCGGCGGCTTGCGCCGCGGTGATCCAGCGCCCCAGCTTCTCGCTGACTTCCATCAGCCGGTTCATGTAGTCGGTGTTCTCGAGCAGCGCCAAGCGCAGCGTCGAATTTTGCGCGGGCAGCGAGGGCATCTCGCCGGCGAGCTGCACCTGCATGGTCCAGGTGGCCACCGATTTCAACTGGTGCAGGGCGTGGGCCGGGTCGGCGTCGCGGGGGTCGGCTTCGAGCGCGCCGATGTGCGCCAGCGCCCGGTCGAGCACGCGGATCATCGCCGCGGCGGCGAGCTCTTCCTTGGAGGTGAAGTGCTTGTAGAGGCTGGCTTTGGCGATGCCGACGTCGGCCGCCACTTCGTCGACCGTCATGACGTCGAAGCCTTTTTCAGCCAGCAGACGGTTCACCGACGAGACGATGGCCTCTTCGCGCGCTTGAAGCACCTGCTCACGGAACGACACCTTTGCCATCCGCGCATTGTAGACGCGGGGACTGCAAATTGAACGGATCAGTCACCAATCGAACTCATCAGTTCGCACCGGGCGCCCGCCTTGCGCCCACCAATCACAGCGCGCTGGCGCGGGTGTCGCGGCCCGCCGGGTGCCCCATCGTTGGGCGCAGCGGCTCGCCGCTGGGGTCGCGTTGGCGGCTGAGCAGGGCCAGGCTGGCGTCCAGCCCGATGTCGATGCCCATGTCGGCCGCGTCTTCGGTGCCGCGCCGGCGGCGGGGGCCCGCCGGACGGCGTCCCAAGGTCGTGAACCATCTCCACCCTGTGCGCCACATGCCTTGCTCCTTGCAGGACGAACCCGACCGGGTCCTGAGGGGATCTCGGCGCGATCGACGCCGACTTGAGCGCGACACCATGGGCTCTTCAGCCCTGCCGCACTTGGCGATGGTGTCGAAGGACGCCGCCAAGTTCGGTGAAAAAGTGCAAGCAAATCGGCAAAAAGTGAAAATTTGCCCGTTTGCGTTGGGTTCGCGCCATGGTGTGGCCCAGTGCATGCATGCACGTCGTCCATCAGCCAACCACCGGCCCCACACCGGTGCACCTTGGGGAGATGACCATGAAAGTCAGCCACCCGGCCGCCCTCGTCACCAGCATCATCGCCTTGTCACTCGTCAGCGCGCTCTGGCTGGGCCTACAGCCACTGACCTGAGCGCCCTGCCCGCGGGCGTGGCCAGCCGCCCAGCGCCCCCGCTCAGCGGGCAGGCTCCAGCGCATGGCGGGCCCCGCCGGCCAGTGCAAGGCCGATCTGTGCCAGCGCGCCCTGCCCGCCCGCGGGCGGGCCGTCCGCCGCGGGCGGCGCGTCGGCCCCCAGCCGCCACGCGTGCCAATGCAACGCCACCGGCACCCGCACGGTGGGGTGCAGCACCACCAGTTCGCCCAGGGCCAGCAGCGAGCGCACCTGCATTTCCGGCAGCACGCCGATGCCCCAACCCATGCAGGCCGCGCGCACACAGGCGTCGCTGGACGGCACGAAGCGCTCACGCAGCCGGGGCTGGCGAACGCCGAACGCGGCACTGACCCACTGCTGCTGCATGTCGTCCTTGCGGTTGAACACCAGAAATGGCAGCTGGCTGAAGCCGTGCCGGTCCAGCCCCGCCGGCAGCCACCGCGCGATGAAAGCCGGGCTGGCCACGGCGATGTAGGGCATCACCCCCAGCGGCATCACCTGGCAGCCGCGCAGGGCCTGGCTGACGGTGCTGACGCAGCCGAGCACCGCGCCCTCGCGCAGCCAGTCGTGGGTGAAGTCCTGGTCGTCGACCACGAGTTCCAGCGACAGGCCGCCCTGCACCAGGGCGTCCAGCGCGGGCAGCACCCAGGTGGCAAGGCTGTCGGCGTTGACGGCGATGCGCACCGGCGCACTGGTCTGGCGCGCCGCGGCGCCCTGGTCCAGCCCCAGGTCGCGCCCCGCCTCGGCGTGCAAGGCCTGCGTCTGGCGCGCCAGGCGCAGCAGGCGCTTGCCGGCGTCGGTCAGCCGCAACGGCCGCGAGCGCACCACCAGCGGCTGCCCGACCCGCACCTCCAGACCGCGCAGGCGCTGCGACACCGCCGACTGCGTGACCAACAGCCGCTGGGCGGCGCGCTCGAAGCTGCCCTCATCGGCCAGCGCAGCCAAGGTGTCGAGGGCGAAGGGGTCGAAGTCGAACATCAGTGCGGCTAATGTAATGAGACTTCCATGAATCCATCTTCACAATCACGCGGGCGGTGGGAACAATTCGTGCCTGCAGTGTTTCAACCGGTGCCGCGGCCTGCGGCCGGTGGTTCGACATGAAGGAGTTCCCATGAAGGTCATCGTTCTCGGCGCCGGCATCATCGGCATCAGCACCGCCTGGTATTTGCTGGAGGAAGGCCACGAGGTGACGGTCGTCGACCGCCAGCCGAACGCGGCGCTGGAAACCAGTTTCGCCAACGGCGCGCAGATCTCGGTCAGCTTTTGTGAGCCCTGGGCCAACGCCGGCGCCCCGTTCAAGGTGGCCAAGTGGCTGCTGCGCGACGACTCGCCATTGCTGTTCCGTCCCAAGCTGGACCCGCACCAGTGGCGCTGGGGCCTGAGCTTTCTCACGCAATGCACCGACAGCGCCTTCGAGCGCAACGTGCAGCAACTGGTGGCGCTGGGTCGCTACAGCCACGAGTCGCTGAAGGCGCTGGTGGCTCAGACCGGCATCGATTACCACCGGGTCGAGCGCGGCATCCTGCATTTCTTCAGCAGCCAGCGGGACCTGGACGCCGGCGCTGCCGGGGCCGAGTTGATGCGCCGGCATGGCGTGGACCGACGCGTGCTCAGCCGCGACGAGGTGCTGGCCGTCGAGCCGGCCCTGCGCCAGCACGGCCCGCACATTGCGGGCGGCACCTACACGCCCAGCGACGAGTCCGGCGACGCCCGCGTCTTCACTCAGGAATTGGCCGAACGCTGCGCCGCGCGCGGCGCCACGTTCTTGTACGGGCACGACATCGCCGGGTTCGCCTCGGCCGGTCAAGCGGTCGAGTCGGTCACCGTGATCGACCAGACCACGCGCATGCGCAAGACCCTGAGCGCCGACCAGTTCGTGGCCGCGATGGGCAGCCACACCGCCCCGCTGCTGCGGCAGGCCTTCGGCCACCGCGGCGTGTGCTTGAACATCTACCCCGCCAAGGGCTATTCGGCCACGTTGAAGCTGAAGCGCCCGAGCGACGCCAGCGTGGTCAGCATGATCGACGACGCCCGCAAGATCGCCATCAGCCGCCTGGGCGACGAGGTGCGCATCGCCGGCACCGCCGAGCTCGCGGGCTACGACACGCGCCTGGACACCCCGACCGCCCGCGTGCGCTGCCAGGCGCTCATCCAACGCTACGACGAATTGTTCCCCGGCGTGGCGGACACCACCCAGCCCAACTTCTGGGCGGGCCTGCGGCCGAGCACGCCCACCAACATCCCGTACATCGGGCGCAGCCCGGTGGGCAACCTGTGGGTCAACGCCGGGCACGGCACGCTGGGCTGGACGCACGGCGCGGGCTCGGGCCGGGCGCTGGCCGAACTGATGAGCGGGCGCCGCCCGGCGCTGGACTTTGGCTTCTACGGCGAGGCCGGCCTGCCCCAGGCCCGCGCAGGCGCGCGGATGGCCACCGCCTGAGCGGGGTGCCACCGGGCCGCCACCGGGCCGCCACCGAGACGTCTCCGCGCAAAATGCGGGCATGACCGACCCGGCCACGCCCGCCCCCCACCAGCCGCGCAACCCCTTGCACGGCCTGACGCTGGAACACATCGTCACCGCCCTGGTCGACCACTACGGCTGGCCAGGGCTTGCCGAGCGCATCCCGCTGCGCTGCTTCAGCACCGATCCCAGCGTCAAGTCCAGCCTGAAGCTGCTGCGCAAGACGCCCTGGGCCCGTGAAAAGGTGGAAAGCCTGTACCTCTTCATGCTGCGCGAGCAACGCCGCGGCTGAACGGCGCCGCGCCGCCCTCCTTGTTTTTCCCCGCTCCCCCTCGCCCTCCCCCTCCCCCCACAGGACCTGCCCATGCCGAACCGCCCCTTCGCCCTTCGCCGCCGCCTGCTGTCCACCACCGTGGCCACCGGCCTGGCCTTGTGCGCGCCGCTGGCCGCGCTGACCGCGCCCGGCGCCGCCCACGCACAAGCCGGCAAGACCATCAAGATCCTGGTGGGCTTTCCGGCCGGCGGCGGCACCGACGCCATCGCCCGCGTGCTGGCCGAGCAGCTGAAGGACGAACTGGGCGCCACGGTGATCGTCGAGAACAAACCCGGCGCGGGCGGCCAGCTGGCCGCCCAGCAGCTCAAGGCCTCGCCGGCCGACGGCAGCGTGTACTTTCTGACCCACGACCACACCGTGTCGATCCTGCCGCAGGTCGTCAAGAACCCGGGCTTCGACCCGGCACGCGACTTCGCCCCCGCCGCCGGCTTTGCCACCTTCGTCAATGCCTTCGCGGTGTCGGGCGGCACGCCCGCGGCGGGCTTCAACGACTACGTGGGCTGGGTGCGCGGCAGCGGCGGCGGCAAGGGCGCGGTGGGCGTGCCGGCGCCAGCCTCGGTGCCGGAATTCCTGGTCAAGCTGATCGGCGAGAAGTACAAGCTCGACCTGGTGGCCGCGCCGTACCGCGGCAGCGCCCCGATGATCGGCGACATGCTGGGCAACCAGATCAGCGCCGGCGTGGGCTCGATCCCCGACTTCATCGACAACCACAAGAATGGCAAGGTCCGGGTGGTGGCTGTGCTGGGCGGCACCCGCCAGGCGGTGATGCCGGACGTGCCCACCTTCGCCGAGCTGGGCCTGGCGGGCTTCGAGGACGTGCCCTACTACGGCCTGTTCGCCCCCGCCGGCACGCCCAAGGCCACGCTGGACCAGTTTGCCGCCGCGGTGGCCAAGGTGGTCGCCAAGCCGGCCGTGCACGACCGCCTGACCGCCATGGGCCTGACCGTGGGCGCGATGAGCGGCGACCAGCTCGGCCAGCGCGAGCGGGCCTACACCGCCACCTGGGCGCGCATCATCAAGGCAAGCGGCTTCGTGGCGCAGTGAGGGGCGCGGTCGCGCCGCGCTTGAATCGCCTGCACACGGCCTCATGTTCTGGGCATCGTGATGTCGGCGGATCACCGCCCGGAGTGAACTCATGGAAGCCACCAAGACCGTCCAGTTGCCCGAGCGCCTGCGCGTTCTGGTCACCTTGTCCAACCTCTTGCAGCACCTGGAGTCGCCGCCCAACGCGGCACTGAACGCCGACCAGCACCGCTCGGTGGTGTCGCACCTCGTGGCCGAATTGCAGCGGGTCGACCCGGACGAGGCCTTCGAGTTCGTGCTGCGCCACTTCCCGGCCACGGCCGAGCTCTACGAAAACCTGCACTACGAGCACGCCGGCCTGTGCCGGTCACCGCTGTCGCAGTCGCTGTCGACCGAACAACTGGCGCGCGCGGCCATCGACAAGGTGCGCCGAATGGCCGCCTGACCCGCCGGTGCCGCGGGCCAACACCCCGGCCGCGCGGCGCGACCCCACCACGCCACCGGGGCGCATCCTCACGGCACCGCGTCAACGAGAAGGGCGCCCCCGACGGCGTCAGCTCAGGCGGTAGACGTCTAGCACCACCGCGTCGGCCTGCCGCTCGCCGCAGGCGATCGCCATGACCTTGTTCAGGTGCAGCCAGCCCGGTGCGCCGGTGGTGAACCGCATCAGCGTGCGAAAAAAGTAGGTCGCGCGCGGCACGCGTTCGCCGCGGCCCAGTGCCGCCATCACCTCGGCCGGCCCGTGGCGCAGGCCGTCGCTGCGCACCTCGACCAAGCCGGCGCCGTGGTCCAACGCGATCACATAGTGGGCGGCGATTTCCAGTGCACCGTCGCTGCGTTGCCATTGCCAGTCGACGCCCCCTTCGACGATGTGGCCGCTCAGCTCCGGCCCGTCGACGCGCCCGCCTCGCAGCGGCACGAAGCGCCGTTCACCGGCGGGCGCCGCGCCCAGGCTGACCAACGGCGACACCTCGCAGCGCACCTGGGCCATCGGCACCAGGGCGGGCGGCGGCGGCAGGCGGAAGGACGCGGCGTGGCCGGGGGTGTCGGGGAGGGGGGCGGAAGCCGGCGGGGCGTTGGGGGTCATCGTGGGTGGGGACGGGATGGGGCGCCGGCGAGGCGCCGAGGGCGGGTGAGTCGGGATGGACAGCCGCCGAGGTCGAACTAGGATCCAACCGACAGCGTGCCCGCTGCGGCGGCCGCGGCGGGTCATCCCAGAGGATGACGCCGTGGCCAGGCGCGCAGCACACGCCGATGTCGCGCGCCACGGGCGCCCGGTTCGCGCTGTTCATCCAAGCCTGTTCATCCAAGCCTGTTCACCTCCGCCTGTTCACCCCGCCTGCTCCCGCCATGAACACCTGGCCGCTGTCCCTGCCGCGCTCCGACCAACCGCCCGCCCGGCCGGCGTCGGCCACGCCGTTCGCGACCATGGCAGCGGCGATGGCGCCGGTGGTGTCGCAAATCGGCCTGCCCGGCTTTGCGGGCGCGGCGCTGCAAGGCCTGCACGGGACTGCGCTGCGCGCCGCGTCGTGGGCGGTTTACCAGCGCTGGGCGGACCGGCCGCCGGTGCTGCACCTGTCCGCCAGCCGGGGCGTGCCTGACACCACCCGCCAATGCTTTGCCGCCTACCTGGACGGCCTCTACCAACGCGACCGCAGCTTCGACGCGGCCTGCGCCGCCCAGGCGGCGCTGTTGCGCATGCACGCCGACGATGCCCCCAGCACCGACCACCGCGACGCCATCTACCGCCGCCACGGCGTGCTGGAGCGGCTGTCGGTGGTGCAGCACCAGGACGACGGCTCGTTGCTGGCGGTCAACCTCTACCACCACGACCACCAGGGCCCGTTCAGCGACGACGAGGTGAGCGGCCTGGCGGACCTGGCTCCGCTGCTGCTGAGCACGGTGCAACGCCACGTCAGCCTGAGCGCCGCGCCGCCCGCCAGCGCCACCGCCCGCGGCCCGACTGCGGCGCCGACCGAACGGCGGTCCGCGCTGGCCCGCCGCTGCCCCGCCTTGACCGAGCGCGAGCTGGACGTGTGCGAGCGCCTGCTGCGCGGCTGGAGCTACGATGGCATCGCCGCCGACCTGGGGCTGAGCCTGGCCACGGTCAAGACCTACCGCGCCCGCGCCTTCGACCGGCTGGGGCTGCACTTCAAGAGCGAACTGTTCGCCGAGTTCATCTGAAGGCGACGGCCCGCCCACCGTGCGCTGTGCCCCGCGCCAAGACCGGCCAACCCACCCGTTTCAAAGCGGCCCCGCGTGTCGCCTTCTCGGATGACAGCCGCGCGCCACGCACCGCCCCACACTGCGCCCCCAATGGACCGGAGACACCGCATGACCACCCGCCGCACCGCCTTGCTGGGCCTGAGCGCCAGCCTGCTTGTTGCCGCCACGCCGCTGGCGGCGCTGGCCCAGGCCTTTCCCGCGCAACCGCTGAAGCTGATCGTCGGCTTCCCGCCGGGCACCGGACCGGACGTGGTGGCGCGCCTGCTGGGCCAGAAGCTGGGCGAGCAGCTCAAGCAGAACCTGGTGGTCGACAACCGCGCCGGCGCCGGCGGTCAAATTGCCACGCAGGCGGTGGCCAAGTCGCCAGCCGACGGCTACACGCTGCTGCTGGGCGAGGTGGGCTCCATCGCCATCGCGCCACCCGCCTTCAGCAAGCTGCCATACGACCCGGCGAAGGAGCTGGCGGTGCTCAGCGAGGTGGTGCGCTCGGACTTCCTGCTGGTGGTGCCGACCTCCTCGCCGGTGCAGACCGTGGCCGATTTCGTCAAGGCGTCCAAGGCGAAGGCCGACCGCGTCAATTTCGCCACCTTTGGCGCCGGCACGCCAGGTCACTTCGGCGCGGAAATGCTGGCCGAGCAGGGCGGCTTCAAGATCGAACCCATCCACTACCGTGCCACCGGCGACGCCGTGACCGCCATCGTGGCCGGTGACGTGCAGGCCGCCTTCGTGTCGACCGCGCTGGGCAGCGCCCAGATCAAGGCCGGCAAGATGCGCGCCCTGGCCACCACCGCGCCCGCGCGCTCGCCGCTGCTGCCCGACGTGCCCACCTTCACCGAGGCCGGGCTGCCCAAGGTCGACTTTTCGGCCTGGTTCGCGGTGTTCGTTCCGGCGGGCACGCCAGCCGCCGTGCAGGACCTGCTGAGCACCCAGGTGGCCGCCGCGGTGCGCTCGCCCGAGGTGCGGCAAAAGCTGACCGACGCCGGCTTCACCGTCACCGGCACCTCGCGCGCCGACGCGGAGCGGATGGTGCGCGCCGAGGCCCCGCGCTGGGCCGCCGTGGTCAAGGCCACCGGCTTCAAGGGCGACTGAGGCTTGATCGCCTGGCGCGGCTGCGCCTAGAGTCGGCGCATGTGCGCCAACTACCACCCCGTCACCCGCGAGGACCGGCTGCTGACCTTCTTCGGGGTCGAGCGGCCACCCGGCGAGCCGCTGCCCACCGAGGTCTGGCCGCTGGGCCTGGCGCCGTTCATCCGGCTGCACGAGGATGGCTCGGGCAACCGGCTCGTCGAGCACGGTCAGTTCGGCCTGCTGCCGCTGTTCGCCAAGGAAGTGGCCTACGGCCGACGCACCTACAACGCCCGCTCGGAGACCGTTGACCAGCTGCCCAGCTTCCGCGAGTCATGGCAGCGCGGGCGGCGCTGTGTCATTCCCGCCGAGGCGATCTACGAGCCTTGCTACGCGTCGGGCAAGGCGGTGCGCTGGTGCGTGCAGCAGCCCGGCGGCGTGCCGATGGGCATCGCCGGCATCTACCGGCGCTGGCGCTCGCCGGACGGCCAGTGGCTGTGGAGTTTCGCGATGCTCACGGTCAACGCCGACGGGCACCCGGTGTTCCAGCACCTGCACGCGCCTGCCGACGAAAAGCGCATGGTGGTGATCCTCGACCCGACCGAGCACGACGCCTGGCTGCGCTGCACGCCGGCCGAGGCCAAGTCCTTCTTCCGGCGCTGGACGGGCGAGCTGGAGTCGTTTGCGGCACCCTTGCCGCCGCGGGGTCGCAAGGCGGCCTGAGCGCCGCCAGCGCCCTCACGCCCCGCTGCGCGACAAGAAGCCCTGCAGCCGCTCGCTTTGCGGGCGCGCCATCAGGGCGCGGGGGTCGCCTTGCTCTTCGATGCGGCCCTGGTGCAGAAAGATCAGGTGGCTGGCCACGTCGCGGGCAAACGTCATCTCGTGGGTCACGACGACCATGGTGCGGCCCTCGGCGGCCAGGCCGCGCATCACCTGCAGCACCTCGCCGACGCGTTCGGGGTCGAGCGCCGAGGTGGGCTCGTCAAACAGCAGCACCTCGGGGTCCATCGCGAGGGCGCGGGCGATGGCCACGCGCTGTTGTTCGCCGCCGCTGAGCTGACTGGGGTAGAGCGCCGCGCGGTGGGCCACGCCCACGCGCTGCAGCAAGGCCATCGCGCGCTCGGTGGCCTCGGCCCGCGAACGGCCCAGCACCTGCATCGGCGCCTCGATGACGTTCTGCAGGGCGCTGAGGTGGGCCCAGAGGTTGAAGTTCTGGAAGACCATCGACAAACGCGTGCGCAAGCGTTGCAATTGGCGCGGATCGACCGCCTGCAGCGGGCCGTCGCGCCCGCGGCGCAGCGCCAAGGTCTCACCGGCCACGGTGATGCGCCCGGCGTCGGGCCGCTCCAGCAGGTTGATGCAGCGCAACAGGGTGCTCTTGCCCGAGCCGCTGGCGCCGATCACCGCGACGACCTCGCCCGCGCGCGCCGCCAGGTCCACGCCCTGCAGCACCGGCACGCTGCCAAAGCGCTTGTGCAGGCCGTCGACCCGCAGTTTCAGCGCCTCGACAGCCGCCGGCCCGTCGGCCGCTCGGGCGCCGAGGCTCATTGGCTGGACAGCTTGCCGCTGCGCACCGGCACCGCGCCCGCCACCTTCACCAGGGGCCGGCCGGCGGTGGTCAGGCGTTGGGCTTCGCGGGTGAACAACAGGCCGTCGGTGCGGGTGCGCGCCGGGTGCACCTCGCCGCTGACGGGGTCGACCACGTCGGCCACCACGTCGCCCGCGCGCAACAGGTCGCCCAGCGCGCGGCGGTACACCACGACGCCGCTGGCGGGGCTCGTCACCACGTCGGTGCCGGCCAGCGGCGTGGCCGGCTGAAGCAGCTCGGGCAGCACGGGCTCGGGACCGTCGACCAGGCCGCGCAAGATCAGAAAGTCGACAAGGGCCTTGGCGTCGCGCGCGGCCAGATCGTGCGTGACGTCGTGCTCGCCGCGCAGTTCGACCGTGACGCTGATGCAGGCCAGCGGGATGGGGTGTTGGCCCGCCAGGCGCTCGGCCAGCTGCCACCAGGTCTGAGAGCAGGCCTCGTCGAACGGGTTGTCGCCCGACTCCAGCGCCAGCAGCTGGGCCTGCGAGCCCAACAGCCGCGCCAGCGGTGCGACATCGGGCCACAGCGGCGTGCCGGTGTACAAGTGGGGCAAGGCCTCGCTGTCGCAGTGCAGGTCCAGCACCACTTCGGCGTCGCAGGCCAGGCCGATCAGGGTCAGGCGCTGGTGGGCCAGCTCGCCGGGAGCGGCCTCGGCGGTGGTCAACTCGGCCAGCACCTCGCGCAGCGCCGCGCGCACCACCTTGACGTTGGCCAGCGCGTCGGCGCCCAGGCGACCGTCCAGCCGGGGCATCACCCGATCGGCCAGCGCCGGGTAGTGGCGGTTGAAGTTTTCTCCGCTGGCCAGGTCGAAGCGCCCCTCATGGCGGCGCAACACGCTTTGGCCCAGGCCGAGGGGGTTGGCCACCGGCACCACCACCACCTCGCAATTCAGGCGCTCGGCTGCCTCCAGCTTGGCCAACTGCTGGCGCAGGTGATGAGCCACCAGCATGCCGGGCAACTCGTCAGCGTGCAGCGACGCTTGCACGTGCACCTTGCGCGGGTGGCCCAGCACGCCGTAGTGGAAGCTGTGGATGGCGCGCTGCGCGCCGGGGGTGGCGCCGCGCAGAGGGTGGATGCGATGCTGCATGGTGGGTGACCGCGCTCAGGGCTGCGGCGTCAAGTGGGACAGCCAGCGCCGCTCGGCGCGCTGGAACCCGGCCACCAGCACCAGGCTGAGCACCAGGTAGAAGGCACCGGCGGTGAGGAAGGCTTCAAACGGCAGGTAGTGGCGTGAATTGACCTCGCGGGCCGCCCCGGTCAGGTCGTACAGGGTGACGACGCTGGCCAGCGAGGTGGCGTGCAACATCAGGATGACTTCATTGCCGTACGACGGCAAGCACCGCCGCAACGCGGACGGCAGCACGATGCGGCGCAGCACCGTGGCACGCGACATGCCCAGGCTGCGGGCGGCTTCGATGTCGCCGACCGGCGTGGCGCGGATGGCACCGGCCAGCATCTCGGCGGTGTAGGCGCAGGTGTTGACGGCCAGCGCCAGCACTGCGCAGCACCAGGCGCTGCTCAGCCAGGGCCACAGCGCGCTGGCCCGCACCGCCTCGAACTGCGCCAGGCCGTAGTACAGCAGAAACAGCTGCACCAGCAGCGGCGTGCCACGGATCACCCAGGTGAAGGCCGCCACCGGCGCGGCGAGCGCGCGCCGGGTCGAGGCCCGCGCCACGGCCAGCGGCAACGCCGCCACCAGGCCCAGCGCCAGCGAGGCCGCCAGCAAGGTCAAGGTGGTGCCCAGGCCGCGCAGGTACAGCGGCAGCGACTGCAGCATCACCTCGGTGTTCATCGGGCCCCATCCACCCGGACCCGGGGCGGCCACGGCGACCGGACGACGGCGGGCGCCCGCGGTTGGCCGCGCGCACGCGACGCCGGCTCACCGTGCGGCGCCCGCACCGCCCGGCGCGTCCAGGCCCGGCGGGTCCGCGTCATGCCGTCGCCACCGCCACACCGCGCTGGCTGCGCCGCTCCAGCAGCTTCAGCAGGCCCAACGACACGCTGGTGATGGCCAGGTAAAGCCCGCCCACCGCCAGGTAGAAAGTGAACGGCTCGCGGGTGGCACCCGCCGCCTGGCCGGCGCGGGTCATCATGTCGTTCAGGCCGATCACCGACACCAGCGCCGTCGACTTGACCAGCACCAGCCAGTTGTTGATGAAGCCGGGCATCGCCTGGCGCACCATCTGCGGCCCGACGATGCGGCGCCACACCTGCCACCGGCTGAAGCCGAAGGCGCGCGCCGCTTCGGCCTGGCCCGGCGGGATGGCGAGGACCGCGCCGCGGAAGGTCTCGCCCAGGTAGGCGCCGAAGATCAGGCCCAGCGTGGCCACGCCGGCCACGAAGGGGTCGATGTCGACAAAGGCGTCGATGCCCAGCCACGGCAGCACCGCGTTCACCGCCAGCTGGCCGCCGTAAAACACCAACAGCATCAGCACCAGGTCGGGCACGCCGCGCACGACGGTGGTGTAGACCGCGGCGGCGCGCCGCAACACCGGCGGGCCGGACAGCCGCGCACTGGCCGTGGCCAGGCCCAGCACCACCGCCACCGCCAGCGACGCCCCGGCCACGGCCAAGGTCAGCCGCGCGCCGTCGAGCAGGCTGGGCAGGTAGGCTGGCAGCGCGCTCATTTGCCGTACACGTCGAAGTCGAAGTAGCGGGCCTGAAGCGTTTGGTAGGTGCCGTTGGCGCGAATCGCCTTCAAGGCGGCGTTCAGCCGGTCGCGCAGCGCGGCGTTGCCCTTGCGCACGGCGATGCCGGCGCCCACGCCAAAATAAGCCGGGTCGTCGAACGCGGGGCCGACGAAGGCAAAGCCCTTGCCCGCCGGTGTCTTCAGAAACCCCTGGTCGGCGGCCACCGAGTCGACCAGCGTGCCGTCGATGCGCCCGGCCGCCAGGTCCAGGAACACCTCGTCCTGCTTGGTGTAGCGGACGATTTCGGACTGGGTGAATTGCTCGGTGGCGTAGCGGTCGTGAATGGTGGCGCGCTGCACACCGACCTTGCGGCCCTTCAAGCCCGCGGCCGTCACCGCCTTGACCGCCCCGTCGCGGGCGACGAAGCGCGCCGGCGTCGCGTAGTACTTGTCGCTGAAGTCGACCACCTTCTGGCGCTCGGGCGTGATCGACAGCGAGGCCACGATCAGGTCGAACTTGCGGGCCTGCAGTGACGGGATCATGCCGTCGAAGTCCTGCTGCACCAGCGTGCACTGGGCGTTCATCTCGGCGCACAGCGCCTGGGCGATGTCGATGTCGAAGCCCTTGAGCTTGCCATCCGGCCCGACCGAGCTGAAAGGCGGGTAGGCACCCTCGACGCCGACGCGCAGCCGGGCTGGGTCGGCCGCCTGCGCGGGAAGGGCGAGGCCAAGGCCCAGCCAGAGCGCCAGGAAGGACAGCAATGAATTCATCGGACGGGCTCCGCGGTGGGATGCGGAACCATACCGCGGATGGCCGCGCGGCGGCCAAGGGTCCGCCCTCAGCGCCCGACCCAGACCAGGCAGAGGTTGAACCAGGCGTGCGCCGCGGCGCACAGCAGCACGCTGCGGTGGCGGGCCCAGCACCAGCCCAGCACCAGCGAAGGCAGGATCAGCCAAGGCGCCAGCGAGGGCCCGGCCACCTGCACATGGGCCAGCGCGAACAAGGCCGCCGTGGCCAGGTTGGCCGATCCGCCCAGCGGCACGAGCCAAGGCAGGCCGGCCGTGCCGCCGCCCGAGCGCCGGTCATCGAGGCCACGCTGGACCAGGCCGCGGAAGATGAACTCCTCCACCAGCGGCGCGGCCACCAGCGCCCAGGCCAACGCCCACGGGTCCGCGGCGCGCAGGCCAAAGCCCAACGACAACGCCGCCAGCGCGCCCGCGGGCCCCAGCGCGCCCACCACCACCAGCACCGGCCAGCGCGCAGGCGCGCCCGACGCCAACGCGGTGGTCGAGGGGCCGCCCGCCGCCGCGCTGCGGGCGCGCGGTCGAACCCAGGCGCCCGGATTCAGCCCGAGCTTCATGGCCCGACACGCTTCACCACTGGGCGCTCCATGCCGGAGACCTCACTGCCCGCGACGACGGCGCAGCCACAGGCCCAGCAGGGCCATGGCCAACAGGCTCAGCAATGAAGCGTCGCGGCCATTCGCGCTGGTCGTGCAGCCGCCGTTGTCGCCCAGCTCGGTCACGGCTGCGGTCGGGTCCGGGCGCACACCGAGCGCGCCCTTGTCGACGGCGAAGCCCACCTCCTCGACGCGCTCGAAGGCTTCGATGGGCGCTTCCTCGTCGCGCACGCCCTTGATCAGCGCGCCCAGGCTGGCGATGCGCGCGGTGCCGTCGTTGACCGCGGTGATCGTGGCACCGTAGGCGCCCGGCTCCAGCTTGCCGTCCAGCGACAGGGTGTAGATGCCGTCGTTGGCGCGCGCGTCCGGGGCCACGCCGTCGTCGCGCATGGCGACCTTGTCCAGCACCACGGTGCCGTCTTCCTTGAACACCGTGGCCAGGACGACCGCGCTGCGCACGCGCTTGACGGCGCCCAGCACGGCCGTCAGCACCGGCGGCATGGCGTCGCCCACCGCGCCCCCGGTCAGCTCGCCGGTCAGGGCGAGGCGACCGAGCGAGACGGCCTCGAACGCGAGTCCGTCGGTCAAGGCGGCACTGGCCGTGGCAATCAGCTCCCACTTGCCGGTGCGGCCTGGCAGGTCCGCACCGATGGTCACCGACAGCACGCCGTCGGTCGCGTCCAGGTCAAAGTCAATGCCGTCGACCTGGCTGTTCACCGTGTAGAGGGCACCGTTGGGCGCGCGCAGCACGAAGCCCAGCTTGGCCGCGTCGGCGGGATCGAAGTACACCTCGGCCGCCACGTCGCTGTCCGTGGCAGCGCTCGCCACGCGGAAGCTGGTCGTGAAGCGGGCCCCTGCGGCCAGCGGCGCGCTTTCGGCCACGGCGATGGTCGAGGCGGCCTCCGAGTGGGCGTCGTTCATCGCCTTGGTCGCGTCCTTCGCGGCCTCGGCGCCGGTGGTGGCGGTGTTGTGCATGCCACCGGACATCCGAGCCAGGTCCGCCAGCCGGGTGCCCGCCGAGCGCGCCTGCGGCGCCGTGGGGCTGGGCAGCCCCAGGGTGTTCACGGCCAGCTTCGAGGCGCGGAAGATCGGCCCCATCGCTTCGGGCAGCACCACGTCCTTGATGGACATCAGGTGCACGGTCGACATGTCGCCCAGGGCGCGCATGCTGCCCACCACGCGGGCGGCGTCGTTGGCCAGCGCCAGGCCGTCGAAGTCGCCTCCATCGGCGGTCAGCGCGTCGATGGCGCCGCTCAGGCGGGCCTTGCCCGCCTCGTCGGTGGCGGTCAAGGGCAGCACCACGTTCTGGCCATTCAATGGCGGCGTCACGACCAGCGCGAACTGGGTGTTGCCGAGGGCGTTGTTGACCATGCCCTTGGCGGCCTGCTTGAGCTCGGCCAGGCGCTGCGCGCCCACCGTGCGGTCAATGGCGATGACGTCGCGGAACACCGGGTTGGTGACAAAGACCACGTTCAGTGCCGCGTCGAAGCCGGTGGCGTTGCGCTGCAGGGTCAGGCGCGACAGGTCCACGTTGGCGAAGGCGTCGAAGAAGGTGCGGCCGTAATCGGCGGCCTTGGCCGGGTCGCGGTTGGCAGGACGGGTCAGCACCTCCCAGGCGCTGCCGCCGGTGCCGTCGGCGTTGGTGGCGTACACGCGCGACTGGGCGGTCTGGCGGGTGGCCGGGTCGGCGTAGTCGGCCGGCACCGAGAACGACTCGAAGCGCAGGTGGTCGTTCATCGCCGAGTTCTTCGGCGTGTCGACCTTGGACGGCGAGCCGGGCTCGTCCGCCTTCAGGTCGACGCCGTCTTCACGGTACTCGTCGACCAGGCCGTAGGTGTAGTGGCCCAGCTCGTGGTTGATGACCTTGGCATAAGCGTCGATGGTCTCGGGGGCGCCCTGGTAGGCCATGTAGTTGAACGAGGTCTTGTCGCGCTTGCCCCAGCCGGCCGGGTGCGCCGACGAGCGGCCGTCCGAGTTCAACATGCGGATGTCGACGTTGTTGCCGAGCAGCGAATTGCGGTAGACCAGCACCGTGCCCACGCGGTGTCGGCCTTCGGTCGCGATGTACTTGCTGCGCGCCAGGCCGCGCAACACGGTGATGATGTAGTTGCGGTCAAGCAGCTGGTCCGGGTTCTTGGCCTGGGCCGGCGGGGCGTCGAAGTCCCAGTCGACGTTGATGACGTAGTTGATCGTGTTGACGTTGGTGACTTCGGAGTAAGGCAAGTTGCCGGCCTGCACCAGCGGCGCGTGGGGCAGCATCAATCCAGCGCTCACAAGGCTGAGGACCAGCGCGGACAGGGAGCGGTTGGCCAGCCAGCGGCGTGCGGGGGCGGCGATGGTGACCGGGTCGGTGGCGGAATGGGTCATGGGTTCAACGGGAAAGGTGAAGGGGTCGACAAGACCGGCGACGCCGGATGCGCGGCCGCGCGGATCGGGCAAGCTCAGCGCTGGATGAACGGCTGAGCCAGAATGTCAAAATTGCCACGTCGGGCGGCAGATTGATGTCGTCTGTCCATGCCCTTGACAACGGAAACGCAAAGCCGGCGCCAAAGCCGCCATCCCCCGTGATGCCGGCCGCCCCGATGGGCCGAACAGGCCATCCGTCGCCGGACCGTGTCGCCCCACACTGCCCTTCGCGTTCCCCACCTTCCCGCACCGCTTCGATGTCCGAGATCACCCGCTTGCTCGAAGCCGCTCGCGACGGCGACCGCGGCGCCGCCGACCGCCTGTTCGCGCTGCTCTACGGCGACCTGCGCCGCTTGGCGCACAGCCGCATGCACAAGTCGGGGCACCTCACCTCGCTGGACACGACGGCACTGGTGCACGAATCCTTTCTGCGGCTCAAAGGGGTCGGTGCGCTGGACTTTCCGGACCGCGAGCACTTTCTGGCTTACGCCGCGCGGGTGATGCGCAGCGTCGTCGTCGACCTGGTGCGCTCGCGGCAAGCCGAACGCCATGGGGGCGGGGCAGAGCGCGTGACCTACGACGAGGCGTCGTGCGAGGCCGCCCAGCGCCATGACGACGAGGTGCTGCATGTGCACGACGCGTTGGAAGCCCTGGCACGCACCGACGCGCGCCTGGCCCGCGTGGTCGAGCTGCGCTACTTTGGCGGCCTGACCGAAGAAGAGGTTGCTGCCAGCCTGGACGTCAATGTGCGCACCGTGCAGCGCGACTGGCAGCGCGCGCGCCTGTTCTTGTCCCTGGCCCTGAAGTAAGGCGCCGGGCCGTGCGGACCACGCAAGCCGGGGGGCTCGACACCGGACGCTGGGCGGCGCTGTCGCCACACCTGGACCGCCTGCTCGACGTCACCGGTGGGCAGCGCGCGCAGGCCCTGGACGCGCTGGGGCAGACCGACCCGGCGCTCGCCGCCGAGCTGGCCGAGCTGCTGGACCACCTGGGCCGCCTCGACGATGCGGGCTTCATGCAGCAGCCGGCGCTGGCCGCCGCAGACCCGGCCCAGGCATCCCACGCCGCGCCCGCCACCGCGGGCCTGGCGATCGGCCCCTACGCGCTGGTGCGCGAGCTGGGGCAAGGGGGCATGGGCTCGGTGTGGCTGGCCGACCGCACCGACGGCCGTTACCGGGCGCAGGTGGCGGTCAAGTTCCTGCGCACTGGCCGCTTCGACGAAGGCAGCACTCGCCGCTTCGCGCGCGAGGGCGAGATCCTGGGCCGCCTGGACCACCCGAACATCGCCCGCTTGCTCGACGCCGGCGTCACGCCGGGCAACGCGGGCGACGCCCGCGCCGCGCTCGGCTTTGCCGGGCAACCGTACCTGGTGCTCGAGTACATCGACGGCCAGCCCATCGACCTGCACTGCACGGCCCAGGGCCTGGACCTGCGCGCGCGGGTGCGGCTGTTCATGGACGTGCTTGCCGCCGTCAGCCACGCGCACGCGCGCTTGATCCTTCACCGCGACCTCAAGCCGAGCAACATCCTGGTCACCCGCGAAGGACGGGTGAAGCTGCTGGACTTCGGCATCGCCAAGTTGCTGGCGGACAGCCAGTCCACCGAGGCCCGTGCGCCGCACACCGAGCTGACCCAGCTGGCGGGCAGCGCCTTCACGCCGCAGTACGCCGCGCCGGAACAGGTGCAGGGCACCGAGGTCACCACCGCCACCGACGTGTACGCCCTGGGCGTGCTGCTGTTCGCGTTGCTGACCGGGGAGCACCCCACCTCGGCGCCCACCGACACCCCGCTGGCCCGCCTGAAGTCGGTGGTTGAAACCGACGCTCGGCGGGCTTCGGAAGCGTTGCGGCGTCACGGCGGCGACGCGGCAGTGCGGCAGGCCCGCGAGCTGCGCGGCGACCTCGACACCATCGTCGCCCGGACGCTGAAGAAGCGGCCTGCCGAGCGCTACGCCAACGCCGCCGAGCTCGCCGACGACCTGCGCCGCTGGCTCAACCACGAGCCCGTCAGCGCCCGGCCCGACAGCAGCGCCTACCGGCTGGGCAAGTTCGTGCGGCGCAACCGGCTGGCGGTGGGCGCCGGCACCGCGGTGGTGCTGGCCCTGGCGGTGGGTGGCGTGCTGGCCCTGATCAAGGCCGAGGACGCGCTGCGCGCCAGCGCACTGGCCGAGCAGCGGAGGCTGCAGGCCGAGGGCCTGGTCGAGTTCATGCTCGGCGACCTGCGCAGCAAGCTTGAGCCGGTCGGCCGACTCGACGCGCTGGCCGGCGTCGGGACCCGGGCCCTGGCCTACTACGAATCACAGGACACGCGGCTGCTGGACGACGCCTCGCTGGGCAGGCGCGCCAAATCGCTGCGGCTGCTGGCCGAGCTGGCCGACCTGCGCGGGCAGACGTCCGAGGCGAAGCAAAGCATCACCGAGGCACGGCGCACCACCGAACGCCTGGCCGCGGCCTACCCGACGAACGAGGCGGTGTTGACGGAGCACGGCAAGGTGCTGGGCCAGCACGGGCTGATCATCGAACACGAGGGCCGCACCGCCGAGGCCGAGCAGCTGTACCGCCAGGCGGTCGGCTGGCACGACCGGGCCGTGGCCGCGGCCCCGCGGTCCGACGTGGCGCGCACCGCCGCGGCCAACGCGCGCGCCGACCTGGGCATCTACTACATCGACAACGGCCGCGCGCGGGAGGCCCTGCCCCTGCTGACCGAAGCCCATGAAACCCTGGTCGACACCGCCCAGCGCGACCCGGAGGTGTGGAAGTCGGTGGTCAATGTGCGGGCCTGCATCGCCGATGTGCACCACGGCCTGGGCAACTACCTCGAATCGCTGCGGACAATGCGCACGCAAATCGACGCGCTGCGCCGCGTGCCCGGGGCGGAACGCGACCAGCAGGCCCGCGCCAACCGCGCCCTGGGACTGAACCGCATGGCCGGCACCCTGCTGAACCTCGGTCACCCCGCGCTTGCCCGCGACACCGCCCAGGAGGCGGTGAACATCGACGACGCCCTCATCGCGCTCGAGCCCACCGATGTGAACCTGCAAGGGCAGACCATCTACCACCTGATCACGCTGGCCGAGGGGCACCGCGGCACCGGCAACCTGCGTGCCGCCCGCGAGCACCTGGCGCGGGCGGCCACGATGCTGCCCAAGGTGCTGTCCAGCGACCGCAACCGCAGCACCTGGCAGCTGGAAGTCCGCGGGCGGGTGCTGACGGCCCAGGCCGTGATCGGACCGGCGCCGGCCGGCCTGGCGTCCGACCTGGCCGACCTCATTGTCGCCATCGGCCGGGACCACCCGCCCGACAAGGTCTGGAGCCGCAACGAGGCGCTGAATGCCGCCGAAGCCGGCCTGCACCTGGGCGACCTGCTGGCCGCCGCGGGCCGCACCGCGCCGGCCCGCGAGCGCTGGCAGGTGGCGGCCACTCGGGTGGCCGCCGGTGCGGTCCCCGGTGACGTGGGATTGAACGTGATCCACGCGCAATTGCAGCAGCGCCTGGGGCAGGTGGGCCCGGCGCTGGCCATGGTCAAGCACATCGAAGGCACCCGCTACCGGCGCGCGGACTATGCCGACCTGCGCGCCCGGCTGGGCCTGCCGCCGATCGCCCCCATCCCGCTGGGCGACTGAGCGCCGTCAGCCGGTCCGGCGGTCAGCCGGCGCGCATCAGCTGCTCGGCCAGCACGGTCGCGGCGGGCGTCAAGGGCAGGCCCGCGCGGTTCACGAGCATGATGTCCAGTGCGCCCAGTGGCTCGCGCACGGGCAAGGCCACCACCTGCTGCCGGAACATCGCCGAGTCGACGACCTGGTTGGGCAGCAAGGCCACGGCGTCGGTGCTGGTCAGCAGCGACAGCATGGCCAGCAAGGAGTCCACCCGCGTGCGCATGCGCGGCGCGGGCAGGCCATGCTCGGCGAACAGCTCCTCCAGCTCGCGCTCGGCGTGCTCGCGCACCCCGGTCAGCAGCCAATCCGACGGAACCAGGCGCTGCAAGCTGCGCACGCGCCGCAGCGGGTGGCCGCGGCGCGCGACGATGCACCGGCGCGTGCCGCAACAACGTTGCGCGTGCCATTCGGTGGAGGTCTGGCGGTCGTGACGCGGGCCGACGTAGAAGTCGAGCGTGCCGTCGCGCAGCCGCGACTCCAGCAGGGGAAACGGCCCTTCGACCACCCTCAGCCGCACCTCCGGGCAACGCGCGCGGAACGCGGCATAAGCCACCGGCAACAACGCCATGATCGCCACACCCGACAGGCCCACGCTGACCGCGCCCTGCATCTGGCCGGCGGCCTGGCCGGCTTCCTCCTGGGCGCGGCGCAAATCTTCCATGGCGGCGCTGGCGCGCAGCGCAAAGCGCTCGCCGGCGGGGGTCAGGACCACGCCCCGGGCGTGCCGTTGGACCAGCTGCACGCCCAGTTGCTGCTCCAGTTCGCGCAGGCTGCGGGTCAGCGCCGGCTGGGCAAGGCCCAGGGCCCGCGCCGCGCCACGCACGCTGCGCGCCTGGGCAATGGCCAGCAGGTCGCGAACATGGTGCAGCTTGAACACGGGGTGATCACTCCCAGGCATCGACAGGTCAATTTTGCCCGCTTATGGCGTCGGCTGGCCGTGGCTAGCATCCCGGCTGCTCACGCGGCCACCGGCCGCTTCGGAAGGCCAGCACATGGGCACCATCGCAAGCATCGGCCTGGACACCCAGCGATGGACCCAGGCCCAGCAACAACTCATCGACAACCCCATCGACATCCTGCCGCAGCAGGTCACGCTGTCGAGCCGCCATCGGCCCTGGAAAGGCCTCGCGGTGTGGGTGCAGCAGGGGCCGGTCGAAGACCTCTACATCCCGGCGATGAACCAGCACTGCGTGGTCCTGCGCCGCGGCCCGGCCACGCACATGACGCACTGCATCGGCGGCCAGGTGCTTCGCGGGGAATGGCGTCCGGGCGAAGCGGTGCTGGTGCCCGCCGGGCTGCCCAGCTTCTGGCGCAGCGAATCGTCACGCGACAACCTGCACATCAACCTGTCGCCCGCGTGGCTGGCGCAGGCCGCCGGCACCGACCCGCGGCTGGGCATCGCGCTGCGCCCACAGTTTGGTGTGCGTGACCCGGTGCTGTGGCACTTCGGCCAACTGCTGCTGTCGTCCTTGCAGAGCAATGCTTCGCTGACCGCGGCCTTTGCCGAGCGCATGGCCTTGACCCTGGCCGCCCACCTGGTCGAGCACCACTGCGAGGCCAGCGCCCCCACCCGGCGCGTGGGCTCGCTGACCCAGCGCCAGGTGGCCGCCATCAGCGACGCGGTGCGTGCCGACCTCGCCACCGAATGGACCTTGGACCGCCTTGCGGGCCTGGCTCAGCTCAGCCCCTTCCATTTCGCGCGCGCCTTCAAGACCACCACCGGCGAAACCCCGCACCGGCACGTCATGCGGCTGCGCCTGGAGCAGGCGCGCCATGAGGTGGTCACCAGCACGCGGCCGCTGATCGAGGTCGCCATGGACACCGGCTTCGTGTCGGTCTCGCACTTCAGCCAGGCCTTCCGCGGGCACTGGGGCATCAGCCCGGGCCAGCTGCGGCGCGGGCCCTGACCCCCCGTGACGCGGCCCATGAAGTGGGTCGCACAGCGGCCACCCTAGGGTTCATCCCGATCGGGGCAGCACATGATCACGACAGTTCCAGCAACTATCCGACAGCGGCCATTCGACCGCTCGACAAAGATCCCAGGCCTCTCAACGCCCGCACCGCGGGACGAACCCGAACCCCCCTGGAGACCGACCGATGACCAAGACCCGCCTTGCTGCCTGCTGCGCGATCGCCTGCCTGCCCACACTGGCAGCGGCCCAATCGACCGCACCATCGACCGTGCAGGTCAGCGGCATCGTTGACGCCGCCTTGCACGTGGACACCGGCACCGTGTCCGGCACGGTCAAGTCGCTGGCATCGGGTCAGCGCGACGCCAGCCGCATCACCTTCTCCGGCGTCGAGGACCTGGGCAGCGGGCTGCGCGCGAGCTTTGTGCTTGAGTCCGGCTTCACGCTGGACAACGGCGCCGGCGCGAACAACCCGCCCGGCGTGGCCGCCGGGGCCTTCAGCTGGGGGCGCCTCGCCGCCGTGTCGCTGGGGTCGGACAGCACCGGCTACCTGTCGCTGGGCCGCCAGTACACCCCGATGTGGGCCATTTCCGCCGGGCCGGCCAACGACCCCTTTGGCGCGGGCTGGCTGGGCGGCATCACCTCGATTTACAGCTTCGCGGTGCGGGCCAGCAATTCCGTGGTGTATTCCTATGGCTACACCGCGCAGACCACGCTGTTGCCCGCCCCGCGCAAGGGCCTGGGCGTGATGCTGATGTACGCCTTCGGCGAGGCCAGCGCGCCGGCGCCCAGCACCTCGGGCCAACAGCTGGGCGGCAATGTGTCGTACGGCGACGGTGTGTGGTGGCTCGGCTACGGGCGCCACCAGATCCGCGGCAACAGCGCCGCCACCAGCGCCACCGCGGCCGTCACCAACACGCCGAAGCTGACGCTGCAAACGCTGGGCGCGTCCTACCAGTTCGGCTTCGGCCGCGTGCACGTGGGCTACAACACCGGCAAGACCGACACCAGCGGCCCTGGCGCCGTCAACCGCAACAGCTGGCACGTCGGCGCCAATGTGCCCTTCGCCGAACGCCAATACGTGCGCTTCATCTACGGCCAGAGCAACGACCGCACCGCCGCCAACGCGGACCGCAGCACCTTCCAGATCGGCTACGGCTACGACCTGAGCAAGCGCACCGCGCTGTACGCGGCGGTGGGTCAACTGGACAACGACAACGCCTCGGCGCTGGGGCTGGCCGGTGCCACCGCCGCGTACGCGCCGGGCAGCACCGCCCGCGCCTACACCGTCGGGGTTCGTCACCTGTTCTGAACCAGGCGTGCCTGAGCCTGGGCCGTTGGCCCGGCCCGGGTCATCCACCGCACCGGCCCCGCTCCCCCTGACAGGACCTCCCATGACCAACTCCCACGCACCGCGCCGCCATGCCCCTGCCGTAGTGACGGCACAAGCCACCCCAGCCCGCCCCGCCCAGGCTCCGCGTCGATTCGCCCTGGCCTTTGGCGCTGCGCTGAGCTTGCTGGCCGCCGGCCTGGCCCACGCACAGACCAGCCCGGCCAAGCCGGCGCCCAGCTTCGAGGACGTGGTGGCCGCGGCCAAGAAGGAAGGCCGCCTGGTCGCCTGGATCGCCGCGCCCCGCTCGCCGGCGGCGCACCAGGCCCTGATCGACGCCTTCAACAAGCGCTTCGGGCTCAACACCACGCTGGAATGGGTGCCCAACTCGGCGGTCACCTCCAACACCCGCGCCATCGCCGAATCGGCCAGCGGCAAGGTCAGCGTCGACCTCATCGGGGCCGGCGCCATCCCCGAGGTCAAGGCCGCGGCCGACGCCAAGTTGCTCAAGCCCTACCCATGGGCGCAGGTGTTTGGCAAGGCCCTGCCCCGCCTGGCCCGCCTGCAGGCGCTGGAGCTGGCCGAGTTCAAGGACATCGCCCTGCCCTACCAGCAGGTGGCCTATGGCCTGGCGTGGAACCCCAAGGCCGTCAATGAAGCCGACCTGCCCACCCGCCTGACCGACCTGGCCGATCCCCGCTGGAAGGGCAAGGTGGGCCTGAACGCCTTCTTCATGACGCCGGTCGACGTCACCGGCTTTCAACTGGGCAACGCCGCGGCGATGGACCTGGCCCGCAAGCTGATGGCCAACAGCCCGGTGTTCGAGAAGGGCACACCCGCCGTGGCGCGGTCGGTGGTGACCGGCGTGGTGCCGCTGGGCGTCATCGTGCACCCGGTGGCCGAGACGGCCGCCCGCAACAACGAGCCGCTGAAGTTCAGGCTGTTCCGGGACGTGGTGCCGGTCAGCATGGTCTACCTGTACGTGCCGGAGAACAGCCCGAACCCGAACACCGCGCGGCTGTTTGCCGCGTGGCTGGCCACCGAGGGCGCGGCCGTCGCCAACCCCATCGAACCCTTTGACAGCCCGGCCGACGCCGACGCCCCCATCAACAAACAGATCGCCGCCGCCGTGGCCGCCGGAGCGAAGCTGGCCAAGCCGCAGAACGCCGCCGACCTCACCACCAACGACGCCCTGCGCAAAGACATCGGCCTGCTGCTGTCGGGCCAAGCCAAATAGCCCGCACCGGGCCCCTCACCCCACCATGTTGTCTGTTCGCCAGCTTTGCAAGACCTACCCCGCCCGCCTGCCCACCGCCGCGCCTGTCCAGGTGCTCAGCGACATCAGCTTTGAGGTCGCCAAGGGCGACTTCTTCACCTTGCTCGGGCCCAGTGGCTGCGGCAAGTCCACGACGATGCAATGCATTGCCGGGCTGGAGACCCCCACGTCCGGCACCATCGAGATGGGCGGCCGCGCCGTCTACTGCAGCCAGCGGCAGGTGATGGTTCAGGCCAACCGGCGCAAGCTCGGCATGGTGTTCCAGTCGTACGCCATCTGGCCACACATGAGCGTGTTCGACAACGTCGCCTTTCCCCTGGTGCACGGCCCGTCCCGCACCGACGCGGGCGAGGTCAAGCGCCGCGTGATGGCGGTGCTGGACCTGATCAAGCTGGCCCACCTGGCCGACCGACCGTCCCCGCACCTCAGCGGCGGTCAGCAGCAGCGCGTGGCGCTGGCGCGTGCGCTGGTGCACCACCCGGACCTGCTGCTGCTCGACGAGCCCCTGAGCAACCTCGACGCCAAGCTGCGCGACGACATGCGCGTCGAGATTCGCCGGCTCGTCAAGACCCTGGGCATCACCACCGTGTTCGTCACCCACGACCAGCTGGAAGCGATGTCGATGTCTGACACGGTCACGCTGCTGCGCGCCGGCCGCGTCGAGCAGCAAGGCACGCCGCGCGAGGTCTTCCTGCACCCGCAGACGGCCTTCACGGCCAACTTCATGGGCCGCAGCAACCTGATCCCAGCGCGGGTGGAAGGCGCTGGCGTCCGCGCGGGCTTTGGTCACCTGCCGTGCCCGGCGCCCAGCCGGCTTCAGCCCGGCGACGCGGCCGTGCTGGTCATCCGCAACACGGCCATCGAGGTGATTCCCAATGCGATGGCGCAGGCACCGCACAGCGACACCCACGTCGGCCGGGTGCTTGAAAGCCACTACCTGGGCGACAGCATCGAGCTGGTCATCGACCTGTCTGGCTCGCGCATCGTCGCCGCCGTCGACCCCTTCATGACGTTGGCCGTGGGGTCCGACGTGTGGGTGCGGCTGCGCGCCGACCGCTGCGTCGTGGTGCCCGACGACCCGTCGGTGCGCGGCGCCGCAGCGCAAGGGAGCGTGTGATGGCCGCCGCGCCCTGGCTGCCGTCCAACGGCGGGCCGATGCAGTCCGCGGTGCGCAGCGCCCTGCTCGCGCTGCTGCTGGTGCTGATTGGCGGGCCGCTGTGCGTGCTGCTGCTGTCCAGCGTCACCCCGCCCGGCACGATGCCGCTGACCTGGGCACCGCCCACCCTGGCCAACTTCACCGACGCCCTGGGCCAGCCCGGCACCGGCCAATTGGTGCTCAACACGCTGGCCTACGCGGCCAGCAGCGTCCTGATCGGCGTCACCTTGGCGCTGCTGCTGGCCTTCCTGACCGAGCGCACCGACCTGCCGGGCCGCACCAGCGTGCGCATCCTGATGTTCTCCTGGATGGCCGTGCCACCGCTCGTCTTCGGCTTCGGCTGGATCCTGCTGCTGAACCCGGGCAACGGCGTGCTGAACAACCTGCTGCGGTCCTTGTTCGGGCTGGACAGCGCGCCCTTGTCGCCGTACTCGCTGACGGCAATGAGTCTCATCACCGGCCTGAACCTGGTGCCCACCTGCCACGTGATGCTCAGCGGCCTGCTGCGCAACATGGACCCGACGCTCGAAGACGCTGCCCTCGTCAGCGGGGCGCGGGCCACCACGGTGCTGCGGCGCATCACCGCGCCCCTGCTCACGCCAGGCATCCTGTCGGTGGGCATGTTCCTGGTGATGGCGATGGTGCAGGCCTTCGACTTCCCGCTGATCATCGGCCTCACCGCGCGCGTGCCGGTGCTCAGCACGCGCATCTTCAGCGCCGCGTCGCCCGACGGCGGCGTGCCCAACTACGGCCTGGCCTCGGCCTTCGGCGTCATGCTGTTGCTGCTGGCCTTGGTGCTGCTGTGGCTGTACTTCCGCACCGTGCGGGTCAGCGAGCGCTTTCGCGTCGTCACCGGCAAAGGCTTCCGGCCGAAGAAGCTGGCCTTGCGTGGCGGCTGGCGTGTGGCAGCCGTGGCGGGTGTGGGGCTGTATTTTTTGCTGATGCTGATGCCGCTGGGCATCCTGATGTGGGCCAGCCTCTTTCCCTACTTCCGCCCGCCGTCCTGGCAGGAACTGCCCCACATCAGCCTGGCGGCCTATTCCGCGGTGCTGTCCCAGCCGGCCAACCTGCGCACCTTCGGCAACACGGTGCTGCTGTTCCTGGGCAGCGCCACGGTGGTGATGGCGGTCTCGTGTCTGGTCAGCTGGTTCGCGGTGCGCAGCGCGTCGCGGGTCGGGCGCCTGCTGGACGCCCTGTCCTTCGTGCCCATGGCCATCCCGCCGATCGTCATGGCCGTGGCACTGCTGCTGATCGGCCTGCGGTCACCGCTGAACGGCACCTTGTGGCTGCTGATCATCGGCCACCTGATGATGTTCCTGGCCTTCGGCGCACGCACCATGAGCGCGTCCTTCATCCAGATCCACAAGGACCTCGAGAACGCGGCCTTGATCAGCGGCGCCTCGTGGCTGGCGAGCTTGCGCCATGTGCTGCTGCCCATCGTGTGGCCGCACATCCTGAACGCCTGGCTGTGGGTGGTGGCGCAAAGCGCGCGCGACCTGACGTTCCCGCTGATCCTGCTGACCGGCGCCAACGCGGTGGCGTCCACCGCCATCTACCTGCGCTGGGATTACCCCGACCTGCCCGGCGCCGCGGCGATGGCCATGATGATGGTGGTCACGATGATGCTGATCGTGGTGCCGGCACAGTGGGTGCTGGGGCGACGCACGGCGGGTTCGGGTGCAGGCGGGCCATCGTGAAGACGTCAACGTAGTGGCCGTCGCGCAGCGCATAAGCGCGCAGCCGGCCTTCCACGTCGAAGCCGAACTTGCGGTACAGGCCGATGGCGCGCTCGTTGTCGACGAACACCGTGAGCTCCAGCCGCAGCACGCCGGCCCAACGGTCGGCGTAGTGGCACATCGCGGCCATCAAGGCGCTGCCCACCCCGCGGCCTTGCGCCTGCGGCGCCACTGAGATGCCCAGGTACATCACGTGGCGGCGGCGCAGCTGAATGCTGGCCGGGTGCAGGCCGCTCGTGCCAACCACCTCGCCGTCGAGCTCGGCCACCAGCGGCAGGTCATGCTGGCCCGGCTTGACGCTGTCGGCCAGGCGCTGTGCCCACAGCTCGTCGTTGGTGAAGGGCAGCTGCATCAGGCCCGGGTAGACGGCCGGGTCGCCCATGATGCGTGCGAAGGCGGCCGCGTCCTTGGGCGAGGCGCGGCGAACGTTCACGGCGGCGGGCGGGCTCATGGGGTCACGGCGCGGGCTTCGGCTGGAAGGCCGGGTCGCCCATCTGCCACAGGAAGAAGCTCCACACGTCGGCGGTCTCGTCGAGCTGCTGGCTCACGCTGCTGCCCATGCCGTGGCCGGCGTCGAAGTCCACGCGCAGCAGCACCGGCTTGCCGGCCGGGTTGGCGGCCTGCAAGCGCGCGGCCAACTTGCCAGGCATCCAGGCGTCCACGCGCGGGTCGTTGGCGCCGGTGGTGACGATCACGCCCGGGTAGGCGGTGCCGTCCTTGACCCGGTGGTAGGGGCTGAGCGCGCGCATCGCCTTGAAGTGGCGGGGGTTGGTGACGGTGCCGAACTCGGCGATGTTGGGCGCGCCGTTGGGCGTCAGCTCCATGCGCAGCATGTCGCTGACGCCGACCGCGCTCTGGGCCGCGGCGAACAGCTCGGGCCGCTGGGTGATCGCTCCGCCAATGGTGATGCCGCCGGCGCTGCCGCCCGTGCCGGCCAGGGTCTGCGGGGCGGCATACCGGTTGTCGATCAGCCACTGCGCGCAGGCAATGAAGTCGCTGACGGTGTTTTGCTTGGTCTCGATGTAGCCGCCGCGGTGCCATTCCTCGCCCAGCTCGCCGCCGCCGCGCACGTGGCACACGGCCGACACGCCGCCGCGCTCAATCCAGGCCAGGCGCGTGGCCGAGAAACGCGGCTCCAGCGAGATGCCGTAGGCGCCGTAGCCCGTCAGGATGGTGGGCCGCTTGCCATCGCGCTGGCTGGGGTCGGCCAGACCGCGCGGCGCCAGCACCGACAGCGGGACCATCACGCCATCGTGGCTGCGCACCATCACGCGCCGGGCGTCGATGCCCGACACGTCGACCCGGTTGGGCGCCTGCAGCGCGGTGGGCACCCAGGCCAGCGCGCTGGTGGCGACTGGGGACGACCCGGCAAGGGGCTTGCCGCCGGTCACGCCCAAGCGGAAGACCTGGGGCGCCCGCGTCCAGCCCTCCATCTTCAGCAGCACACCGCCACCGTCCAGCGGCGCCAGCTCGCGCACCGTGCCCTCGAACGGCAAGGGCAACGCCTGGGCCTTGGGCAACGCACCCGCGCTGCCGGCCACTGGCACCGGCCAGCGCCACAGGCGGCTCACACCGCCGTCCAATGTTTTCAGGTACACCGCGTCGCTCGCCACGGTGGGCTGCTGCAGCACCTCCTCGCTGGCCGCCAGCACCACGGACTGGGGCGGCTTGGCGCTGCGCGCGCGCAGGTCCAGCGCGACCAGCTCACGGCGTGACGCGCGCTTTTGTGTGACGGCGAGCACGCGGTCGCCCACCAGCACGGCGCGGGTCACCTTGTCGGCCGGGCCGATGACCTGCCGCCAGGCCACCGGCCGCCCGCCGGCCGCCGTCAGCGCCGACAGCGGCGCCACGTGGTAAGACCGCTCGGCCGCATCGCCATGCAGCACCTCGGCCAGGACCCAGCGCGACCCCGTGGCCACACTGAGGTAGGGCAGGTCCGCCAGGGCAAACCGGCGCTTCGGGTCGGCGCCCCAACCAAAGACCGCCGTGTCGCGGTCATCGGGCTGGCCGATGCGGTGCAGGAAGACCGCGCTCTTGTTGTAGCGCTCGTCCGCGGGGTGGCGGTTGTAGAAGAAGCCGCTGCCGTCGGCCAGCCAAGCCAGGCCCGGCTCGTTCAGGCCGGTGCGGGTGATGCGCTCGCCCAGCAGCTGGCCACTGGCCACGTCGATGACGTGCAGCACGCTGTTTTCCGACCCGCCGGGCGACAGGCCCACCGCCAGGCGCCGGCCGTCGGGCGAGACGCTGGTCCAGTCGATGGCGTGACGCCCGGTCTGACCCGGCACGGCGTTGGGGTCGAGCAGCAGACGCTCGGGGCCCTCAACGCCCTCGCGCACCCACAACTTCAGGCTGGACTCGCCGGGCACGCGCTTCAGGTAGAACACCCGGCCGCCAGCCGACGAAAATTCCGACGTGACCTCGCCCCCGTCGGCCAGCGCCCCCAGGCGCTCGCGCAGCGCCTGGCGCCCGGGCAGCGTGGCCAGCACGGCGCCCGCGTGGTCGGCCTGGGCCTTCAGCCAGCCCTGGAACTGCGGGGACTTCATGTCCTCCATCCAGCGGTAGGGGTCGACGACGGTGGTGCCGTGGTAGGTGTCGGTGACCGGCTGCTTCGGCGTGTCCGGGGGCGCCACGGGAGCGGCGCCCGACAGCGGCGCGGCGGTGAGCAGCCCGGCCACGCCCAGGCTGGCGGCCAAGCCGGTGACCCACCGGCGGACCCCGTGGGGCCAGGCCGTGGCGGCAGCGGCGCGGGTGGCGGCGTGGGCAGCGGCGCGGGTGGCGCCCTGAGTGGGTGTGGGGGCGGGCACAACCGCGGCCGCGGCCGCGCTCATCACATCGGGTCGACGGGGCTGGAGCATGGTGAATCCGGGTCCTTGTGGGCAGGAACACGCGCCGGGCAGCCGCGGTGGCGGGGCTGCCAGCGTGGGCAAGCTGCACAGGATAGCAAGGCAAGCCGGCCGCCAGGCCGCCGACCCAGTGTGCAAAGCGTCACGTCAACGAATCGAACGTGAACGCCGCCGTCACATCCCAATGGCAAGGTCGAGCGCGTGCGCCGGGTACGGCGTCCTGCGGCGACCCCCTGCCCATGACCAGCCTCGACCGCGCGCACCTTCACCACCTGGCTGCCCGCTCGCCGGCGCCGCTCAGGCAGGCCGTGGGCAAGCGGGTGTGCGCCGAGCACGCCCAGGTGGTCGATGGCCTGCCCGAGGACCGGTTCGAAGACATGATCGACCGCGGCCTGCTGCTCGGGCGCGACCGCTTTCAACGCGGCCGCTCGGTGGATTTGGCCAAGGTCGTGCTGCTGAAGTTCGACAGGGGGCCGGCGTTTCACCGCCACCCCAGCGTTGACGCCGCGCTGTCCAGCGCGGTGATCCCGCCCGACGATCCGTTCACCAAGCCGTGGGCCCGCGTCAGCGACGGCGACTGGGCCAAGGACCGCGGGGTCCCGCCGCGCACCTGAGGCGACACGCCCTGGCAGAGCGAGCTGCGATGCTTCATGCAGAACGGGCGCCTGGCGGGCGTCGGTCCATGCCACCTGCACGCGCCGGTGACGGCGTTGGAGCAAACCCAGGTCGTCCGTTGCCTGCCGGTCGTGCCAGCGCTGGCGCGGCGGCTGAACCAGTCGATGGCCGCACCGACGCCGGTCATCGGCGTGATGCCCGAGGCCTGGTGGGCAGCGCGACCGGGTCAGGCCGCGGCGCCGTCCCGCACCGGCGTGTAACCCGCCTCGCTGATGGCGTGCTGCAGCGCCGCCGCATCGGCCGAGGCCGAGCGCACCTGCACGCGGTGCGCGGCCAGGTCCACGTCCACCTGGGCGGCCGGGTCCAGGGCCTGGACCGCGCGGGTGATGGCGGCCTGGCAATGGCCGCAGCTCATGTCGCTGACCTGAAAACTCACCTGATGACGTGTCATGCGGATCTCCAACGTCCCACGGCGGGACTGGAGGCAGTGTCATGCCTGCCCCTGGGGCAAGGTCAAGCCGGCAGCGGGCCGGCCGACCTCACTTGGCAGTGGGCATCACGAACTCGGCGCCCTTGCCGATGCTCGACGACCAGCGCTGCATGATCGACTTCTGCTTGGTGTAGAAGCGCACGCCCTCTTCGCCGTAGGCGTGCATGTCGCCGAACAGGCTCTTCTTCCAGCCGCCAAAGCCGTGCCAGGCCATCGGCACCGGAATGGGCACGTTGATGCCCACCATGCCCACCTGCACGCGGCGACCAAACTCGCGCGCCACGTTGCCGTCGCTGGTGAAGCAGGCCACGCCGTTGCCGTACTCGTGGGCGTTGACCAGGTCGAGCGCGGCCTTGAAGTCGGGCACGCGCACGCAGGCCAGCACCGGGCCGAAGATCTCTTCCTTGTAGATGCGCATGTCCGGCGTGACGTGGTCGAACAGCGTGCCGCCGGTGAAGAAGCCGCCCTCGTGGCCCGGCACCTGGTAGCCGCGGCCGTCGACCACCAGCGTGGCGCCTTCGTCCACGCCCACGCCGATGTAGCCCTCGATGCGCTCCAGCGCCTGGCGGGTCACGATCGGACCCATCTCGGCGTCCAGTTCCATGCCGTTCTTGACCTTCAGCGTGCGGGCGCGCTCGGCCAGCTTCGGCACGATCTTGTCGGCCACATCGCCCACCAGCACCGCCACGCTGATCGCCATGCAGCGCTCACCGGCCGAGCCGTAGCCGGCGCCGATCAGCGCGTCCACGGCCTGGTCGATGTCGGCGTCGGGCATGACGACCATGTGGTTCTTGGCGCCACCGAGGGCCTGCACGCGCTTGCCGTGGTGGGCGCCGGTTTCGTAGATGTACTGGGCGATGGGCGTGGAGCCGACGAAGCTCAGCGCCTTGACGTCCGGGTGCGTCAGCAGCGCGTCGACCACGGTCTTGTCGCCCTGCACCACGTTGAACACGCCGTCGGGCAGGCCGGCCTGCTTCAGCAGCTCGGCCATGAACAGGCTGGGCGAGGGGTCGCGCTCGCTCGGCTTCAGGATGAAGGTGTTGCCCGTGGCGATGGCCACCGGGAACATCCAGCACGGCACCATGCACGGAAAGTTGAACGGCGTGATGCCGGCCACCACGCCCAGCGGCTGGCGCAGCGTCCAGTTGTCGATGCCGGTGCTGACCTGGTCGGTGAAGTCGCCCTTCAGCAATTGCGGCACGCCGCAGGCGAACTCGATGATGTCGATGCCGCGCATGACCTCGCCCTGGGCGTCGGTGAAAACCTTGCCGTGCTCGGCGGTGATCATCGCGGCCAGGGTGTCCTTGTGCTGGTTGACCAGTGCCAGGAAGTTGTTCATCACCCGGGCGCGGCGGATGGGCGGCGTGTCGGCCCAGGCCGGAAAGGCGGCCTGGGCGGCGGCCACGGCGGCGGTCACGTCGTCGACCGAGCCCAGCGCCACCTGGCGCGCCACCGCGCCGCTGGCGGGGTGGTAGACGGCCTGGCTGCGCCCGCTGGCGCTGGCGACCGCGCGGCCGTTGATGAAGTGGCCGACTTCGGTGGTGGCGGTGAAGGCTTCAGGGGCGCCCATGGCGTGGTCTCCGTTGATGGTGGCAAGGGCGAAAGGGACAGAAGGCGTCGCGTGGCGGCCACCCCTTTCAGTGCCGACAGTCTAGGCAGGGCATGCCAGCTTGCCAATGCACTCCGGCTGACTTCATTGTTCGCTAGACTGAACAATCATGGCCACCCACTCAGCGTCCCGCCGACCGCAACCAACGGCCGAAACCGCACGCGCACGCGTGCCTGTACCCAAACCCACGCCCGCGCCCGCGCCCACGCCCACGCCCACGCCATCCACAACGATCGCGGCGGCGGTGGTCGCGCCCGAGCAGCGCATCGACCGCCTGTGGCCGCAGGTGCATGCGCTGGCGCTGCTGGCGCAGTTGGGCAGCTTCACGCAGGTGGCGCAGCGCCTCGGGATCAGCAAGGCCGCGGTCAGCCAGCGCCTGAGCGACCTGGAGCGCGACGTCGGCCAATTGCTGGTGCGGCGCACCACGCGGTCGCTGCGGCTGACCGATGCGGGCCAGCGGCTGGTGGCGCAAACCGCCGACAGCTTCACCCAGATCGCGCGCGGCGTGGCCGAGGTGCGCGACCAGGCGGCCGCGCCGCGCGGCCTGGTGCGCGTGACGGCGCCGGTGGCGCTGGGCCGCCAGCAGGTGGCGCCGGCGATTGAAAGCTTTTGCCGCGCGCAGTCCGAGGTGTGGGTGGAGCTCGACCTGTCAGACCGGCTGGTCACGCTCGGCCATGAGGGGTTCGACCTGGCGGTGCGCCATGCCAGCGCGCCGCCCGACAACCACGTGGCGTGGAAGCTGGCCGACTCGCGGTCGCTGCTGGTGGCGAGCGCCGCCTACCTGCGCCGGCACGGCGCGCCCCAGCATCCCGGCGAACTCGCGCAACACGCCTGCCTGACCTACCTGCGCCCCGGCCCGGCGCAGTGGCCGTTCGAGCGGACCCGCACCCCCCCGGCCACCGCCACCGCCATCACGGGCGACGCCGACCCCGAGCGCGTGCACGTCGCCATCCAGGGCCCGCTGCGCGCCAACAACAGCGAGGTGCTGCGCGACGCCGCCGTCGCGGGCCTGGGCATCGCGCTGCTGCCCGACTTCAGCGCCGCCAGCGCCTTGCGCAGCGGCCGGCTGCGCCTGGTGCTGCCAGACTGGCGTGCGGCCGGCTTTTTCGGCGAGGCCTTGTGGGCCATCCGGCCCTGGAGCCCGCACACGCCGAAGGCCGTGCAGGCGCTGGTGGCGCACCTGCGCGCGCACTTCACGCCACCTCCCCCATGACGCCCCAAACCACCATGCACCCTGTCGACCTGGCCCACGCGAGCCGCCTGATCAACCATGGCCCAACCGTCATCGTCAGCGCCGCCGACGGCCCGCGCCGCAACCTGATGGCCGCGGCCTGGTCCATGCCGGTCGAGTTCACGCCCCCGCGCATTGCCGTGGTGATCGACAAGAGCACGTTCACGCGCGAGCTGGTGCTGGCCAGCGGCCGCTTCGCCCTCAATGTGCCGGGCCAAGCGCTGGCCGACCTGACTTACACCGTGGGCAGCACCTCGGGCCGCGACATCGCTGGCGAGGGCGACGACAAATTCAGCCGCTATGGCATCCCGGTGGTGGACGGGCCGGTGCTGGGCCTGCCACTGGTGGCCGGCTGCGTGGCCTGGCTGGAATGCCGGCTGATCCCGGAGCCGTACGCCCAGCAGGCCTACGACACCTTCGTCGGCGAGGTCGTCTCGGCGCAGGCCGATGCGCGGGTGTTCGCGGGCGGGCGCTGGTCGTTCCGAGAGGACAACGCCGCGCTGCACACCTTGCACCACCTGGGCGCCGGCCGATTTGTCACACCCACGCCGGGCGTGCAAGCGGCGATGCTGCCGCCGGTGGCGCGGCGCTGAAGCCCGCGCGCTGGGCGACCCGGGCGACCCGGGCGACCCGGGCGGCCTGCGTCAGCGGCGGTCGCGGCGGTCGCGGTCGGGCCGGTGGTCGCCGCCGTGGGACGCGCGCGGCGGAAACAGCTTGGCGCGTTCGGCCTGTTCGGTGCGGGCCAGCGCCAGCGCGGCGTCGAGTTCGGCTTCACCGATGCGCTTGAGCACGCAGAAGTTCGACTTGGTCAGCGTGCTGCTTTCGAAGGCGCGCAGCAACATGGCGCGCTCGGCGGCTTCGCGGGACTCGATCACCGGCGCCGGTCGCGCGGCGCGGTCGGCGACACCGCCGTGGTCCGGTGCCGGGCGGCCCGGGGGCCCGTCATGGCGCGGCCCGCCTTGGGGCGGACGGGCCGACCGCGGGTCGTTCGAACCTTGGCCGTCGCGCGGTGGGCGGGCTGCGTTCGGGTCCCGCGGCGGTCGCGCGGCACCGGCCTCACGCGGCGGGCGGGTTTGGTTGGGATCGCGCGGCGGGCGAACATGGTTCGGGTCCCGCGGCGGGCGCGGGTCGTTGGGGTCGCGCGGCGGGCGCATGGCGTTCGGGTCGCGAGGGGGCCGGGCGGTCTGGGGGTCGCGCGGGGGGCGACGGCCGCCGTCGGCGGCCAGGCCATCGCGGCCCGCGCCCGGACCGCCGGCCCGGGGCGGGCGCTGACCCTGCGGCGGGCGCGGGCCGCGCGGCGGGCGCGGGGCGCCATCGGCAGCTTGGCCGGGGAGGGCCGCGGTGGCGTCGCCATCGGCCACTGGCAAACCATCGGCACCGAGCGCCGGGCGGGCACCTGCGCCGCCTGGGCCACCGGCACCGCCCGCACCACGGGCCGCGCGCTGCGCCTGGCGCTGCGCGTCGCGCTCGGCCTGGCGGCGGGCGTCGTTCAGCTCGCGACGGCGCTGCCATTCGGCCAGTGCGGCGCTGCGGTGCTCCTCGGTGGTCTCACCGGCGGGTTGGCCGTCCAGGTCCACGCGGTGCGTGGCCGTGCTGAGCGCCTTCAGGTAAGCGTTGCCCGTGGTGTAGCGCTGCAAAAAGATCGACAGCGACTTGCGGTTGAACTCGCCCGGGGCGCGCTGCTGGATGTCGGCCTGGATGCGCAGCTTCAGCGGCTGCGGTGCGGGCGCGGCGAACAGCGCCGGAAACAACGCGGCCAGGCGTTTGCCCACGGCGGCCGGCGCGAGGTCGGGGATGCGGGGCTTGGCCGGATCGGCCGCGGGCGCGGCGACCGGGGCGGCGTCGGCGCGGGCACCGTGCGCCTCACTGGCCGAAGCCGGTGCAGCGTCCGGCTCGGGCGCCGAGACCACCGCCGCGGCGTCGGCACCGGGCGAGTCGTCCAGCGAGGTGGCCGGCGCGGTGCCCACCACCGCTTCGGCCCCTGCCACAGGCACGGCGGCCGCCGCCGTCGCCGCGTCGGTCGAGGGGTCGACCAGCGTGGCAGCCGCAGGGCCGTCGTGCTCGGCGGGGGCCGCGTTGGGCACCTCCAGGGGGGCGGGGACGGGCGGGGAATGGGAATCGGGAGCGGACACAGTGGGCTTCAAGCAGCGCAATCAGGCGCGCATTGTCGCCGCAGGCGGGCCCGCGGCGCGCGGCCGTGCGTCGGGCGTTGCGCCGGGGCTTCGCTCAGGGTGGGGTGGCCAACGCCGGGTCGTCCACCACGGCGGCCCGGTAGGCGTGCCAACTGGCGTGCCCCACGATGGGCCCGATCACCAGCAAACCCAGGAACCAGGGCAGCAGCGCCACCACCACCAGCCCGGTGATCAGCGCCCCCCACCACAGCATCACCAGCGGCTGGCTCAGCACCAGGCGCAGGCTGGTCAGGCCCGCGGTCACGGCGTCCACCGGGCGGTCCAGGATCATCGGGATCGACACCACGCTGACCGCGTAGATCAAGCCGGCGAACACGGCGCCCACGCCCAGGTAGGCGGCGATGAAGCCGAGGTTGGCGGGGTCGAGCAAGGCCATCAGGGAGCCCTTGAAGTCGGGCATGCCGTCGAAGCTGACCGCGAACACCACCAGCGCCGCGCGCCCCCACAGCATCTCCAGGACCAGCAGCACGAAGCCGAAGATGGCCAGGGTGCCGGTGCGCGTTTCCCAGGCCAGCAGCGAGTCGCCGAAGTCGGGTTCGCTGCCGCGCTGCAGCTGCTGGCTGACCCGGTACAGCCCCATGCACATGAACGGCCCCATCAGCAGGAAGCCCGCCGACAAGGCCAGCACGTACGCAGGGGCGTGCTCGTACACGGTCAGCATCAGCCAGCCCATCACCGCAAAGCAGCCGCCGTAGAACAGGCCGATGACCGGGGCGGTGGCGAAGTCCCGCGCGCCCAGTGCCAGCCAGCGGAAGGGGTCGACCAGGCGCAAACGGCGCAGCGCGATCGCGGGCAGGGCGGGGGGCGCGGGCGGCGGGTCGGTGAAGGGGCCGTTGGTGACGTGGTCGCTGGACATCGGGGCAAAAGTCTCGCGGGGTCGAGCCCGCATTGTGGAAGCCCCGGCCCGGGGCTGCGCTCCGCGGATACCCGGGCGACAATTTGTCATGCACATCGCCGACCTTCGCCAGCGCCTGCAGGCCGCCGGTGCCGCCCCCTTGCACACGCACCGGGTGCTTCGGCTGTGGGCCACCGCGCAGCCGCAGGACAGCGGCCGGCGCAAGCCCCAGGACTTCCTGCCGGCCAGCGTGCGCGCCGCGCTGCCCGCGCTGCTGGACGACCTGAGCCGCCTGGCCCGCGTTGCCAGCGCCCACCCGGCCGACGACGGCGGCGAGCGCCTGCTGGTGCGGCTGGCCGATGGCCAGGCCGTGGAAAGCGTGCTGCTGCCGCGCGACGGCGTGTGCGTGAGCACGCAGCTGGGCTGCGCGGTGGGCTGCGTGTTCTGCATGACCGGGCGCAGCGGCCTGCTGCGGCAACTCGGCAGCGCCGAGATCGTCGCCCAAGTGGTGCTGGCACGCCAGCGGCGGGCCGTCAAGAAGGTGGTGTTCATGGGCATGGGCGAGCCGGCCCACAACCTGGACGCGGTGATGGACGCCATCACGCTGCTGGGGCGCGAGGGCGGCATTGGTCACAAGAACCTGGTGCTGTCCACCGTGGGCGACCCGCGGTTGTTCGACCGCCTGCACGCGCTGACCGTGGGCGACGTGCGGCCCGCCTTGGCGCTGTCGCTGCACAGCACCGACGACGCCCGCCGCGCCCACCTGCTGCCCCGCGCACCGCGCCTGCCCGTCGCCACGCTGGCCGCGGAGGCCGAACGCTACGCCCGCGCCACCGGCTACCCCACGCAATACCAGTGGACGCTGCTGGACGGCGTCAACGATGGCGACGACGAGGTGGACGGCGTGGCCCGGCTGCTGGCCGGGCACCACGCCATCCTGAACCTGATTCCCTGCAACGCGGTGCCCGACCTGCCCTACCGCCGCCCCGACGCCCACCGCGCCGAGGCCCTGGCCGAGGCCCTGCGCCGCCGCGGCGTGCTGACCACGCTGCGGCAGTCGGCCGCGCAGACCGTGGACGGCGGCTGCGGCCAACTGCGCGCCCGGGCACTGGACGGCGCCCAGCCGATGATGTTCCCCCGCACTGCGCCACGCCATCCAGCCACTGCGGCCGCGACCGAGGCGGATGGACCCCACAACCACAGGAGACCCGCTCGATGAACGCCCCCACCCTGACCCAGCACCTCCACCCCACCCCCGCCCAGGCCGCGCCCGTTCACGCCACCCATGTGGTGCTGAACCAGGCCGCGCCCGCCACCGGCTTCAACGCGTTCGACGGCGACGTGGTGCTCAAGGCCGCGCTGCTGCGCGAGGCCCCCTGGGCCGCCGCCCGCGCCAGCGCCTTGGGCGCACTCGCCGGCGACGAGCACGTGCAGGACCTGGCCCGCCTGGCCAACCGCCACACCCCGGAGCTGAAGACCCACGACCGCTTCGGCCACCGCATCGACTGGGTGGAACTGCACCCGGCCTGGCATGAGCTGATGGGCCTGGCCTGGCAGCACGAAGTGCACTCGCTGGCCTGGACCGCCGGCCAGCCGCAGGCCCACCTGGCGCGCGCGGTGCAGTCCTACCTGTGGAACCAGGTCGAGCACGGCGTGGGCTGCCCGACCGGCATGGCCTACGCGGCCCATGCCGGCTTCGCGGCCGAGCCGGCCTTGCACCTGTGGGCCGAGAAGGTGCGCGGCACCCGCTACAGCTTCGACCGCCGCGAGGTGGCCGACAAGCCCGCCGTCGTCGTCGGCTACGCCATGACCGAAAAGCAAGGTGGATCCGACCTGCGCGAAACGCAGACCACCGCCGTGTTTCGTGGCACCAGCGCCTACCACGGCGCGCCCGCGCACTGGTACGAGCTGACCGGCCACAAGTGGTTCTGCTCCGTGCCCCAGGCCGATGGCTTCTTCACGCTGGCCAAGGTCAACGGCGAGGTGACCTGCTTCTTCTTGCCGCGCACCCTGCCCGACGGCAGCCACAACCCCTTCCTGATCCAGCGCCTGAAGGACAAGTGCGGCAACCGGTCCAACGCATCCAGCGAGATCGAGTACCGCGGCACGCTGGCCCTGCGTGTCGGTCCGGAGGGGCGCGGCATCCGAGAGATCCTGTCCCACGCGCACCTCACCCGCCTGGACTTTGCCGTCGGCTCGGCCGGCCTGATGCGCCAGGCGCTGACGCTGGCCATCCACCACACCCGCACCCGCAGCGGCTTTGGCGGCGCGCTGGCCCAGCGGCCGATGATGGCCAATGTGCTGGCCGACATGGCCGTGGAAGTGGAGGCCGCCACGCTGCTGGCCCTGCGCGTGGCCCGCGCCACCGACCACCTGGACAGCGACCCTCACGAGGCCGCATTCGCCCGCGTGGCCACGCCGCTGGCGAAGTTCTTCAACTGCTCGCGCGCGCCGGCCATCGCCAACGAGGCGCTGCAGTGCCACGGCGGCAACGGCTTCATCGAAGAAGGCCCGATGGCCCGCGTCTACCGCGAAGCCCCGCTGAACAGCGTGTGGGAAGGCGCGGCCAACATGATGTGCATGGACGTGCGCCGCGCCCTGCAACGCCACGCCCCCTGCCGCGACGCGCTGATGAGCGAATTCAACGCCGTGCGCGGCCGCCACCGCGGCTATGACCGGTTCATCGACCAGCTGCCCGACCTGATCGACGCGCTGCTGGACGACGAGTTCCTGGCCCGCCCCGCCAGCGAAGCGCTGGCCCGCGCCATCCAGGGCGCCGAGCTGCTGCGGCACGCCCCCACCGACGTGGTCGACACCTTCGTCGGCAGCCGCCTGGGCGGCGGTGGCGGCCATCCCGGCATCGGCCCCGCGATGTTCGGCGGCCTGGGCCGCGGCGTGGGCCTGGCCCGCGCCAACGCCATCGTCGAGCGCGCCTGCGTTTCGGCATGACCCCATCCACCACCCTCTGAGGCAAGCCACGCATGAGCTTCACCACCGAACAGCACCCGGGCGTCACCGCCCAGCCCAACGCCGCCAGCAACGGCTTCACCCTCAACCACAGCATGCTGCGCGTCAAGGACCCGGCGGTGGCGCTGGACTTCTACACGCGCATCTTCGGCATGCGCGTGCTGCGCAAGCTGGACTTCCCGGAGATGAAGTTTTCGCTCTACTTCCTGCACCGCGCCGCGGCCGACGAGGTCATCCCCGACGATGTCGGCGAACGCACCGCCTGGACCTTCGCCCAACGCGGCATCCTGGAGTTGACCCACAACTGGGGCACCGAGTCCGACCCCGACTTCAAGTACCACGACGGCAACGCCCAACCCCAAGGCTTCGGCCACCTCTGCTTCGCTGTGCCCGACCTCGACGCCGCCGTGCGCTGGTTCGACGAGAACGGCTGCACTTACGTCAAGCGGCCCGAACAGGGAAAGATGCGCGACGTGGCCTTCATCAAGGACCCGGATGGGTATTGGATCGAAATCGTGGAGCCGGGGCGATTGAAAGGCCTGGGGCGCTGAACGCCTAGCGCCTGCCGATCAAGGTGACACCGACCATGCGCCACGCTCACCTTGGACCCGCATGGCTGGGCGCGATGCCGGGTTGGTTCCAGCGCTGGTCGCGGCGGGTCCCATGGGCTCAAGGCCGTGAGGCTCCACCGGAGCACGGGTGTTGAGGTGTGCCCCCCTGAAGCGGGGCCGCGGTGAAAGCTTCAGACCCTCTGGCACGACCAGTTCTCCATGAAACGACTTGTGCTCTTGGCCACCCACGCCGCCGCCCTGGTGCTCGGCTTCGCGCTGGGCGTCTACGCCCTGCCCATCCTGACCGCGCCCGACGGGCCGACGGCCGCCGCGGTGCAGGCCCAGGCCGGCGTCACCACGCACCAGGGGCAGTTCCGCCGGGACCTGAAGGACAGCGACGCGCTGCACTGGGGCGAGGGCACCGTGTCGGTCAGCGCCAGCAGCATCGGGCTGGTGGGCGAACTGGCCCCGGGGCCGGACTACAAGCTCTACCTGTCGCCGTCCTTCGTTGAAACCGAGGCCGATTTCAAGGCGCTCAAGGACCGCATGGTCCGCGTGGGGGACGTCAAGACCTTCAAGAATTTCCTGGTGCCCGTGCCCGACACGGTGGACGTGGCGCGCTACAACACGGTCATCGTCTGGTGCGAGACCTTCGGGCAATTCATCACGGCGGCGCAGTACCGCTGAGGCCGCTCGCCCGGCCTTGCCACTGGCCGCCGCCGCAGGCAACATTCGCCCGCCCACCCTGACACGCGCCGAGCCCCGTTCGCCCATGACGCTCACCCGCACCACACCGATCCTGCGCAGCTTCGACGAGGTCAAGGCTCGGGACTTCTACCTGGACTACCTCGGCTTCACCGTGGCGTTCGAACACCGCTTCGAGCCCGGCTTGCCGCTGTACCTTGGCATCGAACGCGACCAGTGCACGCTGCACCTGAGCGAGCACCATGGCGATGCCACGCCGGGGTCGGCGATGCGCATCGAGGTGGACGACGTGGACCGCCTGCACGCCGAGCTCACGGCCAAGGCGCACCCCCATTCGCGCCCGCAGGTGCAGGCCATGCCCTGGGGCAGCCGGGACATGACGGTGGTGGACCCCTTCGGCAACCGGTTGACCTTCACGTCGGCCATCAGCACCTGAGGCGGGCATGGTGCGGCGCCCCGGCCCCCGCTGGGCACCTGCCGTCACCCTTGCCGCGCTGTCCCGGTTCACCACGCTCCTGGCCCTGGCGATGACCCCCCTTCCCACGCCCGCCCACGCCACCGCCGACGCCACGGTGGACCTCGACGCGCTGTGGGACTTCCGCCAACCCGCCCTCAGCGAGCAGCGCCTGCGCGCCGCCTGGTCCGCGGCGCCGGCCGACAGCAACGAGGCCTTGGTCCTGCAGACGCAGGTGGCCCGCGCGCTGGGCCTTCAACAGCGTTTCGACGAGGCCCGCGCGCTGCTGGACCGCCTGGCCGACCGCGCCGACACCGCCAGCGCCGAGGTGCGCGTGCGCTGGCGGCTGGAGCAGGGCCGCAGCTGGGCCTCGGCCACGCACCCGCCGGCCACGCAGACCGACGAGGCCCGGGCGCGGGCGCGGGCCTGGTTCGTCGAGGCGGCCGAGCTGGCCCGCGCATCGGCGCTGGACGGCCTCGCCGTCGACGCGATCCACATGCTGGCCTTCGTGGACACCGCACCGGGGCAGCAGCTGCATTGGGCGCAGCAGGCCTTGGCCGTGGTGGGGCAGTCCAGCCAGCCGGCGGCCCGCCGCTGGGAGGCCTCGGTGCGGCACAACCTGGGGCACGCGCTGCTGCAGTTGGGACGGCCCGACGAGGCGCTGGTCGAGTTCCGTGCCGCGCTGGCGCTGCGGGAACAGGCCGGCAACGCTCAGGCCATCCACGTCGCCCGCTGGATGGAAGCACGGGCCCTGCGCGCACTGGGCCGGCACGAGGAGGCCTTGGCCATCCAGCTTCAGCTGGCCGAATCGATGGCCGCCGACGGCCGACAGGACCCCCATGTGGACGCAGAAATCACGCTGCTGCGACAGGCGCTGCGCTGACCGGCCCGTCCGACGACAACAGCGCCGCGAGCAATGCCCGCAAGGTGGCGCGCTCATGCTCGGGGCTGAAGGCAGGGGCCAGGCGAGCGGCGCGCTGGGTCAGGTCGGCCAGCACCGCGGGGTCGTCGCGCAGGCGGCACAGCCAGTGGGCCAGCGCCTCGGCGTCGCCGGGCTCGATGAACGCCGGGTAGTCCGTGCCGAGCAGGCCGACGTTGCCGTCGATGCGCGACGCCAGCACGGGCGTGCCGCTGCGCAAGGCTTCCATCACGACGTGGGCACCGCCTTCCATGCGGCTGGTGTGCACCAGCACGTGGGCGGCCTGGATGCGGTCGCGGGTGCGGGCGTGCGGCAGGCCGCCCAGCCAGCGGTAGTTGGGCTGCGCCGCCGCGCGCTGCCGCGCCAGCGCGCCCAGCGCGGGGTCGATGGCCTCGCCAATGTGGTCCAGCAGGATGTCGCGGCGCGGGGCCAGCCGTTCGGCGGCGCGCAGGTAGGTGCGGGGGTCCTTTTCTTCGCGCAGGTGGCCCACCATCACGGCGCGCAGGTGGCGTGTCGTCTTGGCCTGTGTTTGGCGGGCACGGCAGGACTGCAGCAGCACGCGGCACTTGGCGCGGTGCTGCGGGGGCAGCGCGAGCGCGCCCTGGCGGTTGAGCACCACGAGGCGGTCGGCGAGGTCCAGGGACCGCTGGGCGGCGGCGTTGTGCTGGATGTCGCGGTACAAGTCCGTGCCGGTCAGCACCAGCAGCAATGGTGGCGTTGCGCCTTGCAGCGCGGTCACCCCGCCGCGCGCCGCGTGCCAGGCCGCCACCGCATCGGCCGAACGGCGCGCGTGCAGGGCGATCATGGCGTCCGCGGGCTGGCCGTCCCAGCGCTGGCACAGCTCAACGTCGGCAACGTCGGCCAGGTGGCGCGCCCAGCGGGTCGCCGTCTGCCAGTTGCCGTTGTTGGCCGCCGCGGTGGCCGGCGTCACCAGCACAATGCGCGGGCGTGTTCGCCTCGTTTTTGTCATGAACCGGTTGCCCCATGTCCGTTGTCCGCGGTGAGCCGCTGAGCCCGAAGCCCGAAGGCGTGTCCGGCCGCGTCAGCCCCGCCGGGACGCAGGCGCCGATCGACGATGCCCACGCCGTGCGGCACGGCCACCGGCCGCTGTTGGTCGAGGCCCTGGCGGACGCGCGGGACCGGCTGCTGCGCCTGTGGGCCGCTTACGACCGCGCGCTGGCGCCGGCCGCGCACCGCGTGCCGCAGGCGGCGGAGCTCAATCTTCCACTGTGGGAGCTGGGGCACGTGGCGTGGTTCGAGGAATGGTGGGTAGGCCGTCTGGCCCAGCGCCACGACGGTGACCGCGCCGACCCCGACGGCCCGCGCGGCCCGTCGTGGCTGGCCCAGGCGGACGCACTGTACGACTCCAGCCGCGTGCCCCACGGGCAGCGTTGGCAATTGCCCCTGCCGGACGCGGCCACCACCCTGCGCTACGCCGCTGCCGTGCGCGAGCGCAGCCTCGCGCTGCTGGACAAAGCCGACGACAGCGACGACGCGCTCTACATGTTTCGCCTCGCGCTGCACCACGAAGACATGCACCGCGAGGCCTGGGTCTACATGGCCCACCGGCTGGGCCTGGACGTGGGCGACGCGCTGCCGGCCGCCCGCCCGCCCCGGGTGACGGCCCATGGCGAGCTGGCGCTGCCCGCCCGCCGCCACCGCCTGGGCAGCGCGCCCGGTGGCTTCAACTTCGACAACGAGCTGGGCGCCCACGACATCGACCTGCCGGACTGCCGCATCGACCGCGGTGTGGTGACCTGGGGCCGCTTCCTGCCGTTCATCGACCAAGGCGCCTATGCCGACGACGCCCACTGGGACGACGCAGGCCGGGCCTGGCGCCGCGCCAGCGGCGGGCCAGCAGGGCACCCGGCGGTGCTGCGGCGCGACGCGGCCAGCCCCACCGGCTGGGCGCGCCGCTGCTTCGATCGGTGGGTGCACGCCGAGGCGGACGAACCCGCGTTGCACCTGACGCACCACGAGGCCCAGGCCTGGTGCCGCTGGGCGGGCCGCCGGCTGCCCACCGAGGCCGAATGGGAGTCGGCCGCGCTGGCGGCCGAGACCGGCGCGCGGGTGGACACGTCGGCCAGCTTCCAATGGGGCGCCGTGTGGGAATGGACCGCCAGTCCATTCGCCCCCTACCCCGGGTTCCGCCCGCACCCGTACCGCGACTACTCCGCGCCCTGGTTCGACGGCCGGCCCGTGCTGCGCGGCGCCTCGTTCGCCACCGCGCCTCGGCTGCGGCACCTGCGCTACCGCAACTACTTTCCACCGTCGCGCAGCGACTTGTTCGCCGGGTTCCGCAGTTGCGTGGGCTGACCACGCCCTGCACGGGACAAAGGCGCGGTGGCATCATCGCGCCCTCTTCTCGGAGTTCGCCCATGTCCACCATCCCCGCCCGCCGCCTCGGCCTGATCCGCCTCGTTGCCGCCTGCAGCCTGTTCGCCCTCGGCGCCGCCGCCCAGGCACAGCAGGTGCTCCGTGTGACCGCCATCCCCGACGAATCGCCGACCGAGTTGGCGCGCAAGGCGGCGCCGCTGATGAAGTACCTTGAGGCCAAGCTCGGCATGAAGGTCGAGTACACGCCAGTGACCGACTACGCTGCGTCGGTGGAGGCCCTGGTCAACAAGAAGGTCGACCTGGCGTGGTTCGGTGGCTTCACCTTCGTGCAGGCCAATGTGCGTTCGGGCGGCAAGATGCTGCCGCTGGCCCAGCGGGAGGAAGACACCAAGTTCCGCTCGGTCTTCATCACCAGCGACCCGGCCATCAAGACACTGGCCGACCTGAAAGGCAAGGACGTCAGCTTTGGCTCGCAAAGCAGCACCTCGGGCCACCTGATGCCGCGCAGCTTCCTGATGGAAGCCGGGCTGAACCCGGACAAGGACTTCAAGCGCGTGGCCTTCAGCGGCGCGCACGACGCCACCATCGCCGCCGTCACGTCGGGCAAGGTGCAGGCGGGGGCACTGAACATCTCGGTGTGGGAAAAGTTCGTGACCGACAAGAAGGTCGACCCGGCCCAGGTGCGGGTCTTCTACACCACGCCCCCGTACTACGACTACAACTGGACGGTGCACGCCGACATGCCCGCCGCCCTGCGCGAAAAGCTCAGCGCCGCCCTGCTGGCCCTGAGCAAGGACACCGCGGAAGGCAAGGAAATCCTGGACCTGCAGCGCGCCACCAAGTTCGTGCCCAGCACGCCCGACAACTACAAGGGCATCGAAGCCGCCGCCCGCGGCGCCGGCCTGCTGTGATGGCACTGGGGCGGCCCGGCCGCGCTGAGCCGCCCTCGCCATGCGTTTGAACTTGAGTGCGCTGGCCGCCCGCCACCCGGCGGCCCGGCCCGGCGCACCCGACGCACTGCGTGGCATCGACTTGGCCGTCGCGCCGGGCGAGCAGGTGGCGGTGATCGGCCCGTCCGGCGCCGGCAAGACCAGCCTGCTGCAAGCGATGGCCTGCGCGCTGCCGCCCACCCAAGGCCAATTGCAACTGGACGGTGCGGCGCCGTGGGCGCTGCCACGCCGCAAGCTGCAGGTGCTGCGCGGGCGGCTTTTTCTGGCGCCCCAGGTGCCGCCCCTGCCGCCACGCCAGCGCGTGGTCACCGCGGTGCTGGCGGGTCGGCTGCCCGCGCAAGGGCTGCTGGCCAGCCTGCGGTCCCTGGCCTACCCGAGCGACATCCCCGGCGCCCACGCCGCGCTGGACCGCTTTGACCTGGCCGACAAGCTGTTCGACCGCGTCGACCGGCTGTCCGGCGGCGAACGCCAGCGCGTGGGCCTGGCGCGCGCGCTGCTGTCGCCGGCCGCGCTGTGGCTGGTTGACGAACCCCTGTCGGCGCTCGACCCCACCCGGGCCCGCCAAGCCGTCACCACCCTGTGCGACGAAGCGCGGCAACGCGGGGTGACGCTGGTGGCTTCGCTGCACCAGGTCGACATGGCGTTGGCCGCGTTTGCGCGCATCGTGGGTTTGCGCGACGGCCGGGTGGTGTTCGACCTGCCGGCGGCCGAGGTCACGCCGGACCGGCTTCAAGCGCTGTACGCACAGCACGAGCATGAGTTGGTCGCCGCGGCCCCGCTGCCTCCCGGGCTGCACGACCTGGACGCCCTCGCCGCCCCCGCTGCGGCGGCGGTGATGCACTGCCGCTGAGGCCCCGGCGCTTCATGGCCGCGCTCAGCACCACGCCCTCGTCCGGCCCGTCCGCGTCCCCCGCGCTGCGCGACCCGGCGTGGCTGTCGCGCCTGGGCTGGACCGTGGCGGCGCTGGTGCTGCTGTGGCCGCTGGCGGTGGCCACCGAATTCCGCCCCTGGACGATGTTCGACGAGCGCAGCCGCCAGGTGGTGGGGCGCTTTCTGGCCAGCTTTCTGCCGCCGGCGCACAGCGCGGAGTTCTTGCAGATGGTGGCGCTGCAGTCGTGGCGCACCGTGGCCATCGCCACCGCGGGCATGAGCCTGGCACTGCTGCTGGCGGTGCCGCTGGCGCTGGTGGCCACGCGCGTGTTGTCGGTGTCGGCGTTGAGCGGCCGCATGGCGCTGGGGCCGTTCTGGCTGCGCCAGGGCGCGCGCGGCCTGCTGATCGTGCTGCGCAGCGTGCCGGAACTGGTGTGGGCGCTGGTGTTCGTGCGGGTGGTGGGGCTGGGCCCGACGGCGGGCGTGCTGGCCATCGCGCTGACCTATGGCGGCATGCTGGGCAAGGTCTACGCCGAGATCCTGGAAAGCGGCGAGACCCACGCCAGCGAAAGCCTGCTGCGCAACGGCAGCACCCGGCTGCAGGCCTTCTTCTATGGGCTGCTGCCGCAAAACGCCGCCGAGCTCAGTTCCTACACGGTCTACCGCTGGGAGTGCGCGATCCGCTCGTCGGTGGTGCTGGGCTTCGTGGGCGCGGGCGGGCTGGGGCAGGAGCTGGACAACTCGATGAAGATGTTCAACGGCGGCGAGGTGCTGACCATGCTGCTGGTCTTCGTGGCCCTGGTGGCACTGGCCGACCGGGTCAGCACCGGCCTGCGGCGCGCGCTCGGCTGAGGCCACCACCCCCCATGGACCGCCGCCACGCCGCCAACCCGCCCTACCGGCTGCCGCCGCCGCTGTGGAGCGCGCGCTGCAAAAGCTGCTGGTTCGTGCTGGCCCTGGTGGCGCTGGTGGTGGCCAGCTTCTGGTCGCTGAACCTGCAGTGGGCGCAGTTCCTGTCGCTGGACGCGGCGCGCAGCATGGGGCGCTTCCTGGGCGAGTTCTTTCCGCCGGACACGCAGCCGGCCTTCCTGGCAAAAGTCGGCTGGGCCACGCTCGAAACGCTGGCGATGTCGGCGCTGGGCACGTTGATCGCCGCCGTGGCGGGCCTGGCCCTGGCGCTGCCGGCCAGCCGGTTTCACCCCGGCGACGCGGCCCGCGCGCGCGCGCCAGTGCGCCTGTTGCTGAACGCGCTGCGCAGCGTGCCCGAGCTGGTGTGGGCCGCGCTGCTGCTGATCGCCGCGGGGCTGGGGCCCATGGCCGGCACGCTGGCGCTGGCCATCCACACCGCGGGTGTGCTGGGCCGGCTGTTCGCCGAGGCCATCGAGAACCTGCCCACCGGCCCCGGCGAGGCGCTGCGCACCCACGGCGTGGGCAAACTGCGCGTGTTCCTGTACGCCACCCTGCCGCAGGTGCTGCCGCAGCTGATGAGCTACACCCTGTACCGCTGGGAAAACAACATCCGCGCGGCCGCGGTGCTGGGCGTGGTGGGCGCCGGCGGGCTGGGCCAGCTGCTGGCCTTCCACATGGGCCTGTTCCACATGGGCAAGACCGCCACCATCCTGGTGGCGATGCTGCTGCTGGTGGCGCTGGTGGACGTGCTGAGCTACGCGACGCGGCGGCTGCTCACTCGGTGAACGGGGAGTAGCGCTCGCCCGGGCGCAACGCCGCAGCGGGGGCGAAGCTGATGCGCCGGCGCTCCTGCACGCGGTCGACATCGTCGGCCAGCTGGCCTTCCACCAGCTCGTAGCCCAACAAGGCGAACACCCGCTCGCCGATGAAGATCGGCCGGGCGTTGCCATACCAGTCCACGCACGAGGCCTTGCACTGGTCGGGCAGCGCCGGACCATCGGCGCTGGCCAGTTCGCCCAGCGGGCGGAAGGCCTGCTGGCGCCAGCGCAGGTAGAGCACGCTGGCCGAGCCGCGGTCGCCGCGGTAGACGGCCGGAGACGGGGCCGTGGCTGGGCCCGCCCGGCCGCGCGCGGCGGCGAGCACCGGCAAGCCCAGCAAGCCTTCGTCGGGCGCCATGGGGCGGTAGAAGAAGCCGTGGGTGCGGGTTTCACCCTGGCGCGCGCCCTCGCGGCGGAAGGTGCTGGCCAGCCGCGGCTCGCGCCCCAGCGTGAAGGCGCTGAAGCTCAGCTCGGCCCCGCGGTTGCCCACCAGCACCGCGTCGTTGCCCAGGGCCTCGATGCGCTCGACCGCGTGGTCGGTGCGCAGGGCCAGTGGCTCGGCCGCGCTGGCGTAGCGCAAGGCCCAGGCGGTGGGGGGGTTGCCGTTCGTGCCGTTGGTGTCACGGGGGTCGTTGCCGCCGCCGCTGGCGGCGCCCCACAACAGCCAATCGCCGATGTAGCGGTTTTGCAGCGCGCCGCGGGGCGCGGCGGGCAGGCGCTGGTAATGCTGGCGGCGGGCGGCGGTGCTGCCGTCGCCGAAGGCGGCCAGCGGCACCCGCAGCAGCGCCAGCTCGCCCCCGGCCGCGCGCTCGCCGTCGAACATCGACTCACCGCCCCCGCCCTCGCGCAGCAGCACGTTCAGGTGCCCGCTGGCGTCCTCCAGGAAGGACATCTGGTCGATCGGCGCGCCGGCGGTCTTCAAGGCGGTGGGCGCGGTGCCGTCCAGCGGCAGGCGAAACACCGCCGAGCGCGGCGGCTCGGCCGGGGCGGGGCGCGCCGCGTCGGGCGGTGTTGCCGCGGCACGGCGGCGCGGCGCGGTGGTCCACACATACACCGACCCGGCCGACACATGGAACACCCGCCCAGCCGGGCCCAGCACCGCGCTGGACCGGCAACCCAGGTCGGCACCGTCAAGGTCGCACTGCGTCACGGTGTGCAGGGCCAGCGGCTCGCCGGGCGCGAGCTCGTCGTCGGTGCGGTAGATGCGGGTGGCCGGCAGGATGCGCTCGAACTCGGGCGGCGTGGGCGCGTTGCGCCAGCGCCGCCAGCCCGGGAACATCGGCAGCGGTGGCTGGTCGGGCTGCAGCAGGGTGGGGCTGTAGAAGACCAGCGTCTTGCCGACCAGCCGGCTCGCGTAGTTGCGCGCCGCGTAGTAGTCGAAGCTGCGCAGGTGGTGGGTGGCGCGGTAAGTCAGGCTGCCGTCGGTGCCCAGGTCGAACAGGCCGATCTCGGTGCCGCCGCGCTGGTGGCTGTAGCCAACCACCACCACGGTGCGGCCCGACACCAGCAGCTCGTCATACCAGGCCCCCTGGGGGTTGCTGCCCGGGGCGTAGGCGTCCACCTGGGCCACCGGGGCGAGGGCGTCGCCACCCACCTTGATGGTGAACAGGCGACCACGGCGCAGCACCACCAGGTGGTCGCCCGCGCGCTTGACGATGCCCCCCTCGTCGACGCCCGCGGTCTGCACGTTGGTGATGCCGTCGTCGTCGCGCCGGGCCGACGATTCGGCGGCCGACGGGCCATTGCCCGCGGTGGTCGCCGCCGGGGCCGCCGCCATGGCCAATGGGGCCGGCATGGGCACGGCGCCGGTGACCGCCTTGCTGCCGCTGAACATCACCCGGGGCGCGCTGGCTTGCAGCGCCTGCGAGGCGGTGCGCCACCGCTCAAGCGCCAGGGTCAGCTCGGCTTCGTCTCGGTAGGCGCGCAAGCTGGGCCGGGGGGCCGAGGGGTCGGGCGTGGCGCGGGTCGAGGCGCTGATCGACGCGCTCGACGGCGGCGCCGACGCGGCCCGTGGCACGCCGCAGGCGCTCAGGCCCAGGGCGGCGCCCAGGCAAAGGGGAACAAGGTGGCGACGGCGGATCATCAAGGGCTCCCGAGGCTGGTGGACAAGTGTGCAGTCACGACGCACCCGAACTGACACGCGCCACCGTGGCGAACGGGGTGAACCGGGTGAACGCGCGCGTCGCGCCCAAATTTCGGCTTCAGCCACGCCGCCGAGTGACCGATACCACTCGTAGCCACCCGGACCTCCCATGACCACCACCTTGATGCGCTCGCGCAGCGCCGACATCCAGGACGAACTTGACCAGGCGCGCCGCCGCGGCCCGCTGCAGCAACTCGTCATTCCCCCTTGCCCCGACCTGCTGCTGCGCCTGCAGGACGCCTTGGCCCAGCCCGAACCCGACCTGAACGCGGTCGCCCGCATCGCCAGCAGCGACGTGGCCATGGCCGCCACGCTGATGCGCGCCGCCAACAGCCCGCTGCACGCCGTCGGCCAACCGGTGGCCACCATCGGCCAGGCCATGAACCGCCTGGGGCTGCGCAACACGGCCGCGCTGCTGACCGGCTTCCTCGTGCAGCGCAGCATCAAGGTGGACAGCCCCCACCTGCAGCGCTTCTGGGAGCGGGCCGCCAAGCAGGCGGTGGCGATGGCCTTCATCGCCGAGCACCTGCCCGGCCTGTCGCCCGACCTGGCGCACACCTGCGGCCTGTTCTGCCACGTCGGCCTGCCGGTGCTGCTGCAAAGCATGAAAGGCTATGGCGGCACGCTGGTCGAGGCCCGCGCGCGGCGCGACCGCAGCTTCACCGCCACTGAAAACGCCAACCACCGCACCGACCACACCGTGGTGGGGGCGCTGGTCGCCAAGGTGTGGCAGGTCTCGCCCACGGTGGTGGCGGCGATCCGCCTGCACCACGACCTGAGCGCACTGGGCGGCGAATCCGTCGAGCCCGAGGTGCAGACGCTGATGGCCGCGAGCCTCGTGGCCGAACACCTGATGCGCCGCCACGAGGGCCTGGACCCGGAGCGCGACTGGGTCGACCACGCCGAGGCCGCGATGGGCTGGTTGCACATCGACCAGGCCGAGCTGACGCACTGGGAGGAACAGGTCTTCTTCGTGCTGGACGCGGTCTGACCCCCGGCCCGGCGCCACCGCACCGGGCCGGCCGCAGGGCTTAAGCTCGGGCATGGCCAGCCGACCTCCCCAGCGTCCCCCGCAGCGACCGCCCCAGCCACCCGCCCGAAGGGCGGCCCCGCGCCCACCTCAGCCCGTTGCCCACGCCGCGCCAGTGCAGCCGTTGAGCGAGGCCGAACTCGACGACCTGCAGGCCCTGCTCGATCAAGTGCCCGCGCCACTGGAACCGCTGGACGTGACCATGCTGGACGGCTTCCTGTGCGGGGTGCTGGTGCAGCCGCAGCGGGTGCCCGACAGCCGCTGGCTGCCGTTCGTCACGGACGCGGACGGCCGGCCGCTGCCGCCCGGCTTTCCGGCCGGCGCCATCCACCGCCTGGCCCAGCGCCGCCACGCCGAACTGGACGCGGCGATCGCCCGCCGCGACTGGTTCGACCCCTGGGTGTTCGAGCTGGACCTTGACCCCGACGAGGCCCGCCGCACCGCCCCCGACCGAGGCGAGGGCGAGGGCGTGGACGAGGACCACGGCGAGGACACCCCCGCCGAGGTCGAGGCGGTCTACCCCTGGGTGGCCGGCTTCGTGACGGCGCTGGACCACTTTCCGGCCTTGATGGACCGCGGCGGGCCGGCGCTCAACGACGCGCTGGTGCTGCTGTACCGCCACCTGGACCCCGACGACCTGGAAGACGCCGACGACATCCTTGAAGCCATCGAGCAGCTGGAGCCGCCGGAAAACCTCGGCGTGGCCGTGGAAGAACTGGTGCGCGCCACGCTGCTGTTGGCCGACCTGGGCCGGCCGGTGGTCACGCGGACCGGTCCCGCGGCGCGTGGTGGGCGGCCCGGCGGCGGATCGGGCGGGCGCCGCCCGCGCTGAGCCCGCAGGGCAGGCAAGCCCGCCTCAATCCGCAAAGCACCGCGCCGCGTGCAGGCCCAGCCCGGTGGCGACGCTGGCAAAGCGGTCGCCGCGCACCACCCGGGCGTGGGGGAAGGCCGCCGCGATGCGTTCCGACAACAGCCGCAAGCCGGTCGACCCGCCCGTGAAGAACAGCGTGGCGATGCGCTGCGGGGTCAGCCCTGCCTGCGCCACCGTGACCCGCGCGGCGTCAACGATGCGCTCGATGTCGGCGTCGATGGCCGCCACGGCCGCGGGCTCGTCCAGCAGCACCGCCAGGCGGTGTTCCACCAGGCCCAGGTCGATGCGGGTGTCCCCGCCCGCGGCCACGTCGATCTTGGCCTGCTCGGCACGGGCCATCAGCTCATGGCCCAGGCGCTCGGTGACCACCGTCATCAGACGCTGGTGGTGCAGCGGGTTGGCGTAGTAGCTGCGCATGTTGCGCAGCTCGGCCACGCGCTGGGGCGTGTAGACGGTGTTGATCAGGTGCCAGGTGGCGAGGTCGAAGTAGACCGTGCTGGGCACCTCGCGCGGCGGCGCGCCCGCGACGCTGGGGCCGTGGGCGCGGTAGCCCAGCTTGGGCAGCAACTGGGCCAGCTCGATGCGGCGGTCGAAGTCGGTGCCGGCGATGTGCACCCCGTGGTTGGCCAGCACGTCCTCGCGCCGGTCCAGGCGCGCGGCCTGCGGCCCGCCCACGCGCACCACCGAAAAGTCCGAGGTGCCGCCGCCGATGTCGGCGACCAGCACGATTTCCTCGCCCTGGACGCTGCGCTCGTGGTCGAAGGCCGCGGCGATGGGCTCGAACTGGAATCGCACCTCCTTGAAGCCCACGCGCTCGGCCGCCGCCTGCAGCGAGGCCTGCGCCTGGGCGTCGCGCACCGGGTCGTCGTCGACGAAGAACACCGGGCGGCCCAGCACGGCGCGTTCGATGGGGCGGCCGGTGCGGGCCTCGGCCCGGCGCTTCAGGTGCAGCAGGTAGCCGGCGATGATGTCGAGGTACTTGACGCCGCGGCCGCCGCCCACGTCGGTGGTCTGGTCGACCAGGCCCGAGCCGAGGATGCTCTTCATCGAGCGCATCAGCCGGCCGTCCAGACCGTCCACATAAGCGGCCACCGCAGCGCGGCCGAAGGCGCGCGGCGGGCCGTCGTTCTCCGGGCCGTCGACGAAGTAGAAGACGGCGGTGGGCATGGTGCGGTGCTCGCCTTCGAGCGGCACCAGCGCCATCTCGGCGGCGGGCGACCCGGGCTCGGCCGCCGTCATGTGCGGGGGCACCGGCACGGCGATGGCCGAGTTGGAGGTGCCAAAGTCGATGGCGCAGAAATTGGCGCGGTCGGGGGTCATGCGGGGGTCCTGTCGAGCCCGGGAGGCGCCCGGCGGGGGCGGGATTGTAGGGGCTGGGACAGGGGCATCGAAAGGCCGCACACTGCGCGCTGGTCGCCGTGGTCCTGCGGCGGCCCTGGCCATCCCATGAGGTTTCGATGCACGCTGTACCGTCCCCCACCCTGTCCCACCGCGCTCAGCCGACCCCAGCGCAGCCGCTGGCCCGGTCGACACCATGGGCCCGCCTCGGCGCCCTGTTCGCCGTGGTCGCCGCTACCACGGCCGCGCCGATGGTGACGCTGGCCGCCGACGACGCGCCGCCGTCGCGCCCGGCCGCCGCCGCCCAGCCACTGGCCGCCGCCCGCGCCCAGATCGCCGCCAAGCAATGGCCCGCCGCGCTGGCCGAGCTGAAGAAGCTCAACGCCCGCGGCGACGCCGACTGGAACAACCTGATGGGCTACGTGCTGCGCAAGCAGGCCACGCCCGACCTGGCCGGCGCCGAAACCCACTACAACGAGGCGCTGCGCCTGAACCCGAGCCACCGGGGCGCCCTGGAATACAGCGGCGAGCTGTACCTGATGAAGGGCGACACCGCCCGCGCCGAAGAGCGCCTGGCCACCCTCACCAAGGTGTGCAACGGCTGCGAGGAGCAGAAGGACCTGCAAGAGGCTCTGGACCGCTACAAGAAGGCGGGGAATCGGCACGTGCCGAACTGAGGCGGAGGCGGGCGCCACCACGGTCGAACAGCGCCTTGCGCCGGCCGGCGTCCAGCCGTCGTCAGACCCACTGACGTGGATGCATGGGTTTCGCCATGTCCGCAGCAGCCGGCATTCACGCCCTTGAGTCCGCTTCAGCCCCTCAGATGCGCCAGTTGGCCAGTGGCTCGCTGGACGCCATGCGTGGATCTGTCCTCGCGGCGACGGCTCGCGCCGGACCAGGGTGCCGGGCTGCTGCGCGACCGACTCAATACTCCCAGAACATGCGCTGCAACTCCGCCGTGGTCGGCTTCTTGGTCATGGCCACCGCGGCCAGGATCTTGGCCTTCTGGGGGTTCAGGTCGTGCGCCACGACCCAGTCGTACTGGTCGTCGGGCTGTTCGGCGTTGCGCAGCACGAAGCCGCCTTCGCCCACCCGGCTGGACCGCACGATCATCACGCCGGCGGCGCGCAGCGCCTTGAGCTTGTCCACCGCGTAGTTCGGCACCGAGCCATTGCCCGTGCCGGCGTGAATGATGACCTTGGCGCCGCCTTTCACGGCCGCGTCGTAGAGCTCGGTGTTCATGTTGCCCGAGCCGTAGACGATGGCGACCTCGGGCAGGCTGTCGATGGCGTCGATGTCGAACTCCGAGCCGGCGGTGTGGCGCTTGGCGAGGCTGCGGAACCAGTAGGTCTTGCCCTCGACGATCATGCCCAGCGCGCCCCAGGGGCTGGAGAAGGCGCTGGTCTTGATGTTGACGCGCTTGCTGGCGTCGCGGCCGGACAGGATGTCGTCGTTCATCGCCACCAGCACGCCCTTGCCGCGGGCGCTGGGCGAGGCCGCCAGCACCACCGCGTCGTACAGGTTCAGCATGCCGTCGGCCGACATCGCGCTGCCCGGGCGCATCGAGCCCACCACGACGATGGGCTTGTCGGTGCGCACCACCAGGTTCAGGAAGAAGGAGGTCTCTTCCAGCGTGTCGGTGCCGTGGGTGACGACCACGCCGCTGACCTCGGGGTCCTTGGCCAGCGCGGACACGCGCTTGGCCAGCGTCACCAGCTTGTCGTTGGTGAAACTTTCCGACGCGATCTGAAAGGCCTGCTCGCCGCGCACGTTGGCCACGCTGGCCAGCTCGGGCACGCCAGCGATCAGCTTGTCCACCGGCACCTTGGCCGCCTGGTAGGTGGCGCTGTTCAAGGCGGACGCGCCGGCCCCGGCGATGGTGCCGCCGGTGGCGACGATGACCACGGTGGGCTTGGGCGGCGGGGCCGCGGCCGTCTGGGCGCGCGCGGGCAGTGCGGTGACGCTGGCGATCAGCGCGGCGGTGGCCCAGAGGGCCCGGGCCGCGCGCGGCAATGCAGGGGAAAGGTGGTTCATCGTGAAGGCTCCGTCCTGGGTCGGCGCCCGAACGCCGGGCGCCGGGCAAGCCCATGCACGCCCCGGGCCAGCCGCGGGCCGGCCCCGCCTCAGGTCCCGATCACGCCCCCATCCAGCCGCCGCACCACCACGGTGGCCGACCGCGGCCGCGCCTGGTCGCCCGCGCCCGGCGCGGGCCAGGTGGAATGGCGGCCCGGCACGGCGGGGTCGCTGCGGTCGGTGTCCGGCTCGCCGGGGTGCTGGACGTTGACGAACAGCGTGCGGCCGTCTGGGGTGACCGTGGTGCCGGCGATCTCGGCGCCGGGCGGGCCGGTCAAGAAGCGCCGGACTTCGCCGGTGCGCGGGTCGCAGGCGAGCAGCTGGTTGTGGCCCAGCCGGGCAAATTCGCCCTGGCCGAGCGCGCCGGTGTGCACGTCGGTGGACACCCACAGCACGCCGCGCGCGTCCATCATCAGGCCGTCGGGGCAGGCGAAGGCGTCGCCTTGCACGTTGCCGCGCGCCTCGGGCCGGTCGCTGGCCGGGTCGCCGGCCAGCAGCAGGTGGTCCCAGCGCAGGGTGTCGCCGTCGTGGTCACCGTCTTCGGTCCAGCGGATGATGTGGCCCATCACGTTGCGCGCGCGGGGGTTGGCCGCGTCGACGCCGGGCTGGCCGGGCTCGCCGCGCAGCGGGTTGTTGGTCAGCGCGCAGCAGACCTCGCGGGTGTGGGGGTTGATGGCGATCCACTCGGGCCGGTCCATGCGCGTGGCCTGCAGCAGGTCGCAGGCCTGGCGGGCCTTGATGAGCACCTCGCCCTGGTCGGCAAAGCCGTTGGCCGCCGTCAGCGGGCCCTGGCCGTGCACCAGCGGCAGCCAACGCCCGCGGCCGTCGGCGTCAAAGCGGGCCACGAACAGCGTGCCGTGGTCCAGCAGCGAGCGGTTGGCCTGCGCGGCGCTCAGCGTGGCGGTGGCCGGCGCCACCGGGTCGCGGCTGACGAAGCGGTAGATGTATTCGAAGCGCGAGTCTTCGCCCGAATACACCACCGCGCGGCCACGGCGGGTCAGGGCCACCCAGGCGCCTTCGTGCATGGCGCGGCCGAGCGCGGTGCGCTTGATCGGCGCGGCGGTGGGGTCGAGCGGGTTCAGCTCGACGATCCAGCCGTGGCGGTGAAATTCGTTCGGGTGGCGGCGTGCGTCGAAGCGCGCGTCGTGCTCGCCCCAGCGGAAGAAGCCGGTGGGCTGCAGGCCGTAACGGCGCTGGTCGGCGTCCGGGGCGGTGCCGCCGTCGAAGTAGAAGTTGATGTTTTCCTCGCCCACCAGCACGGTGCCCCATGGCGTCAGGCCGCTGCCGCAGTTGTTGATCGTGCCGGCCACCTGCGTGCCGCTGGGGTCGAAGGCGGTGCGCATCAGGCGGTGCCCGGCCGCGGGCCCGCTCACCTCGCACGGGGTGCTGGCGGTGATGCGCCGCGCCCACCGCGACGGCCGCACCGCCTGCCAGCGGCCTGCCGCGTCCCGCGCCACCTCGACCACGGACACGCCGTGGGCGGCTTGAGACTTGCGGACCTTCTCGGCCGTCCATGGCCGCATGCCGCCGGGGTGCAACAAGCCGTCGTCGGTGTACTCGTGGTTGATCACCAGCAGGCCGCGCTGGGCGGCGGCCGCCGCCGGCAGCGCCATGAACTGCAGGCCATCGTGGTGCATGCCCAGTTGCAGGGCCTGCTCGGCGGCGCTGTTGCCGGCGTCGGGCCGAAACGCCGGTTGCCCGCCGGCCATGCCCACCGGCTCGCCCCAAGGCACCAGCACGTCGGCGCGGTAGCCAGGCGGCACCTGCACGGCGTCGGTGCTGCCCGGGGGGATCGGGGCAAAACCCAGCAGTGCCCGGGCCGAGGCCGGCCACCCGCCCACGCTGGGCGGCAACCCGGCACAGGCCGGCAGGCCCGCCACCAGCAAGGCGCCCAGGCTGGCCACACCGCCCCGCAGCAGGCGGCGGCGGGCGGGGTCGGCAAGCGCCCGGATGTCGCCATCAGGGGGCGCGTCGGCATGGTTGCCGATGGGGTCGGTGAAGTTCATCGGTCAAGGGCTCGGCGTCGGGAAAGTGCATTATGGGAAGGGGTCGAGGCCCTTGCCGTCGTCAGGGCAGCCCCTCACCTGCCCGCGCCATGCCATCGACCGCCACCATTCCCCCCACCGTCGCCGCGCTGTTGGCCGCCGCCCGCACCGCGCGCGACGCGTCCGCGCTGACCGAAGGCCGCAGCCACGCCGAGCGCGCCTGGGCCTTGGCCGCCGAGCCCGGCGTGGACCCATCCGACCGCATCGCCGCCGGCCACCTGCTGTGCCTGTTCCTGATGCGCCAGGGTGCGCTGCACGCGCTGATCGACGTCGCCCAGCAGGTGCTGCCGCTGCTCGGCCCGGACGGCCAGCACGAGGTTCGGTTCGAGTTGATGCGCTGGCTGGTCTTGGCAGGCTGCGAACTCGGGCGCCATGAACTGGCGCTGCGCCATGGCAACCTGGGCTTTGCGCTCGCCCAGCAGATCGGCAACGCCCGTCATCTGTCGCTGGCGCAAGCGGCGCTGGGGGCGTGTTTTGAGCGCATGGGCGACCCCTGGCAAGCCGAGCGCCTGATGGGCGATGCGCTGGTCAGCGCCCGTCAGCTGGACGACCCGCAGCTGCTGCTGAGCACCTTGAACAACTTGTGCGCGGTGGCCATCGGCGCCTTCTACCTGCTGCGCGTCAGCGAGGACGACGGCCAGGCGCAGGCGGCACTCGGCCGCGCGCTGGGCTTCGCCCGCGAAGCGCAGGCCCTGCTGCCCAAGGTGGCCGACCCTTATTTCCACGTGTTCATCATCGGCAACCTGGGCGAGGTGCTGTTGCACCGCGGCGACCTCGCCGAGGCGCGCGAGCGCCTGGAAGACGCGCTGGAGCGCGGCGAGTCCGGCGGCAACCTGGCGCAGGTGTGGCGCATCCGGTGCTCGCTGGGCGAACTGCTGCTGGCCGAAGGCCACCCCGACAAGGCCTGCCGCCTGCTGCGCAGCCTGCTGCAGCAGGTCGAAGGCCAGGGCCCGCGGGCCACGCTGGTGCGCACGCACCACGCGCTGTACCGCGCCTGCCGACGGCTGGGCCGGACCGATGAAGCGCTGGAGCAGCTTGAGCAGTACGAACGCCTTGAGCGTGGCCGGGCGGTGGCGCAGCTGAAGGCGCAGTCCGCGCTGTTCATCACCCGGGTGGAAGCCGAGCAGACCCGACAGGACGCCGAGCGCGCCCGCCGCGAAGTCACACTGGAGCGCGAGCGCGCTGCCAGTCACGCCGCCGAGGCC
>CALRPU020000029.1:0-69834 GCA_943370175.1 Hydrogenophaga intermedia | reverse complement strand
GTCCGAACTGCCGTTTGATCACACGGAACGGATGCTCCACCTTGGCCCGCACGCTGGCCTTGAGGTGTTCGATCTTGTCGACCAGGGCGCCAACCTTGCCGGTCTTCTCATGCGGCTTGCGCGAGCTGGGCCTCATCGCAACGTGCCAGGTGACGCCCTGCTTCGCGTCCGGCCGCTTGTGCGCACCGCGGTAGCCGGAGTCCGCGAAGACGACTTTCTCTTCGCCGTGAAGCAGTGCGTTGGCCTCAACCACATCGTTGACGTTACCCGAGGTGCCGCGCACGGTATGCACCAGGCCCGACTCGGCATCAACGCCGATGTGCGCCTTCATGCCGAAGTGCCACTGGTTGCCCTTCTTGCTCTGCTTCATCTCCGGGTCGCGCTCGCCGCTCTGGTTCTTCGTCGAGCTGGGTGCGGCGATCAGCGTGGCGTCGACCACGGTGCCAGCCTTGAGCATCAGACCTTTGTCGAGCAGCACGGCATTGACGGTGGCCAGGATCTGCTCGGTCAGTTTGTGCTTCTCCAGCAGGTGACGGAATCGAAGGATGGTGCTCTCGTCGGGAATGCGGCTGTCCCAGGTCAGGCCGACAAACTCGCGGAACAGCGGCATGTCGTGAAGCGCCTCTTCCATCGCAGGGTCGCTCAGCGTGAACCACTGCTGCATGAAGTAAACCCGCAGCATGGTCTCGATGGGAAAGGGCGGGCGGCCCTTCTTGCCTTCGGCCGAGTGAGGCGCCACGATCTGCACCAGCGCCGCCCATGGCACCACTCGTTCCATCTGCGCCAGGAACTCGCGTTTGCGGGTCCGCTTGGTCGTCAGGTTCAGGCCAAGGTCAGATTGTTTCATGGCTCAAATCGTCGCCGCCGTACCGGGCTCGCGCAAGCGGACTTGTGCGGGGGTTTTGCAGACCTTCCTTAGTGTGAATCTCGTCTTGCTGTTGCCGGTGCCCACCAAAAAGAATGTGCCCTTGGCCCGGTCCAAAGCCTGCATCAGGGCACCGTTGCCCGTGTCGGACTGATTGCCGGCCGGTGTGTCGGCCGCAGCCCTTACCCGCACCGTCACCAGCCGCTCATTGGGCGGCGTGGCGGCGTCGGTGATCGACAGAGTCAGGCTGGTCCCGGCCTTCACGGTCTTGGGTATCTTGACCTCGAAGGTCCGGTCATATGCGAATGGGTTCGTGACCTCAATGCCGAAAGTGGGCGAATCGCGGAAACGCCCGACGTAGGGCGCCGTACCACCGCTCGCGACGATGCGCGCCGTCTGGTCGTCCTTGTCGTTGGCTGTGAAGTCCAGTTGCGTGCGGTCGATGCCGAAGGCACCTGCCGCATTCGTCACCTTGCACTTGGCCAGATCGACGCTGGCGTCGAAGGTCCGCAGACCTTCGAGCTGAGTAATCAAGGGATCAGCCAGCACCGCCACCTTGGCGTTGGCCTCGGCCAGCGCCTGCAAGGCGCTCGTCAGTGCCTTCAGCTGATTCTCGTCGGGTCTTGCCAGGCTGGCAGTCGAAGCGTTGCCGATGTCCGACTGGTTCCCACCGGCGGCCGGCGCATTGCCCGCCCCGGTCGACTTCACCAACACGTCGACGCCCACGTTGCGACCGAAGCCAGTGATGATGGACACCAGCGACTTGAGCGAGTCCACGACGGCGGTGCTGTCGGAAACCCCCTTGGCGGCGAAGTCGTTCACCACCTTGTGGATTTCGCTCAGGGCTGCCTTCAGTTTGCTCGCCACCTTGCCCACAGTCTGCGGCAGCACCGCGGCTTGGCCGCTGGCTGCGCTGCCCTTGGTATAGGTGGCCCGCGCGGCATCGATCTGCTGCTGCGCAGCCGTGGCCAGGGCAGCCGGCAAGTTGGCTGTGCCGGCAAGCGCCACCTCGGCCTTGGCGACCGCAGTCGCCAGTCCGGGCAGCGCGCTCCGAAGGCTTGTCGCGTCGGATCTGATCTCACTCAACGTGCTGGCGCCGACCTGCATTGGGCCGACGGCAGCAACGGCGCAGTTCACGGCCCCGATGCCGTCCTGATAGGCCGTGAGCACCGAGGCTTGCAGGTTCTGATTGCCGAACAGGAAGGCCGAGCCAGCGGCGCCGGCGGCCGTGGTGTAGGTGTCACGGTGCGCTTTGCCTGTGGCCAGGCCGAGGGTAAGTACGCCCAGGCCGAGGAGCGTGTTATTCAGCGCTGCCTTCTCACCGACGAATTCATCGGCACGTGCTTGCAGGGTGGCTTTCAGTTCAGCCGCGTTTTTGCGTGCCACCGACAGCGTGTCGACGCCGGGGTCGGGCTCGGGGCTCGGCGTCCACGTCACCACTGGACTCACGCTGGCGCAGGCGGACAGCAGCGCCGGTGCGAGCAGCAACAGTGCGCGGACTTCTCTCGCCAGCAAATGCATGAGCTGTCTCCTCGGGAGGCCTTAGCGGCAGATACCGACACGCGGATTCTTAAGCACCGCGCGCCGGCCTGGCATCCACAATCTGAACAAACGAGAATGGTTCAACAGTCGGTAGGTAGGCGGACCTTCGCCTCTGCGGACGTCAATGAGCGTAGAAATGGCTTCCGAACCCACTGCGCGCAACGCACAGACGCTTCATGGTGCGTGGACTTCTCCATCGCAGCTTGTGGATGGAAGTCTCACTTTCGGTCCTCCGCCCGAGACAATGCTCCTGTATTCGGCCGGGACGGGCCGTACATGGCCTAGGGAAGTTCTGCAAAACCCCCGCACAAGTCCGCTTGCGCAACCTCGGTACGGCGGCAACCATTTGAGCCATGAAGCAATCTGACCTTGGCCTGAACCTGACGACCAAGCGGACCCGCAAACGCGAGTTCCTGGCGCAGATGGAACATGTGGTGCCTTGGGCGGCGCTGGTGCAGATCGTGGCCCCTCACTCGTCCGAGGGCAAGAAGGGCCGACCGCCCTTTCCCATCGAGACCATGCTGCGCGTTCACTTCATGCAGCAGTGGTTCACGCTGAGCGACCCGGCGATGGAAGAGGCGCTTCATGACATGCCGCTGTTCCGCGAGTTTGCCGGCCTCACCTGGGACAGCCGCATCCCCGACGAGAGCACCATCCTTCGATTCCGCCACCTGCTGGAGAAGCACAAGCTGACCGAGCAGATCCTGGCCACCGTCAATGCCGTGCTGCTCGACAAGGGCCTGATGCTCAAGGCCGGCACCGTGGTCGACGCCACCCTGATCGCTGCACCCAGCTCGACGAAGAACCAGAGCGGCGAGCGCGACCCGGAGATGAAGCAGAGCAAGAAGGGCAATCAGTGGCACTTCGGCATGAAGGCCCACATCGGCGTGGACGCCGAGTCGGGCCTGGTGCACACCGTGCGAGGCACCTCGGGCAACGTGAATGACGTGGTCGAGGCCAATGCACTGCTTCACGGCGAAGAGAACGTCGTCTTCGCCGACTCCGGCTACCGCGGTGCGCACAAGCGACCGGATGCGAAGCCGGGAGTGATCTGGCACGTAGCGATGCGACCAAGTTCGCGCAAGCCGTACGAGAAGACCGGCAAGGTTGGCGCCTTGGTCGACAAGATCGAACACCTCAAGGCCAGCGTGCGGGCCAAGGTGGAGCATCCGTTCCGTGTGATCAAACGGCAGTTCGGACACGTCAAGGTTCGCTACCGGGGGTTGGCGAAGAACACTGCCCAGCTCCACACCTTGTTCGCGCTGTCGAACCTGTGGATGGCCCGCAGGCAGTTGATGGCGCTGCAGGCACAGGAGTGTCCGATGAACGCGAAAGCGGCCTGAAATCAGGGTTGGAACCCCGATTTGACCCTCCCAACGACATCGAATCGAACTCGGATCCATCACCAAGGCTGAACCTGATCAGCAGGCTGAAACAGAGCCAGCCATCGGTTCATTGTTCAGACCTTCCCTAGACGTCGGCTGCTTGCCAGTGCATGCCGTCAGGCTTGCTCCACTTACCGCCCCAGGTCCAGCCCTCGCTCGCAAACGCATTTAGGACGGCAGGGATGGTGGCGAAGTTCGGAGTTCGATCGCCGAAGGCGTTGCGAGCAGAGTCGAAGTCCACCGCGCAGCCCCAAGAGTGCATGGATAACTTGGAGCCACCACGCATGAGCCGGAAGTTATAGCCGCCGGCGTACAGGTGCATGCCCCATTCCTTGATCTTGGCTTCGCTGTTCCCCGACGATGCCCAGATCTTGTCAAGAACAGTCGCGAGACTGGCCGCACATTTTGTGTGCACCCTCATGGCGCGGACAGGCTGGAAGTCCCAGGCGGTCACCAAGCTCCATGGTGCGGGGATGCGCACGATATTGGCTTTCACCCATGTCGGACTGGGGTCTCCGTCTCGGCCTCGAGGATCACCGTAGAAGTCATCCACATCACTCTGGTGCGGCCACTGCGGCATAACAACTCCATTGGTTGAATGATGGTGATCCTGCTGCAGCAGTTTGAGTGGGTCATCCGTAAGCAAGAGGATATTGCGCGACACGTGCACGATGAGCGCTTGGCGAAGATGCCGGCGTACTCGGTCGGCGGCAAACCGAAGGTACGCGTCGATGCCCTTGCTGGGACACATTGACTGGCCTCTTGATCTAGAAGGGTCCTCTTGCAAGGGGTTCAGCAATGAAGTGCCTGCTGCTCCATGTCGAGTTGCTGACGTTGATAAGTTACGATTTAGATTATGTAAAGTTCAGACACCAGCAACACATCGACCTAGCGCACTCACACAACGTTTTCGTTGTGTAGAATGGTGGCGTGCCCTCCAAAGAACTTGTCTACAACGAGCGCCAAGCGCGCGAGCTCGAGGCCGAGATCTCTCAGATCTCGCACGCCCTGTCGTCCGATCAAACGCTCAAGTCCATCATCGACGGCCTTCCGGAGTTGGCGATCGAGGGCATCCGGCGATCATTGACAACGGACAGGCGCGAGCTTTCGAAGAAGCTGGAGGCGTTCCGACAGGCCCAGGCTGGAAACACAGAACCGATCAAGCAACAGGCAGGCAATGATCTCGGCGACATCCTGATCGTTGCACGCCTGGCGCAGAACTGGAAGCAGAAGGATCTGGCTAGGAAGCTGGGGCTCCAGGAACAAGCTGTACAGCGGTGGGAGTCCGAGCGATACCGAAACATCAACCTCGCCAATTTCATGAAGGTCGCTAGAGCGTTGTCGGTTGAGTTTTCCGCAACCTTCCAATCTTCCGAGCTTTCGAAGTGGATGACACCCGTCGATGTCAACCCAAGTGAAATTCAGAAGATGCTCAAGCACGCTCGTGCTCACGGCTGGTTGGAAGAGGGAGAATCCGATGAGAAGGATGGCACCAAGCGGCTCATCCGGTACGTGTCGGAGCATGTTGCGAAGTACGGAACGCCTTCACTCTTGCGCGCCGGTCTCAATGTCAAGGGCAACCCCGAAGATCTGGCTCTACTTTCGTGGAAAGCCCAGATCACGCGCAAGGCAGAGCAGATCATTGCTAGCGAAAAGCCGATTTATCGGCCTTTGGAATTGTCTTGGCTGAAGCGACTTGCCAAACTTAGCGAACGAGATAATGGCCCATTGCTCGCCCAGGCGCTTCTGAAGGATCATGGCGTTCTACTCGTCATCGAGAGAAACATTCCAGGCATGGAGGTCGACGGTGCCGCGTTCCTGGTTGACGACATCCCAGTTATCGGGTTGACTTTGCGGCGCGATTCGCTCGACAACTTCTGGTTCACACTGATGCACGAGGTTGCCCACGTCATCTTGCACTACAGGACAGGGTTGGCTGCGGGGTTCTTCGATGATGTCGAGAACGTGGAAGTGGATGCGCTTGAGGGTGAGGCAAATAAGTTTGCCGCTGACTTGCTGGTTCCGGAGGAACTTTGGTCGCGTTCGCCAGCTCGCATCGCCAAGGTTGCCAAGCCGATTGAAAATCTAGCAAAGCAGTTGGGCATCGCACCGGCTATCCTGTTCGGTCGCATCAGGTTTGAGCGAAAGAACTATTCGATCTTCGCCGACAAAATCGGCCAAGGCAGCGTCCGCAATCTCTTCGTCCCAGAGGTAGCAAATGGTTAGTCGAAAAAAGACGATCTACGTGCCGGTTCTTCGGATGAAGAAGGGTGAGGTTGAAGGGTTGCGGTCGCTGCAGAGCGATGTTGCCGATTGCATTGCACCAGTGCTCGTCGTTCCTCCGGCCAAGGAGCGCAAGAGTGGCAGTCAGGGGTCGCTCTTTCCGGCTGGCCGGGACGTCCCTGATGTTGGCGGCGTTCTTTCTAAGTTTTGGTGCAACCGCGAGGCATTCATTGACCCGCGCGTGCTCTTCAAGGAATGCGGCGTGGACACGGCGATCTCTTGGCTGCCATCGCTTTTCATTCGCGCTCGCCGCCAAGGTGTTCTGGCAGTTCCGATCTCGAGCCTTGGTGACCTCGAGGGAATGGGAGTAGATGCTTTCAAGGCTTCGGTTTCGTTGGAAAACGGCCTCAAGTTCGGTCTCCGTGTCGAATCCGGTGACCTGACCGACCCATCACTCGACGACCGAGTCCGGAATGCGCTGCGCGGGCTCGGTCTGTCGGCTGCAGAGTGTGCGGTGTTTGCGGACTTTACGGACGCGGATCTCTCCGACCCTGTACTGGTGTCTCCGATCATCCGTGCGGCCCTGGAACAGTTGCAGTTGATCGGGCGGTGGCGCCTTGTCGTTTTCCTGGGGACGAACTACCCAGAGAAAAATCCTGCGGAGCCCGGCCAGACCATCCCCCAGCCGCGCAATGAATGGCACGCATGGAGTGAAGCGGTTAGGTTTGATCCCTCCACCGCGGAGCACATGGTCTTCGGCGACTACGGTGCCGACTGCTCCACGATGAAATTTGGCGGCAAAGGCGGGCGTCCCATTCCCCACGCGAGATACACCACCGGAGAAAGTTGGTTGATCGTACGGGGCGATAGTGCAGGGTCTAACCACCAAGTGATGAAAAAGGTGTTCGAGCGCATCGTCGACAGCGGCAGCTTTGCGGGGCCGACGTTCTCCACCGCAGACGCCTACATCTTCGACGTGGCGCGAAACAATGCGCCTAGCGCGGGCAATGCGACTACTTGGCGGCAACTCAATACAACTCACCACATTACCCAGGTGGTGGCCGATATCGCAAAGGTTCGGAAGATCCAGATTGCAAAGCTGCCCAGTGCTCCAGCGGGGTCGCAACAGGAAATCATTGAGGCGTGACGTCTACACTAGGTGTGTCCTGACTCCTGCTCAAGCTCGCTCCTATGCGGTGAGATTCTCGACTTGCGGCGCGAGCGCTCTGGGTTGAGGGTGAAGGTGGCAATCTGCGATGTTCGACCAGTTGCGCGTTGCACCGGGCAATCTTGTCGACACTGGACTTGGATCAGAGAAAGCCTACCACTTGCCGTTGCCTGGCAGGTAGGCTAGACAGCTGTCGCACGTGCCCATTCGCAGGCCTCAACCAGATCCAAATTCAAACTGGCATAGGCGCCGCGCAGCAAGCGGCCAGGTAGCGCCCAGTCCCACTTCGCCCGCTCAAGGTTGTTTGCGTCTGCAAGCAGTGACTCCAGCGCCGGCAGTTCATCCGCGGCGACATCGGCGAGCGCGTCAAGCAGGACATCGACCCCCGCCTGGCCCCGGATCACTTCGACGCCAGGGCCAGCGGGCGTCGCTTCATACCCTTTACAGCGCAGAAGACAGGCCAGCGCCTCATTGGCAGCGTCGCCGAGCCAGGTCAACAACATGAGCTCTCGCCCTTGATCCAAGACGAATGTCTCGCCCAGGCCACGAGTCCGATAGTTCACCCGACCTTCGCCCACGAACCGCTTGGCTGCGTCATCGAGGTAGACCGGCAGCTCCGACGACTCCAAGACCTCCCGCATGCGTTTCCTCACACGCGTGTGAGTACGACCTGCCCCACCAGAAAACAGCGGCGGCGCACCTCCAGACGCCCGGACCACGAAGATCGTCTTCTGCTCCTCGTCGACCTGCTCGACCTTCCACGTCTTACCAGCGAACAGGATGCGCTGGCCAACCGTCAGCATCTGCGACACAGGCAGGGTGCCGAGTGACTTGCCGCCCGCCACGATCCTGAACTCCTCGTCGGACGCGAACGCGGCATAGAAGGTGTAGTGGTTGACGAACTTCTCCCCCACCCGCCCGTGCAGCAAAGTACCTGAGGAGTCCTGAACCAACAGTCCTTCTTGGCCGAGGTGTCGGACCAGGTCGATGAACTCGTCCTTCGTCACGCCCTCGAACGGCGCGCCGGGCGCGCATAACAGTCCGAAGAGCTGGCCGATGGTGGTCCCACCGTACTGCGCGATCACCGAGAGCACTTGCTGCACCAGCGTCGACAGGTGCAATCCCTTGACCGATGGCGGCTCAAACCACCCCTCGAGCAGCAGTGAGATCATCGCCACCATCTGGACCGTGCCGAGCCGTAGCTCGCCGGCGAGAGATGGATTGCCCCCCAGCGCGTGCTCCACGCAATAGCCGCGCAATACTGCCGGTTCACCCTGTCGACGGCCAGAACGCCCGAGCCGTTGGCGCAGGCTCGCTACGGAAGGCGGGTAGCCGATCTGGGCCACGCTTTTGACCGCACCGATGTCGATGCCGAGCTCAAGGGTGTTGGTACAAATTGCCGTCGCCGGGCGCTCCTTCTGCTTCAGCGCCGCCTCAGTTTCCGCGCGGATCTCCTTGGACAGGCTCCCATGGTGCGGCCAGAACTCATTGGGCACTTGCTGTTCCTGGCACAGCCGATTGAGGAGGTGCGTGTAGCGCTCGACCTCCCGCCGAGAATTGGGAAACACCAGATTGTTCGAGCCACGCAGTCCCTTGAACAGATGAACGGCAATTTGGCCCGGAGTCGCTGGTTCGCTCTCCTCCTCACCGTCCCGCCGCACGACCAGCGGCTCCTCATAGCCCTTGACGAGGATCCTCAACTCGTTGCCTGTCGACGCCGACTCGATCAGCACGACTTCGCTACCGTGCCCAGGCCGCAAGAACCCAGCCGCAAGGCTCATGTCACCGAGCGTCGCCGACAGTCCGATGCGCGGTACACGGCGATCGATGGATCGCTCGATCCGGTGCATCAGCGACTGCAGCTGCTTGCCACGCTCCGTGCCGATGAACGCGTGCAGCTCGTCGACCACGATGAACGCCAAGCGCGTGAACGTTGAAGCCACGGCCGTCCCGCGATTGCAGAGCATGGCCTCGAGCGACTCGGGCGTGATCAGCAACACCCCGCGGCGCTCGGTCGCGAAACGGCGCTTCGAGGACGCCGGGATGTCACCATGCCAGGGCCACACTGGAGTCTCAAGCTGCTCACACAGCCGATCGAGTCTCCCGAACTGGTCGTTGATCAACGCCTTGAGCGGGCTGATGTAAATGATCAGACCCGGCGGACTCATCTGCACCAGGTGAGTCAATGCGGGAAAGAAGGCCGCCTCGGTCTTCCCCGCCGCGGTCGCCGCCGCGACGATGACATCACGGTCGGCCTTGACGATCCGGGGAATCGCCAGCTCTTGCGCGTCCCGCAGCGCCCCCCAGCCTTCGGCCCAAATGAAGCGCTGAATCCGCTCGTCGAGCAGCTGGAACGAGGTCGATGCCGCGTCAGACACTGGCGTGCCAGACCCGCTTACAGCTTGAACGACGCAAACTCGTCGTCGTCGTCGTCGCCGTCGGCCGCCGACGCCAGATCGGCCGCGCCACCCGTATCGGCCGCCACCTCGATGCCTCCCAGCAGCTCTTGCCAGGACGCACCCGGGTTCTGCTCCAGCACGGCCAACAGATTGATGAACGCCGTGATCGTCGTCCGCGGCGTGCGGAAATAGGTGTCCCCGATGCGTTTGGAGCAGTGCTCCATGAAACTGAACACGCCCTGGTCCGGTATCAGGTGCTTGGCAGGATCCCCGAAGGCGTACACGCCGCGGATCTTCTGAAGCAGCACATAGAAGTCTTCGGGCGTCAAGCTCGACAGCCGGACCACTGGCCCACTGAAATCCACCAGCCCATCGGCCGCGAAGGTGTTCTGCGCCAGTCGGCTCTGGAGCGCGGGGTAGCTATAGAGGCCTCGTCGCGTGTCCAGCATGAACTCGGGCGTCCCGCCCAAAACGAAGCCAAGACCCACTGCCGTCCCCTGCAGCGAGTCGTTCAAGATGCGCAGGATCTGTTCGTAGTTCGAGTTTCGGGCCTGGCTGTTGGCCAGCTTGTAGAGATTCACGAGCTCGTCCAGGCCCACGAGCAGGCCTCCGAAGCCTGCCAGGCGAACAAAGCGCGCCATCAGCTTCAGTTGATCGTAGACCGCGGCATCGTCCACTATCGTGCGCACGCCGAGGGCGGACCGCGCGTCAGTCTTCGTCGTGAACTCGCCGCGCAACCACCGGACGGCATCCGATTTCAGTTGCTCGTTGCCCTCGTCGTGGGCTCGGCAGTAGGCTGCGATCACATCGGCGAAATCGTAGCCGTTAACCAGCTCGGTCAGCTGGTCGAGCTTCTGCCGCAGAACCGCCTCGGTCGTTGTGCCGGCGGCCTTGGCTTCGGTTTTGGCGGTCGCGATGAACTTCTCGACGATGCCGCCGAGCGCGCCGCCATCGGGCTTGGTGCGCGTGGCCAGGTTGCGCATGAGCTCGGCGTACAGCGAGCGCGCCTGGCCGCCACTGGCGTGGAGTCGCCGATCCGGGTTCAGGTCCGCGCTGGCGACGACCAGCTTCTTCTCCATCGCCACCGCGCGGACCAGGTTCAGGAAGAACGTCTTGCCGGCGCCGTACTCACCGATCACGATCCGAAACGCCGAGCCTCCATCCGCCACCCTATCGATGTCAGTCACCAGGTTCTGGATCTCGCGCGTGCGGCCAACTTGCACCAAATGCTGACCAGCGCGTGGCACAACCCCCGCACGCAGCGATTGGATTACTGCGTCGCGGTCCTTGGGGCGAATGGCCGGCGGGTTCATGCTTCAACTTTCTCCAAGATGTCGGCGTTGACCGTCACGGGGTCATCCCCCTCGAAGAGCGGGAGGTCGTGCGCGTCGAACGCGGCTTCGTTGATGTGCTCAAGCGCGCCGTCGAGCATCAGATCCAAGTCGGCGGCCACGTCCAGCAGCTCTTCGCGGCTCCATTGCGGACGCGACAGCATCATGCGCGCCAGCGCGCTGTGGGCTTCGTCAAGGCCCAGCAAACTGGCATTCGAAGGCGGTGATTCGGTCTCCGCTCCACTCTCGATGGGTTCGGGAGCGGGTGCCGGTGCCGCCTCCTCGGTCTCGGTGAAAATGTTCGCCAACAGCGCCGAAACCCGCTCGGTATCCTGCTGCAGGGCCGCGATCTTGGCAGGGTCGAGCTTGAAGCCCCCCTCCTCCACCTTGGCGACCGCGGCCGGCGACGGTTTGGCCCCGGCGGCCACGGCATGAACGTCGGTGAACACCTGGGTGGCGTTCACCCCAAGGGCCTTGTAGATCTTCTCGAGGAGCTTGACCTCGGCCGGTGACACCTCGCCATCGGATTGAGCCACGGTCGCCATGAAGGCCGCAATCGTCTCCCTGACAGCCTGGTCCAGGGGCTCGAACTTCTTCTTCAACGTGGTCAAGGTGACTGGAGCCTGGACCAGAAGGCGCAGATGTGCCAGTAGCCGTCGCGTCTGGCTGGGGGTCAGGTGTGTCCACGACAGCACGGTCTCCCGCAGATGGCCCATCTCCCTGATGCCGAACTCGCCATCGGCAGTCGCCACCGCCGAGGCCAGTTGCAGCGTCAAGGCGGCAGCAAGGTAAGGACCGCTCGCCCGCGTGATGGGCTCCGACGGCGGCAGTGCGAACAGCACGATTTTGTCTTCGGGTTTCGGCGTCTTCGCGCCACTGAGCACATCTGGCTCGAAGCCGATCTCCACCGACTCCAGTGCACGCACCAACGCGGCCGTCTTGTCCTTGGTGAATGCCGCGCTGGTGCCGAGCGACGCCAGGAGATCGCGGAATGACATCGCGACCATCCCGTCGCCCATCCGCCCCTTGAGATCATGGATGGCCTGCCGACCGGCCTGCGGCCACAGGGGCGCCGGCAACTGGAGCCAGGCTTCGACTGAAGCCCTGACCTCCGCGTTCTTCCCAACGAGGCGACTGTATGCCTCCAGAGGCCGGGTCGCGGCCTCGACGACCTCCTGCAGCCTGCGCGCTGGCGCCGTCAGGACGGTGACATCCGGTGTGTCGTTGAAGGTGAGCTTGGTTTCCTGGTAGCCCCTAAAACCCGCCGACGCCGGTCGGTAGATCAGCTTGAGCTTGGTCCGATTGCGGGGAAGGATCATGCCGGGCCCAAAGGCCTCGGCGTACTTCGAGGCAAACATCAGCTCGAACTCCTCGACGCAACGCGTAGCCGGCGTGCGGAGCACGATGTTCGGGCTGAGTCGAGCCCAGGCCAAGGCCAGGTGTGCCGGCACGGGTGCGCCATCGACAGCCGCCTGCCCCAGGGCAAGGCGGACATAGAGCGGCAACTCGAAGGTCTGAGGAAACGCCGGCACCGGCTTCTCGTACAGGCGACTTGGGTGTTCTACCAGCGCTACCCAATCCAGCAGCTCACTGGCGTAGCGCCGGAAGGAGCCGGGCCTCTCACCGTAGATGCCCAGCAGACGCCGGAGCTCATCTGCGATGGATACCACGTCGGCTGCCGTGGCCAGCCCCTTGGACTGGTCGATGATGGCGCGCCGCTCGAGACCATAGAAGAAGAGGAAGACGAAGCCGATATCGGCGGCGGGATCACTCCGGCCACCGGCCAGCCAGTTGAGGTAGGCCCGGCGTGCGGCCGGGCTCACCTCCGAATAGCTGGGCCAGTACGACATCTGGCGTTCGGTGTAGTCGCCATGGTTCGACACGGCCTTGGAGGTGTCGATCAAACAAGGGTCGTTGGCACCGAGAGGTGTCGGCAAGCTGGTTCCGACATAGACCATGCCGCCTGGAATCGTCACGCTCGAAATCTGAGTCGGCTCGCCCGCGGGAACCCAGCGGCCAGGGCCGAAAGGCTCCGGTGCGGCGGGGATCCGAAACTCCTTGGACGTTGTCGGCGCAGACGCTGCGACAGTCACGGGGGAATCCATGGTGGCGGAGCGTGCTGGGGCAATGGGCGCGGCTACGGGCCGTGGCGCAGGCGTAGGTGCAACTGGTGTCACGGCGACACGGCGAACGGGCAGGGGCTCAGAAATCGGCGGCTCGGTCACTTTTGGCTTCGACGACCGAGAGAGGAACCCCGCAACAACCCAGAGCGCAATGGCCGCGAGCCAGGATCCCATGGCGGCCGCAATCAGGCCCATGGCGGCAAATGCAAACGCTGCGACAACAGAGCCTGAGCCTGATTTGGTGCTGTTGGCCATCAACCTGCTCTACCGTGATTGCGAGTCGAGAGTTTCGATGCTCGGTTCAGGATAGCGCAACGCTTCACGTTCCGCGTCAACGGAGTGGCTACGTCTTCAGCGGCAAAACGGGCGTCTATGGGCGCACCTCGGCACGGCCATCGAACTCGATGGGCGAGCGCGGCGCCAAACTAACAGCAACCTGCAAAGGCTGCCCCCGCAGGATGCGCAACATACAACAAACGCCCCGCTGTTAGTTCGGTTCTGCGCGAGACCGGTAAGCCGCTGGAACGCTGGCATTGCGAGCTGTGATTAATTACAGTATCAGTATTCATATCGGCGCCTCTGAACCCTATGCCTGCAGCCAACCTCGATCTGTTCGAAGAGCCGACCGGTGGCCCGACTCTTCAGGCCTATCTCAGCGCCTTCGAGGCCTGGCTCGCCGATCGCGAAGCGTTCGGGAGCATTCGCGAACCGTCTTCCGTCGCCGTGTACAGCAGCATGTGGAGCGCCCTCGCGGCCTGGTGCGTTGGGCGCGGCCTGCGCATCGAGGCGCTAAAGGCGGATCACTTCGAGGCCTACCTGCTCTCGCGGGGCGGTACCGACGAGCTGAGCGCGCGTTATGCATGGCGCCTGCTGACGCTGGTGGATGCGGTGCTGGCCCATCATGCCAAGTCGATTGAACTGGCCCCGAACACGGCGGCGGTCGAGCTCCTGATGTCGACGCCGGAGTGGCGGTTCGCGAATGCGGCCGACAAGACTCCCCTGCCCGACTACCTGCCCGCCCATGAGGCGCGCTCGCTCGTCGCCTGGTTGCTGGACCCAGCCGCCGGTTCAGCGGCTGCTGGCGCGCCGGCGCACTCCTGGCAGAGCCTGCGCAATCGAAGCGCGGTGGCGATGCAGCTGGGTGCGGGGCTGTCGCCGGGAGACATCCGGGCGGCGACGGTGGAAGGCGTGGTGTGCGAAGGGGGCAAGGTCCAAGGGCTGCCGTGGAAGATCCGGCTGCCGTCGCATGGCAGCAGCCCAGCACGTGAGGCGCCGGTGGCCCCCTGGGCCGGGCGGCTGCTGCGGACTTGGCTGGACACCCGCAGCGCTCTTCAGATCGGCGGCTCGTCGCTGTTCCCCGCCTCGCGCACCGGCCGACCATGGAGCAAGGTGGCGCAGTACAGCGCGGCGAAGGCCGTGCTCGTGGCCGCCGGACTTCACGACAGCGATGGCGGGAGCTTCAAGCTGCGCCACACGTTCGCCATGCGCCAGCTGCGCCGCGGCACGCCGGCCGAACAGGTGGCACAGTGGATGGGCCTGAGCGATGTGGCGGCGCTTGCACGCCATCGCAGGGTGTTGATCGCGCCGGCCGATGTCGCTTGATGCATCCCGGCTGCGGTTGACCGTAACGAAGCTGGCTGCTGCCTGGCGGGTGTACCTGGATGATCGACCCGTTCATGAATCACCGCCGGGCGTTCTGAAGATTGCTGGCGGCCGCCCAGCAAGGGATGTCTTCGCAAATGCGCTTGACGAGCCGTCTCTACCCTGCCTCTAGGGTCCATGCGCAATATGCAGCATGACACAGGCCGTCTCGGGGCCTTAGAGTGAGGAGCAAGAGCAACACCACAACAGCCGTGTCACGCCCCCTACGCAAGTCGAAGCTCGATGGCACACCATATGTAAGGCGGGACGAGGTCGAAGCCGAGATTCGAGCCCTCTCCGCCATCAGCGAACCTGAATTGGAACGCCGGGCTGAACTCTGGCAAGCCAGCCAGCCAGACTACATTTCGCCCGAAGTCATGCTGCATCGGGTGCGAACCGCCACTGCCGGCGCTCACCGCGACAAGCTGACGGAGCAGCTCCTTCGCCGCGTGGCCCGCTTGGTCCGTCCCGTCACAGATTCCGGCGGCAACACCGATTCGCTCACTCGGATGAACGCCCGAGAGGACGTCATCGACCACTTCGTCGACCTCTTGCTCAGCGATCTTGTGCAGTACGACGACAGCCTCGACTACTATGAAGTTAACTTCAACGCCGCGGTCGCGGCGGATCGGCACGACGCGAACGCTCGGCACTGGAAGCGCGAGAATCGGACGGAAGCACTCGAAACCGAAGATGGCGAGATCTCAGCACGGGTGGAGATCGCAATCGGCGACTACGACCCTTTCGATGCCCACGAACTGGACAAAAAAGATTACCGGATCCGGCTTTACGACGCGATTGCAAGCCTACCTGAGTTCCAAAGGAGGATCGTCGTGATGTGGAGCCAAGATATTCCCATCGATTCCAGTGATCCCTCGGTGATGTGCATGCGAAAGACGTTGGGAAGATCGGAGAAGAGCATCCGCACACACCGCGACAAGGCTTTCGCGTCCTTGAAGCTGCGCCTCGAGCGCAAGGGAAGGCTGTGATGGGCCATCAACCCGCGAGCGCCGCCGACGTTCTGAGAGCGTTCGCGATGGATTTCGAGCCCGGTGCCGTCATCCTGCAGCAGTACCTTACCCAGTATCCCGAGCATTCCGCCGCCCTGATAGACCTCGCGATGGAACTGACTCGGGAGATCGACGAGGAAGCACCGCTGGACGCGAGAGAACTTGAGCTGGTGGCTGCAGGCATGGCGAGGCTGCGCAAGGCGACGACGACGATCGAGTCCCTGAAGGCGGCGCCGCTGAAGGTATTCGCCGACGCGATCAAACTGCTGTCCTTGCCCGTGCAGGTCGGACTGGCGTTCCGGGAGCGTCGAATCGACCTTGCCACCCTGCCCGGGCGCGTGCTCGGCCAGATGGCCGAGGCGCTCCAGGTTTCGAGCGATACGCTGCTGTCCTACCTCGCCCTGCCGCCCGAAGTGCCGCTAGCGCGCGCGCGGAAGTCGGAGATAAAGCCTGCCGCGCCTGAAAGGGTGCCGTTCGAGAAGATCTTGCGAGATGCCGGTATCGACGAACAGCGCATGTCGAACCTACTCCGCGACGAGTAGCAATGGATTCGATCGAGCTGGCCCGGCAGCATGCCCGGCGGCTGTACGACGATGCCGTCCAGCGCGGGCGTGACCCCTGGTTCCCTTACGAGTTCGTTGTCGGTATCGCGAGCGACCTAGGGATCACCGTCGAGCCCTGCGCCTCGGGCGCCGCGCTGCTCGATGGCGGCCGCGCCTCGTTCGACCCGGACCCGGAGCTACCGCTCATACTCCACGAAACCGCCGGTTCTGCGTTCGACCAGGCGTTCCTGGTCGCACACGAGATCGGGCATGCCCAACTCGGCGACGGCGAATCGCCGCAGACCGCTTCACAGATCGACCCGGCCCGGACCGCGGAAGCCGCGCCGGTGGGGATGGACCGCGTCGTCGACTACAGCAGGCGGCAGCGTCGCGAGGTCCAGATGGATCTCTTCGCCAGGGAACTCCTTCTGCCCAGGCCCGTCGCAGTTGACCTGCAAGTGAACCAGGGTCAGACCTGCTCGGACGTGGCCAGGCGCCTGGGGGCACCCTTCGAGGTCGTCGCCCAGCAGATGCTGGACGCCTTGTTGCTCCCTGCGGTCCCTTTGGCCGCTGTGATGCCCATGGCCGATATCCCCCTGAACGACAAGCAGCGCAAGGCCGCGGCGCACCGCGGTACCGCTTTCCTGCTGCAGGCGGGCCCGGGCACGGGCAAGACGCGCACTCTGGTGGCTCGCGTCGAGGGCCTGCTCGACGAGGGTGTCGACCCAAGGCGCATCCTCCTGCTGACCTTCTCCAACAAGGCCGCCGGCGAGATGGCAGAGCGGATCGCGCAGAAGCGTCCTCGGGAGGCCTCTGCGCTAGGCATCGCGACGTTCCACAGCTTCGGCCTGGACATCCTGCGGCGCTTCAACGACCGCTGCGGTCTGCCCGCGGACCCGCAGTTGCTGGATCGCACTGAGGCCGTCGAGCTGCTCGAGAATGAGTTCCCCCGGCTTGGCCTGGTTCGCTACCGCAACCTGTATGACCCGTCACAGCTCGTGGCCGATATGCTGAGCGCGGTGTCACTGGCCAAGGACGAGGTCATCAGCCCACAGGCCTACCGCGACTTGTCACGGGCGATGCGCGCGACGGCTTCCGGGCCTGCTGACCTCGAGGCTGCCGAGAGAGCGGACGAGGTCGCGCGCGTCTACGAGCGCTACGAGGCACTGAAGGCGGCCACTGGTCGCGTCGATTTCGGCGACCTTGTCATGCAACCGGTTCTCCTGCTCGAGCGAGACGAGGCGGTTCGAGCGCAGCTCCAAGGTGACTACGACCACATCCTGGTCGACGAATACCAGGATGTGAACCGCAGCAGCGTGCGACTCCTTACCGCGCTCAGGCCCACGGGCGAGAACCTGTGGGTCGTGGGAGACGCCAGGCAGTCCATCTACCGGTTCCGCGGAGCCTCCTCGTTCAACATGTCGCGCTTCGGCCAGGAAGACTTCGCTGGCGCAGATCGGGACAGTCTGGACATCAACTACCGGTCGACCACGGAGATCGTTGACGCTTTTTCGACCTTCGCGTCCGGCATGAGCGCCGCCGAAGGACCCTCCGGGCTCTTGGCCGACCGAGGGCCCGGCGGCTTACGGCCGGAGCTCATCACGGTGACGGACGGCGCGCAGGTCACCGCGGCGCTCATCGACCGCATCGAGAGCTGCCGCGCAGCCGGATACCGCTATCGCGACCAGGCCGTGCTGTGCCGGGGCAACGATAAGCTGTCAGACACCGGGCAGGAACTCGAGCGCGCCGGAGTGCCCGTGCTGTTCCTGGGCAGCCTGTTCGAGCGCACCGAGATCAAGGATCTCGTGGCGGTGCTGATGCTGCTCGTGGACAAGCGCGCAATCGGCTTGATCAGAACCGCTTGCTGGACCGAGTTCGCGATGAAGATGGAGGACATCGTGCAAGTGTTCGAGCGCCTTCGTGGCGCCGAGGTCCAGCCAGGCGCTTGGCGGCAAGCGGCGCCCGGCCTCACCGCGGCAGGTCAGACCGCGATGACCGCCTTGAGCACCGCGCTCGAGGGCTTCGATGCCTCCTCCGACCCCTGGACTGTGCTCGCTACGCTATTGCTCGACCGAACCCGCCTGGCGGCGCGAATCGCTTCGTCGTCCCTCGTATCCGACCAAGCTGAGGGCATTGCCATTTGGCAGTTCATGAACTTCGTCAAGATCCAGCCGCGCGGCAAGGGCCTGCCGATCCAGCGGCTGGCCGACCGCGTACGTCGGCTGGTCCGTCTGAGGGACGACCGGGACCTACGGCAGCTGCCTGCGGCGGCCCAAGGCATCGACGCCGTCCGCCTGATGACCATCCACGGGTCCAAAGGCCTGGAGTTCCCCGCGGTGCACCTCGTGGGCGTGAACCAGGATTCGATTCCCGGAGGGCACCGCCCCGCCAAGTGCCCGCCGCCGACCGGCATGGTTACGAGCGGCGAAGGCAGCTCGGACGAGATCGCCCGAGCGGCGCACCACGAGGAGCAGGAGTGCCTCTTCTACGTGGCGATGTCGCGTGCGATGGATCGCCTGGCGTTCTACGGCGCCACGACCAAGTCCAACAGCCACGCCAGGCCCTTGTCGAAATTCCTTGATCGCGTGGGCGGGATCGATCGGCGGGCTGTCACGCCGTCAGCGACAGTGCCGCCAGCGCCGGATGCTGCGCAAGTGGCGGTCGCTTTCACTGGCAAGCCGCGCTTCGCTGCCGAGGCGATGGCGCTCTACGAGTCCTGCGGGCGGCGATTCTTCTATACGCACTTGCTACAGGTCGGCGGCCGACGACGGATGAGCGCCTTCATGCAGATGCACGAGGCGATCCGTGAGGTGTACCGCGTGCTGGTTGCCCAGGAAGACCCCTCGCCCGATCGGTTCGACGAACTCCTCGCGCAGGCCTTCGTCACCCACGGACTGCATGACCACGGCTACGTCGAAGACTACCGAGCCATCGCCCGCGCGATGCTGGACTACTTCCTCGCGTCGCGGGCCGGCGGGCTGACCGAAGCACCCACCACGCTTCACATGGCCTTCGACGACCACGAGGTGGAGGTCCGGCCGGACGACGTCTTGGTGCGCGACGGTGCTCGAACGCTGCGCCGGGTCAAGACCGGCCACGCGTCTAGCCAGGACGGCAAGGATGTCGCCGCTGCGGCATTCATCTTGGCTGCCCGGACGGCCTTCCCCGATGCGCGAGTCGAATTGGTGTTCCTGGCAGACGCCGAAACGAGGGCGCTGGACCTGTCGACCAGGGAACTGGGCAACCGGCAGGCCAAGCTCGCCAGCATCTTCCTCGACATCCGCAGTGGAAGATTCCCGGCCGTGACGTCGGAGATGACCTGCCCGAACTGTCCTGCGTTCTTCGTGTGTGGTGCGGTGCCGCCCGGTACGCTCGTGAAGACGTTCTGAAAAACTTTACCGGCGTCGGCCGGTTGGTCCGATTGAGGACTTGTAGGCGAGAAAGACCTCCCTGCATAACCTCAAAGGACCCTATGAAACACCCTGATCTTGACGACGTTGGCGAGGCGATCCGCGAGGGTCGGCCTCTGCGGCAGGCGGCCGCCTATCGCATCCGCTTCAGCCTGGAAGACCTGAACTTCCGGCCGATCGACGTGCCAGACCCGGTCCCCACCGGGCGCCAGATCCTCGAAGCGGCCGGACTCGACCGGCGCGACGACTACCTGCTCTTCACGCTGCTCGACTCGGGCGACTTCGAGGACATCCGGCTCGACGAGACGATCGACCTGCGCGGCAAGGGCGCCGAACGCTTCATCGCGTTCAAGTCCGACCGCGACTTCAAATTCACCCTGAACGACCGTCAGATGGCATGGGGCCGCACCGAGCTCCCTGCCAGCATCCTGTACGAGCTGGCGCACCCCTCGCCCGAAGAGGCGGTCTTCCTCGAGGTCCCGGGTGGCGAGGATCGGCTCATCGAACCTGACGCACGTATCGACCTGGGTCCGTCGGGCCTCGAGCGTTTCATCACGGCGCCGCGCCCGAACAAGGGCTACGTCATCGTGGTGAACGCTGTCGAGGAAACCGTGCCACAGGCACACGTCACCTTCGAGCAGGTCGTGAAGCTCTCCCATCCGGACGCCCCGGCCGAGACAAACGTCGTGTTCTCCATGACCTACCGGAATGCGGCCTCACTCCCCCACGACGGCGAACTCGGCGAGGGCGGATCGGTTGAAGTCAAAAAGCAAGGAACCATCTTCAATGTCACACGAACTGTTCAGTCTTAATCCTGACTTGGCTCAGCTTCGCCAGCAGGGCTACTTTGTCCGTGTCCAGGGTGGCTTCCTGGTGATGGGGGAGGTGCCATACGTCGACGCCCGTCGGCGCGTGCGCACTGGCAGCTTGCTGTCGGCCCTCGACCTCGCCGGCGACCGCACGCGCAAGCCGGAGACTCACGTGATCTACTGGGACGGCGAGTTCCCGTGCAATGCCGACGGGACGCCCTTGAAGGGGATCGCGCACAACGCAGTGGACACCCAGCTGGGGCATGGACTGAGCGCTCGGCACAGCTTCTCCAGCAAGCCCAGCCCCGACGGATACCCGGACTACTACACCAAGATGTCGACCTACGCGACCATCCTGGCGGGGCCCGCCGCCGTCTTGCAGCCCGGGATCAGCGCGCGTGTTGTCCGGGGCGCCGATGAAGGCGACGAGGACAGCGTCTTCCACTACCTTGACACAGCGTCGTGCCGGGTCGGCTTGGGGGCGCTCTCTGGCAAGCTGGGAGGCGAGGTGGTGGGCATCCTCGGCGCCGGGGGCACGGGCAGCTACATCCTCGACCTGGTGGCCAAGACGCCGGCGAAGGAGATCCGCTTGATCGACGACGACGAGTTCCTCTCCCACAACGCGTTCCGAGCACCTGGGGCGCCTTCGCTGGAGGAGCTGCGGGACGCGCCGAAGAAGGTCGAATACCTCAAGGGCATCTACGGACGAATGCACCGCGGCATCACCGCGCACGCCGTCCGCCTGACGCCGCATACGGTGGGACTGCTCGACGGCCTCACCTTCGCCTTCATCTGCATGGATGCCGGCGATGAGAAACGCGCGGTGGTGGCCAAGCTCGAAGCGCTCGGCGTCCCGTTCATCGACGTCGGGATGGGGCTGGAGCTCCGGAACGGTAGCCTCGGTGGGATCCTGCGGGTGACGACGAGCACGCCGGCGAAGCGCGACCATGTGCACGCGGGGCGCATCTCTTTCGCGGGCGGCGGTGGTCAGGATCTCTACGCGTCGAACATCCAGGTGGCCGACCTGAACGCGCTTAACGCCTGCTTAGCGGTCGTGAAGTGGAAGAAGCTGCGCGGCTTCTATCGCGATCTGGAGAACGAGCACCACTGCACCTACACGACCGATGTTGGTATGTTGCTCAACGGCGACCGGACTGGAGACGTCTCGTGATGCGCCATGAAACCCTTGCGCATCGCTTCGTCCGCAACGTGCCGCGTGAGCTTGAGCCTGGCGTGCTTTTCATTTCCATGGACTACGCCACGGCTGTTCATTCCTGCTGCTGCGGCTGCGGAGATCGGGTGGTGACTCCGTTCACGCCGACCGACTGGCGCATGACCTTTGACGGGGAAACCGTCTCGTTGCATCCCTCCGTCGGCAACTGGAATCAGCGCTGTCGGTCGCACTACGTTATCCAGAGAAGCCGTGTTCTCGAGGCGGGTCCATGGTCCAAGTCACAGATCGAGGCCGAGCAAAGGCGTGACCAAAGGGCGAAGGCGGCGTTCTATAGCGCGCGCGACGCAGCCCAAACGACACGGGTGCTACCTGCACCGACGGAACCTGAGCAGGCGGCACCAAAGGACAATCCGCCACTTTCGCCGAGCATTTGGTCCCGTTTCAAGGCATGGTTCACCAGCTGATCAGGCTGTCCTCTTAAACGCCGGCCTGCACGACAGCGAGGGGGGATTCACGCTGCGCCGCACGCTTGCCATGCACCAGCTGCGTCGCGGCACGCCTGTCAAGCAGGTGGCCCAGTGGATGGGGCTGAGCAATGTGGCGGCGCTGGCGCTCCACCGCAAGGTGTTGATCGTGCCTGCCGATGTCGCTTGATGTGCGTCCCGTGGTGGACGAGTGTCAGGGCGCAGCTGGGCTGCCGGGCAAAGGTCCCTGGCTGGTCAGCTGGTAGACCATGTCGCGCACCGTGCGGCGGAATGATTCGTTCTCGACGAACTGCTTGTAGACCTGCGTGTCGTCCTTCAGCAGGATCTGCATCGCGCGGCTCAGTGCCTGGTCGTGCGCCATCGGCGCGGTGTGCGGGGTGTTCTGCCGGGCATTCTGGAAAGCCTTGTCGGCGGCCACCCTGGGCGCGATGTCCTCGCGGATGCGCTTGACTATGCGGTCAGTACTGGGCATCGCGGCTGCCGCTGCGCACGATGTCGTTCACCACCGGCCGGTATTGCAGCGCGGCCCGTTGCCCAAGCTCGCGCACCCTGCCCACCAGGTCAAGGATGGGCAGGGGCGGTTGGTCGTTGAGCGTCACGCGCGGCCCTCCCCATCCGGCAGGCGCCGGGCCGCCTGTTCCCGTGCATGCTCCATCGCTTGATGCAGCCGCTCGCGCAACACGGGCAGCGGCGGCAAGGCCGTGAGGTACTCGCTGACGCGGATGGACTTCGCGTCCAGCTGCAGCAGTTCCACCTGCTCGGCGTCGGCCGCTGCGCACAGGATCAGGCCGATCGGCGCTTCTTCGCCCGGCGCGCGCTCGTGCTTGTCCAGCCAGCGCAGGTACAGCTCCATCTGGCCGACGTGGGCCGGCTGGAAGGATTCCAGCTTCAGCTCGACGGCGATCAGCCGACGCAGGTGGCGGTGGAAGAACAGCAGGTCCAGGTAGAAGTCGTCCTTGCCCACGCTCATGCGCTTCTGGCGCGCGACGAAGGTAAAGCCGTTGCCCAGCTCCAGTAGCACGCCTTCGATCTCGCGCAGGATGGCGCTTTCCAGGTCGCGTTCGCTGTAGGCGCCTTTCAGGCCGAGCAAGTCCAGCAGGTAGGGGTCACGGAACACTGTGTCCGGGCTCATCTGCCCGTCGCGCAGCTTGCCGATCTCGGCCGAGATCACGGCCTTCGGCCGCTTCGACAGCGCCGTGCGCTGGTACAGCATGCCGCCGATCTTCTGCCGCAGGGTGCGAACGTCCCAGCGCTCGATGCGGCACATTTCGGCGTAGAAGTCGCGGGCGAGCGGGTCCTTGATGGGCAGCAGTTCGACGAAGTGGCTCCAGCTCAATGTTTGCGACAGCGTCGCAAGAATCCGCTCGTCGGTCATCCACTCGGCAAAGCGCGCCATCCGGGTCAGCGCGGTGTAGTTGAAGCCGGCGCCGAACTCGGTGGTCAATTCTTGCGACACCGTCGCAAGAATCTGCTTGCCATAGGCGGCGCGCCCGGCCTGCAGGTTGTCGCGCAGCAGTCGGCGGCCGATCTGCCAGCAGAGCAGCGTGTAGGTGGCGTTGGCCGCGGTGGCCAGCCGCTGGCGCGCCGACTGCACCAGGCTGCGCAAATCCGAGAGCAGCGCCGACGGGTCGGCTTCCGCCTTGGCCCTGGACGCGGGCTTGGTGACCAGGGCCTTGCCCGCCGCAGCCATTGCCACCTTCGAGGCCGGCGTCACGGCCTTGGTCACGCGGCGGCTGGCGGGCACCGTCGCCTTCTTCATGCTTCGGCCTTCGCCACCAACAAGCCGTCCAGCAGGCCTTCGGCCTCCTTCTCGATGGCCAGGATGTCGGCGCTGATCTCGGCCAGCGTGCGCAGTGGCTGCGGCTTGTAGAAGTGGCGCGTGAAGCTGATCTCGTAGCCGATCTTGGTGGCGTCGTTGTTGACCCAGGCGTCGGGCGTGTACGGCAGCACCTCTCGGCGGATGAAGGCTTCGATGCCGCCCTCTTCCAGCAAGGGAACCTGCTCGGTGTCGCGCAGGTCGGTGTCGGGTTCGTATTCGACGACGCAGTGCTTGCCGGCGATCACCGCGTCATACAGGCCCAGCATCGGGTCGGCGGTGAGCTTGCCGGGCTTGTGAACCTTGGCGATGACAGGTGGCGCGGTCTCGACGCGCCAGCTCACAGCCTTGAGGATCAGCTTTAGCTCGGCGGCGGGCAACTTGGTGCCGGCCTTCTTCAGGGCGGCATCGACCTGGTCGCGAAAAAAGTTGTGGTCTTCGAAGAGGCCATCGCCCAGCGCCGCACGCAAGGCGGAGGCCACCTCGACCAAGCGGCCGTCGCGCTTCCAGCTCGTTGGGTCGAGCAGCTTCTTGCGCTTCTTCTCGGACAGGCCCTTCTTCGACGCGCCGCCATCTTCTTCGTCGGCGTCCTCGTCGTCACTGCCCCAATCGGCCAGGCGCTGCTCCAACGCGGCGGCGATCGAGTCGAACGCAGTAAAGAGCGCATCCCCGAACTCATCGTAGAGCGCACTGCAAAGTTCTTCATTGCCCGATGCGAAGCGCAACGCCTCGATGGCCTTGAGCGTGAGCTGGCTATTCAGGCGCAGCGGGCGCTCGACGGTGACTTTCCAGAAGCCAAAAGCGGCATTCGGAAAGATCTTTGACTCCGGTGTTTCCTTGAACTCGAGAAAGGTGCGGCAGATGCGCTCAATGTCGTCGGGCCCGAGCTCGCAGTTCTTCTTGCCGAGGTTCTTGCGCAGCGGCTTGAACCACTGGCTGGCGTCAATCAGCTGCAACCTGCCCTTGCGGTGCTCGGGCTTGCGGTTGCTCAGCACCCACACGTAGGTGGCGATGCCGGTGTTGTAGAACAAGTTTAGCGGCAGCGCGACGAGGGCCTCGACCCAGTCGTTCTCGATCAGCCAGCGGCGGATGTTGCTCTCGCCCTGGCCCGCATCGCCCGTGAACAGCGACGAGCCGTTGTGCACCTCGGCGATGCGGCTGCCCAGCGCCGAGCTGTGGTTCATCTTCGAGGCCATGTTGACCAGGAAGAGCATCTGACCGTCGCTGGAGCGAGTGACGAGTGAGAGCTCCTCGCCCTCGTGCATGACCTTGAAGCGGGGGTCGCGCATGCCGTCCTTGCCGCCCATGGCCTCCAGGTCTTTCTTCCAACTCTTACCGTAGGGCGGGTTGGCAACCATGAAGTCGAATTCCTGGCCTGGGAAGGCGTCGTGCGCCAGCGTGGACCACTCGGCGCCGCCGACGATGTGGTCGGCGTTCTCGCCCTCCCCCTTGATCAGCATGTCAGCCTTGCAGATCGCGTAGGTCTCGGGGTTGATCTCCTGGCCGTAGAGGCTGCAATGGATGTCCAGACCGTGCTTCTTGCCGATGGCGGTGAGCGTCTCCTCGGCCACGGTGAGCATGCCGCCGGTGCCGCAGGCGTCGTCGTAGAGCAGGTAGGTGCCGGATTTGAGCTGATCCTCCACCGGGAGGAACACGAGGTTGGCCATCAGGCGAACGGCATCGCGCGGCGTCCAGTGTTCACCGGCCTCTTCGTTGTTGTCCTCGTTGAACTTGCGAACCAGCTCCTCGAAAACGGTGCCCATCGCGTGGTTGTCGATACCGGCGGGCGAGAGATCGATGTCGGGGTCGAGAAACTTGTTGATCAGCGTGGCCAGCGCATCGGCCTTGGACAGCGTGGGCAGTTGGTTGCGGAACTTGAAGTTCTCGAGGATGTCCTGGACGTTGGGCGAGAAGCCGTCGAGGTAGTCCTCGAAGTCGGCCAGCAACTGTTGCTGGCTGGCCCGGGATTTGAGGTCCCTCAGGGTGAATCGCGAGGTGTTGTAGAAAGCCTGGCCCGCGGCTGCAGCGAGTGCGGCGCGCTGTTCGGAGATGCCAGCCTCGTCGAGCATCGCCTTGGTGTCCAGCACGGCCTGCTTGGTCGGCTCCAGCACCGCGTCCATGCGGCGCAGCACGCACATCGGCAGGATGACGTCCGGGTATTTGCCGCGCCGGAACAAATCCCGCAGGACATCGTCGGCGATGCCCCAGATGAAGGACACGATCTTGTTGTGGGTCGCCTGGTCCAATTCGGGGAATCTCGCGGGTGGGTTCGGTAGTGAGGGATTTTGAGGCCGGCGGCGGTGACCGAGAAGAGAAGCGCGCCGCGGGATTGAGGCCTCCTATGTGATCGCCACGAGCCTACTGCTCCGGATGGGAGGCAGGCGAGGCGCGATGGCCCGAGCCATCGCGGCGCATCGCCTGAGCCTGCTCAGGGCTTCTAGATCAGCTCGATGGCTTCTCGCAGCCGCTGAGCGGTAGCGGGCAGCCCTCCTCGCTCCATGGCCGCAGCAAAGTCCTCCGCGCTGGCCTCTGGCCGCTTCCATCGTGCGCGCATTCGTTTGAACGCGGCGACCGCGACAAGCGGGTCGATGTCCCATTGGGCAACGATGAACTGGTCTGGATGAATGATCTCGATGCCAAACGGCTCGACAGCTGCCACGGGAAAGTCCTTTAGGTTGGCCGTGACGATGCAATCGGCATGGCCAGCCCTGGCTGCCGCCAGCACGTGGACATCATCAGGGTCAGGTAGTACCAGCCCCACGGCGCTTGGGTGCCAAGCAGCCTCTTCAACTTCCCAGTCGGGGACCGCCTCGCGCATCTGGTCGCGCCGGACGCCAAAGCGACCCGATAAATCGGGCCGGCGTTCTTCGAGCGCGGCGATCCACTCTTGTTCGATCTTTCGGGTCCACTTTGCCGCGTATAGCCCGGCCACGGCCAGGCTCATCAGAGCGTCGGCGATGGCCACTGGGTAAAGAACGCACGCATCGAGCAGCGCGGTATATCGGACATGACCCGCCACTTCAGTAGTCCAGGCCCAGCTCGCGTGAGTTCTCTGCCAGGCGCTCCAGCGCGGCCTCCTGCCGGCTGCGCGTCTTGCGGGCGTAATTGACCAAGTCCTCGAAGGCGACACGTCGGTGCGTGCCCACCATCCGGTAGGGCAGGTTGCCGGCTTCGATCTCCTTGATCACGAAGGGTCGCGAGACATTCAGGAAGTTGGCCGCCTCGACCGTCGTGAGCTCCTGATTCGCCGGCACCAGCGAGACGGGCCTGCCCTCACTCATGGCGCCCAACAGCTGGCCGATGAGCTTCAGGGCGGCGGGGGGGAGTTCGATGGCCGGCTGTTCGCCCGTGTCCGTGATCAGCGTGATGGCCGCCGCACGCGAGTGGTCGAGCGACGCCATGATGCACCGCTGGGCAACGCGCGCCATTTCGATGTCCTGGTGGGACATGGGAGGCGGCACGACCTGGCGGGCTCGATCAAGTGTTCGCATGATGTGGGCTCTGTAGGGTGCGAGGACATGGGGAGGCTGCGAGGGTCGCGAAAGCCTTGCGTCCGAGGCTCATGGTAGCTCCTAAACGCAATAAATGCAGCAAGTGCAACAAAACCTTCACGGCCGGTCAAGCTCCGGCCAGGTGGCGTCCTCCCCTGCCCCGTACGAGGCGACCGCCTTCCGACCCCGGCCCTGATCAGGTTTCGGTCAGCGTGCCCATCAGGCTGACCAGCGCTGTTGCCATCACTGGTGCGGGACAGCAGCGGCACGTCTGCGCGACGCAGTCGCGAGCCTCAGGGAGTTTCTCGCCACCAAATGACGTCCTGATAAGAACACTTCTGAGGACACCGAGAGGTCTTCGATGGTGGGGGTACCGTTCTTGCCGTGAGCGACTGACGCGGCTCCATGGGAGCCCATCCGATGCCGCTCGGATCCTTTCGCTAACGTTCGCCATCAGTTCCCCACCGAGATCAGTTCTGTATATCGATGCGCGGATCAAGTTGCGGCAACGTGCGAGCACGGACGCAGTAACGTGGGCTGGCCAAGAGAACAAGCCGCCAATCATGGCCGTGATTGATCGTCGCCAGCGACATCTCCATGACCCTTGTCCGCGGGCGGAGGTGCGCCGCTCGCCCTCTTGGCAGGCGAGGCTTCAAGCAGCTTCTTTAGCGATTGAACAAATTGATTCTCCTTCTTCTGCGGAGTCGGGCGTGCTGGGGGCTGGTTTGCATGCATTGGGTCTACCTGCAGGTCGTGAAGGAAACCTTACCAGCGGGCAGGTATAAAGAATGCGACTGGCCAGAAACTGAGCCGAGCCGCAGCAGTGGAGCACCGCTGTTTGACTGCCTAATCGCATCCACCGTCGCCACTGTCAAGATTGCTTGGCTGATCCCGCTCCCAGGTATCTGGCGCAGGCCACCTAGCCTGACTAGCCACCCTCCCCTACCCGCTGGCTACCGTCCACCTCGAGCGGCGGCCAGCGCCAGGAGTTCTTCAGGACTCGGCCTATCCCAGTCGGCGCCCTTGAAGAACTTGATCAATTCACCGGCCACCATCGGGTGCTTCCACCCACTGGTCTCAAGCCGCTTTCGGACTGACGGGTGAGCTCCGCGTTCTTCGAGGTGCGCGCGCAGGCGCTCTATCCACTCAGCCTGCTTCGCAGCCGACAGGGCCTCGAACTCGCTGATGACAAGCGCCCGACGGGTGCTGACCCACTCTGCGGTCCACCCTTCCATGACCGCTGTTGCGGCAGCATTGCTGGCCGCAGGTTGGAGGACGGCATCCTCAGACTTCGTCGCATTGATTTTTGCGCTGGACTCGAGCAAAGCGCGAAGGTATCGGTACGGGTCGCGAAGTGGCTCCGGGAACTCACTAGCGATACGCTTGTAAAGGGCATCCAGTCCGGATGTCATTGCTTCGTTGCCATGGGCCTGCATCAACCCCTCTGCGTCTTCGGTCCGGATTCCCACCTTGGTTGCACGCACAACCTGCGTAAGGTCCACTGGGTCAGGTGGATGTCTGAGCGGCAGAGTGCCCTGCACCTTCTTCGCTACCCTGAATTGGATCTCGCTGATGAATCGACCGGCTTTGTGCTCGATCAACTCGACTTCGATGTCAGTCACGGCATTGACTTCAGCGATCGCAAGCTTCAGCACGTCACGCTTGAAGAAGCGGTACTCCTGCTTGCTCGACTCCTCAGTGTCTGGACTGCCGGTGAGTACAGGGCGCCACCACTGCCAAACCTGTCTGGCGGTAAGACCAACATCGCGGTAGCGCGAGCAGATTTCGTAGAGAACGACGCCCGAGTGCCGGCGCAGCTGGGAGATGATGTCAATGCGTATCCGGGCAAAGCGCTGTGGCTCAAGAAGCTCAAGCTTGATGTTTGGGGCGAAAGACCATTCAACCCAGTTTTCGCCGCCTTGCTTGTAGACCTTAACGTGAGCTACGAGGCCGGCGACATTCCAGGCTTCGCCCTCCCCTGCCGTTGGCGACTGCCACTCCACTAGCGTGCTGACCATCGACCGCAAATGCTGCTTGACGACCTCACGCGCATTCGAGTTGAAGTCCACCCCCCGAAGGATGCTTTGCAAGGGAGCGCGAAAGACCTCTTGCTCGATGCCCTGCTCTTGTGCGATGTAGAGGAGTACGTTGTATGCCTTCCGTCCAAGGAGGGTGATCTTGCTGGACTTCGTCGGGACAATTGCGAGAGTGTTGACGGGCTTCCTGAGCGGGCTATCTAGCTTGTCCGTTCTCACAGCGGTAAGCCTGGTCATGTGAAGTCCTCCATTCCGCGATCGTAGCGTGAAACTTGAACTTCACGTCTAGCGGTCCACCCAAAACGGCTCACGCATGATCAAGCGTTCGGGGCCCGGACGCGACAGAGTTGACCTTAGCGCGTCCCAAAAGTCCTCACCTGTGCCTTTCGGTCTTACCTAAAGACTCTCACATCAAGAGATTGCAGCGGTGGTCCAGTCGCGGTGGGGCTTCGGCGCCGGCCGTGCGTAGGGATGCCTGCCTGTCCTCTCCGGCCAAGACGGGGGCGAACTTCGCATAGACGCCTAAAGCTGCTCACGCCAGGGACCGCTACCGGCGCTTCCTGCACTGACATTGGGTCAAGTTATCCACAGACGCGTGGTTCCTAAACCCACTCATGCAGGAGCCTACCGTGCCTCACGCGAGCGCCTATGTCGACTCACGCCCGGGCCTAAAAGGCCTCACACTGGCTCCTATATCCCCTCACATAAGGTGACCTAAGTCTTTGATGCGTATAGGAAAAATGTCGCGTAAAGGTATTGAAGGGCTTGAAGGCTTAGAACCTCTTTGAACCCGTGCCGGTACTTGTCGGGAGGAGAAAGAGTCCAAAAGACGCGCGGCTATGACCTGCATTAGGAGCTTTTCGACCACTTTACGTTGATCGCTGGACTAGCGAGAAAAACGTCAAGATCACGATAGACTCGGCGCAGGAGGAATGCATGTCAAGACTTAGCATCAAAGCACCTGCGCCCATCGGCCTGATGGACATCGCAGATCAAGCAGCCCACTCGATCGAGATGATGTCTCAGATTCGTGCGGCCATGTTGTCGCCCACTACTACCAAGGCTGCGCCTGTCTGGAACTTGAGTCAGCTCGCCCAGCTACTTGGCATTGAAAAGGGCTCGCTGACACACAGGATGGGCCGAGGTGATCTTCCGCCAGGCACGTTGAACGAGGCAGCCAACAGACGACAGTTCAGTCTCCCGGAGGTCAGAGCGTGGATCCGTGAGTACCGGAAGGAAAACTTGCGGCCCTCTGGAGCGGAGGCCGTGACGATCAGCATCGCAAACTTCAAGGGCGGTGTGGGCAAAACCACAACCGCCATCACGCTTGCGCAGGGCATGTCGTTGTTGGGACACAGGGTTCTTGTCATCGACACGGATCCTCAGGGATCGCTAACGACCCTGTTCGGGATCCTGCCTGACGCCGAGGTGGAAGAACAAGACACGATCATGCCGCTGGTGATGGGTGCGGAAACGTCCATCAGATACGCCATTCGTTCAACTTACTGGGATGGCATCGATCTAGTCCCGGCGTCTCCGCTGCTGTTCGGTGCGGAGTTTGCGTTGCCAGCTCGGCAGACGCAGGAGGAAGGCTTCGAGTTCTGGAACGTACTTCACTACGGGATCGATGATGTGCGTGCCGAGTATGACGTCATCATCATCGACACCCCCCCTGCCCTGTCCTACACGACGATCAATGCACTGCTGGCGAGTAACGGGATCATCATGCCGCTGCCGCCGAGCACGTTGGACTTTGCGTCAGCTGCCCAGTTCTGGTCCCTGTTTTCGGACCTCACGACACAGTTGCTGACGAACCGTGGGTTAGACAAGCAGTTCGATTTCATGAACATCCTGCTCAGTCGGGTCGACAGTTCGGATGCGACCGGCGCGATCGTCAAACAGTGGATCCAAACCACCTACGCGAACCGGGTGTCGGTACTCCCGATGGAGATCCCCAAGTCGGCTGTGACGGCGTCTGCGACTGTGGAGTTCGGCACCGTCTATGACATCACCAAGTACGACGGCAACGCTCGAACGTTCAAGCGGGCGCGAGACGCCTACGACCTTATGGTTGGCTACATCGAGACGTCCGTTCAATCTGTGTGGCGTAGACAGGTCGAGAGTGCGTCTGTCGTATCTCCTGGCTCGGAGGGGGATCCGGCGCTGTTGAACCGTTCAACACCCAAGAGTGGGAGGGCTGAGTGATGGCTCGAAAGATGTTTGAGAAGGCCGGGCTGATTCCTGGACTGCAGGTTGGGAACAAGCCCATCGCAGAGGGCACGCCGTCTGGTGACGCACCAAAGCCAAAGACTGCACCTGGAACGATGATGGGCTTTCTGACGGCTCAGTCAGGAGCTGTACACGAAGCTGAAGCGCTGCGAGCCAGGGTGAAAACTCTGGAAGAGGGATCACCACTACAGAAGCTCGATCCCTCCAGCATCCGTGCCTCCCGATGGGCAAATCGCCACGAGGCGTCCTTCCAGACCGTGGAGTTCAACGAGCTGAAGGAAGAGATCGCCGCGGCAGGCGGGAACGTACAGCCGATCAAGGTTCGTCCCTTGCCTGTGTTGAACGGTTCAACACCCTCAGATGCACATCGCTTCGAACTCATCTACGGGCACCGTAGACACCGTGCGTGCGCAGACTTGGGTGTGCCAGTTTTGGCGGTTGTCGAAGATGCGTCGGACGTCAGTCTCTTCGAACAAATGGAGCGCGAGAACCGCGGTCGCCAGAATCTGTCCGCCTGGGAACAGGGTGTGATGTATCGCAGGGCTCTAGATGAAGGGCTGTACAGCTCACTGCGCCGTTTGGCTGACGCCATTTGTGTAGACGTATCACTGGTCTCCAAAAGTGTTGCCCTCGCTCGACTGCCTGATGAGGTCGTGGCTGCATTTCGGAGTCCGTTGGAGATTCAGTTTCGATGGGCGGCCCCGTTGGGGGACGCGTTGCAGAAGGATCCTGACGGAACGCTGCAGCGCGCTCGGGCCATCGCCGAATCTCGTGGCGATCTCACTTCATCCGCCATCTTGTCGCGGCTGATCGGCGTGCCTGAGTTGCCCCCGACAGCCGGCAAAAGGAACCCTCTGACCATTTCCAAAGGTGGCAAAGTCGCCGCCAAGCTGACATCCGATGCAAAGGGTAGGGCGCTTCTGCGCTTCGAGGTGGGCGCCCTACCCGAATCCAAGCGCAAGGCTCTTGTCAAACTGGTGGAAGACTTCTTGGTCAAGCCTTAGTCGAGCGACCAGGTCAAGCCGTTTTAGATTGAGCGGTCCTGCGCGCAGATTCTGTTTTGTATTGCGCAATACAAACGCGTCGGCATTGGAGGACCAACCGGCTTTTGGTGTACCGCCATGATGGCCGTAGGGTGTAGTGCACCAAAGTTCGGGCATCACGAACAGTCGTTTCCACGGTCTCATGAGTCAGCGATGGGGTCGGGCGCCGTCAACGTTGCCATGAGGCGGTTGGCAGCAACTCACCATGAGGGCCATCTCTTGTGAGGTCAAGTCGTTGACCAAGCGAGTGACGACGACCAAGGCTGCCGCTGGCTCGCCCTTCAACTTCCATAGCGACATCGATAGTCGGTGCCCCACAGACGAGGTGGCCCGCCAGGCGGTGTGGCCGCTGCACAACCTCTAGCTTGCAATCGTGCCGGAGGAGGTTGTGCGGTACCCCACCGTCGATCTAAGCCGCACGTTTGATCGCCGGAGAGGCCCATGACCAATCACCCACAAGCGCCTCGGCATGTCAAAACGAGTGGGATAGCACCGGCCCCACCGCGAGCGGTGCTCCATCCCGCTGACCGCATCGCTGAATTTTGGCGGCGTCGAAGTTAGGGCCGCGCAGAGGCCCTCACGCTTGCTCAGCGCTCGCACTGCGGAGCGCGCCACCAGAATCGGCTGCCAGCACAAGCGGAACAGGCGATCAATGCGCTCACGCGCACTACCCAGGAGACGCGCCGCGAGGTCTGCAGCGCGTTCTACAAGGGATCCACGATGCGCGAGTCAGAAACTCCGGAGCTGCAGGCGGAAGCAGACTTCGCCCCTGCGCACGCAAGATTCCCAGGCAGGGGCGGGGCTCCAAAACACTCAGACTTACATTGCTATGGGTCTCTCCGCAACGGCGAAGCCATCGATCTCCGCCATCGTTCTGGATCGCGAGGAGCTCTGGTGCCACACGCTGGCCAACGTCTGGCCAGGGTCACGCAGGCCGGCCCTAGCCATGGCCAGCAAGCGGGTTGGAGCGCCCGGCAGGGGAGGGGGCTTGATGTCCTTCGCTACATGATAAGGTTTATTATCATGGATCTTATATCCTTGGACAAACGGCCGGGGTTCCAGGATACGTTCGGCCAAGTGCTTGATCCGCCTTGCAAATCCACCGGCCGGCCGTTCAACCTCCGTGGTGCCATCTCTTGATTGAGGTGATGCCGAGGCATAGACTGCGATATAGACCAGCGGAGCCAGCCATGACCCAGACCGCCAAGCTCTTCACCAACGGCCGCAGCCAGGCGGTGCGGCTGCCGGCGGCGTTCCGCTTCGATGCCAAGGAGGTCTTCATCCGCCAGGACCCGGCCACCGGCGACGTCATCTTGTCGCGCAAGCCCGGCGACTGGCAGAGCTTCTTCGGCGCGCTCGAGTCCACCGACGTGCCCGAGGACTTCCTCACATCCGCCGAGCGCGACCAGGCCCGCGGTGACCAACACCGGGATCCCCTCGAGGGCCTGGGTGGGTGAGGCCAGTCGAGCGTCGATGATCCGCGCTGAGCTCCATGACCCCCGATGAGTCGCTACCTGCTCGACACCAACACCGTCAGCCACCTGCTCCGTCGCCATCCGGCCGTGGTGCGGCGGGTCGTTGCCACGCCGATGGCCGCCCTGTGCATCTCGGCCATCACCGAGGGCGAGTTGCGCTTCGGCCTGGCGCGGCGGCCTGAGGCCACCGCCTTGCACCGGCTCGTCGACGAGTTCCTGCGTCGGGTCGACGTCCTGCCCTGGGATTCGGCGGTGGCGAGCGAGTACGGACCTGTGCGCGCCCGCGCGCAGCGCGAGGGCAGGGTGCTGGCACCGCTGGACCTCCTCATCGGCGCCCATGCGCGCAGCATCGGCGCCGTCCTGGTGACCAACGACCAAGCCTTCGGACAGCTGCCCGATCTGGTCGTCGAAGACTGGACGCTGGAGGAACCCCTCCCATGACCACCGTCCGTTTGTCTGAGGGTCGGCGCCGGCTCGGCGAGTGGGTCGAGCGCGCCTCCAGGGGCGAGGCCATCGTGATCACCCGCCGGGGCCAAGCGGTGGCCTGCCTCGTCTCGTACCACACCTCGAACCCGGGTGATCTGCCCACCCGGGCAGCCCGGACGTTCGCACTCGTCGAGCGGATCCGACAGCACCGTGCCAGGCAGAGCTTTGGCGACAGGGTGTCGATCAAGGCCATGATCGACGAGGGTCGCCGATGATGGGCGGCAGAGCCGGTGCCGGGCGCGCTCTTGTCGGTCGCCGCAACATCCCAGCCGCCCACCCGCAACGGGTGAGCCTGGCCCGCAGCAGTCGCCAGCCGCACCACCCTGATGCCGGCCCTACGAACCCGCAGCCTGACCACCCAACCGGCTGCTGAACCAGGAGCTCACCATGCCCCAGAACCTGCCCACGGACGACGACTGGCAACGCATCACGCAGCGCAAGAGCGAAACGACCGCCAAAGGAGGGCAAGCCTTCCTGCGCCTGCTGAAGACCGCAGAGACCCATGAGACCGGCCAGGTGCGGCGCATCGCGCGCTTCCTCGCTGCCACCTACAACGGCGAGGCCTTCCCCTTCGACCTCTACGAACTGCGCGCGGTCGACGAGGCCATCGGCGACGACATGCTGTTGTGCATCGACGCGCTGCGTTGGGGCCAGGCCGATCTGCACACCCTGGTCCCGGACGGGGACCGCCGCGTGCGGGCGATCATCGACCGCTCGGGTCTGACCTGGCCCGTGGAAGAGTGAGTGCGGGAGCTCGCGGTGACTGACCCGATCACGGTGGGGGTCGATTCCAAGGCGCTTTGGGCGGACGGTGAAGAAGGCTTGCAGGAGAGCCTTCAACAGAGCTGGAACCTGGCCTGGTCCTTCATCGGTCGACCGGCGCCCGCGGGGCTGCAGGCCGAGTCGATCGCGGCCTGGTCCGAGTCCCACCGGCACTACCACGACCTGCGCCATCTGCACGAGTGCCTCGCCCTTTGGGCGTGTTGGCGCGGGCTCTGCGTGCGCCCCGGTGAGGTGGCCATTGCGCTGTGGTTCCATGACGCCGTCTACGACACCCAAGCCACGCCAGCCGGCAGCAACGAGCTGGCCAGCGCCGCCTGGGCGGCCCGTTCGCTGGTACGCGCGGGGGCCGACAGCGACACCGCCCAGCGGGTGCACGACCTCGTGATGGCGACCCAGCACGACGCCCCGGTCAAGACCACGTCGAACCCCGACGCCGAGCTGCTGGTCGACATCGACCTGGCCATCCTCGGCAGCCCCGCCGAACGCTTCGAGCGCTACGACCAGGATGTGCGCAAGGAGTACGCCTGGGTACCGGCCGGGCGCTACCAGCAGGGGAGGGCGCAGGTGTTGCAAAGCTTCCTCGACCGGCCCCGGCTGTACCGGACCGAGCCGGCCTTTGCGCTGCTCGAGACCCGGGCCCGCACGAACCTGGCCGCGGCCTTGTCGCGGCTCGCGCAATGAGGCCCCGCACCGGCGGGGTTGACCGGCACGCCAGCGTTGTCAGCAGCCGGCAGCCGCCGCCCGAAGAAGGCGCCATCGCTTGGAAGGCAGCACCTTCACCTTGTCATTGTGTACACACAGATTCACAATGGCGGTCTGACGCGGTTTGCGCATCGCCTGGAGAGCACCCCATGGAACCCAAATCCGTCGGCATCCGCGAGTTCCGCGCGGGCCTGGCCGAGTTCATCGACAACAAGCAGCCGGTCGCGGTGACCCGGCATGGGCTGACGGTCGGCATCTTCATTCCGACGGCGCGTCCGGCGCAGGCCGATCTGCAGGCGCTGCGTGACGCGGCGGACAAGCTCGAGGCGGTGATGACGCTGAAGGAGGATGATGTCGAGGCCGCGGTCAGCGACTTCGACACCTTGCGCAAGGGCGCATCCGCGCGCAGGCGCAGCCCGACGTGACCCCACGCACCATCGTCCTCGATGCGAACGTCCTTGGTTACGACATGACGCGCGCCGTGCTCGGGCGACGGGTGGACCGCCTGCTCTCGCGATTCGCGTCGGAAGTGACCTTCGTCGCGCCGCAAGTTGCCTTCGACGACGTGCGGGAGCATCTGGCAGCTGTGTTGAGCAAACGAGGCGAGGCCAGGGCGCTGCAGCCGGCACTGGACAAGCTGGATACCCTCCGACTGGCGGTGCGGGTGGTCGACCCGGCTGAGTACGAGGGCATGAAGTCGGCCGCACTCGCGCGCATCGGCCGGCGGGACCCTGATGACTGGCCGATCCTGGCCTGTGCGCTGGCCTTGAACTGTCCGATCTGGACCGAGGACACCGACTTCTTCGGCACCGGCGTCGCCACCTGGACGACGGCCCTCGTCGAGCTCTACTTCGCCGCGCCAGAGCAGGGCCTGGCCGACCACTGATGCGGACTTCGACGAGCCCGGTGTCAGCCATCAGCCAGCGCGTCGATTGCGCCCGGGCTTGGTATCGGGCACCACTTCACACCGGGTTAGACGCTCAACCCTCGCCGCTCCGGAGATGACCATGGACCACGCACCGGTGCCCACCCTCTCTCTCCCGACGTCACCGCAAGACCCGCGGGCAGGGGAGGGTGGCGGGCTGCCGGTGGCGCTCTTTGGGGGACCGGCGGCCAGGCCGGTGCGCCAACTGACCTCGGCGAGCGCCGCCCGCAAGCGCAAGCTGCATGTCGGCCACTTCGCGTTCATGCGGTCGGTGGTCCAGGGCCTCGATCCGCGCGACAGCTGGGAGCGCTACTTCCGGGTGGAAGGGGAGGTCACTGACCAGCGCGTCGTGCGCTCGACCATCGCCTGGATTCGCGAGGAGTTCGCGGCGGCCGCCAAACGCGAGGACCGTTTCGGCACCGCACGCCTGGTGCGGATCGATGCCACCCGCATTGCCGACCCCTCGATGGACCTGCCGAGCCTGGAGGCCTTCACCGAAGCCAGGGGCCTTGAAGACGAACGCGAGGCCGACCAGATCGCCGCCTACGAGGCCGAGTACGGCCGGGCCACCCAGCGCCTGAAGCGCCGGGCCCGGCTGATCGCGCGCCAGCTCGAGGCCCTGCGCTGGCTCGAAACCCAGATCGCCCAGGCCCCCAAGCCCGGCGACTCGGTCGCCGCCTGGCTGAACCCGACGCTGGCCGGTCACCTGGAGACTGCTAAAATCTTCACCCTCGCCCAGCTGGTCGAGCGCATCAACGGCGTCGGCCGACGCTGGTACGCCGGCATCAAAGCGATGGGCGAGACCAAGGCCCAGCGCATCGTTGAGTGGTTGCACGAGATCGCCCACGGCCACCCGGCGATCCCCGAGCTGATGCTCGGCCGCCATGTAGCACTGCCGCGCCGTCAGCTCTTCGCCCACGAGCTCCAGGCCGTGGTGTCGCCCGCCACCGACATCCGCCCCCTCGAGAAATTCATCGTCCCCGGCGAGCTCGACGGCAGCCGGGGCCTCTACCGCCGGCCCCAGGCCCAGTGCCTGCTGAAGGCGACGAACGACTACCAGGCCATCCTCGCCTGGCTGCGTTCCAAGCAGGGCTTGAGCCCCGAGCAGAAAGCTGTGCTCAAGTCTCGTCGGCGGCAAAGGGACACCGGCGTGGAGTTGGGCCTGGACTGGCTGCAGGCGCTGTCGCACACCCAGCGGGCCTACCGCAAGGAGGCCGAGCGTTTCCTGCTCTGGGCGATCACCCACAAGGGCAAGGCGCTGTCCTCGATGAGCAATGAGGACTGCATCGAGTACCGGGACTTCCTGGCGGATCCGCAGCCGCGCAGCCGGTGGTGTGGGGACAGGGCGCGGGAGCGGTGGTCACCGCTGTGGCGACCCTTCGAAGGGCCGTTGTCGGCATCGGCGCAGCGGCACGCGGTGACGATCCTGAAGAACCTCTATGGCTTCTTGGTCGACCAGAACTACCTGATGGGCAATCCGTGGTCGGCGGTGAGTGTGCCCAAGAGCTCGACGCCGAAGGTGAACTCCGGCAGAAGCTTCAGCGTGGCGCAGTGGCGGTTCATCGAGGGGCAGCTGCAGCAGCTGCCCACGACGTCGGCGAACGAGCGGCTGCGGTTTGGGCTGCACCTGCTGTACGCCACAGGGCTGCGGCTGTCGGAGGTCGTGGCCGCCACCGTCGATGACCTGCAGTGGGTCGAGTACCCGGCCGATGCAACCGACGATCAGCCGATGCAGGGTTGGCTGCTGCGGGTGGTCGGCAAGGGGCAGAAGGAGCGCGAGGTGCCGCTGCCGGGGGACCTGGTGGGTGAACTGGCCCAGTACCTGGTGTCGCGGGGGCTCGATGCGGACCCGGAGAACATCGGCAACCAGGGGGCGCACCTGCTGGGCAAGGCGAGTGATCTGGCGACACAGGCGCCCGGGTTGGACACCGGGCAGACCTTGGATCCGCGCGAGGGGATCGCGGCAACAACCTTCTACGACCAGGTCAAGCGGTTCTTCGAGGACTGCGCCACGGTACTGAGGCAGCAGGGGGACACGAAGGGCGCAGAGCGGTTTCAGAAGGCCAGCACGCATTGGATGCGGCACTCCCATGCCAGTCATGCCATCGCCGGTGGGATGCCGATCGAGATCGCGCAGCAAAACCTTGGGCATGCGTCGCTGGCGACGACCACCGTCTATGTAACGACCGAAAAGCGCCGGCGGATGAAGGCCGTTGAGGCGTTCTGGAAAGCGTAGGTCTGCATCACGACACGCTGGATCAATTCGACCGGTTCAGGGGCAAGCTCGAGTTCTTATCCTCATTTATACCGACGAGCTGCTATGTTTGGGCGATCACGACTTCGGGATCGGCCTCATGACCGCAGACGAACAGCCAAGTGAATTAGCAGCACCTTCAACGGGTCGAAAGAGGAACTGGTGTGTCAGCTACTCGTTGGAGATGCTCCTGGCAGTATCGGAGGGTCGAAAACTGACCCCGCCAAAAGTTGAAGGTCATGGGCGTCCTGCCGCAGCCTCTTTAGACCGCCCAGTCAGGCGCTTGAACGAGGCAGACGGCCCGCAGCCACAAGCTCGACCGTGACGCCGCTCAGCACGAGCGTGGATGTGTCCCCCGCACTCGATAGCGTGGCTCTACTGCGCGCTGAGAACGCTCGCTTTTCCGCGGGCGTATCGATCTCTTCCCCGTTAGGCGGGAGGGCAACACGTCCGGCAAGGCCGGCTACTCACTGGCCTGCGCCAAAGAATGGGGGGCCGAGGTATGCGAGCAGCCACTCATCGAGGGCGGGGACGGCAGACATCGGGGAACTGATACCCCTGTACGACGCCGTCCTATCCAAGCACGAGCATCAAGAAAGCTCCGGGCGGCCCCGCTGTTTTCTTGTGCGGCTAAGCTGGGCCTGGACTTGCTGCCTGATCCCGAGCTCGTGCCAAACCAGCTCGGCACGCAGTCTTCGAAAGGGCTTGCGTCGGGCCAAGGGCAGCCCCGGTGACTTTACTCAAAGAATCACTGCAGTCTGCGACACATGCGCCGATGCACTGGTGGTCGACGTAGCTAACATCGGTGGCAATGCGCTTGTCAGAACGCAGCCCAGTCGTTTTCTGCCGGCGTTGCGGACAACGCAGAGAGTTTGGGGCTAGACACTGGCACATGTGCGGCGGTCATTCGCCCTGCTGAAGCGGGAACACGGCGCGTCGGCGACGACTGGTCGGGCGTTACCCGCACTGTTGCTGAGGGTCCTCGACTCGTCGCATTTCCGGCACGAGCGAGTTCGTCGTGTTGCGTCAACTTGAATACGGACACTGCCTGGACCAGGGCCTGTGCCTGCGCCTTCAAGCTCTCGGCCGCGGCAGCGCTTTCTTCTACCAAGGCAGCGTTTTCCTGCGTCACCTTATCCATCTGGGTCACCGCTACGCCCACCTGACTGACACCATTGCTCTGCTCCAAGCTGGCGCTGGCGATCTCTCCCATGATGTCGGTGACACGGCCGATCGATGACACGATCTGCTGCATCGTGGCACCTGCCTGGTCCACCAGCGCGGTGCCGCTGTCAACGCGGGCGACGCTGGCGCCGATGAGGCCCTTGATCTCCTTGGCCGCCTGCGCACTGCGCTGCGCGAGGCTGCGAACCTCGCTGGCCACGACCGCGAAGCCGCGCCCCTGCTCACCTGCCCTGGCGGCCTCCACCGCAGCGTTCAGGGCCAGGATGTTGGTCTGGAATGCGATGCCATCAATCACGCTGATGATGTCGGCGATCTGCCGGCTGCTGTCGTTGATGCCCTTCATGGTGTCGACAACCTGAGCTACCACCGCACCGCCCTTCGCGGCGATCTCGCTGGCGCCAAGTGCAAGTTGGTTGGCCTGGCGCGCGTTGTCCGCGTTCTGGCGCACGGTGCTGCCCAATTGCTCCATCGACGCAGCAGTCTGTTGCAGAGACGAGGCCTGCTCCTCGGTACGGCTGGAAAGGTCAACGTTGCCCTGCGCTATCTGGCTGCTGGCGGTGGCGATGCTGTCACTGCCGCTGCGAACCTGGCCGACGATGCTGGCCAGTTTGCCCTGCATGGCGCCCATGGCTGCCAGCACGCTGCCGGGAGGTGCTCGGTCGGCGCCGGCGACTGGGGCCAGGTCACCCTCCGCAAAGCGGTTCACGGCTTGCGCCAGTGCGGCCGGGTCGGCACCCAGGCGCTGCGTTACGCTTCGCAGGGTCCCCACGACCACCAGCGTTCCCAGCAGTATTCCAAACACGGTCGCGGCGATCGATACGGCATTGAGTCGGACTGCCGTGGCTTCGCTCTGCTTGAACTCCTCCTTGGCCACACGTACCTGCAGACCGATCAGCGCGTCCATGGCCTCCACCACGGGCGGGTTGAGCGGGCTAACTTGCTTGGTAAGCAACTCCTTCGCGTCGTCGAAGCGGCCTTCACGCAAGGCTGCGGCGGTGGGATAGGTCGCCCGGGCATGGTAGGACTGCATGACCTGCTCCAGCCGTTTGGCGCTGTCGGATTCTTCAGGGGTCAGGCGGGTCGCCATATAGGTTTTCCAGCGGCTCGCTGCCTCGGCCAGGTTGGCATCGAACTCTTTCATGCGCTTGGCCGCATGCGCCGTGTCGCCGCGTCCGGCAGCATCTTGCAGGATGATGCGGTTGCGCGCTTCCAGGTAGTGGATCCGGCCCAGATCGGCCAGCGGCTCGGTCCGGTCATAAAAGATCGTCTGCATTGCTGTCAGTGCATGCCGCTGGCCTGCAAGACCAGCGGCGGCCACGGCCAGCAGTGTCACCATTACGACGGCGAAGCCGAGGGCCAGCAAGTGCTTCAGCGGCCAGGCAGAAATGTTCAGCACGGAGCCTCCTTTGTTGTTGCTTTCAAGTCGATTTACCAGAGGCTATGCGGTGAACAGGGTCACGTCGCTGCACCCATTCGGGCTGCGCAGCGCAAAGCATTGCCTGGCATCCTCATTTCGGCAGCGTTCAGTGGGACTTGAGTCAGATATGCCCGCCTTGCGAACCACTGACGACAGGTGGTACTTGGCCAGTGGCGCGCTGGTGCGCGTCCTGCCCGGCTGGCCATCGCCGCCGCTTGCGCTGCACCTGGTGACGCCGACCACCCGCGAACGCGCCGCGCGTGTTCAAGCCTTCATGGACTGGGCGGATGCCCTGCTGATTCGCCGCAAGGGTCCGCAACTGGACACCCACTGGAGCGACGGAGCAGCGAATGCGGCGTTCGACGCCGCGAGCCAGGCGCGCTGAGTGGCTGCATCAGTCGCCTTGCCTGACTGGACCCTGCCTAGCCAAGATGGTCGCAAGTGTTAAGTTGGCGGGTCCGGGTGGACGACCGCTCCTGGCTGGCACCGTGAGCTGGCGCCCGCGCCAGTAAGCTGCTGATCAGCCTGTAGGCGATGATGTCGGTTTGGCCCAGAGAAAGAGTCCCGACCGGGTGTCGGCGGATCTTGTCCGGCCCGCAACTCAATGGAAGACCATCATGGGAACCGTTGCCAATTCGGCTCATCGCCGTCCATGGAGTCCACGGCGAAGTACCGCTTTATCGAGGTAGAAGACGCCCTCGAAATCCGTAGACCGAAGCAAAGTCGTCACTCTTGTGAGACTAAAGTTGTCACTCCCGCACCGGTGACGACGGCCGACCGGCCTGAAGCCCAGCATTGGCGCGGGTTTCCAAGGATTGCGAAGCAAAGATGTCACTTCGCAATCGACGCCTGCGCAGCGAAGCAAAGTTGTCACTGCCTCCCAGCCGGGCTGGCCGGTGCAAATGACGACGAGATTCAGCCGCCGAACCGTGCCCGAGTGATGGCGCGCCGAAGCCCCGGCGGTGCCGGCTGCGGCAGCATCTTGGCGCTCCATCCCGCGTAGGGCCGGCGGCACTCTGCGCATCGGAACGGCGATCCGAGCAGCCGCGCGTTGAGCCAGTAGGGCGCCGCTGCGCCGCAGCCGCGGCAGTGTTCTTCCAGCGGGACGCCGTGCCACGGGCAACGGCCCGCCCCGGCACGTTGATGCATCACGCCGTGATAGGCCAGCCCCATGCATGCCGTGCAGAAGCGCAGTTGATCGTGCATCTCCTGCCCAGCGGCCGCTTTGTGCAGGCCCTCCTTCAAGGTCTTCCTCGGGATCGCGAACGTCAGTGCCAGCAGCGACACCGCGACATGGCTGTCTGTGGGTGGAATCCCCTCGTAGGGGTCGACCGCACGAAGCGCAAGCTGCTTGACCACGATGTGCCCGGGCAGGGCGTTCATGCGCGCAAACTTCCACGCGATACCCAGGATCGTCTCGTGCGGGCAAAGCCAGCGGCGATTGAAGATGTACCCGTGCGAGGGGCTCAGCCGCCCCTCGTCAAAGGTCAGGATCGGCAGCACAGTGAGGCTCCGCTGACGCTGCCTGACTAGGCGACAGCCAAGGCACGCCCCGCGGCCACCGCCATCTCCTTGCGCACCGCCAACCGTGCCTGCACGTAGCCACAGGCCTTCACCGCAGCAACCCATCGACCTTCGTCCGGTCGTTCGTGTCTGGCATCGGCATCCCAGCACCCCTTGAGCATGATCTCCACGGCCCGGGCGAAGGACTCCATCGGGATCTCCAGATCGCCCGGCAGCCCATTCTTGTTGTGGACCTCCTCGAACGCGTTCCACAACAGTTGCGCGTCGTGCGCGAGCCGATACCCCGAGCGCACCGCGTTGGGGATGAAGAACCTCGTGAAGCTCCAGTCCGTCCCCCGAGGAAAGCACGTCGTGTCGTAGCTCTCCAGGCAGGTGGCGGTGTCGGCAGGATCGCGCAGACCATGAAACCTCAGCTCCTCGACCATCAGCCGCGCCACGATCTGTGTCTTGTGTGCCTGCTGGAACGCCGTCTTCACCGCGTGCAGCTCCTCCTGTCCGATGAGGAAGCTGAACAGCCGGATGTTGATCCGGTCGAGGTGATCGTGCACGTCGCGCAGCCACTCGTACTCGTTCTCGCCGTACCGCTGAGCCTCGTCGAAGAACATCGCCACGACGCCGCTGCCATTGCGCGCGCAGGCATCCTTGATCCGGTCGATCAGCTTCAGGCGCTTGGTGGGATTGCTGCCCTTGTCCGGCTCTGGGCAGCCCACCGCCTCCAGCAGGCTCGTGAAGAACGGCCCCTCCGCATGCTTGGGCTTGTGCTCGGCCTGCACGTGATAAGTCGTCACCTTGGCGAAGTGCTGTGCCATCGCCAGGCGCAGGTACTCGATGGACCGCGTCTTGCCGATCCGCGACGGCCTGTAGATCAGCGCGCCGGTGATCTTGTGGTCCATGCAGCTCTTGACGAGATCGTAGAAGGCCTCGATCGCTGGCGTGCCGATGCGGTAGTTGCCGACCTCCAGCGGATGGAGATCCCGGGCGATCGGCCTCTTCTGGGCAGGCTCACTGCGGACGGGGACAGATCGCGTCATGGCATGGCTCCAGTCAGGGCAGGCTGCCGACATAGCCCGATGGGATGGACAGGCGGCGCGGCTTGATCCTGCGGATCGGCATGCACCCGTAGATGCTGGCCGACCAGCGAGGGACGTTTGGTCAGCTGGGGTCGGGGCATGAGTGCGTCCGCAGCACGCCAAAGCGGCCGTGGCGGACGGCAAAACCGACTCGCACGCTGCCAAACACCCGTCCAGAACCCAAGTTCCGCATCGTTCAGTCCAACGTCGGCTGGTTGGCATCCATTGACACACTTGGGTTCGCATTAAGCAGACCTTCCCTAGGCCAAATGCGCGCTCGCCAACTCCAAGATCTCGTTTCCCCGGCGCAGCTTCTTGACCTCGCGTTCCAAGTCCTTGATCCGTCGTGACTCGACGGTGCCTGCGCCAGGGCGCGCACCAGATTTGGCGATGTCAGCTGGAGCCGACGCCGATGGCAGGTGAGTCAGCAGTGGCCAGCGACACTCTCCGCACCGCAAACCCCGGAACCCGCAGAAAACCCCGCTTCGCGGGGGAAGCGGCCACAGGCCGCTAGGAAACCCGCTGGGCGATGGAAGCCGCCTCGCGTTGCACGGCGGCCCGCGGAAGGCGTCGACAGACGCCTGGGAAGGCGCGCCGGGGCGCGTCGGCCGAAGTGCGGGGCGAAGCCGTTCAGCCAGCCCTGTCGGCCGCCGCGTCGGTTGGCCACCACGCTTCGGACGCCAGGCAGGGGCTACGTGCTGCATGCAGGGGTGGAGGGACGCGTTTGCTCCGGTAGGCCAGCGTGTGCCCGTTCATCCGGACGGGCACCGCGCCTCGCCACAGCGACAGCGCGCGCTCCATCAGGGCGGCGGCAGTTGTCCAGTCTTGCCGCGCGGCCGAAATGCGCGCGGCAACGGCGAGTCCCATGGGATGGCTCGTCCCCCAATCGCCGGCGGCCTCGAGCAGCAGGCGCGCCTTGACGGGATCGCCGTGTTCGCAAGCCAGCAGGGCCGCATCGACTTGAGACAGGGCCCGCAGCTGGCCTGGCGGAGCCAAGGCGATGGCGGTGAACAGCGACCGCACAGCGCTGACGTGGTCCCCTTGCCGCAGCTGGGCCTTGCGGCCAAGCGGTTCGCCAGGACCTCCACCAGCGAAGGATGTTGATCGCCACTTTGCTCGCGCAAATGCTCCAGGGTGGCAGTGGCACCCGGCAGGTCACCTGCTGCCATTTGCAGGCGCAGCAACGCCAGCAGCCAAAAGAGATGAGTGTAGAGTTCCCCCTGCAAGGACGCCGTGCCCAATGCCGACTTCAGGTAGTGAAGGGCATCGGGCAGCCGCCCTTCGGCTGCGGCGAGGCAGGCCTTGGAAACGGTCAATGCGGGATGCTCTTCGCCAGCGCGGCCCCTGCTCACCAGGAGCGTGCAGACCTTCTTCAACCGGGGAAGGTCGCAAACCTCGAACAGGGCCAGGCTGTGGCCGGAAACGATGTAGATGTCAGCATCCGCCAGGGCGATCTGCGGCAACAGATCCAGGCCTTGGTCGATGGATTGGAGTCCTTTCGTCACCGAGCCCGAACGCATCAGCAGCATGGCGCGCAACTGAATCGCAAACATCTCCGACAAAGGAAGCCTGGACCTCGCCAGCAACCAATCCGCGCGATCCAGGTACTCCGTGGCCGCCGGCAAGTTGTCGTGCAACATCGACGCGCCCGCCAAGGTCTGCAGCGCCAGGAGGGGGCGTCTCAATCGTCCCGCCGGATGAGGCAGCGTTGCAAAATGATCGAGAGACACAAGCGCTTCTGGACTCAGCGGCTTCTGGAGCGCTTCGATGTAAGCCAGGTTGTGCAGCGTTCGCAGCTCCAGTTCATTGGGAAGTTCGTCTGCGGTCAAGAATTTGGCAATCGCACGGTCTGCCACCACCCGCATGGATCGGCTCAGGCACGATGCCACCGCACCTGGCGAGATCACAGCCAGCGTCAGTTGGGCGAAGTCGGAGGCGTCCTGGTTGCCTGTGGCGTGTGCCACTTGCTCGATGCGAGCGGCCAATGCAGCGGCGTCGGGCGAGCGCTGGTAGGACAACGCCGCCAACTGCCCCATCAATGGCAGCATGTGTCCCGGGTTGGCGTGCTCCAGTTGGCGGAACAGGTCTTCGGCGTCGCACCACCGCTCGGAATCCATCGCGCGCTCCGCTTGCGCGTAGAGTTGCAAGCTGATCTCACTGGTGAAGGCTTGTGGCGTCGGTGGGTGACTGCTGTTCTCGAAAAGCCAGGTCACTTGTTCGGCCACGCGCCGAAGAATTTCCACCCATTGATCGCCCGACATGCTTTCCACGGTGACGCGACCCTGCCCGTCGGACAGACGCCAGTGCACCCATCGCTGGTGTGGGTCGGTCTCGAATGCCAATTGCAGCGTGAACCCGTGACGCTGCTGCGTTTCAGGCAGACCATCGGCGACGGCCAGAACAAACTCAACCTTGTGCGCAGGGGATCGCCAGTATTTCGCGGCGCGGGCAAAGGCCACTTGAATCTCGTCGGCGGAAGGCGTCATGTCCAACGCCGTTGAGCCCGTGAGGACCAACACCGTTCGGTCTTTGCCTTGCTCTGCGCGCTTGCTCGAACCGTTGAGCAGGGCGACATGAAGTTCCGGCGAGTCCGCATGGCGAATCACCCCGCGGAACTGGTATCCAACGCGGTGGGCGGTCTTGATGGGAGACTCACCGCCGTTGCTGTCGGACAGGGTTTTCCGGATCAGGCTGACGCAGCGGTGCAAGGTTGCCCAGGAAGTGAGCTTTCCCTTCCAGACCTGCTCGTTCAACTCTCCATGGGAAACCACGCGGTCCCGGTGCGTCAACAGATAGGCCAAGACGTCGAACGACAAGGGCTCAAGCGCTTGTTCGAGACCGTCGCGCAGCAGCGTTCGCTGGCGCAAATCGATGATGCAACGCTCGAAAACATACACTGGTTGGTGAGCGTCACGCTCGGACAGGCCAGGTTCTGACAACATGGTGCGTGGTTGGGTGCTCGTGGTGGCAACACTGCTTCTTGCGAGCATTCAGCGCCAGCGGGTGCGGGGCGACGTCGTGACCAACCTGTCATCCCGCGTGTCGTCCGAGTATGGCGTCAATCGGACTGGCCTCAGCCGTCGCAGGGCTGCCTGCATGGGTGCGGCATGACCTGGATCAAACTGCCGTCAGTCGCCTAGTCTGGTTTCAGGGGCGCCGCACGACGAGCATCAATGGCCGTGCCCGCCAAGCCGCTTAGATACCGGTGCCGAGCGGTGGTCGGCAGGTGGCTTTCAGTGGCAAGCGGGCATCCCCACGCCGCGCGGCTTCAGTTCGCCACAGGGATTTCCCGCCAGTTGATTCGACGCAGGGGCAAGGGCGCCAGGGGTGCGGTGTTCACCCGCACGATCTTCTTGTTGTCCAGGCCCAGCGTGAGCTGTCGTTGCCCTGAGGCGCTGAGGTTCTGGATGTCGGTTATGCCCGACTCGGCGTTGATGTAGGCCACCGCCGTGGCCCCCGAGAGCAACTCCGACTTTCCATTGTCAAAGTCGACCGAGTACAGGCGCGTGCTGCTGGCCGTCGAGCACGCGCTGCTGTTGGGAAGCGTCGAGGCGAAGCTCACCTTGCCGAAGAAGGGCGCGCTGTCGCTCACGCTTCTCCAGCCGCTGCCCAGGTCGATGTACCAGCCCACCTTGGTCACGTTGTCGACGGTGACAACGGCGACCGGATCGGTATTGGCCACCAGCTTGGACCGGGTGATGGGGAAACTGATGCCCGCTGGCAAGCGCGGCGTGCTGCTGGCGCTGCTGTTCGCGTTGAACTGCGCGTTGGTGCCATCGACGATGGCGTAGAAGCTCTGGTTCTGGGACGAGGAAGCGTCGCTCTGGTCCAGCAGCCGCCCCGTGCCGATCAACACCACGCGTCGGCGGGTGGTGGGGTGCACTTCGATCAGCGGTCGGGTGGTGACCGGCTGGGGGTTGCCGTTGGCATCGGTCAAGGCGGCGATCTTGACCGGCGCAGGGTAGTCGCCCGTGGCGGTCAGGTCGAAACGCCACACGTTGCCGAGCAAGTCGCCGGCGTAGGCGGCGTCGGCCGTGCCGTCGGTTCGGTTGAGCACAAACGCATTGACCTGCGCCAGGCCCGCGTCGTTGCCGGGAGAACCGGCGCCGGTGGCCAAGGCCTGGATCAGCGCGCCCGTGCGCGGGTTGACGATGAAGAGGTAGCCCTGCCCATCGGCGTTGTTGTAGCCCGACGGCAGCAAGGCCACCCAGCCGTGCTGCCGGGTCTTCACCACGATCGGCTGTCCGTAGGTGTAGCCCAAGCGGCTGTCAGTGAACTCCCACATCATTTTGCTGGCGGCATTGAGTTCCGCCGCCGCGTTGTCGGCGCCTGCCACCATGCCGACCGGGTCGGTCACGTCGATGGCGTAGTAGGCCTTTCCGCCTTTGCCCAGGCCGCCCATCAGCACGGACTTCCACGCCGTGCCCGTTGCGCTGCCTGCCGTCTGGCCCATGTTGATGTCGAACACATTGGGTGCCGAATCGACATAGGCCCGGTGGACGTAGCCGGGGTTGCCCAGCGCCACCAGCCCGTTGGTGGCGGGCGTGCCGGTGGGGCCTTGGAACAAGACGCCGGGCACGTAGGCGAACAGCTCCTGGCCTGCGCCCGCGCCGGTCAGGTTGCCATTGACGGCGTGCAGCATGCCGTCGTTGGCGCCAAAGTACAGCACGGTCTGCCGCGAGGCTTGCGCGGCCTTGAAGGCGGAATAGCCGGGGTTGGACGCGTTCGACAGCGGCAGGTTCGGCGGTCCGACCGCCACCGGCTTGCCGCCCACGATGTCGCCCAGAAGGCCCGCGCGAACCCGCAGCTTGCCCTCATTGCTGCGGTCGCCGCGAAGGTAGTTGAGGTAGTCGGTGAGCGTGTCGCCTGCGGTGTAGGGGGTGCTCAAGGCGTTCTGCTGCGCCGTGTCGAGCGAAGCCAGGCGAAACGGCACGCCTTGTCGGGTGGTGGTGTTCCAGCTGATGACGCGCCGGCCGGTGTCCCACCCCGTGCCGGCCAGCTGCGCGGCAAGCTTGGTGCTGAGCAACCAGCGGTTGTTGAGCACCGGCGCGCCTGTGGTGCCGTCGTAGGTCAGTTCGTTCGCGGCCACTTCGCCCGTCCAGTTGGCGGCGTTCCAGGTGGCGCTGTAGCTGACGTTGCCGCCGCCGCTGGCCACCTGGGGTTGAGGCACCACGTTCGACACCGCGGCCGCCGTGACCTGGGACGCGATGCTTTGGAACGCCTTGCTGAGGCCATCGACCATCTGGTCCGGGCGCCCGGCCACGTAGTAGTTGTCCGGGCGCGGTTGCGTGAAGACGTCGTCGGTCGTGGTGCGCCACCAGGCGTCCTGCAGTGCCGTGCCGGCGGTGTAGCCCTCGGGAACCTTGAAGCCGCCGTACTTGGCGGCCAGGTAGAACTGGTTGTTGGGCTTGAAGGTCTGGTATTCGAGGACGTCGATCCAGTACGTTTGCACCGTCTGGGTGCCCAGCGTCTGCGGCTGCGACGCGTCGTCGGGCCGAACGTCGCGGATGTTCGCGTCGTAGGCCAGCCCCGCCATCAAGGCCGTGTTGTTGCTGCAGCAGCCGTTGTAGTTTTCCATGCTGCCCAGCGAGGCGCCCAGGCCCTGGAGCACGCCCACCTGGTTGGTCGTCGTGACCGCGTTGACCGTGACTGAATACGTTGGATCGTTGGTGACGGTGCTGGGCTTGGTGGGCTCGTTGGCCGTGCCCGTCGGGCCGGGGACGTTCTTGTCGGCATGGGTGTTCACGTCCCCGATGCCAAGCACGAAGCTCTTCTGGCACGAGTACAGGATCGGGTCGTTCCAGGCGGTGATGACCGGAAAGCCGTCGGCCCAGGTGGCGCGCGTGGCGGTGTCGGCCGCGCCCGGGTCCGACCACGCCGGAACATTGCCCAGGTTCTTGTAGTACCGCAAGGTGGCGTAGAACAGCTCGCCCACGGGGTCGAAGGTCTTGTAGCCGCCGCGGGTGATTTCGCCGAACTTGTTCAGGTAGTTGATCGCCCCGCTGTTCGCGATCGTCACGCCCATGGCGCTGGTGATGCCGTCCGGGTTCTGGATGAACACGCCGGTCGCGGCGTCCCATTCGGCGGCCGCGTTGGTGGTGGGAACCTGGCCGGGCAGCGTGTAGGTCGGGCCGATGAACTTCTGCTGGGCCCTCAACACGCCGGCGTCGCGTTGGAGGTTGCTGTCGTTCAAGTAGCCGAAGACGCTGTATCGAATGCGGTCGGCGTAGCGCTGCATCAAGCCCTCGGGCTTGTGGCCGTAGGTGTAGGCCTTGCAGTTGCTCTCGAGCCCGTTGGGCGAACCGGGCGCACTCGCGTCGCAGACCTTGACCCTGACCGGCGCATACCAGAAGCCGCCGTTCGCGTCGAAAGTGCTGAAGCTCAGGTCGCCGGGGCGCTTCCACGAGAACTGCATCGCCGCGCCACCACCCGCCTCGAAATACTCCAGGCGCACGTTCAGCGGGACGCCCGCCGTCAGGTTGATCGTGGCGGTTCGAACGGTGGGCGGGTGGGTGGTCCAGTCGTCGATCAGCAGGGTGCCGTTGACCCACAGGCGAACGCCGTCGTCGCCATTGGTCTGGAAGGTGTAGGTGCCGGTGGTTGGCACCGTGTCGGTGGACACCCAGCGCGCCGAGAAGTTGTCGCTGTTGACCACGCCGGCCAATGGCGAACCGACGCCCCAGTCGAAGTTGACGCGCTCGGTTCTCGTCAGCACCGGCGCCGCCGGCAGGGCGTCGTAGTCGAGGTTGGTGCCGTTGAAGTAGGTGCCCAGCATGCCGCCGGTGCCGTAGGCGCCCGACTGCACGAAGTTGACCTGCTGACCGCGGCCTTGCACGTAGGCGGTGAGGGTGCCGTTGGCGGTGAATGGCGTGGCGTTGGCGATGTCGGTGGCGCTGGTGACCACCCGGTCCGGGAAGTTGCCCACGCCGCCCTGGCCCGAGGCCCAGGCCTTGGCAATGACGGTCACGCTGGGGGAGGTCGCCGTGCCCGGTGTGTCCACCACGCGGTAGCCCCCGGTCAGCGACCACCGAAACGGGTCGACGGTCTGCATCGTCGCCCAGTTCAGGTAGTTGCCACTCCACAGGTGCTCGTAGACGCCCGTGCAGGTGTGCAGCGAGGTCACCACCCCGCCCACCGTGGCCGTGCGGGCCAGGCCCGCTGGCGCGAAATGCGTCACCGCGCTGCTGCTTTCCACGTCAACGAACTTGTAGGCGTAGCACTTGTTCGGATCGAAGTACCCGAGGTAGGTGCTGGCGCTGTTGTAGCTGCCGTCCGGGTGCGCCACGCTGACCGCGGTGGGGTATTCCACCGACAAGGCCAGCGCCAGGTTGCCCGGCACGGCGGCGTTGGCCGCGAGCGGCTGGTCGGCCAGCGGCGTTGCGCCGTGGGCCGGCAGGCCCGTCAGCCCCCACAGCAAAAGGGCCATGCCCAGGGCGCGGCGCCGCGCCAGGCCCTGCGGCGGGGGCGGTGCGGTTGCGGCGGTCAGGGCGGGTTCCGACGGGTGCTGGGTCATGGCGGGGTCGGCATGGATCGGCGCTGGCGAGGGGTCGCTGGGGGCCGCGTTGAACTACAGGGTGAAGGTGGTCTGAAAGAAGGCTTGGGTGTCGCGCGGCCCGGTCACCCGCACGCTCAGTCGGTAGACGATCTGGGGCGGAACGGCGCCAGCCCCTGCGGCGCCGCTGGCGCCACTGGCGGCGGTGGCGCCAGCGGCCGCCGCCGCCGACGCCGCCGTGGCCGAGCCAAAGGCCGCGCTTTGACCCTGCAGCGACGCGCTGCCGCCGCTGGGGGCGGCGCTGTTGGGTGACAGCACGCAGCCGTCCGAGCCGAGCACCGCCTCGTCGCCCACGCTGCGGCACTGGCGGTCGATCAGGTAGCGAATGGTGACGCTGCCGCCCTGGCCGACGACCCGGTCGTTGGCCACGCTGCCCACCGTGGCGAACACGGCGTCGTCGCGGGTGACCAGCGCCGTGGGCAAGCCCTGCGCGTTGCTGGGCAGCGTGCTGGCGCTGTAGTTCAGCGCCACGTTGTGCTGCCCGCGCGCGCCCGTGGTGCTGAGCGCGCCGGTCTGCAGCAAGGTCAGCACGGCGGGTACGACCTGGTCGGCCTGGTTCTGCAGCTCGCGCTTGAAGGCCATGTTGCCCGCACTGAACAGCGTGGTGTTCACCGAGCGAATCAAGGCCACGGCCGCGATCAACATGACGACCAGCGCAATCAGGGTGAACAGCAGCACGGCGCCACGCTGTGCTTCCGGTCGGTGCGCGCTGCGCCCGCTGCCATGGCGATGGGCAAGGGCGGTCATGGCGCTGGGTCCATCAGCAGGTTGCGCACCGGCACGGTGAATTCGAGGGTGCGGTAACGGAAGCTTTTGTCGGCGGCGCTCAGGGTGCGGGTCGCCGGGGCAATGCCGGGGATGCCGTCGAACAAGGTGTAGGTGTCCTGGGCGACCGCTGGCGGTGTCTTCTCCGCCAGGGAGGTGCGCAAGATCAGGCCGATGCGCACGGCGAGGATGGTCGCCAGGCGGGCCTGCGCGGCCGGTGTGCCGTCGAGCAACTCGGCCGCAGCGTAGCCGGCACTGGGCACGGCGCCCGGGTCGCGCCACGCGTCGGCCGTGCCGTCGCCGTTGGTGTCGACGCGGTAGATGGCGCGCAGCTCGACCACGCCGTCGGAAACCGCGGTGGTGCCATCGGTGCCGTCGGTCCGCAGGAGGTCGTGGCTGAACAGGACACGGTTGGCGCCCACCCCGTACAGCTTGAACTCCGGCGCGTTGGCGACCGTGCTGGACAGCTGTCCCAGCGGCATCGCGAAGCTGGTGCCGCTCACGCCGAAGTCGATGAGCTTGACGTTGCTGCCCGTGGCGCTGAAGTAGGGGCCGGCCAAGGGCAGTGCCTGGTCTGCGGTGTCGGTAAAGCCGCCGTCAACCTGCTGGATCATGCAGCCCGCCAGGTTTTCATCCGCCAGCAAGACGATGCCGTCCGGCACGAAGCCGATGGTGTTCACCACCTGGATCTGGCTGGGCGTGGTTTTGCCGGTGATCAGCGGCAGCCCCACCTCGCTGTAGCCGGAGGCACCGGTCATCACCATCAACACGTCCGACCCGGCGGCGGAAGCGCCGGGAAAGATCACCACGGGCGCAAGCCGGAACGGGCCCGTGACCCCGGCGAATGGCGCGGGCAGGGCGCTGCTGCGCGGCAGGATCGTGCCCCCGTCCCGGGAGGCGTTCAGCAGGCAGCCCAGGTGCTTTCGCTGCTGGGCGTAGCCAGAGCCCGCGCTGCGCACCGCCCGGTCGAGCGTGTACGCCACGAAGTTGCCCACCTGGTTGATGTCGTTGAGGGTCGTCGTGGTCAGCCGGGTTTCCTGGCTGTAGATCAGCACCCGCGACACGGCCAGCGTCAACACCAGGCCAATCGCCATCGCCACCAGCAGTTCGATGATGGAGAAGCCGCGCGGCGTGCGGCCCCGTGCATTGCCCGGCGTGTGGGTCATTGCACCACCACCTGGGTCGTGTACTGGTTGCGGCTGGTGGCCGACGAGGCGGCGCGCGTGGGTTGCCAGACGATGACGATCTGGGCCACGGCGGCTTTGCCGGTGCCGGTCACGGTGACCGAGCCGACGCCGTTCGGCAGGCCGCCCTGGGTCGGGTCCGCCACGCGGGCATTCCAGGCCGCCAGCTCGGTCGGCGAAAGCTGCACCGTGCGCGCAGCCCACATCGAAGCCGCCAGTTCGTTGGCCAGCAGCGAGGCGCGGTTGGTGTCTTCGGCGCTCACGGAGAACTGCGAGGCCCGCGCCTGGAGCGCCAGCAGCCCGAGCAGGCCGAAGGAGAAAATCAGCACGGCCACGAGAACCTCCAGCAGGCTCATGCCGCGCTGAGGGCGCCTGTGGCCGGGCCGCAAGCCGGGTGGTGCTTTGCGCGGGTCCATCAGCAGCCGTCCGCGGCCGTGCTCAAGGACCGATCGACGTCGCACAGCCGGATCTGACCGGAGAAGCTCACCGTGACGCGGTAGCGCCGGTCCACGCCGGGCTGTGCGTTCGGCGCTGCGAGGTCGTAGGTGACCGGGGCGCCATTGGCCGGCAGGTCGCAGGTGCCCGCCGAAATCGCGCTGCCGCCGGTGGTGGACGCGCCGGGCGCTGCATTGGCCACCAGGCGCCCGAAGGAGTTGAAGCAGATCGACTCCCAATTGCTGGTCACCGCGACGTCCACGCCGACACCGCCAAGGGACCCGCCCTCCACGAACGTCGCGGTCTCGCCAGGAACCGGCACGGTGCGCACCACCCAGTTCGTGCCATTGGCGGCGGCCGCGGCGGTCAAGGAAGGGGTGGCGTTCGTCAGGGACAGCATCACCTGCCGGTTGCGGCGCACGGCTTCGCTCTGGGCCAGCCGCAGCCCGTTCTGCAAGGCGTCTGCGGTGCTGCGTGCCTTGACGTTGCGGGACCAGGTGGCGAAGGAAGGCAGGGCCAGGGCCAGCAGCACGCCCAACAGCGCCAGGGTGATCAACAACTCGAGCAGCGTGAAACCCCGCGTCCGCCCGAACGCCGTGCGTCGACAACGGCCCCACGGCGAGCCGCCCCTCAATTGCACGGCTGCCCCTTCTTGACGATCCAGGCCGTGGCGCAGGAGGCCCAGCCGCTCCAGGCGCCGCCCGCGGGCATGGTCGTCGACTGGCTGCCGTCGTTGCTGATGCTGTAGACCACGCCCGCCACGGGCGAGCCCGCAGCGCCGGTGGCCAGCAGGGTGAAGGTCGTGGCCGTGGGTTGCCCGGTGGCGCAGGTCACCACGAAGTTGCCGAACTTGCGCGACGCCGCCGCGGTGCTGGCGTCGCAGGGCGTGGTGAAGGTCACGCCGCCGGAGGTCACGGTGGCGTAGGTTCGGTTGTCCTGGTAGTGGCGCTCCATTTGCGCGCGGAAGGTCGACAACGCGTTGGTGCCGTCCACGAGTTGGCCCCGGGCGATGTACTCCCGGTAGCTGGGGTAGGCCACCGCCACGAGGATGCCGACGACAGCCAACGCCACCAGCACCTCGATCAAGGTGAAGCCCGGCGTCGCTGCCCGTGCGCGGGGCAAGCCCCGGCCTCGCCATGCCGCCCAGTGCGGGTCGATGGTGCGGGTGCGGTTGCCGGGCTTTGGTGTGTACATGGGGAAGGAAGGTCGGTCGCTGGAATGCGTTGAGGTCGGCCATGGCTCGGGGCGCCAATCGGAAGCAGCGGTCAGGCGGCCCCAACGCTCAGCTGCCTGAACAGCCACCTTGCGCCACCAGGCCTTCGCGCCGGAACGTGCCCAACGCCAAGCGCTGAACGCCGCCCGCTCGCCGCGAAGCGCGCGTCAATGCCCTTGGTCCGGGTCATTGAAAAATGTAACCAAACATTGTTCGCGCAATGAATCAAATATGCGGGTTTTGCACCCTCATTCAGAGGGGTTGGCTGTTGGCGCCGACCGAAAACTGAGCCACTGGGGGTGCGGACAAAAACTTGGACTGGTTATGCGGCCAGACCCAGGCTCCTGCGGTGCTCGGCGGGGCTGCGGAAGCCCAGCGTGCTCTTGATCCGAACTTCGTTGTACCAGCGGATGTACGCGTCCAGCGCAGCGACGAAGTCTTCGATGGTCGTCGAGAGCCAGTCTCGTGCGAAGAACATCTCGGTCTTCAGCCGGCCGAAGAAGCCTTCGCAGGCAGCGTTGTCAGGCGAGCAGCCTTTACGCGACATCGAGCGGACCAGCTTCGCCTCGGTGATCCTCGTCAGCCAGCCTGGCCAGCGATAGTGCCCGCCTCGGTCCGAGTGGACCATCGGCCGCCCACCGCTGGCAGCTACCTTGTCGATGGCCGCATCCAGCATCGTGTTGACCAACTCGGCGCTCGGCCGCGTGCCGATGGACCAGCTGACGACCATGCCGTCGAAGCAGTCGATCATGGGCGACAGGTAGACCTTGCCCGCCGGGATCTGGAACTCCGTGATGTCGGTGAGCCACTTCTCGTTCGGGGCGTCGGCGCTGAAATCGCGGTTCAGCAGGTTGTCGGGCGCCGGACTGATCTCGCCCATGTACGAGCCATATCGACGCCGCTTGCTCGTCGCCGCGACCAGGCTCTCCTGCTTCATCAGGCGGCGAATGACCTTCTCCGAGATGGTCAGGGATCGATCGCTCAGCGAGGCGTGGATCCGACGGTAGCCGTAGCAGCGGTAGTTGCGCTCGAAGATGTCAGTCATGGCCTGGCGCACGTCGGTGTACTTGTCGGCCATCTCCAGCCGGGCCCGATGGTAGAAGTAGGAACTGCGCGGCAGGCCCAGTTCACAGAGCAGCTCAGCCAGGGTGTAGGTCGTTCTCAGGGCATCAACCAGCTGCGTCTTCTCCCGGTTCGTCAGCTCTTGCCGGTCGATGCCCAGTTCTTTTTTTAAGAGTTCATTCGCCTTCTTCAGCAGGTCCTTCTCCAGCTGCAGACGCCTGATGTCACGTCGCAGGGCCTCGACCTGTTGTTCCAGTTCGGCTCGATCAGAGGTTGCCGGTGCATCTTGCTGGCGCTTCATGGGTACATGTGCGTCGTGGCCGAGCAGCTGATTCTTCCACTGGTACAGCGATCCACGCGACACGCCGAATCCTTCGGCGACTGCCTGCGCGCTGGCCGGGCGCAGGCACAAAGCAACGACTGCCGACTGCTTCTCATCCGCGGTCAGCTCGCGGGGCCGCTCAACGGACCGCACGTGAGGCTGTGGATGAAGCGCCTGGATCCAGGCTGACAGCAATCCCCTGGAGGGGTATCCCAGGGCCTTGATAGTGCCGGCTATGCAGCGACCGTGCTCGACGTAGTGGTCGACGGCTCGGTCCCTCTGCGCCTGCGAATACTTCGGCGGACGAACGTACACGGCGGCCAGGTCCTGACGCTGCTCGTACTCGCGGCACCACGTCTTGAGCGCGTTCTTCGTCGGATAGCCAAGCTGACGGATGGTCAGGCCGACCCGCTTGCCCAGCTTGATGTAGAGCTTCACGGCTCGCAGCCGGTCCTCGTATGAGTACATGAACTACCTCCAGGTAGTCCAAGAAATCGTCCGCACCCCCACTGGCTCAGATTTGGATCGGCGCCGACACACCGGCGCCTGGGGCGCCGCTGCACACCCTGTCCGTTCAACGGCTTGACCGGAATTCAGCGCGCGTCGTTGGCGATGGTGCCCAGCCGGCCGTGGCCGCATTGGCCTCGACAGCCATCGGCGCCGCTCAGCTTGATCAAGGCCAATAGACGACGCTCGAGCGCCTTGCCCCGTACGTTCCAGTGCGAAGTGATACCAAAACTGATCGCGGGCGGGCGTATGCCGTGGAGTGTAGTAATTGTGTTCCGAACAAGTAGTAATAGTGCGGCAAAGTGGGTTCAAGGCGTCGACGTGATCACGCAGGATCGCGATTCACAGTGCTCTTCCCAGGCAAGAGTAGTAAGTGTGTTCCACCCCGTCGTCACAGCTTCTCGGTGATCCTCAGCAGTTCCGGCAGCACCACGACCCACCGTGGCGAGACGGCTCGCATTGGTAGCAGTCGATGAGCAATCTGCAGTGCGGCCTCATGTACCCGTGCCTCGTGAGGCGCAAGTGCACCCAGGATCTGGCGACCGTGGTCGGCTTGCTGTCGCACGGTGAAGGTCGACAACCATCGAACCACACCGGTGGATGGATGCAAGGGAGCCGTGTTGATCGCCGAAGGGAGTCTGCAACCACGCCAGTACATCGTGCAAAGCAGCAGTGCCAAGGCGTCTCGCTGTTGTGGGTCGATCCACAGTCGCCACCGGCCAATGTCGAAGGTCTGTGCCAGGGCGGCCAAGGTTTGTGGACCAATCGCCATGACCCGACGTCTGCGCCGAAGGAGGGTCTTCACGACCGCCTCCGCATCTTGAAGCAACGTGTGGAAATCACTCGAAGTCCGGGCCGACCAGTCGATCGACTCGCGAGGGGTGGGCCACACGCAGGCTTTGCACCATTGCTGCCAGTTCGCGAGGAGCGCTTCCCGAACCGCCGGTATGTCAGGCGCCGCGAAGCGGCCTCGTCGGCTTCCTGTCGGCGCTTGTTCGGCACGTGAACCGCGCGGCCGCCAGCGAAACCGGCGCCGTGTCAGTACCGGCCATGCACGGATGCCAAGCAACGCCAACTCGTGGTGCTCGGGAACCAAGATGGGCAGCGCCATGGCGTTGCTCGTCAAGACGCTTGCCGGACCGTCTGCTGCGCGGCCACGTAGCCCGACTCTCGAACCGCGCGTTCCCAATGTGCTGGCCCCAGCTTCAGCCCGATGCCGTCCCAGTCGGGTGCGCTCGTGAGAACGGTCTCGACCGCCCGCGTGAAATAGTCCATCTGGATCTCGATGGCGCCGGGCAGCTGAGCGCAGGCATGCGCTTGCACGAATGCGTTCCAAAGATCGGCAGCAGAACGCTCCAGGCGCAGCCCCGATTCCCACGCAAGTGGACAGAAGAACTGCGTGAAGGTGGGCCCTGACTTCTCGGGGTAGCGTGTGAGGTCGTAGCTGGAAAGGCAGGTGGCGGCGGCCTCGGCGGTGGCGATGCCGCGGAAATTGAGTTGCTCGATCATGAAACGCGCGACGATCTGCTCCTGTCCAGCCAGCTGGTACTGCGCCTTGTGTTCCATCAACTGGGGCTGGCCGACCAGGAAGGTGATGAGCCGCACACCCTGTTGGGCGAGCTGGTCGTGCACGTCACGCAGCCACTCGAGGCCATGGGTGGACAGCCGCTGCGCCTCGTCGCAGAACAGCACGACGATGTGGCCCGCGCGCAGCTGAAGCTGCTCGCTGAGCCGGCGGGCGAGCGCGAAGCGCTTGTGGGAAATGCTCACGGGCTGCGTGTCGCGCACGCCGGCGGCGGAGAGCAAGGCGTTGAAGAAGGGACCCTCGAACTGGGTGCGGTGGTGTTCGCAGGACATCCGCAACACCAGCAAGTCTGGGCGCTGTCGGTTCAGGTGCAGCGCCGCGTAGTCGATCGCGTGAGTCTTGCCCATGCGGGGGCGGGCGTGCACGAGCGCACCGGGGATCAGCAGCCGAACGCAGTGCTCCACGAGGTCGACCAGCTCCTCGATCGCGGCCGTGGCGACGCGGTAGTGCCGCCGGACCAGTGGATGCAAGGCTGGTGCGGATGATGACGGCGAGGGTGGCTCGACGCGTGTGCTCAAGGATCGGCTTCGCCGCGCCGATGGCGAAGCGTTGGACGGCTGGGCAGCCGCGGCGGGAGAAGGTTGGTCAGACATGGACACTCCAAAAGCGCCTCGCCGCTCGAAGTGAGCGCCGAGGTCGGCCGGAGGCGTGCGGGCCCGGTCGTCACCCGTCGGCACAAGGTGTGCCGAACTTGGCGCGACACAGGCACTGGGCCCTGTCGCCGAACCTATCGAGAGAAGCCGGGCTCGATGCGCAGCGTCTTGGCCTTGACTGGACCGCTGACCAGCCCGGGCACGCCCTTGGCGGGTTCCTTGGGAACTTCCTGCGCCTCCACCAGCGCTGCTCGGTCGGTGCCAGATGTCGGCCGCGGTCTCGCCCGTTCGTGCTCAACGCGCGCAATGTCGCTGGCGGCGCGCTTGCTTCTCCGCGCCTCCTTGCGTCGGTATGCAAGGAAGGCCTCGATCGGATCGTCGCCCTCGGCGAAGTCGAGCTGCCGTTGGCGCTTGGCCTTGAAGAACGCGCGGCGCAGCCAAAGCGAGTGCGCATGGTCACGCCAAGGGCCGCTGGCCAGCAGAGGCTCCAGGATCTCGCCCGACGCGGTGGTGGCCACGAGCTGACGCAGATCCTGCGGATCGGCATGCACCCGTAGATGCTGGCCGACCAGCGATGGCCGTTTGGTCAGCTGGGTGCTGGTGTAACGGACATGCATGTACGTGATGTAGGGGCGCTCGCCGCGAGCGGCTTGGCCTCGGACCCGGCACAGAACGGGGTCATGGAGAAGCTGCGGCTGCTCCCGCAGCAGTGGCGGCAGGATGCGAAGGCGCACGGGGGGCCGGTCGATGCCCAGGACATGCCGGCGCATCATCTCCAGCGGCGTGAGTCCTCCGAGCCCCGCGTGCGGCGTCCCGTGGTAGTTCCAGATCGTGTGCTCAAGCAGTTCGTTCAATTCCTGGGAAGTGACGATCATCTGCAGGGACGGGTCCTTCAACCGCCGGCGCGCGATGGCCTGGTCCTGGGCTTGATGCTTGCGCGGGGGCAGCCCGCCGGGAAGGCGTCGTGACAACGTGGCCGTGAGGGTCCCGAAGAAGCGCTCGATGAATGGCCGGTCGTCGGGCTCGTACGCGGGCCCGAAGTCCGCGGTGCAGCCGAGCGTGTCGCACAGGACGTCCAGGCTGGTCGCGGCCAGGTGAGCGCGGGCGTTGTCCAGCCGAATCTGCCGCCAGCACGCGAACGCCGTCTGCGGCAGGGCCAGCGGGACGAAGCCTCCGCTGGGAATCAGTCGCAGTCCGGGAAGGGTGAGCTCAGGCGCGCTGGCGGGTACGACCGCGCGCTTGACCGTCTCGATCGCGTTGAACCGGTTGCATTCGCGGCCAAGACCGAGCGACCAGCCGATGATGCATCGTGTGGCCACGTCGATGACAGCGAGCAGCCACACCCGCTCGATCTCCACGCAGTGCTCGCCGCCAAGTGGATCGCGCTCGAGGATGACCTTCAGCCGCAGATCCATCTTGTGAGCATCGAACTCCACAGTGTCGAATGCGTCGAGGACGCCTCGCGCTGTTTGCCGCAGCGCTGAGGCCGGCTTGATGCGCGTTCCCGACGCATGTGCTGCGGCCGCAAAGTTTGCGTCGATCCATGCCCGCAGCGTCCTTGCAAGCGAGCGCACCGCCTTGTCCTGTTGGTTCAGTGGGTAGTCACCGGCCCCCAGGCCAAGATCGCGGCACGACTTGTGGAAGCGACCAATGGCCGCCTTGAGGCCAGAGAGGCGCCCACGATCGCCGCTCGCTTCCAGCCGAACTTTGCCCTCGGTGACCTCGCCACGCAGTTGTCGCCCAAGGCTGGGATGGCGCATCAGCAGCTGAGAAAACGCCCCAGCATTGCCGGCCTTCCCATGCACCAGCACCCGCGGCGTGACGCTGCGTTCATAAGGTCGAACGTGCGTCTGGGGCACCAAGGCACGGTAGCCCCAGAGGCGCCCATCGGGGTGAGCGCGCATTGCGCGCTCGACAAGCCGCTTCAGCGTGGCCCTGTGAACACCCGTGTCGGCCTCGATGCGCACCAGGGTGTGCCCTAGGGCATACGCGCCGACGGCGGCCTCGCGCGAGCGAAAAGCCTCGGCCTTCGAGCGTGGGAGTGCTCGGGCATCCACCTTCGGCCAATCGGCAAGCCTCAATGCACTCTGCGCAATATGCTCGGCTGTCTTGGAGCTGGCCATTGCTGAACTGTGCCTGACGCAGTGGATGTTGGCTCAGGCCCGCAGGAAGCGGGTCGAGCCGCTCAGGGGCGAAGTCGTCAGGTCCGGGCTCAGGACGCGACCGCTGGCGACAAGGCTGTAGAGCGCTGCCTCCGTCGTCGCTTTGTCGTGTTCACTGAAGTGCGCCAGGACATCATCAAGCGTGCGGGGCTGAACAAGAAGGACAACGATGGACTGCGCGAGCAAGGGATCGGCGAAGCGGCGCCATGTGACCAGGTATGGGATCAGCTGCGCCCAGTTGGCGACGGGTGTACTCCATGAGCGAAGGCTGTCGCGCGGGATGAGGCGCAGGGCGGTGCCACGAACTTCCGTTGGCAGGGCGTCGAGGGGCATGTGCTCCGTAGCCTCATGTGCGTCGTCGAGGAGCCAGAACTCGTCACCACCCTGACCACTGAAGCGAACCCAGAAGTCGATGGTGCGCCGACTGGTGCTGTTGACGAAGGCCGGGCGCTCGCAGAACAGGCTGGCCGCAGGGTTGGCATCCAGCGATAGCCAGAGCTGCCATGCCGCGTGGCTGGCCAGGCTCAGTCGCCGGCCCAGTTTGGGGCTGAAGACCTCTATCCGCCGATCGGAGGCTCGCCGAACCAAGGGCAACGGGCGCGAGTAGACCGCACCGGTAGTCTCAGCTTCGGGAGGCGCGGACATGGTTTGCAGCAGCAGGGCAGGGCGGTCATCACGTCAAGATGCAACATTACCACTCTGCCGCGTTGTGTTGCAGGTTTACTACTCGGAAATTCGTAGTAAGTCTGTAACCGCTGATCTATGGGGCCCCTTTGGACCAGAAGGTGGCTGGCCTCAGCTAGCAGACACACTATTACTACACTTCACGGCTCACTGGCTGACAACATCGCATTCTTCGATGTGGCGATCGATCATGAACACGTTCATGCATGCGCAAGGCTGGCCCATTTGCATGACGACATTGTAAGGATGCCCATGGCCTACCAGACCTTAGTCGGCGACTTGGGAACCGGCCTGAGTGGCGGGCAAAAGCAGAGGCTTTTGCTGGCACGTGCGCTCTACAAGCGGCCCAGGCTATTAGCTCTGGATGAGGCAACAAGCCATTTGGATCTGCAGAACGAGCGTTCGGTGACGCAAGTACTGTCACAGATGGCGCTTACCAGACTAATCATTGCCCACCGGCCCGAGACGATCGCTGGAGCGCAGCGTGTGGTTCAGGTCCGTGAATCGCAGGTGGTTGAAGCTGCCCGAGTAGTTGGCTCCTGTGGGAACGACGCGGAATTGCGCCGTGACGAAGCGATGCCGAACTTCGGATCCCAGTGAAACTCGAAAGGTAAGTGCATTGCTGGCTCGCTACCTACTTGCAACGTTTCCGAGATGTATTTCTGCTCGCGCACTTAGGGAGCATTTTAGGCAGGTATTAAATCAATCCGATTTGGCGGAGCCTGACCGCGTTCAACAGGTAACCTAAACTAAGGGAGAGCTATGAGTTCGAACATTCTTGAAATGACTGATGATGAAATCGATTGCGTCAATGGCGGTTTCCTCAGAGTAGTGGCTACGATCGTAATCAATGTTGTATCGAATGCCATATACGACGCCGCCAAGGGGACGGATACGAGTGGAGGCAATACGTCCCAGGGCCAGGATCAGATGGGAAATATGTACTGATCACCTCTTGAACTGACCTGGAAATTTGCACCGCCACCTAATGTATGAGGTGGCGGTGTGATTAAGTAGAATGCAACTATGCAATCTTCGCCGTTTTCCTCATGGCTGTTTAGCGAAAGGGTGCGAGTTCTTCCCTATATTTTGAGTCGAAGCGCTTTCGGTTGGGTCGGTTCTGCGGCGATTGCGGCGGTTGCGGTACTGCTTGGAGTTGAAATAAAGGAGCCGCCTAGTCAAGACTCGAGAATGCTATTCTTGGTCACAAGTCTCATCTTCGCTCCCTTGCTCGAAAATCTTGCTCTGGTTGGGGTCATTGAATTTGTTCGCAAATTTTTTTCAAATCGACTGATCTGCGCGAGTGTGGCAACGGTAATATTAGTATCGCTGCATGCTCTTGTTTCCCCGCTTTGGGCGCTTACGGTTGCAATCCATTTCTTTGTGCTTTCTACGTCTTATCTCGGTAATCGAGAGATCGGCAAATTGCACTCCTACGGAATTACAGTGGCCATTCATGCTGTTCACAATGCTCCGGCTTGTTTGGCGCTGCTGCTCGGGTGGCACATTTAGGGAAGGTCTGCAAAACCTCTGATCAGTCCGACTGGCATGACTTAGGATGGCGTGGAGTGTAGTAATTGTGTTCCGAACAAGTAGTAATAGTTCGGCAGAGTAGGTTCAAGGCGTCACTGTGATCACGCAGGATCGCGATTCACAGTGCTCTTCCCGGGCAAGAGTAGTGAGTGTGTTCCACCCCGTCGTCACAGCTTCTCGGTGATCCGTGGTCAAAATTCGGTCGGCGCCAACAAAACATTGTGAGCGTTCAAATTGAGCACACTGGACATTCAACTCTTGGCAAACTCTACCGTATTCTGCTACATGGTAGTCCGATACGGCCCTCGTCTCGCGCAAAAGGGAAACCATCTGGCACTACTAGGCTTCCTCTGCGCAGTGCTCCTGACCAACTATCTCTTGATGATGGACCGGTATCCCGCTGGTGAAGCGGTTTATCGAGCATGCATGATCGCGGCAGGCTATGCCGTCGGCGTCTTCGTAATGTTTTTCGTGGTGCGAAGGCGGGGGTAGCAACCGCATCAATCCAATTTGCTCGACTGGCCTCAAGGGTGGGGACAACGCTTCTAGGTGCAGGCGGCATTTTTAGGTGTCTGGGGCGCCGCACTTGGGTGCCTGGATTTGGATGACTTCTTCTGAGGTGCGGCCCGCAAGCGCCAGTACATATCGCCATCGAGTTGAGGGCCGGACAAGATGCGCCGACACCCGGTCAGGAATCTTGCCCTGGATCAACTCCGACGCCATCGCCTACGGGCCGATCGGCAGCTTATTGGCCCGGTCGCCAACTCACGATGCCGGCCATGACCGGTCGGTCACGACTGACCGGTCCTGAGGTGGCGTTCGAACCGACCCGAGCGAGGAGCCGCTGCTTCGCCGCTCTGGCACAATTCGAAAGGATACTCTCAACTATCTGCAGGAGGCATACGGCTGGTCAAGACGCGATGATCGGACAGGGTTACAGCATTCCCTACCGCGCGAGCGGTACTAACCGCACTAACTCGGCTGCAAAGGCAACCGTGAAGTCAAGTCCTAACCGCGACACCAAATCGCGTAGCAACCTCAACCACAACGCCAAGAAGGAGGCACCTATGGGTCGATTCAACTTCAACCTCTACGCCAACGCGGAAGCTTGCTTCCGCAGCCAACTGACCGCTGTGGCCTTGTCTGGATGCATCGCCGTCGCAGCCGCCGTGCATGGTCCTTCGGGAACCCAGCCGTATGCCTCTTGATTGGTTGTGACCGTGGCCAGAGCGGACTGCCGTCACACACGAAACCCTCGTATAGCCGCAAAGTTTGAATTCCGTCGAGACTGAGTGTGTGAGGTCCAATCGCGGCGAACAGACGATGGCTACATATCGCGAGAACCAACTGGCGGCAGGCCGCTGAAGTAATGGCTACTGCCGTGTGCCTATTTGTCCTCAGACTCTCTACCTTCAACGGCCAAGAGATTGGTCGTCGGTCAAGGCACCTTTGCGGAGTACTTGAGGCTAGCTTCTCCAATTTGCCGAATTACCCGTAACTGGTTGGCGTTCTTAGTTGTCGTCGTCATCGGAGATGCTGAACCAAGAATCGTTGTCCACCTTCAGAGAGCCAGGAGTCAACTCAAACTTGTCCGGTGTCTTCACGCTACTGGTGAACTCACACGCGAGCGGAAACGAATCGTGCGCCGTCGCTCCTTCACCCCGACGAAGGTCTCCTCCCGACCCCCATTGAAGTTCGACTTCGACGTGGCCGGAGACGGCGAGTGTGAGCTGTGTTCCCGTGACACTGACCACATTCACCTCTTCGAGGCCTATGCCTTCGACGGTGTGGTGCGTAGCGACAATGTCAATGTTGTCAATAGTCTCCCGCAAGGCTTCTCGAAGCAAAGCCTTGTGAACGCGTCCCTCAAGGTGATCGCATAGGCTTCGCCTACAGTTGGCGGCACAGTCAATCAGGTCCGCTAGGGCCTCGATGGCACCTTCAGATATCTCATTGATCTGCTCTGAGTCGATGGCGAATGTGGCCTCATTTACGTGGACGAACTTGTTGAGCTTGTCGACGGCGTCGCGCAACGCCTTTGCCTCGCCGTCAACATCAATGCCAAGTTCCTCCTCTGCGAACTTCGTCGACAATCCTCCATGAATGACATATTGAATTCGATGTCGACGGGTGAACCCATCCCTTGACGTCGGGTCGGGCTTGAACCAGGGACTAGCCTGGAGCTCTTCTTTAGGGGCAAGGCTGTCTAGTATGTTGCGGGTAAGCTCGCGAAATCCGTTTGAGAAGTTGGTGGCGCGGAGGGGGTTGCCAAGGTCGCGAAGGCTCAGCAGCGTTGCATCAAACAGCGCTACGTGAAAGGGCCTTGTGAGCTTGGCTCGAAGGCGGTCGGCATTTGTAGTGGTCATGGATTTCAAGTTCGGCTGCCCTACTTGAGCTGCTGCCGGTTCTGTGGGCACCAAACTAAGCGATTCAGAACCGCTGGAGGAATCGGGCGCAGGACCTCCACGAGGCTGGGGGTAGTCGGTCCATTGGCGGCTACTCGAGCCTCGTGCCAACATCACCGATGACCGTTCCGATCGGTTGAGCTGCAGCCGTTAGGAGCGCGCGGATGGAACTCTTGCCCTGCTCGACTGCAGCAACCGTCTCGAGGAGTGCGGGAAGGCTCCGTGGAGATTTAAACAGGAAGGGGCTGGAGGCCAACCGCTTCCACGCACGTGAAAGGCAGTAATTCATAAGGATTGGAGTGTGGGCACACAAAGTGTGGCCACGCTCCTCATAATATGCGCGTACTGGTAAAGCGAGCGGTAATCTCTGTATTGGCTACCTTTGCATCGGCAGTTTATTGCAATGAAATTGTTGACGGACAAGCTGAGTTGATAGATGAAACGGAGCTTCGCATTTCAGGGGTATTAACCCCAAGCGTGGCAGAGAAGTTCCGTAAACTCGTTAGTGATAAGGTTAAAGTAGTTTCCGTTTCGAGTGAAGGAGGAGTTACTGAGTCCGCCATTGAAATAGCTGAGTCAATTCAGAAGCGCGGCATTGTAGTTAGAGTTTTAGATTTTTGTCTTTCATCTTGCGCAAACTATATATTTGTTGCGGGATCTCGGCGTGAAGTTGCACCGAGTGCGGTCGTGGGTTGGCATGGCGGCCATAGCTTCAAGCCGTTTCGCGCCGCCATGGATCTTGGGCCGCGTCTTGTGGAGAAGGAGAAGTTGCTTCTGCGCGAGCAGATACTATTTGCTCAAGCCAAAACATCTCTCGATCTAATAATTTACTCGGGCCTACTGACTCTGGGAGAAACCTCCGCGGGAGGAGTCGTGCGTGAGTACACGCTTTGGGTTCCTTCCGCTGGAGAATTGCGGCGCCTTGGTGTAGAAAACCTAGATATGAACGGTGATTACAGGGATGCGGCAGATATTGTTGCATACTTGAACAGTAAAGGATTGCGTGGTCAGCGTGTATATACAGGGAAAGCCTACTCCTACATTCCGCCCTTTCTGCTGAAATGATGCCCTTCGAAGACCCAGCATTAGCACAGGCGGCCTCAAATCGCGTAGACCCGCAGGCACTACCCCTCAGTAACCAGCGCGCCCAATGATTTGGTGACGGCTCAGCAGGCCGTACTGACCATCCAGTCCAGCTTGTGTTGACCGAGAGGCAACCGACCTCGTATCCACTGTGCACATCAGCCGATGCTGTTGTCCACCTCGGCGCAATCCTGCAGCAGTTTGGGCATTGACTATCTGCGCCCGGGACCAACGGTGGTAGCCATGCCTGGTTAGTGCAGTGACCTGCTCGCGGACTTCCCCAGCAACTTCGCATCGTCAAGCGGCTTGAGTTGCGTCCTGCCATCGACCCAGTCGCTGGGGCGCAATAGCTGGGCTTGCACAAGCGAGCGCGCAATCCACTTCTCTTTGCTGCGTACTGCACCGCTTCCCTTAGGGTCTCGTTCTCAACGGTCTTCTTGCCCAGGATGTGCTGGAGCTTGGCGATCGCCGCCCGCGCTTCGGCCAGCACAGACGCCGGCACAACAACCAAGCTGCGCAAGGTGGTCGCTTTGCCGCCATGTAGTATCCAAAGGAACTGGTGGCGGCCATTCGAGCGACCTTCGCCACCCCTTTGTAGACCCGCTACACGAAGGCCTGCTCTGCAGCGGTTGCTGTAGTCTGCGATCAGACGTTGGGTCGCGCTACTCGGCATAAAGCAGTCGCCAGCGCAATTGACAGGCCGATCGTTTCAACGACTGGTGTCGAGGGCGCTGCGGTCGTCAATCGGGCTTGAAGTCCGAGGACGACGACCTTGCGCCAGCGACGTTGTGAAGCGAGTCATCTCGTTGCGATGGGTCCAGTCAATCACCCATTACATATGGCAACATCTTCCAAAGACGCGAAGAAGCGTCGTTAGGGGAGCGCGAGGATGCAAATCATCCAGGACATCGGCGGTTGGCTTGCCCAACAGCCACCGTGGCTGAGCGACTGTGCCCGCAGACTGCTTAAGCAGGGCAACTTGGGCCCAGGCGACAGGGAAGACTTGGTTGCGCTGGTCAAAGTGCACCATGGCTTCAAAGACCCGAAAGGCCGCCTACCCGCCCCGCTCGACCCGGCTCAGATTCCGGCCGCGGCGCAGGAGGGCGTCAACGTCAGCCTTTGTGCGCTCAGAGATCCGCAGAGCCTCAATGCCATTGACTCCCAGCAGAGCCTGACCTTCGTGGCGGATGGGCTCACCGTTGTCTATGGCTACAACGGCGTCGGAAAGTCTGGCTACGCACGCGCGCTCAAGAAGGCCTGCCGTGCGCGAAACGTTGAGGACATTCTTCCCAACGTCTATGTGCAGGGCCAAGGTGACGCCGCGGCGAGCGCCACTATCGACTGGCTGGAAGGTGGCGCCGAGAAATCCGACGGATGGGCGGCGAACATGGCGTCGCCGCCGGCGCTGTCCCAAATCTCCGTGTTCGATGCGCACTGCGCCAGGGTGTTCGTCGACAGCCAAGCAAAGGTGTTGTTCGTCCCCGGCGGCCTCGAAGTCATGCATGGCCTGGCCGAGGCGATGACGGCCACCCAAGACCAGCTTGAACTGGAACGGGCGGCGGGCCGCTTTGACCTCAACCAGCTAGCAACCTTGGCTGGGCAACACGTCGTGGGCCGTGAAATCGCGAAGCTCGGACGGCAGAGCAAACCCCAGGAATTCGAGGCATTGGCGAAGCTTTCGGAGCAAGAGACCCTCGAGTTGGCGACCCTACGCAAGCTATTCAGCGACCAAGACCCGGCCAGGCAGGCGGCGGGCATCAGGCGCTTGCTCATGCGCATGTCCACATTGACGGGCGAACTGACCGAGCGCACAACCCCTCTGCAGGACGAAGCGGTCGACCAACTGAGGCAGGCCTTTGTAGCGCTGCTGGCAGCCGAGGCCGCAGCCAAACTGGTCGCCGAGAAGCTCAAGGCCGACGGCGCGCAAGTTGCAGGCACCGGCTCGGAGCCTTGGGAAGTATTGCTGCGCAGTGCGATGGACTTCGTAGCAAAGGAAGCCTATCCCGACAGCCCGTTCCCAGGCCCAGAAAACGGCGCCCACTGCGTCCTATGCCAACTGAACCGCCCCGGATTTCAAGGAGGCCGATTGGTTTAAGTTGACACCGCTGTCGAGGTGTCGCTGGCGGCGAGTTGCCTCCAGTAGTTTGCCTCAGCCTCTGCCGGAGGGATGCCCCCAATCGGCGTGAGCAGTCGGACGTGGTTGAAC